>DATJWB010000042.1:0-23428 GCA_035501495.1 Bryobacteraceae bacterium | reverse complement strand
TCGTGTTTCGCATGAGCAGGGCCGGGCAGGTCATCGCCAGACCCGGGCTGAGTTCCTCGTAGAGGATCAGGCTGCCGGCCGCGTGCAGCCCGGCCCGCCAGTCGTAGGTGCGCGAAAGGCTCCACTCCAGCACGCCGATCTCGATGCGCGGGTGCGCCGAAGCGCGGACGTAGTCCCCCAGCTTCGAGAGGTAATCGCGGATGCGTCTCAAACCGGTCTCGAAGTTCGCAGGCTCGTACTCGTAGTTGTGACAACCCAGGACGTCGAAGTTCTCTCCCGCCAGGTCGATCACCTTCTGGCTCCAGACCATGTCGTTGGATCGCTTCTGTCCGCACGCCACGATTCGCGCCTTGGGAGCAATCGCCCGCAACCGGCTCCCGTAAACGTTGACGATCTCGGAGTACTTCTCCGGCGTCAGGCCGTGATTCATCGGCTCATTGTCGATCTGGAAGTAACGGACGCCGTAGGGCTCGGGATGCCCGTTGGACGCGCGCAGCCGCCCACATTCGGTCTCCGGCGGGTCGTTCAGGTAGTGGACCCAGTCCATGGCGTATTGCACCTGCCCGGAGTCCGTCCCGGTCGCCGCCAGTACGATCAGGGGCTCGGCGTTGAGCTTTCGGCAAAGCGCCAGGAACTCCTCCGTCCCGAAGCCGTAGTAGTCCGAGTAGCCGCCCCAGATCAGGTTGGGGTGGTATCGGCGCGAGAGGTGCGGGCCGATGCCGTCCTTCCAGCGGTATGTGGAAGCGAAAGAGCCCCCGGGCCAACGGATGAAGGACGGAGCGAGATCCCGCAGCGCCTGCAACAGGTCGGGGCGCAGCATGCCGTCGCGGCGTACATCCGCGCGCATCAGCGAGACGTGATCGAGCAGCACGGTTCCCATGCCCGCTGCCGCGATCTCCATCGAGGCTTGGGTGTCCCGCATGGGACTGGTGAAGGCATAGCCGGCTTCCTGCCAGCCCGAGCCCGTGAGCGCGAGCGGCACCGATGCGATCGCGTCGCCCTTCGAGCTTACGACGCGAAGCGTCAACTGTGGGGAACCGTCCTCGCGCTTCACCCAGAGCGAGCCGTCATACTGGTACCCCTCCGCGACGTAGAGCCGGCCCTGGCGGATTCCGGCGCGCCCGCCCTCGACGTGGAGCCGCGCGCTCTTCTTCCCGTTTGCGAATTCGACGTCGGCGATCTCCACTCTGCCGCCGTCCGAGAACGATTCCCAGTAGGTCTTGAAGTCCTCACCCTCGAAGCCGCAGCCTCGAATCTGTTCGGCAAACAGCCCATCGACCACCGAATGGTTGATGTGCTCGAGAAAATGGCCGTAGATCCGCTCCTCGATGGAAGCCTTGGCCCTCTCCGTATCGACCAGCAGGACCGCGACTCCCGGCTCCCCCGCTGCCGGAACGGCTCCCGAAACCCGCCGGCTCGACACGGCGACGGACAGGGGGATGGCGCGCGCCGCTATCGAACTCAGGAGAAAGTGTCGTCTATTCATCCGCGATTACCATCAGGGAGCCCGGCTCGCCATCAGTATACATCTGAGACTTTGGTCGGACTGGTTCATCGCTCTTTGTTGCCTGTCGTTCCCCCGCCCGGAAAGGGGCCAACGAGCCGGGCGTCGCCGGCGGTGTGCGCGCGTGGAGTGCATCATGGATCCCGTTTAATAGTGCCGGAAGATTCACCGGCTTGGTAATTACGCCGTCCATGCCCTCGCTGAGGCATTGGTCGTGGTTGCTTCTCGAAGCATGCGCTGTAAGAGCAATAATCGGGATGCGCTCTGTGGACCCGCGGCGAGTCTCTTCCAGCCGGATCAGGCGGGTGGCCTCCAATCCGTCCACCTCGGGCATTTGTACATCCATCAGAATCAGATCGAACGGCCGCTGCAGAAACTGCCCGTAGGCTTCTCTTCCGTTGGTTGCCAAGGTTACGGTCCAGTTCTGGCGTTGCAGCATCGCATGGATGACCTTCTGGTTTATGGGATTATCTTCCGCCAGCAGGACCTTCAGCAAGGGGAGCGGCGGTGTGGCGCCAGGCGCGTCAATCTCCCGTCTGGGCGCCGGCCGGCTGATCAGTGGCAGTTCCACTGCAAACTGGCTCCCGCGGCCCACCTCACTTCTGACGGACACCGTGCCCTTCATCAAAGTGACCAGGCGTCGGGTGATGTCCAAGCCAAGGCCTGTGCCGCCGAACTGGCGGCTGTGGGACGGATCAGCTTGGGTAAACGCATCAAAGATCGAGTCCAGTTTCTCCGGGGCAATCCCGATCCCGGTATCGCATACCTCGATTCGTATCATGCCTCCCGGCCTCTGGCAGGCGTTCACTCGTACCGATCCGGCAACGGTAAACTTGACGGCGTTGCCGATTATGTTGACCAAAACCTGCCGCAGCCGGACGGGATCCCCCTGGACCCACACCGGACAGTTGTCTGCGATCGAGAGATGTACATCCAGTTTCTTCTCGCGGACCGGAAAATCGAACATCCGCATGGCCTCTTGAAGGATGCCCGGCAAGTGGAAATCAATCGCCTCCAACTTCATCCTCCCGGCCTCGATTTTGGAAAGGTCGAGGATGTCGCTCAGGATTGTGATCAAGGACTGGCCGGCGCTTTGGGCGACCCGAAGGTGCCCCTGTAGCTCGGGATCATGGCAGCTATCGAGCACCAGGCTGATCATACCCATGACACCGTTCAGTGGCGTGCGAATCTCGTGGCTCATGTTGGCGAGAAAGGCGCTTTTGGCGCGGTTGGCCGCGTCCGCCTGTTGCCGGGCGCGTTCCAGTTCCATGATCGCCTCCTTGCGTTCAGTGACATCCCGCAGGATCGACAAAAGCAAGGTTCCTGACTGTACTTCGATGTAGCTGCTGATCACTTCCATCCAGACGGCCCGCCCGTCACGCAAGGTGACCCGCCTTTCCGCGACGGATTCCAGAAGCCTCTTTTGGAATCGGTCGCAGTAGCGGGTACCGATCCGTGGTTGGTCTTCCTCTGGATAGATGATCCAGAACGGCTGGCCCTCGAGTTCGTTGCGCGGCTTCCCGGCAAAACGTTCGTACGCTTCGTTAATGCTGATGACGATCCCGTGCTCGTCGGTCACGCGCATGGGTCTCGCGGCCTTTTCCCACACGACCTTCAGCAAACGTTCCGACCGGTCGAGGGCCTGCTCGATGGCCACCTGTTTCTCGACCTCGTAAACAACCACCAGCCGCGCCGCACAGCCGCGATACTCCACTGCCCGCGACAGGATCCGAACCGGGAAAATGCTCCCGTCCTTGCGCTTATGCCGCCGGATGTCGGAGACCTGGGCGATCGCGTGTTCCGAGCGGATGCTGTTCAGGAGTTTCTCGACGTCTTCGGGCGGGCGGATCTCCCGAAGGGTCATCCGCAGGAATTCTTCGCGGGAATAGCCATACTGCTCGGTAGCGGCCCGGTTCACGGCAAGAAAGCAGAGCGTTAGCGAATCATAGATCCAGGTTGGACATGGATGTTCTTCGAACAGAAAGCTCCAGGCGGGATCGTTGGCCGTACCCGAAATGTCTCCCCTGTCGTGATGCTTCTCCATTCCAATTCTTGTATCGGCGCTCTGCGCTTCTGACTTTACACCGGTCCTGCGCTTTTGCCGCTCCTTTGCGAAGATACCCGATCCTCATATCGGACGAAAACCACCAAGCCAGCGTCCTGTTTGCAACTATGTCGGGTCACCTTCGCCGGACGCACCGTCTGAATTCCCGGGAAGCTGCACGCACCGTGGTAAAGTATCGGCCCTCCGCATCCGATAAGCCTTATGTGCCAACTATGCGATTGGCGTTATCCGGTTTGTGCGCTGCCGGACTGATATGGGGGCAACGCGTGGGCGCGCCCACCGATGAGCTGGACAAGCTCAGCGTCGAAGAGCTTTTTGGAATCCAGGTGACCTCTGTCGGGCGGAAAGCCCAACAATTGTCGAAGGCGCCGGCCGCCGTCTTTGTCCTCACATCGGAAGACATCCGCCGGTCGGGGGCGACGTCCATACCCGAAGCCCTACGCTGGGTCCCGGGCTTGACCGTCCTCCGCCTGGACGGCAGGTCCTGGGTGATCTCCGCTCGAGGCGGAGCCCGGCTCTACTCCGACAAGATGCTGGTGATGATCGACGGGCGGTCGCTCTACAACCCGCTCTTTTCCGGCCTGATCTGGGACTCCATCGATGTCTGTCTCGAAGATGTGGATCGTATCGAGATCGTACGTGGGCCCGGCGCGGTCATGTGGGGTCCAAATGCCGTCAATGGTGTGATCAATATCATCACCAAGAAGGCCCAGGCCACCAAGGGAGGCCTGGTGAGCGCATCGGCCGGGAACGAGCAGAGGGCCGCGGCCACAGCGCGCTACGGCTTTGCCCCAAACGACCACCTGGCGTATCGGATCTGGGCAAAAACCGAATACTACACACCAGCTTTTGATTCTCCTGGATATTTCCTCTTTGACAGTACATTTATTATGCGCGACCCCTCCATCACGAACCTGGATTTTTCCACTACGCGCGCGGGATTCCGGATCGATGGCCAAGGCGGCGAGCGGGACTCCTGGGAAATTCAAGGAGACGGATTCAAAAACGATCGCCAGGACCCGAGCGGTTATGCAGTCGTAATGCCGGCTCTGATGAATCGCTTCCAGGGTCATACAGACTATGAGGGAGGCTTCCTCCAGGGACAGTGGACCCACTCCCTCTCCGAAGGCAGAGAAACCGTCCTCCAGTTCTCATACGACCGCACCGATATCGACTACCCCTTCATGTCCGGTGGCCTGAATAACGCGACCCTGGACTGGCAGTGGCGTGCACCGATTTCTGAGCGCCACGAACTATACGTAGGTGCTGGTTACCAACAGTACTGGGATTCCATTAACGGCCGTTTTTTTGCCTCCTTCAATCCGACATCCTCGGTATACCGTGACGGCGATGTGGTGGTCCGCGATGAGTGGCAACTCTTACCTCAGCGGCTCATGGTCTCGGCCGGTATGCGTACGGACTACAATTCATATTCCCGATTTGAATATCAGCCGAGTTTTCGGCTGCTGTACACGCCAAGTGCGAGAGAGTCGATCTGGTTCGCTGCCTCGCGCGCCATTCGGGCTCCAAGCCGTTATGACCGCGCCCTGCAAGTGGACGCTGGCGGATTGAGTACTGCCTTGGGGGTTCCCATGGAAACATCCTTTGTCGGCTCGAAGGCTTTCCAGTCGGAGGTCGAACGATCGCTCGAAATGGGATACCGGAGGCAGGCCGGCCAGCGCTGGTCCGTGGATCTTTCCACGTTTTGGAGCTACTATGATCGCCTGCGGGCCATCCAGGGCCCGCTTATGCCGATCTTGACCTGGGTCGGCGGGAATCCCATATTGACAATGCCCATGACGTTGGGCAACTTCGCATCGGGCCGTTCCTACGGTGGTGAAATCTGGGGGTATTGGCAAGTGAGTTCGAACTGGAGATTGACTCCCTCCTATTCGTACCTCAATGAGACGCAGTGGCTGCCTGGCTCGCAGACGGCCGCCTATAACTGGGATGGCAGGCCCGCAACCATCCACCACCAGGGCTTCCTCCGGTCGCAACACGACCTCACCAAAAACCTCCAATTTGACCTCATGGCCCGCGCCCATTCTCGCGACCTCACTTGGGCCCTTCCCGGCGCCCTGACAGTAGACGCGCGCCTTGCCTGGCGTCCCTTTCGTACAGCGGAGATCAGCCTCCTGTTGCAGGATCTTACAAATCGTCAAATTGTGGAGTGCTATTCGGAGGGTCCTACCCCCGCGATCCCCTTGCGGCGGACATTCATGCTCAAGTTGACCCAAACGTTCTAGGAATCGAAGGGGATTATTTGCGCATCATCTTCACCCTCGGAATGGCGCTATTGATACTGCCCATTTGGGCTGCGGCGGCTGCGTCCGACATCGCAGAGCCCGAGGATGAGCTGAAGGCCGCAACGGTTCTCGCGTTTCTTCAGAACGCCAAATGGCCGGATCAGACCGCGGACCCCGATTTGACCGTCGGGATCGTGGGTCGGCCGGCATTTGCCCAAGTGCTCCGCCGCACCTTGGAGGGTAAGTCCGTAAACGGCCGCACAGTCCGGGTCTTAACCCTGAAGTCACCGGCGGAGGCGCGCTGCCAGGTGATCTATGTTGCGACCGATCGCAAACAAGAGATTGAGAGTGCCCTCAGCGGAGCCACGGCCGCTCATCTGCTCACCATCGGCGAAAGCAACCACTTCTTGGACTCGGGCGGAGCCATCAACCTGTTTCTTGCCGACGGTCACATGTCGTTCGAGGTGAGCATCTCCACCCTGGACCGGTGCAACGTCGCCATCAGCTCCAAGCTGTTGCGGTTTGGCAAGCTTCGCGATCTCCCCAAAGGGAAGGCGCCGGGATGACCAGAACTGTCTCCCTCAAGTGGAAGCTCACCTTCCTGATCGCCGGTGGCAGTGCCTTCGCGGTGGCGCTCGCAGCCACGGGATTCACCTGGTTGGACCTCCGGCGATTCTGGCTGCATACCGGCGAGGAGGTCACCGCCATCGGGAACATCGTGGCGGATCAGGTGGGCCCTGCCATAACCTTGGGCGACCGGAGTGCCGCCCAGGATGTGCTGAATTCGCTACGCGCAGACGCGGTCGTGCGCCATGCCGCTCTCTATAATAGCGACGGTATCCTCTTCGCCAGCCTTGGCCCGCCCAACGAGGCGCCGGTCAGGCCGCCGATTGACGGAGTGCAGCGCCAGAGTGAGATGCTGATCCTCTCTCGCGGAGTATCCGCCGGTGGGGAACGGATCGGCACGCTCGTGCTGTTGGCGGACATTCCGACCTTGCCGGCCCTTCTCCAGCAATACCTTGGCGGGGCCGCCATCATTCTGCTTCTCAGCCTCGCGATGTCCGCGGCCATAGCGGCTGCTCTCCAAGGCCACGTTTCCGCTCCGATCCTCGAAATGGCCGGTGTTGCCAAACGAATTGCCGAGACCCACTGGTTCGAAGGCAGGGTCACCGCCCATTCCACGGACGAAGTGGGCCAACTGGCAATCTCTTTCAACGCCATGCTCGACGAGATCCAACGGCGCGACGTTGACTTGGCCCGGCACCGGCGCAGCCTGGAAGAACAGATCGCCGAACGCAATCGGGTGAACGCCGAACTGCTCGAGGCGAAAGAAAAAGCAGAGAGCGCCGCGCAGCTCAAATCAGAGTTCCTGGCCAACATGAGCCACGAGATCCGCACGCCCATGAACGGCATCATCGGCATGACAGACCTGGCGCTAGCCACAGAGCTGACCCCGATTCAGGCGGATTATCTCATTGGCGTGAAGACCTCGGCCGAGGGGTTGCTTCGAATCATCAACGACATTTTGGACGTTTCGAAAATCGAGGCCGGGAAACTGGAAATCGAGAACCTGGATTTCGAGTTGACACCGATGTTGCGTGACGTCCTGCGAATGTTCGATATCCCCGTTCGCGACAAAGGCCTCCGGCTCGACCTCCAATTGGGTACCGACTGCCCGAAATGGGTCCGCGGCGATCCCGTGCGCCTTCGCCAGATCCTGATCAACCTGCTCGGGAATGCGGTGAAGTTCACCTTTCAGGGCAGAATAGAGGTAGCCGTCGCTCCGCCCCAGCCCGGGTGGCTCCTTTTCACCGTCACCGATACTGGGATCGGGATCGCCCCGGACAAGATCGACCGTATTTTCGATGCATTTACACAGGCGGATGGCTCGCATACCCGCCGGTTTGGCGGCACGGGGCTTGGCCTCACGATTACCCGCCGGCTGACGGACCTCATGGGCGGGCGGGTATGGGTCGAAAGCGAACTTCGAAAGGGCAGCCGATTCTATCTGGACTTGCCCATGCCCGAGCGCACTCCCGCCACCGCCGACGTCCAGCCCCGGAAAACCCCTCCCGTCGCGCTGCCGCCTTTGAAGATTCTCGTCGCGGAAGACAATTTCGTCAACCAGAAGGTCGTCTGTTCTCTGCTACGCCTGGCCGGCTGCCAGACCGCAGTCGCCAACAATGGACAGGAAGCCTGCAGTCATTTCCAGCAGGAACGGTTTGACCTGATCCTCATGGATGTCCAGATGCCTGAAGTAGACGGCCTGGAAGCGACCAGGATGATCCGGCAGGAAGAGGAACGCCGCGACCTCAAACGCACGCCCATCCTGGCCCTGACGGCCCACACCGCGTCCGGCCATCATCAGCAATGCATCGCCGCCGGAATGGATGGCGTAATCACCAAGCCGGTGAATCGTGAGGCTCTCCTCAGGTCGGTGGCTGCACTTTCCCCGACCGTATCCACCGCCCTGGTTTCGCAAGGCTCCGCCCGCCAATAGGATTCCGGCTGGCGTTACTCGCCGCGCAGGGCCGCCACCGGGTCTACCTTAGTCGCCCTCCGCGCCGGGAGGCAGCTGGCGAGTGCCGCCGCCAGAATGAGCCCCGCCGACGCCGCGGCATAGGTCAACGGGTCCGCCGGGCTCACCTCGAAAAGCAGCGATTTCATCAGGCGGGTCAACACCAGAGCCACGGCCAACCCGCAGGCGGCGCCGAGGCCGGAGATGGCTAGCGCGTATCGCACGAACAAGCGAGTGACCTCCGTCACCGCCGCTCCCAGTGCCAGCCGGATTCCGATTTCCCGATTGCGCTGCGAGACCCAGTATGCGACGACTCCATAGATCCCCACCAGCCCCAGCAGCAGCGGCCATGCCACCTGCGATGGCCAGCAGCACCAACGTGAACGCGGCACGGGCGAGCGAGCGGTCATACACCGTTTCCAACGTCTTCATGTCTGCCACCGGAAGGCTGGCATTCACACTCTGGACGGCTTGCTCCAGTTCCCGGCGAAGGCCGGCTGATCCGGCGCGGGGCGTCCGGATCACGAATGCCACGCTGCGGACCAGGTAAGCGGGGCCGGCAAAGTTTTTCTGCCACATTTTTCTGCCACAGCGGCCAGTAAATCATGCCGGGCGCCCTCTGATCGATGCCGTCATCGCGAATATCCTCCAGGACGCCGATCACTTCCCGCCAGTCGTCGTTGAGTGTCGCCCGGATGCGCTTACCGATCGCCGCACGGGGATCCTGCCACCACTCGCGCGCCACGTTTTCGGAAACCAGGGCCACAGGCGCCTGTTCGTAAGTCTCCGCCCACGTCAGGTCCCGGCCCGCCACCAGGCGGTTGCCGATGGCCGCCGCATAGCCGGGCGACAGCATCTTGTAGCGGCGTATGGGAGGGATTGAGCCGTCATGCACGGGATGGTCCTCCGCGTAGACCGGATAATTCGAGATACGATCCATGGGAAGCCCATCCACCATGCCGGCCGCGGAGACGCCCGGGAGCGCCTCGATCTTACGAAGGATGGCCTCTTCCGTACGGATGACCCTCTCGGCTTCGCCCACTTGCGTCTCTGGAATCGAGACGCGGAAGGTCTCGACCTCCCGAGGCCGCGAATAGCCGGGATCGACCTGGCGCAGGGCTTGGAAGGTCCGCAGCATCACCCCGGAGCCAACCAGCAGGACCAACGCAAAGCGCGACCTGCACCGCAATCAGAACACTGCGTGCGCGGTGCCGCTCCCGGCTCGGGCTGAGGGAACGTCCGCCCCCGCGCAGCCCCCCGGAGAGATGCGGGCGCATCTGCTGCCAAACGGGAATCAGGCCGAAGAGCAAGCCCGAAGCCAGCGAGATCCCCAGCGTGAAGGCCAGCACCGCCGGGTCAATCCCGATCTCGTGGACGCGCGGCAGATGCTCCGGACCATCGGCAGCCAGCGCCCGCAGAACGCCAAAGGCGAGGGTGAGGCCCAACACGCCTCCGGCCACGCCCAGCAGCCCGCTTTCCAGCAGCAGATCGCGCGCCATCCGGATCCTGCCGGCGCCCAGCGCGGCGCGGATCGCCAATTCCTGCCGCCGTCCATCGGCGCGTACCAGGAGCAGGTTCGCCACGTTGGCGCAGGCAATCAGCAACACAATGCCTGCGGTTCCCATCAACACCCACAACGTGCCGCCGATGCCGCCCACCAACTCGTCTTTCAGGAGCCGCCAAGATGTGATGTCCAAGGGAAGGGAGGACGCTAGGAGGCCCCGGGTGCGAAGAGTGCGGCGATCTTCGGATTCCCGCACTCCTGGCCAAGCTGCCGAAACGGGGTTCCGTGTCGGTCCCTCGCCTGGCGAAGTGCCGGGAATCGCGTCAGGAAGCGGCTGACCCACCGTTCATCTCCCTGGCGAATCGCGTATGCGAGGTCTTCGAGCTCAATCGACAGTTGGCCGCCCATCTCGCGAATGTATTCGATGGCCCAGCCCGCGGGTGTGGCTCCGAATTGACCGTCCCGGATGTTGATGTCGGCCCCCCGCTCGCGCAGCAGCCGCACCATCTGGCGGTGTCCGTTCAGCGCCGCATAGTGGAGCGGCGTTGCCCCGCGTTCATCCCGGAGGTTAGCGAGTGTGCCATCTGCTTCCAGGATGTTCCTGGCGCGCTCCAGGTCGCCCGTCTTGGCGGCCTCGATCAGGTCTTCCGAAGGACTCATGGGGCTTCCTCGCTACCTCGAATTCTACATCCGACTCGTGCGGGACGATCCGGCTTCCATCTCCACGACCACCTTTCCCAGGGAGCCGGCTTCCACAGCCGCAAAGGCCGCCTCGATATCTGTCACGGCGAAACGCCGATCGTTCAGAAGCGGCTTGAGTTTTCCCGCTTCCGCGATCGATCGTGCCTGGGAGAGGATCCCGCCGTGATGGGCGCGGCTTTCGCCGGTGAGCAGCGGGAGCAGCGTAAAGACACCAGAGTAGGTGGCCCCCCGAAACGAGAGCGGGGCCAGTGAGTGCGCGCCCCAACCGAGACAACTCAGAACATGCCCGGAGTAGCGCCTTACGGCGGCGAACGAAGCGTCCAGGGCCGCCCCGCCCACCGTGTCATAGACGATATCGAAGCCTTTACCACCGGTCAAGGCATTCACATATTCTTCGACCGGAACGGAGCGGTAATCGATCGCGGAAGCTCCAAGCTCCTCGACCAGCTTTCTTTTCTCCGGCGATACTGTTGCGAAGACGGTTGCTCCAAACGCCTGCGCAATCTGGATGGCGACATAGCCGACACCGCCGGCGCCCGCATGGATCAGGACTTTCTGCCCCGCGCGGACCCTGGCGCGATCGACCAGTCCTTCCCACGCCGTGATGGTGGCGAGCGGAAGAGCCGCCGCCTGGCGCATGGACAGGCGAGCGGGTTTGTGAGCGAGCAGATCGGCATCGGCTGTGACGAATTCGCCGAGTGTGCCTGGCAGTCCGCCCACGCCCCCGACCATACCGTAGACTTCATCGCCCGCCTGAAAGGCCGTCACCCCCGGTCCGGTTTCCTCCACGGTCCCTGCCATATCCAGGCAGAGGACCGCGGGAAGCGGTTGCCGGGCATGCGCCGCCGCGCCGGCGCGAATTTTGACATCCAGAGGGTTGACGCCACAAGCGGCGATCCGGACCAGGGCTTGGTTCGGCCCGGGAACCGCCCGGTCGATCTCTCTTGGTTGGAACGTCCCGCCGGGCTCCTCGACCAACCAGACTCTCTGTTTCATGCCGTCCGTGCTCGATGTGCTTGCTCACAGATTAGCAGGCGAACTCAGGCGGAGGGAGCGGCCTTGCCATTGAGAATCAACCGGGACAAGCTCGACAAGAGGGTCGGACACGAGGTAAACGATAAGTAAGGACCCCCGAGAAGTCGGGCGTCGAACAGGGCAGTTTTTCGTGGTTGGAGAGAGACAAAAATGGAAATCAAACGAGTTGGGTCGCAGGCTTCCGGCACGGGGCCGGCAGAATGGTTCACCGGCACCGTGCGGATCGACCCCCTTTTCCAGGCCCCCAATCCGGCGCTCGTTTCAGGCGCCAGCGTGACGTTCGAACCCGGCGCGCGGACCGCCTGGCACACGCATCCGTTAGGCCAGACCCTCATCGTGACCGCAGGCTGCGGCTGGGCCCAACGGGATGGCGGACCGGTGGAGGAGATTCGGCCCGGCGACGTGGTGTGGTTTCCGCCAGGCGAGAAGCACTGGCATGGAGCCACCCCAAATACCGCCATGACGCATCTTGCAATCCAGGAGAAGCTTGACGGCAAGGTCGTGGATTGGATGGAACACGTCACCGACGAGCAATACCGGAGGAGATAAGCGCTGCAAACCGCTGCAAACACTATTTACCAATGGCCTTTGCGAATGCCAACTTTGCGAATGCCTATTGACACCGGTGCACGACTTTGATAAAAGTCGCCTGTCGCAAAGGGTGCCTAGTGACCAAAAAAGACCTGGTCAGCAAGATTGCGTCGGACGCGCGCCTGACCCGTTCGCAAGCAGCACTCGCGTTGGATGCGTTTCTGGAGGCGATTCAGAATAGCCTGGCGAAAGGGGACCGTGTGACGATTTCGGGATTCGGCACGTTCGGCGTCTCGCATCATAAGGCGCGCAGGGTACGGAACCCCAGCAGCGGAGGTGCGATGGAAATTGCCGCCAGGCGCGTACCGCGATTTGCCCCTGGAGTGGAACTCCGGTCCGCGATGGGCCTGTTGCAGGAAAAGAACGGCCGCTCCAAGTAAGTGCTCGTTACTGCGTTGACCGCAGCCAGTCCTTCAGGATGGCTGCTTCGAGCGTAGTTAGATGGTCAGCCTCACGGAAACTGAAAGTGCGCCTGGAGTTCTTTTCGAGTTCGACCGCAACCTCCTGCGTTGCGCCATTGCGCGCGATCCGCATGGCGAGTTTCTCGCCCGGGCGCTTGGGGGTGACGGCGGACGGCGCGGGCGGCGGCTGGCCTCTTCCGGCGCGGCCCGGCGGTTGGCTGACGCCCAGCAGGTCGTTGATCGCCTTCGGGGTTGCCTTCGCGCTCTCCACTTCCAGTATCTGATCTCCCGCTTGCAACCCGGCGCGAGCTGCCGGCGAGTTCGCGGTGACACTCGTGATCGTCAGCATGATCTCCGGCGGCGAGCCCCTTCCGCCTCGGGAAGGCGGCATCACGCTGGGCGGGACTTCCTGGGCATGCGTATTGATTCCGAGATACGCGCCCGCGGCCTCTTCGGACACGGCGTGCAGCTCGAGCCCGGCATACGCAAAGTATTTGGCATAGTCCACATCTCTGGTGGTTGAGGCGTACTCCAGAACTTCCGAAACATCCCCTCCCGCCGCCAGTTCACATTCCTGGCGAAATTCGGCATCCGTAAAACCGCGGCGCTTCTCGAGGTAATACTTCCGGTACAGGCCGCGCATCACATCGTCCAGCGACCTGCGGTTCTGGCTCAGTTCCCGGATCCTCAGGTCCAGCATGGCCCCGAGCATCGCGCCGTTATTATAGTAGGAGATCGACGTGTTGCGATCCCCGCCCACGCCCGAGCCGGCATTCCACGTGTTCCAGCTCGACTCGGTGGCCGACTGGTAATGATGCCCCGCGGCATTCTCGAACGATCCAATGGAGTTCTTCATCTTCTCCAGATATTGATCGCGCGTCATCAGCCCGGCCCGCACCAGCACCAGGTCCTCGTAGTAGACCGACAGGCCTTCGGAGACCCAGAGCATATTGGTGAGGTTCTCCATGTCGTAGTTGAACGGCCCCAGCGCGATGGGCCGGATCCGCTTGACGTTGAAGTTGTGGAAATACTCGTGACACACATAGCTCAGCCAGCCGAGATAGCCTCCCGGAGTCGTGAGGCTGTCCCCGTTGAACTGGATCGAGGCTGAGTTCAGATGCTCGATCCCACCGTTGCCCCGGCCCATCATGAGGAAGGTGTAGTGCCGGTACGGCACATCGCCGATCAACCGTGTCGCCGCGGTCACCATTTTCTGAAGGTCGGCCAGCATCTTCGTGCGGTCCACGCTTTCGGGTACGTTCTCCATGGCCACGTAGTGGGGCACTCGCCTCACGTCGAAATGCAGATACTCCTGGTTGCCCATGAGGATGGGGGAGTCGTAGAGCACGTCGAAGTCCGGAGCCGAGAAAGTATTCGGCTGGCCGGTCACGGGTTCGAGCCCGGTCGAGATTTGCTTCCACTGGGGCGGCAATTGAATCGCGACGGTAACGGGATCGAGCGTCATGCCGGGGATGTGCAGGAATGTCCCGGAGGGCGAGAGGTAAGCGCGGTCTTCCCCCAGATAATTGTTGGCCGCGAACGCCGTCGCGCCAAAGACGTCGTAGTTCAGCACGATGGAGGAAGCCTGCCCGGCTGCAACGCGCCATGTGTTCTTGGTGATCTTCTCCCAGGGCAATGGAAGGCCGGCGGCATCCTCGGCGTGGAAGTTCGACACGTTACGGGAATAGTCTCCGATACCGTAGTACCCTGGCGACCAGACCGGCATCTTGAAGTCCTGGATTTCACCCTTGAGACCCGCGGCGCGGAGGATTACGTGAAACGTGTGTTTGGCCGGCTGCGGCATGGAAACCGTAAACGCCATGGCCGGAGCGGACTGGGCCGGCGCCGATGGAAGAACGGCGGCCAGCGACGTGAGGAAGAGAAGAGTTCGGCGGTGCATCTCGATTCGCCGAGTCTATCATGCAAAAGTATTGTAAAAGTCCTGCTCCCGGTCCCGGGAATTAATCCGCGTCTGCTTGGGCCTGCGTAACCCAATCGTTGGTGAAGTATGGCTCTAAGACGAACAATCAAACAAGACAATTTCGATTCCGTGCTGGACCCCGCACAATCCGGGCGTCCGGCGAAGCTGACCATCCGACTCAAGGTGCACCTGTTCCCCCGGGACCCCAGGGCGCATTACCACGCGGGACCGGGAAACCATATCGGCCTTCTGTCCAGGACTGTGAAGGAGACCGTGACAGGCTGGGTAGACGATGCCAACCACAATCTTTTCCAATGCCGCAGCTGGACGGAAGCGGAATTCAATGCGTTCAAGATCAGATTCAAGCAGATCGTGGAAACTGTTTGGAACAATCAACTGATCCTGGTGCCCCCGGACAACGCACCCGATGCGGGTGGGTTGTCCGACCAGGACTACCTGCAGTTCGTCAGCGGGGCCCAGGTTCCGGCGCACGCCCAGTGTGCCCTCGACGTCGAACTGATGCCCCATGCCCATTCAAGCCACGCGATCATCGAAGCGGTTCGGCTGCTCAATCGCGAGAATTACGCCTTCCGTTCTTATCAACACCTCATCACCAATGAGGACCTCGAGTTCCAGTCAAGGCGAGACTACCGTTGGCCGTCGCTTTCGTTCTATCAGGTTGCCGCCGCACATGAGGTGGGCCACTGGCTCGGCGGTTTAGGTCCGGACACCGACCCGAGCCGTTACCTGCCCCACATTGACGCCGAATACTGCTCGAAGCTCCCGGGGCACCAGAACGGCGACAGTTGTGAATACGGGCATACACCTTCCAAGAAAGCCGGCATGATGGGAGATGGAAGCCTCGTCACGGAATATGAGGCGCAGCCCTGGCTGTATCGGATGATCAGGCATACCCACGTGTTGTTGGGGTGGACCATGGTTCACCGCGTCAATTTCGCGAAAGGCGCCGTTCCGGTTTCGGCGCGGCAGCAGAGTTTGCTGAACGGAAACCGGGCGGCCGCCGGCGTCAGACGCCCTTAGGAGAATTCCGAGGTTCCGGCGGGAATCCTATACCTCTGTCCGTGCATCGAATCCTCGGTGCCGAATGACGACAAGTCCAGGCAGAAGCTCATCGCCGGCAGTGTAAGTATCGCGACCATTTTCGGAATCCCCGTTCGCCTGCACTTCACCTTCATTCTGCTGCTGGTGTTCCTGGTGTTTATCGGGGTGGGCGGACAGCAGTCTGGCGCCACGACAGCCCTCTATATAGTGGCGTTGTTCGCCTCCGTACTGCTCCATGAGGTGGGCCATTCGCTGGTGGCGCGGCATTACGGTATACACACGCTCGAGATCGTGATGTTCCCGATCGGCGGGGTGTCGCGGCCCGAGCGGCAGCCCAAGGCCTCCGAAGAGGTCTGGATCGCGCTCGCCGGGCCCACGGTCAATCTGCTGATTGCATTGGGGTTACTGGCATGGGTCGCGGCCAGGCAGGGATTCGTCGCGCTCACCCTGCTGCGGGAGCCCACCGACGCCAACCTGGCGGAGCGGATCGCCTTCGGCAACCTCACCTTGTTCCTCTTCAATCTGCTCCCGGCCTACCCGATGGATGGCGGAAGGATTCTGCGGTCGGTGCTGGCGTTGCGCCGGCCGGAGGAAGAAGCCACGCGCGTGGCGGCCGGCGCGGGCCAGGTGCTGGCGGCGTTGTTGGGACTGGCGGGGCTTCTCTGGGGCAATTTCATCCTGGTCTTTGTGGCGCTTTTCGTATATTTGGGGGCCTCCCAGGAGGGCATGGCGGCCCGCGGACGGATTCTGACATCGGGCTTCCCGGTTCACGCGGCCATGATCTCGGACTTTCGGACTTTGCAGCACGGCGAGACCATACGCGATGCCGGTAATCTCTTGCTGGCCACTTCGCAGCACGATTTTCCGGTGATGCATGGCGAGTCCGTGATCGGCCTGTTGACGCGTTCGGCGCTGGTGCGCGCCATGTTGACGGATGGCCCCGATGCGTACGTGTCGAGCGCCATGGATCGCGAGTATGCCCGGGTATCGCCGGACGCGCCGCTCACCGAGGCATTGCCCCTGGTTTCGGGAACCGGGGCATGCGCCCTGGTGATGGATGACGAGGGCAAACTCAAAGGCATGCTCACCTCCGAGAATCTTTCGGAATTCATCCTGCTGCGCCAGGCTGCGCTGGCGCAGTCCAAGGCCCATCCGCAATGAGCGGCACGCCGAGAGTCGTGATCGTGGGCGGCGGTTTCGGGGGATTGTACGCAGCGAAATCGCTGGGCCGGGCGCCGGTGTCGTTGACGCTGATCGACCGGCGCAACTTCCATCTGTTTCAACCGCTCCTCTACCAGGTAGCGACCGGCGCGCTGTCGCCCGGGGAAATTGCCTCGCCACTCCGCCACGTCCTCCAGAAAAATCAAAACACCGAGGTGCTACTGGGAGAAGTTGTGGACGTGGACGTGGAGCAGCGGCGCGTCATTCTACGGGATGGCGAAGTGCCCTACGACGAGCTGATCATCGCCACAGGCGCTACCCATCATTACTTCGGGAACGACCGTTGGGCGCCGATGGCGCCGGGTCTCAAGACCATCGAAGATGCCACCTTCATCCGGCGGCGGGTTCTGTTCGCTTTTGAAGAGGCCGAGCGCGAGACCGATCTGGAGAAACGACACGCCTGGCTGCATTTCGTGATTGTCGGCGGCGGTGCCACGGGAGTAGAACTGGCCGGAGCGCTCGGAGAGATCGCCAACGACACGCTGCGCCACGATTTCCGCCATATCAACCCCGCGGAGTCGCGGATCATCCTCGTCGAGGGCGAGAGCCGGGTCCTTCCGGTGTTTCCGCCGGACTTATCGGCGAAGGCCGAGAAGCAACTGGTTGCCCTGGGAGTGAGGCCGATCACCTCCGCCAGAGTTACGGAAATCGGGCCGGACGGCGTGACCATAGAATCCCCCGGACGAGTCGAGCAGTACCCGGCCCGGACGGTGTTGTGGGCGGCTGGTGTGAGGGCCTCCAGCCTAGGGCAGGTACTGAAGGACCGCGCCGGCGCCCCTCTCGACAGGGCCGGGCGTGTGTTGGTGGAACCCGACCTGAGCATACCAGGGCATCCTGAAATTCACGTGATCGGCGACCTGGCGAATTTCAGCCACCAGGGCGGCAAGCCGCTTCCCGGAGTGGCTCCCGTCGCGATGCAGCAGGGGCGCTACGTGGCGCGGTTGATCGAGATGAAGCTGCGCGGCAAACCGGTTGCGCCGTTCAGCTACTGGAATAAAGGCAATCTTGCGACCATCGGCCGCAACCGCGCGGTGGCGGAGTTTGGCGGGTTGCATCTGTCCGGGTTCCCTGCCTGGTTCGTCTGGGTATTCGTCCACCTGATGTACCTGGTGGAGTTCGAAAATCGCGTCCTGGTGCTGATGGAGTGGGTGTACAACTACATCACGCGGAATCGCGGGGCGCGGCTCATTACCAATGACCGGCAGTAGGTTCAAGCGACCTGAAGTGTTACCGTCACCACGGACATCGCCGGCAAGGTAATTCGCAGACGATCGCGATCCATGGCCGCCTGGTGCGGTTTGATGGTCAGGTGCTCGGGATCGTCGAAGCTGTTGGCGGCGTTGATATTGGAATCGTGGAGGATCTGGGCGCGCGCCTGCCTGGCAGACGCTCCGCGGATCGCGCAATCCACCTCCATATCGACATCGTGGCGCGGGTTGACGAGCGTGACAATCATCTCGGCATCCTGCCGCGACGCGGACATGGAGAGATCGGGCGGCGGTTCCGGCTGCTGGCCGCCTCTTCCGCCGCGGCCCGCGGGCGCCATCGGCAGCCGATCCCCGTCATACTCGACGCGTACCGCCTTCTTGGACCGGTGCGGTTTGAACAGCATGAAGGCGTAGTAGCTGGTGGTCCGGACGCAGTTCTTTCCTTCGGGCCCATCGGTGAGGAGCACCGCCTGCAGCACGTTAATCAATTGCGCGATGTTGCACATGTACAGCTTGTCGGCCTGGCGGTTGAAGATGTTGAGGCCCAGGGCCGCGGCAACGGCGCTGCGCATGGTGGACTGCTGCCACAGTCGTCCCTTGGAGTCCTCGCGTAGTTGGTCCCAGACGCCCCATTCGTCGAGGAAGAGGCCGATGTTCCTGCCAGGGTCATAGCTGTCGAGCAGCGTGCGCTGCTCGATGATCGCCTGCTCCACCCGGGGGAAGAGGTTGAACTGGGTGTACATGGCTTCGGGGGTGAACTGCGTGGAAGGGAGAGAGCCGTTTTCGTAGTAATGCATGGAGTAGCCGTTGGGCATGCGGCTGCCCTGGAGGGTGTCCATGAACCCGCGAGTCCAGCGGGCGTCGTTGCCGTTCGGCCCGCAGCCCACCAGGTAGAGGTCGCGGTCGCCGATCAGGCGGGCGAAGGTGGCAAAGCGGCGAAACTCTTCGGCTGCCTGTTCGGGACGGAAATTGCCGCCGCAGCCCCACAGTTCGTTGCCGACACCCCAGTATTTGACGCGGAAGGGCTCGGGCGACCCGTTAGCGGCGCGCTCGTCGGAGAGGGTGCTGCCTTTGGGGAAGTTGCAGTATTCGATCCAGTCGCGCATCTCCTGGGGACTGCCCGAGCCGACGTTCGCGGCGAAATATGGTTCGGCACCGATCAGGCGGCAGAACTCGATGAACTCGTGGGTACCGAAGCTGTTGTCCTCGACATATTTCCCCCAGTTGACGTTGACGTGCCTGGGGCGCTTCTCAGCGGGCCCGATGCCGTCGCGCCAATGGTAGTCGTCGGCGTAGCAGCCGCCCGGCCAGCGCAGCACGGGGACTCCGAGTTCCTTCAGAAAATCGACAGCAGCCTTGCGGAGGCCGTTGATATTGGGGATTGGCGATTTCTTCCCCACCCAGATGCCGCCGTAGGTGCAGGATCCCAGGTGCTCGGCGAAATTGGAGTGAAATTCGGGACGAATCAGACCAATCTCGACATCGGCGTGGATGACGGCGTTTTTGGCCGCCGAGGTGGCGCCGAATATTCCGCGCGGAAGCAACGCGGCCAGCGAGGCGGCGCCGGCGCAGGCGAACTGGCGTCGCGTGAAGTCGAGAGGCATTGGGAATCTCCTGTCTGAAATCCGTATGATAGCGCTTTCAGGTGCTGTCCGAGCGTGCCTCACCGCCATGGGTGATACTCTGGTGTCAATCATGCGCGTGGAAGAAGGGTACCTGGATGTTCTCCAAAACATCGAGTTTGCCATCTTCGCCGAGTTTCGCCGGGACCCCACGATTCTCGACATGAATGTCCTGGACGCGGTGACTGCGTTGACCCGCCGTTATGACGCGGATGCCGAAGGGCGGGTGGCGTCCCCGCCGCGTCTGAGCGACACCAGTAGGACGGTCTACGAGGCGGTGGCGAAGGTATGCGAATTCCGGCTGGGACGGGGAGATCTGGCGAGAGGTGAGGAAGCGCCCGACCCGCTGTCGCCGCCGGAGATGGTCGCGTGCCTGAAGCGTTTGCGGAAGTCGATTGATCGATGGAACAAGCAAGGCGGCCGGCAGGGATATTTGTCTTTCGTGCAACAGTACATCATCTGAGGCAGTCGGATCGCGGGCGGAATGAATTCGAGGTATAGTGTTTTCGTTCGAGGTCTGAACTAAATATGCCCGGAATTCGTTCGATCACACGGCTCCTGATTACTTTTGGCGCCGTCGCAATCGCGCACACCAGTGCGCAGACAGGGCCATGGACTGCAACGCTGCGGGGCGCTTGGGTCGAGACGGGTCCGGCGGCGCCCGGCGACGTGACCCTTTCGTCCAAGGAGTCGGTTGGCCAGATCGTAATCGCGAACGACGAGAACTCCGCCGTGCGGCAGGCGGGCGAGTTCCTGGCGGGCGATATCGAGAAGATCAGCGGCTACCGGCCGCAGATCGTGAGTTCGCCAACCGGCGATCGGGCCGCGATCCATCTGGTTACTCTGGGACACGGGCCGTTGCCCGGGGCGATCGATGCGAACGCGATTCGGGGGCAATGGGAGAGCTATCGAATCTTCACTGAGGGGCACGACGTCTGGCTGGTGGGCTCGAATGCGCGCGGCACGGCGTTTGCGGCGTACACGCTGTCGGAGCGGCTGGGCATCGATCCGCTCTACATCTGGACCGGGTATGCGCCCATGCATCGCGATCCGCTGGTGATGAAGCGAACGAGCTTCCTACAGAGTCCACCCACCTTCCGGTATCGCGGTTTTTTTCACGACGACGAGGACCTGTTGCCGCGGCCGTTCGACGCCAACGGGAACCCGCTGCAGACCGGCGACGTGCCGCTCGACTGGTACAAGCGGTTCTTCGAAACGGCGCTGCGGCTGCGGATGAACATGGTGGCGCCGTATACCCGGGTTCACCGGCGATACGAAGTGCAGAAGCTGGCAAGCGACTGGGGCCTGTATTACACCTCGCACCACTACGACATTCTGGTGTCCAACCCGTTCGGGCTGGAGCGCTTCAAGCTGGCTGCGGAGCGCGGGATCCGGCCGGAGTGGAACTGGTTTACCAACCGCGATGGCCTGCTGACCTTCTGGCGCGGCGGCGTTCTGGAGAACCGCGACCTGGACGTGATCTGGCCGGTGGGGATGCGCGGCACCGAAGACCGTCCCTTCGTTTTTCCGCAGGGTACGACCGACGACCAGAAAGCGGCGACCTTTCGCGAGGTGATTGCGCAGCAGGTATCGATGGTTCGCGAACAGCTTCCCAAGGACAAGACGGCGCTGTTTCACTTCACGATGTACAACGAGATGCTGCCGCAATACCAGCGGAATCCGGCGGCGTTCGATCTGCCGGAGGACGTCATGATCATCTGGCCGGACGACAACGACGGCCATATGCGCGGGCTGCCGGCGGGGCTGGGCAAGTGGAAGCATGGGGTGTATTATCACCTGGCGTACCTGGGCGGAAGGCTGAGCAAACAACTGACGCACACGGTGACTCCCGCGACGGTGGCCGAGCAGTTCGAGAAGATCGTCAAGACCGGAGCCACGGCCTACATGCTGGTGAACGTTTCGGAGCTGCGCGACTACGTGATGGGTGCGCGGATGCTCTCGGACATCACCTGGGACGCTCCCGCGGTCTATGCCGCGCCGAATGCGGCCGAACGCTACACGGCGTGGTGGTCGCGGGAATACTTCGGCGCGCCGGGGCCGGTGTCTCAGGCACAAGCCGCCGAGGCAGCGTACACCAGGTACTTCAGCCTGCTCAACACTCCGCACAGCCTGTGGGACGCTTCGGAGGCGATCCAGGAACTGGTAGACCGGCTGTATCGCAAGGTGGGCGGAGAAACGTATCCGCCCTTCAGCGCGGAAACGCTCGCGCAGTTGCAGTCCAGGATGCGCGAGTTGGACGATGCGCTGGCGGTGGAGTCGCGGGCGGAGGCCGGGGCATCGCTTTCCGAGCAGCGCTTCTTGTCGGTAGACGTCGCGCTGGGGCTCGAGACCGCAGAGCGGCAGACGCAGGCGGCGATCAAGCTCGAAGAGGCGCTGCGGGCTCCGGACGCGGCGCGCATGTGGCAGTTGGTGCGCGAGGCGCGGACGCCGCTCGAACAACTGGAAGCCGAATTCCGGCGTGCCGAATACCCGCCATTCGACCGCTGGTATCAGGAGAGCTGGATCCGTTCGACAGCCAGCTTCAACAACCCGCACCGTCCTTATAGTCAGCTCCGGGCATTCCTTGCAAGCGAAGGACACGGTCATCTGTCGCGCTAAGCGGGGCGGCGGCGCTCAGGCCTCGGACCTGCGTCCTCATTCGAAGCGTAGCAGACGAACTTGGCGGTGGGCTCTGTACTGGCGGTAAAAGAGGCAATTTTGCGAACGTTTCCTGGCAGCACGCCTGGAGACGCTCCGTTCCGAGATTCGTAAGAATCAACAAAGCGCCGAGGGGAGCGAAAGGAAGATCGGGCCTTTGCTCCCGCACCCGATCGACCCGGAGGGTTACACGCCTCCAGGCCAACTTGACACCGATTTACGATTACCTCCCGTTTAGATTTCTTTTGAGGAGCGTCCATGACGGTCCCTGAACCGGGGGAAGTAACTGGTTTGCTCAAGGACTAGGCCGGTGGGGACCGAGCGGCGCTCGACCGGCTGGCCCCGCCGGTTGACGACGAATTACGCTGGATCGCCAAGCGCTACATGCGTAACGAGCGAACCGGCAATACGCTGCAGACCACCGCCTTGGTGAATGAGGTCTACCTGCGCCTGGTGGACGTGAAAACGCGGACTGGCAGCATCGTGCCCAATTCTTCGCGATGTCGGCGCAAATGATGCGGCGTATCCTGGTGGATGCGGCGCGCGCCCGGGGCTCCCTTAAGCGCGGGGGAGGCGCGGAAAAGGTAAATGTGGCCGAAGTCGCGGTGGTGTCGCCACAGTTCGAGGACTCGATCGTAGCCCTGGATGCAACGTTGGAAGAATTTGCGAAAGTGGCGCCCCGCCAGGCCAAGGTAGTCGAGTTGCGCTATTTCGGCGGATTGAGTATTGAAGAAATTGCCGAGATCCTCGAGATCTCTACCCGTAGCGCCTAAAGCGATTGGTTTTTCGCACGATCCTGGGCTGATGCAGGAATTGAGCCGCTGAGGCTGGGCTGTCGAACCGCGGTGTAGGGTCCCCCAGAATTGCGCAATTCCGGGAACGGACCGGAACGCGACTATGGTGGAAACCCCGCCGAGATTCGAGGGCACCGAGCATTTGTTTTTCAACGGCCGCGGACGCGACTCTTTCCTCGGCCAGGTAGCCATTCATCGTGTCGCGGAGCTGCACAGTGAACCGGCCTCCAAACTACCTTAGCCAATTAACCGCGCCACGCCGCTCCCAACTGATTCTGCGTTATTCCTGCCTCAGCGCCTCGGTGGGTGCCACCCTGGTGGCGCGGCGGGCGGGAGCCCAGATGGCGGCCGCAGCCACAACCGCCAGCAGGAGCGG
>DATJWB010000041.1:0-23953 GCA_035501495.1 Bryobacteraceae bacterium | reverse complement strand
GAGCTTTGCGGACGCCGGCGGACTTCCTGCCGGCGATGGAGCCGGCCTGCTCCTTGAGGGTTCCCGCAAGCTGGGGGCGCGTGGATTGCAGCGCTGGAACCAGCCCGAACAGAATCCCGGTCAGCAGCGAGACCCCAAGGTTGAACGCGAGGATGCGGGAATCCGGTGTGGTGGAGATGGTCAGAGGCGTGCCATTGGTGGGCAGGAACGCAAGCAAGGTCTTGTCCATCCACACCGCCAGGATGATGCCGGCGGTGCCGCCCGCCAGGGCCAGCAAAAGAGATTCGACGAGGAGCTGCGAAACAATGCGCCCGCGGCTGGCGCCGAGGGCGAGCCGCAGCGCCATCTCCTTCTGACGCCCCATCGCGCGGGCGATCAGCAGATTGGCGATGTTGGCACACGCAATCAGGAGCACCAGCCCCACCACGCCGGTCAGCACCAGCAGCGAGTCGGAGAACCGGCGCCGCAGGTTGGAATCGCCTTTGGAAGCCGGCAGCAGATCCATCCACATGGTCAGGAACCGCTGGCGAGTCTCCGGCGCCGCGTGGGCAAACTCCTTCTGCTGTACTTCCATTTCCAGCATCTGGTGGAAGAACGGCTGCAGGGAGGCTTTGGCCTGTTGCAGTGTGACTCCGGACTTCAGCCGTCCGAAAACGTTGACCCAGCGTCCGCGGCGCGACGTGAAGTTGTAGCTGAATTTGGAGCCGACCGGATCCATCTCGGCCTTCATCATCACCGGGACGCGGATGGAAGGCGACGATCCGGGATCGGTGCCGTCAAAGCCCGCCTGGCTGACCCCCACGATGGTCAAGGGGTAGCCATTCACCACGATTTTCTTGCCCACCACGTTGGGATCGCCGGCGAATCGGCTCACCCAGTATCGGAAGCCGATGACCGCGTAGGGACTTCCGCCGGGGGTCTGATCGTCATCCGCAGTGAAGACGCGGCCCACGGCTGCACCCACCCCGAGCACGGGGAAGTACGAACCCGAGACCAGCTCGCCGTCCACGCGCTCGGACTTGCCGTCGGCGCTCACATTCATGTCCGTGGCCCACCGGCAGAACATGCCGCTGAAGACCTCGTTGTGGTCGCGAATGTCCTGGTACATGGGATAGGAGAGCTTGTAACGTCCGTTATTGCTGCCATAGTGCGGTCCGCGGCCCCACAAGAGCACCAGTTGCTGCGGGTCTTTCACCGGGAGCAGCCGCAACAGCACCTGATCCACGAGGGTGAAGATAGCGGTATTGGCGCCGATACCGAAACTCAGCGACAGCACCGCCACCGCCACGAACAACGGCGATTTCCGCAACGTACGAAAGGCGAACTGAAGATCTTGCGAGAGATGTCCCACGAATGCAATACTGCCCGGCTGGAGAAAAGTTACAGGCGGGTTGTTTTGCCGGCCAGGCACCATCGCACGAAAGCGATCTGAATCAGAATCCGGCTTCCTGTATCGGCAACCCCTACCGCCCGCCGGCAGGCAGATGTTCTTCGAAATATCGCGAGATCAGCGTGTAGACGTGCAGCGACGTCCCTCGCCCCTCGGCGATGCCGTGTGTGCGATTGGGATACTCCATGAAGTCGAACTGCTTGCCCAGTTCCACCAGCCGGTTGATCAGTCGCTGGTCGCCTTGAAAGTGCACGTTGTCATCGCCCGTGCCGTGGATGATGAGCAGCTTTCCCTGCAACCCTTCCGCGAAGTTGATGGGCGACCCGTCGTGATACCCACGCGAATTCTGTTGCGGCAGCCCCATGTAGCGCTCCTGGTAAATCGTGTCGTAGAGCGTCTGGTCGGGAACCGCGGCCACCGCCACGCCGACCTTGTAAAGCTCCGGCGAGCGGAACATCAGGTTATCGGTCATCGAACCGCCGCCGCTCCATCCCCACACTCCCACGCGGGTAAGGTCGACCCATGGCCGGCCGGACGCCAGCGATCGCAGCGCGGCCGCCTGCTCCCTGGAGGCCAGCACCCCAACATCCCCGTAAATCGACTTTCTCCACGCACGCCCCTTGGGCGAAGGCGTTCCCGAGTTGTCGAAACTCGCTACCAGGTATCCCTCGTCGGCCAGCGCTGCGTGGAACAGGGTCCGAGCCCCATACCATTGGTCCACCACGTTGGCGCCCGCCGGCTCGCCGTACACGTACACAATGATCGGGTACTTTTTGGACGCATCGAAGTTGCGAGGCTTCATCACCCAGCCATCGATCTTCACCCCGTCGCCGGCATCCACCTGGAGGAATTCGGTGCGGTCTCCGACGATCCCGGCAATCCGCTGCTTCAGCGCGGCATCATCCGAAATCACGCGGATCGTGGTGTGCGAAGGAAGCCGCACCAGTTCGCTCACCGGCGGCTGATTGTAGCGGGACACGGTGTGAAAGGCGAAGCGCCCATTGGGCGATGCCTCATAACTATGCGCGCCCGGCGACCCGGCGGGCGTTAACCGTTCGGCCTTCCCGCTGCCGTCCAACCGCGTGCGGTACAGGAATCGTCGGATGGCGTCATCTGGAGAGGCGATGTAGTAAAGCCAGCCGTCCTCTTCATCCAACGCCGGGACCGAGATGACGTCCCCGGGGCTGTTGGTCACCAGCCGCATGTCGCCGTCTTTCGACACCGTGTAGACGTGCCGCCAGCCGTCCTTTTCGCTGGTCCACAGCAACCGTTTGCCTCCTTCCACCCAATGGAGAGCGTTGTTGACTTCCACCCAGGCGGAATCCTGGTCGCGGAACATGCGGCGCACCTCGCCGGTCTCGGAATTGGCCAGCAGTACGTCGTTGGTGTTCTGCAGGCGGTTCAGATCTTCCAGAGTCACTTCGCGCGGCCCCGACCAATCCATGCGCGGAATATAAAGGTTGCGCGGGTCGCCCGGCACCCTCATCCAGCGTGTCGCGCCGCCCGCGGCATTCACCACCCCCACCCTCACCGCGGCATTCGTCTGCCCAGCCTTGGGATACGGATACGTGTGGATCTCGGGATAGAGCGCGTCGGTGTAATTGATGAGCGTGTACTCGGGAACGTTGTGCTGGTCGAATTGAAGATAGGCGATGCGCTCCCCGTCGGGACTCCACTGGTAAGCGTCGCGCAAACGGAACTCTTCGTCATAGACCCAGTCGGAGAAGCCGTTCAGGATCATGTCGTCGCCGTCGGTGGTCAACTGCCGGATGGCGCCGCTGGCGAGGTCTTCCACGTAGAGGTTGGCGCCGCGAATGTAGGCCACCCGCGTGGCATCCGGCGAGAACTTGGGATAGATCAGGTCGGAACCGCGTTCGCCTCCCAGTTTGCGCCACTCGCCGGTGTGGCGGTCCAATACCCAGCATTCGCCCGCTGTTTTGCGCACCAGCGCGCGGTGCTCATTCGTGGCCACCATGAACTTCACGGCGCCTGCCGAAAAGGTGTACTCGGCGAACGCCAGCGGCTGTCCGGTCTGTTTGGGAATGAGCTGCTGTGCCGAGACCAACACCTCGCGCTGGCCTGTGCCCGCGTCGTGCCGCACGATCTCCCGCCCGCCGCCAGGGGCCGCCTCGACCGTGATATACGACTGCCCGTCCTCCATCCAGCGGACGCCCACACCGCCGCCTCGCCCGCCCCCTCCCGCGGCCGTGAACTCGTTGGAGGCGAAGATCCGCCGCAGCATGTCCTGCAGCTTCCCGGAAGGCTGAGCGGACGCGATCGAGCCCAAAACAAGGCTGAGGCAAACTGTTTGGAATGGCAATCTCATGCTGCACTTCCTCGGGGTGGGGCCAGCGGCCATCGGGCTTGGTTCCGATTGTAGCCGGAATCGAACCGCCCGCGCCAATCCCGCCACCGTGAAAAGAAGCAGGCACCCATCGGGCCGGCGGGCTGCGATGGGTCGGAGTGGTTGTGGCGCGGACACTCGTGTCTGCCGTCTCGGCACTCATGCCGAGACTTTTCGGTTGCCTGCAGGGATTGCTGATGAATGGGGTGCGGCCCGAGCATTCCGGCTACCTGGACTCCATCCATGCTCGACGATTAGACGATTCCGAGGCGCTGACCACAGACCTCAGCCACGATTCGCGCCGCGGCGGACCTGGGTGTACCGCGCATCGTAGCCCATGCCGGGCCCTGTCACGTCAGTTGGGAATCGATTGACGATAGACTTGCTTCGGTTCTCTCCACGTGTAGTTCTCTCGCTCCGCTGGCAAAGGAATGGGCGTGGCCGTCGCCCTGGAGAACGTGATGCCCGGCCCTGCAACCGATTTGGTGCGGCGGGGCTCGATGAACTCGATCCCGAAGTCTTTGGCCGCTGTTACGATTCGTCGCACGACCAGATCGACGGCCCGAGGCCTTTTGATCGGATCGATGAGTTCAACAACCGCATTTTCGCCGTTCACCTGTCGGATCGCATCAAGGCGCATGTTGACCATGTCATTCCAGGTGAGGGATTCATCCGCTGGCCGGAGATGTGCGCCAAACTAAGGTTGGCCCAATACGCCGGGCCAGCCTCGATGGAAGTCATGATGACCCACTCCCGATTTCCAGAGCCGCGACAATTCCTGCGAGAGGCGAACCAGACTGCGGTTCGCACGTGGAATCAGATTCGTCGTGTCTTCTGATTCCAAGACCGTGCCCCGGTTCGGCATCAATGTGATCCCAGAAGAGCGTTGCGGATGGCTTCGTATGCAGGCTTCGGCTGATAGTTGGAGTCGTACTCGAGCGCCGCGCCGGTGCCGGCAAAGGTGCCGGGGATCCAGGAGTATTTGTCCGTGAATCCCCAGGTTTGGATCGCGGAACACCGCGGATACCGCAGGCACAGCGCGACAATATCGTGATAGATGCGCGCCTGCCTGTCGAGCGATTCACGATCAGGCTGCCCGTTCACCAGCGGGAGCCTGACGTCAAGCTCCGTGATCTGAACCTCCAGTCCCAGATCGACGATGCGCTTGAGATTGGCTTCCACGCTTGCGAGCGGCGGCGGATCGGCGGTGAAGTGCATCTGCAGCCCGATGCCGTCCAGCGGTACACCGCGGGAACGGAAATCGCGCGCCATGGCGTAAATCGCGTCCGACTTGGCGTTCACCCGCTCAGCGCTGTAGTCGTTGTAGAACAGCCTGGCTTGCGGGTCCGCGGCATGCGCCCACCGCAGCGCCTGTTCGATGTAGCCCGTGCCGGACAGGCCGATCCCCGGCGTGTCGAACCACACCGTGCTGCGCAGCGAGCCATCGTCATTGAAGGCTTCGTTGACCACGTCCCATGCGTAGATCTGACCGGCATAGTGGCCCACAACCGCCTGTATATGTTCCCGCAGGGTTGTCGAGAGCTGAGCGGGCGTGTATCCGCTGTTGGTCACCCATCGTGGGTTCTGCTGGTGCCACACCAGAGTGTGCCCCCGCATCCACATCTTGTGTTCCCGCGCGAAGGCGGCCAGCGCATCGGGCGGGCCAAAATTATATTCGGACGGTTGAGGATGGACGGGCCCGAACTTCAGGCCATTCTCCGGCTCTACCTGATTGAACTCCCGGGCAAGGACGCCGGCGTAGAGTTCCTCGTTCAGCCGGGCGGGGTTCACCGCCGTGCCGAGCCGCACGCTGCGTCTTTCGGCGAGTTCCCGCAGCGGCTGGCCGCTGAGCGCCAGCGAGCACGCAAGCAATACAAAACTGCCGCGATACACATACACCTCTCAGCTAACAGGATACAGGAATCCGATTTGATCTGCCTCCAGGATGCCGCGGCGGGCCCATTGACCTCGGCCCGGGAAGCGGATTAAAGTACGGGGAGCACATAAAGGAGCCTGGCATATGAAATGGCTGCTGACCCTCATGGCCGTGTTTGCCCTCACCGCATCGGCCGCGGATATCACCGGCAACTGGAAAGCGACCGCCGAAGGACCCAACGGATCGATGGAGCGGACGTTCGTCTTCAAAGTCGATGGCAACAAGCTTACCGGTGAGACCACCAGTTCCATGATGGGCAAGTCGACGATCACGGACGGTAAAGTGGACGGCGACAACGTGACCTTCACGATCACGGTGAAGTTCCAGGACCAGGAGATGAAGTTGAACTACAAAGGCAAGGTGACCGGCAACGAGATTCACTTCACGGTAGAGAACCCGGCCGGCGGCAACACCATCGAATGGCAGGCCAAGAAGGTCTCGTAAACGGGGGGCGTCCCGTTGGGGGTGCCCGGGCTTGAGGATTTCGGAGGACTGCGCAACCGGCTGACTACCTCCCCCGAGATTTGCCACCCCGGCTGCGCAGCCACCACTTAATGGACTCTATCTTTGTAGCGCGAGCAAGACCTGAAATCCACCTCGATGTCGCACTTCGCAACTCCTTTTCAACAAGTTTCTCGCGTAATGGCTTGTTACACTTACACTCGAAGGCATGTGGCAAACTTGTGCATAAACCAGGGCCTCGTGGAAGTGTTCCGGTATGAAAATTTCAGGCAGGAATCTGGCGGGCGGCCCGGCAATCGAAGCGTGGTTTTCCGGGACGATCTCGTCGGTTGATTCGATTGTGGACGGCGGGGAATGCTACCTCGCGCCGGGTTTCATCGATATTCAAGTGAACGGTTTCGCCGGAGTCGACTACAATCACCCGCAGACCACGCACCCGGAGATCGCACGCTCCATACAAGCGCTCCTCGCGACTGGAGTGGCGCGCTTCTACGCCACCGTGATCACGGGCTCGCCCGAGGACATGGAGGCATCGCTCCGCAATCTCTCGCGCGCGAAGGATGCACTGCCCGAAGGCGACGTGATGGACGGGTTTCATGTGGAAGGGCCGCACATCAGCGCCGAAGACGGGCCGCGCGGCGCCCACCCGAAGCGTTGGGTGCGCAAGCCGGATTTCGACGAGTTCCGCCGCTGGCAGGAAGCCGCGGGACGCCGGATCCGTATCGTCACGCTCTCCCCGGAATGGCCCGGCGCCACGGACTACATCGAGAAGGTCACTGCGGAAGGCGTGGTGGCCGCAATCGGGCACACGCAGGCCACGGCTTCGGAGATCGGCGACGCGGTTTCGGCCGGTGCGACGCTATCGACCCACTTGGGCAACGGCGCCCACTCGATGCTTCGCCGTCATCCCAACTACCTCTGGGAGCAACTCGCCGAAGACCGGCTCATGGCGGATTTCATCGTTGACGGCATTCACCTGGATCAGGCCTTCTTGAAAGTGGCGCTGCGGGCCAAGGGTGTTGGACGGTCGGTGTTGGTCACCGACGCCGCGCCCCCGGCCGGTGCTCCGCCGGGCCGATACCGGCTGGGCGAACAGGAGGTCGATCACACCGCCGATGGCCGCGTAGTGCTGGCCGGGCAGGACCGCCTCGCAGGCAGCGCGCTGCGAATGGATCGCGCCATCGGCAACGTCGTGAGGCTCGCGGGAATACCACTGGCTGACGCCGTGCGTATGGCCACCACGAACGCGGCCCTTGCGGGCAAACTCCCGGGTCGCGCAGCCGGACTCGCTGCCGGCGACCGCGCGGACTTCGTGCAGTTCCACTACGACGAATCGTCCGCGAGAGTGGAGATCGTGTCCACGTGGGTCTCCGGACGCCGGGCTTTTCAGGCCGCCGTCTAAAACCCGCCCGTCCCGGTTTGGTATATGATCTACCCGAGGAGGTTCCCCGTGTCCGAATCCACTCTAAGCCGGAGAGACATTCTCAGAAGCGCGCGGTACCTGGCCGCCACGCCTCTGGTCGGCACCGCCATGGCACAGACGCCATTTCAGGTGAAGGCGGTGTCCAAGCTCAAGGGCTCGGCAGCCTCGGTGGTGATCCCGACGCACGAGTTCGCAGGCCCGAATGGCGCTCCCTGGATCGAAGAGCGCCTGGACTTCCCCGCAAGCTGGGATCTCCACGTGATGGATATGGCCGGGCACAACCTGCCGGTCCTTACCCCGCAGCAGATTGCGCAACAGTCGAACGAGCCGATCGGCTCCAAACCGCTGGCCGAACTCGCCGCCGGGAAAAAGACGGTCGCCATCAGCTTCGACGACCTTACCCGCACCACGCCGGCATACGCTGTGACGCCATGGCTGATGTCGGAACTGGCCAAGGCGGGCATCAAGGATGAGAACGTCCTCTTCATCGGCTCCTTTGGCACGCACCGCGCCATGACGCAGGAAGAGGTGGGCCGCAAGCTCGGGCCGGAGATCGCGAAGCGGTACGCCTGGCTGAATCACGATGTCTTCGACAACCTGAAAGAAGTGGGGACCACAACCCGCGGCAACAGGATCCTGCTGAACCAAACCTTCCTGGCGGCCGACCTCAAGATCTGTATCAGCGGCGTCAAGGTCCACCAGGATGCCGGCTATGGCGGCGGCGCCAAAGCCATTCTTCCGGGACTTGCGGCGCTCCCGACGGTGGAATACAACCACACCCAGATCCTCACCAAGGTCCGCACCACCGGTCCCGTGAGGATTTTCAAGAACGACATGCGGCTCGACATGATCGAGGCCGCCAAAATGGCGAATGTCGATTACACCTTGCAGATCCTCTATAACGACCGGCTGCGGCCTACGCGGATCTGGGGCGGCGACATCGTAGAAGCGCACCACACGGGCGTTCGCGTGGCCGCCAAAACGTACTCCACGCCGACCCTGAAGGATGCCGACGTCGTGGTGGCGAACGCCTTCCCGCAAAACTCCCAGGCGTTCCACGGCGGCCTGTGGATCAACTATTCCGTCCGCGACGGCGGCACCGGCGTGCTGATTGTGCAGCATCCCCTGGGCCTCGACCCGGTGCATTACCTCAATAACCGGCTGGCCGGACGCAATGGCTCCACGCAATTCGATTTGACGGCCCGCCGCCTGAATCCCGCCGCCCGGAGCGGAGCGAAAAAGACGACCATGATCGTCTATTCGCAGTACCTCACCCGCAACATGCGGAACATGTACCGGACAGGCACCTTCTTCTACGACCAGTGGGACGATGTGATCGCCAAGCTGCGCGAACTGCATCCCGGCGACCCGAAGGTGGCGGTGTATCCGTACGCCGGCATGCAGCACCAGGAAATCGAGCTGGATGGGTAGCCACAGCGCCGGGCCCTGGGTGCGTTCCGCCATCCTTGTCGTGCTGGCGGCGATCTGCTCGCGCGCCCAGGAAGGCACCGCGGTGTTCCTGCGGGCCTGCGTGCGATGCCACTCGCCCAATAGCGACGCCCACGCACCTATGCCGGAGGAGTTGTCCAGGATTCCCTGGCAGGGCATCCTGAAATCGCTCGAATCCGGCACCATGAAAGCGCAAGGAGAAGCGCTTTCGGCCGACGATCGAAGGGCGGTCGCGCGTTACCTGGGCGCAGCCGGGCCCGCGGTCCTTCCCGAAATGAAAGGCTTCTGCGCCGCGGGGCAGAAACCCGCGAGTTCGCAATCTGCCTGGAACGGGTGGGGTGTGGACGATGCCAACTCGCGCTTTCAGCCGGGTGCGCCAGCGGGTCTTGCGGCGGACCAGGTTCCCTCGCTCAAGCTCGAGTGGGCTTTCGGAATGCCGAACGGCACCTCGGCGTACTCCCAGCCCACCGTCTGGCGCGGCCGCGTCATCATCGGCAGCAACGACGGCACGATCTACTCGCTGGACGCTCACACGGGGTGCATCTACTGGCGCTATCAGGCGAAGGCCCTGGTCCGGGCCGCGGCGGTCATAGGGCCCGGACCGCGCGCCTACATCGGCGATCTTGAATCCAACTTCTACGCGATCGATGTCGAGACCGGCAAGCTGGTGTGGCAAAAGAAACTCGACGATCAGCCCTACACCCGCATCACCGGCACGGCGAAGATCTTCGACGGCCGGCTCTACGTCCCCATCGCCTCGCAGGAAGAGAATGCCGGCGCCGTTCCGCAGTACAACTGCTGCCGGTTCCGCGGCAATCTGGTGGCGCTCGAGGCCGCCGACGGCAAGGAGGTCTGGCGCACTTACACCACGCCCGCGCCCAAGCCGACCACCGTGAGCAAGACCGGCGTCCAGTTTTACGGCCCTTCGGGAGCGACCATCTGGTCGTCTCCGACCATCGATGTCAAGCGAAATCTCGTTTACGTCACCACGGGCAACGGGTACTCCGCGCCGGAGATCCAGACCGCCGATGCCATCATGGCGATCGACCTGAAGACCGGGGCCATTCGCTGGTCGAAGCAGGCCATGTCCGACATGTTCAACTGGGACTGCGGGCGCCCCGGCGGCAACGGCGGCAATTGTCCCGAGCATCCGGGCGAGGACGTGGACTTCGGTTCGTCCGCCATCCTGGTGCCCCTCGCCAATGGCCGCGACATGCTGGTGGCCGGCCAGAAGGCGGGCATCGTCTATGGGTTCGATCCCGATCACAAGGGCGAGATCGTCTGGCAGACGCGCCTGGGAAAAGGCGGCAAACTGGGCGGCATCCTGTGGGGAATGGCGGCGCACGATGGCGTAGTGTTCGCGCCTCTCTCCGATTTCAACCGCTCCGAGCCCGCGGCAGGCGGCGGACTCTTCGCGTTGGACGCGGCTACCGGCAAGGTGGTCTGGCACACGCCTCCGCCCACGCCCGCCTGTCTGGCGCAGCGCGGATGCAATTCCGCGCAGATGGCGCCGCCCAGCGCGACTCCGGGCATCGTGTTCTCCGCTTCGATGGATGGCCACATTCGCGCGTACTCGATGGCTGCGGGCAAGATCGTCTGGGACTACGATGCCGCGCACGAGTACACGACCATCAACGGCATGCCGGCCAATGGCGGATCGTTCAGTGCCACCGGTCCTACGATAGTGGATGGTATGCTCTACACGACTTCGGGTTACGCTCAGGGTATGCCGGGCAACGTGCTGTTGGCTTTTTCGGTGAGGCCATGAGGGCGGCCGTCTTCCTCCTGCTGGCGGTGTCGGCGAACACGGCCCGCGCGGCTCAGACGCTCGAAGTTTACGACATCGACGTCGAGGGCGGCAAGGCTGTCCTGATTGTCGCGCCCTCCGGCGAGTCGATGCTGTACGACCTCGGATGGCCTGGATTCGAAGGCCGCGATTCGGACCGGATTGTCGCCGCGGCAAACGCGGCGGGGCTCAAGCAGATCGATTACCTGGTGATCTCGCACTACGACATCGATCACCTGGGCGACGTGCCGCTGCTGCTCTCGAAGATTCCGGTGCGGCACATTGTGGACCACGGGCCGATGGAAGCCAGCGGGAAGACGCCTTCCGACCGCTATCGCGCCTACGTGGCCGCGCGCGACGGCAAAGGGATCGACCACGTCGAGGTGAAAGTTGGCGACCGCATTCCGATCCAGGGACTCGAGGTGCTGGTAGTGACTGCCGCGCGGCAGCATCTCGACCGGCCGCTGGCGGGTGCGGGCGCACCCAATCCGCTGTGCGCCACCACGCCGCAGGTGCCGGAGCGTCCCACCGATGTCGAAGACAACATGTCGATCGGACTGCTATTCACGCTCGGGAAGTTCCGCATGCTGGATCTCGCCGACCTGGAGAGCGCGTACGATTACAAGCTGATGTGCCCGGACAATCCGATCGGCAGCGTGGACGTTTACCAGGTGAGCATCCACGGCCAGGACAAGGGTGTGTCTCCGGTGCTGGCGCAGGCGCTCCACTGGAGGGTCGCTTTGATGGGGAATGGCCCGCGGAAGGGCGGCGACCCGGCGACGTGGCCCACGCTGCGCGGCGCTGCAGGGATGGAAGATATCTGGCAGGTGCACTACTCGGTGGCCGGCGGCAAAGATCGCAATCCTCCGGACGACTACATCGCGAATCTCGAAGGGGGCGCCGACCAGGCACACTGGCTGAAGCTGTCCGCATCGAGCGATGGGAGCTTCACGGTTACCAACAGCCGCAACGGCTTCAAGAAGACGTACGTTGCCCGGTAGTTGTGACGCCTCGAGACTCGGCGCTTGTCGGGCCGATAAGGGACCTTGCAGATTTCTCTTGTAAACCTCTCAAGAAACGGCTACTTTTTAGGTGGCGACATTCCATAGGGAAAATGTTTTATCGGATGCGCTTGCTACCCCCGCTCTTCGCTCCTGCTCAGTAACCAGTAGACGGACGTCGTCAGCATCATTTCGTCTCTCCCGGCGTTGGCGTCGCGTCACCCGCCGGAAGGCGCAAACCTCGGTTTTCCTTGAGAGGAGCGTGCGTGATGGAACTGGTTTCCACGCCTCCCAAGAGATCGCGAGGCGGATTCAAGCGGATCTCGGGCCCAGGTGGCCGCGAAACCGCACCCTTCCAGACGCTGTGGTGGCTTCTCTCTGTGAGGCTTTGTGGGACGAGGGAGTCAGCCCCACTCGCCGGATCGTTCAGCGCTGCTTGCCTGGTTGGAACGAGCACGCCATGGGTCCGGGCGTGGTCGCCTGGCGCATAAAGAAGGGTTTGCCGCAGCAGGGAGTGCGCGGTCCGCGCGCCGTGCCGACGAACGCGGTGGAGTTGGCGAAGATTGTTAGTCCAGCGATTCGCTCGGAAGAAACACTAGAAGATGGCACTATCGTTCAGCATGAGCGCGAGTGATTCACCAATGAGCTGACGCTGGCATACGCATCGGGAGAGACCGCCATATTGCGGTGATCGCTTCCGCAACACGGATCTGGGGCGCGAACGGTAAACGCTACGACAAGGAAGGAGTAATTCCTCCACCGCTCAGGCCAGTCTCAGCGTCGACGACTTTCCGTCAAAATGGATTCTCAGATGCGGACGTTTGTCCGTCCTGGAATTGAGCCGCTTCGGGAAACCGAAGACATGCCAGCACCTACACCTCTTTATAATGTCGCAGCCAATTCTTCAATTGGCCATACGATCCGCCCAACGCGTCCGACTCGGAGCCCGAACTTCACCTTGCCGCCGTACGCCGGTCCAAGTCGTCGAGAAAATTTAGCAGAAACGTGACGTGGTGGTGGGGCTCCACATCTTCAGCGTCAGCAGGAATCAGTGCGAGAATCCGGTTCCCATCAGGGGCGACGTCGAAGTTCCAGGGCGGAGTAATGCGAGCCGGGCGGCTCCGCGACCACAATCGAGGTTCATCGAACTGGATTAAATTGCCTTCCAGACGGTAACTCGCTGCCATTATATTACCCTTCGAATCGATGAAGAACAGCTCGCTGGTGCCACGCGACCACACCGGCCGCCCTTCGCCGGCGCGCGAAACCTGAATTCTGGTCCCGCTTCCGCCGACTGGCCGCACATACACCTCCAGCTTTCCCGATTCGTCGGATGCATAAGCCAGCCACCGGCCGTCCGGGGAGAAGGCTGGCGCTCGTTCGTTGAACTGCGTCCCCAGCACGAGTTCCGGCTGACCCGCTCGTAATCCCCGGCCGTCACTATCGACGGGCACTGTCCAGATGTCTGCGCCCGTGGCGTCAGCGAACTCGACGAATGCGAGCCGATTGCCGCCGGGGGCGAACGACCAGGGGACCTGCACATTCTTCTTGTGCATCAACGGCTGCACAACTCCCGTCGCGTCACTGCGAATCGCAAACATTCCACCGGCCTGGCGAAAAGCGATGTGTCTGCCGTCCGGTGTCCAAACGGGGTTGCTGTGACCTCCGCCGGCGGTGAGCCGAGTCGAGGTCTGACGCCGCAATTCCTGCACCCATATGTCTCCTCGGGAAACAAGTGCGACCCGCTCGCCGCCCGGCGCAAGCGCGGGAGACACATAGTCCGCAGGAACTCCGAGGGGCGGCCCCACGCTGCCATCGGCGGCCATCCAGCGGGGAACGCTCAGCCCCTTTATCGCGCCCGCGCTACGGTAAACGAGGCTTCCGGTTTGTGAGAAAGAGAGCTGTGGGGATCCTGAAGGTGCGCTGTTCTCCACCCCTTCAAGGACGGGCTGCGGCAGGCCATCGGCCTGCAGTCGCTCCGGATCGAACTTCGTCGCCATCAGCTCCCCGCCCTGAAGAAAGAGCAGGTAGCCTTCCGGTACGTATTGCCCCCACGCTGCGCCATGCTGAAGCGTCTTCCGGCGTCTGTCCGCCAGCGAGATTACTTCGACGCTCGCGCCGTCCGACCCCGTCATCGAAGGGTATGTTGTAAACAACACCGCGCGACCGCCTGGCAGCACTTGCGGCCAGCGATGGACAGCTTCGCCGGGCGCGAGCTCCGTTAGCCTTTCCGGAGCGCCTCCCGAGGATGGGATTCGCGAGAGGCCTGTGATTTCGAGTCCAGCCACAATGCTGCCGTCCTCACCCCAACTTCCGCCAAAGGCCACCGGGGCATCACAGAGGATGCTCACCGGGCCACCGCGCGCGGGAACCTTTTTCAGCTTCTCTTCGGCGAAAAACGCAATCCATTGTCCGTCGGGCGACAGAAAGGGAGAAGACGCGCCGGTGGTACCCGCGAGAGCCGTGCCGTGGTCGCGATCAAGCCGCCGGATATGTAAACTCGATTTTGAGACGTACACGAGAGTTGAGCCGTCCGGCGACAGAACGACATCACCGCCAGAGGCGCCATCGAGCGAGACATCGCTTCCCAGATCGAGTTGGAATCGCATTAGCGGCCGCGGCAATCGATCAGAGATCTTCGCATGCTGCGTGGATAGCCAAATCGCGGCGACTGAAGCCAGCAGCACCAGGCACAGGGCGACGGAACGCCCGCGATGCGTCAATTCGAATGGCCGGGAGGCGGCGGCCGGGCTGGATTGTCCCGGCCGCTCCTCCGTTCGAGAGATCACAACCTCAGGCGGCCCGGGACATTCCGCAATTGGCTCTGTTCGGGCTATGAACCGGTATCCTCGCCTGGCAAGGGTCTCGATGTACCGAGGCTGATCGGCGGAGTCGCGCAGTGTGTCGCGGAGCCGTTTTATGGCCGTATTGATACTCTGGTCGAAGTCCACTGTTATGTCATTCGGCCAGAGTCGGTTGCGGATGTCTTCCCGCGAAACCAACATACCGGGGGACTCAACCAGCATTCTCAGGATCTGGAAAGATTGTTCCTGAAGGTGTACTCTACACCCGGATTTGTGCAGCTCTCCAGTAGTCAAATTGAGATCGTAAGGACCGAAGCGGACGCCCGAGAATCGACTGTGGCGGTCACAGCGTGCATCAGGGTCACCCATTCGCCACTCCACGTTACTGCCGTATCAATTTACCACGATCCGGGTGCCCGGAAGGGTATGCCTGCTCAAGTGCTTATCCCGTCATCTAAATGTCATGCGCCGGTCATTCGTGTGCCATTGCATTCCCTGGCAGTCTGCGCGACAGTCGATTCCTACGCTGCTCGCGGACGATGCCGCTGGGCAGCACCACTCAGGAGGAGGAGTACATGATGACGCACACTCTCGGGAAGATCGCAGGGGTGGCACTGGTCCTGACCGGCATGCTAGCCACGGGGGTGCTAACCAGTTCCCGAAAAGCATATGGACAATACGCGCCGGACCAAGAAGGAATCAATGGATCAGAGGTTCTGGTAGGGTACGCAATTGCTCCCGTGCCGTTGAACCTGGCCGGAAAAGACCGGGCGCTCGTCGGCCTTGGCAGCTATCTCGTAAACGCAGTCGCGTCGTGCAACGATTGCCACAACCCCGGACCAGGCGGTGCGAGCGGCTACCTTCCGAACGGAAATCCCTTCCTGTTACCCCCTCCGGCGGGCCCGTATGGCGGAAGGAAACTCACCAATCCAGCGACCTACCTCGGGGGTGGGAGAGACTTCGGGCCGTTGCCGGCTGACCCGTTCGCACATATCATCTCTCGCAATCTCACGCCGGACAGGACCGGCAGACCGGCTGGAGGACACTCGCTGGTCGAGTTCTTTACGATTATGAGAACCGGGGTCGATATGGACCATCTGCACCCGACTTGTTCCGGGAGTCCAGGCCCATCATGCATACCAGCTCCGTTCGATGGCTCCCGCCTCCAAATAATGGCGTGGCCCACGTATAAAGACATGACTGACCTTGATCTTACAGCGATTTATGAGTACCTCAGCGCAATTCCGTGTATCAGCGGTCCCCCAGCGCCGGACCCCCGGCACAACGATTGCCAATGAATTCAACACGGGAACGGAACACCCGGTGTCGACCCGTGAGGAGGGCGCGAGAAACCGGGGGTATGGTTTGCTATGCGTAGTTGGTGCCCAGTCTTGCGTACAACACGCACGGCTGGCAGAGATCCCAGCCCTTAAGCATTGGCTGGTGATTCACGATTCGTGAACGGAAGGCGGCGGGAAGCGATGCCGGTGGCTACCGCGGACGCAACTGTGCCGGTTATGATGCCGGTATAATAGCGGAAACCAGGGAGGGAGAGATGAAACGCGCACGAACAGCGTTTCCCATTCTTGTACTGGCCGCCTCAGGCCATTTGTGCATTGGGCAAGGAATCTTCACCGCGACCGGCCCAACCACCGTACCGCACATCGGCCACACAGCCACGCTGCTCGCCGATGGGAGAGTTTTGATCGCCGGCGGCTCGACCCCTGAAGGGCCGGCGGCGGCCGAACTGTACGATCCTACTACTGGGACGTTCAGGAGGACCGGCAGCATGACGACAAACCGCGGGGGCCATACGGCTACACTCCTGGCTGACGGCAGGGTCCTGATCGCGGGAGGAGCCTGGTCCCCCCCGTACTCCGAGCTCGCCAGCGCGGAGTTGTATGACCCCGCGACCGAAACGTTCACTCCGACCGGCGCGATGCTCGAGGCGCGCTCCGGGCATGTGGCCGCGCTGCTCCCGAATGGCAAGGTCCTGGTTGCCGGTGGAGTGGACATTGCTGGCGCGGAGATCGCAAGCGCGGAGATTTATGATCCCGTCACCGGCACGTTCTCTCCCACGGCGGACATGCACCCCAGCTGCTACGGAGAGAATACGGCCATCCTGCTCGCCGGCGGCAGTGTTTTCATCGGAGGTTGCGGGACGTCTGATCTCTACGATTCAACCACCGGCACATTCGACACGACTGGCGGGTGGGAGTTAGCCGATTACTTTCCATTCGATATCTGGCCGGATGCACAAGCCTTGCTGACCAATGGCCAGGTCCTGGTAACTGGCGGCGACCCTAACGAATACATCGGCTCATCTAGATTTGCTGCCGTGTATGTCCCCGACACCGGCAGATTCAGAGCGACCGGATCGATGAGCGGAGCCCGCGAGGCACACACCGCCACTACGCTCCCGGACGGAACGGCCCTGATCAGTGGCGGTTCGAGCAATAGCGGCCAGACTACGTCAGCGGCTGAACTGTACGATCCAGCCATCGGCGGATTCGTTCCAGCCGGCAGCATGATCACTGGCCGCGCTTACCACACTGCCACTCTACTCAATAGCGGCCAGGTTCTGATCGCTGGCGGCTATGCCGACGGACAGGGCTTCCCTGCTAACCAGTCGATTTCTCTCACTAGCGCGGAACTATACATCCCGCCGGTGTTGGTCGCTGCACCCGTCTTGTTTTCTCTTTCTTCGGGCGGGCAAGGACAAGGCGCCATCTGGCACGGCGTCACCGGAAAAGTCGCATCTCCGAGTGCCCCCGCGGTTGCCGGCGAAATCCTCTCAATGTACACGAGCGGGCTGGGAAACGGAAACATGATTCCTCCACTAGTGGCGGTGGGCGGCCGCCTGGCCGAAACTCAGTACTTTGGCGATGCTCCCGGTTACCCGGGTTATAGTCAAGTGAATTTCCGGGTACCGGATGGCATTACGCCGGGATCCGCCGTTCCCGTCCGCCTGATTTACCTGGGACGATCGAGCAACGAGGTGACGATCGCTGTGAACTGAAGACACGGCCTGATCTGGTTAGCCCTTTCTAGCGGAGAGCCAGTTACCGTCAACGATGTTCCCGACACGTCAACCGTCGGGTCTGTTTGGCTTCAGGGCGGTCCTACCAGACAGCAATCGACGCTCGCTTGCTTGAGCTGTTTCGCGTCAAGTTGACGCAAACGCCCGACGGTGAGTAGTGGGCCGGCTGCGGATAGATCCTCCCTGGCGCAGTGTTTACTTTTCTACTGGGCGGCCGACCTGGCGCGCCTCGGCCGGATTGCGTGTGAAACTTCTGCACGGGCACCGCGGAGACGAAATGATGTTGTCTATGCGACCTAGCCACAAAGAATCTACGTGTGTTTTCAATGCCAAACGCGTTTTCCATCAAAAACGCGGAAACGGGCCGGCCTGTCTCCGTGGACTGCGAAGTAGGGCCAGGGAAAGCCGCGTGACGAGTCCGTGCAGCTTGGGCGATGTTACAACCTCGGGCGGCATTCTCCGGCGCCTCAAATGGTTGAGGACCACCGAGAGCGGTGGTTTTCGGCCAGGGGGCGCTTCGTGCTAACGGATATAACTTTCTCGATTTCACAAACTTAACAATTGGCATGCGGCTTGCTTTAAGGAGTGTACGAAAGGTGATGGAGGTTCCCATGATTCGGACCGTGAAGTCAAAATTAATTTCGTCCGCCCTACCGGTGCTCGCGCTTGGCGTGGCCCTGATGCTCGCGCCAACGGCCGCTTTGGCCCAGCGTGGCGGCGGGGGCTCGCGCGGCGGCGGGGGTTCGCACGGCGGCGGCTTTTCGGGTCGGTCCTTCTCCGGCGGCGGACGCGCCTACTCCGCGCCGTCCGTGGGGCGTAGCTTTTCGGGCGGGGCGCGCGGCTATTATGGCGGCGGCGCGGTTCGCGGCTACGGAGCTCCATACGGCGGCCGTTATTACGGCGGGGCGGTGGGCCGTGGATATTACGGCGGCGTCGTGGGGCGCGGCTATTACGGCGGCGGCTTCTATCCCGGACGGTTCTACGCGGGCCGTGGGTATTACTGGGGTGGCCGCTTCTGGGCTCGCCCATACTTCGGCATCGGGATCGGCATTCCGTTCGGGTATGGCTACTACCTGAATGGTTACGGCTGCGGCTATTATGACGGCTTCGGCAATTGGATTCCCGCACCCTGCTATGCGGGAGTCTACTCCGGCTACTGATCGATACGCCTGACTGACAATTTGCGAGGTGTGCACGCGCGGGCGGTGAAAGCCGTCCGCGCGTTTTGCTTTTTGCCTACCGGCTGCCGGACCCGTGGCGCGGAAAGAGCGACCGCACCGCCAGGATGTGGGCTGGCCCGTGGGTGCTATTGTAGAACCCCACCGTACAGTTGAGGCGGAAGAAATATGCGTCGCCGGGCGTGGCCGGGAAGCGCGCCTCCAGGCCATTCGCTCCACTGCCTGCGACCATGTCCCCGCTGCCATCCAGGAGCACGTAAATCTCCTCCTCGGCGTCATGATGATGCGGGAAATTCGTGCCGCCCGGCTCGAATTCCATCACGTAGAGGCTGGTGAGCACGTGCGCCGCCGCCAGGCGATCCCTCCTGCTGGTCACATCGCCCATCATGAGCTGGTAGACCACCGAATCCGGATGGCCGCTGACGTTCTGCTTCGCGACCTCGTCGTAGTTGGCTATCAGGAGCTTGGGAGGAGGCGGCGCGCTCTCGGGCAACTTGAATCCCATGACGAACAGCCGCAGCGGGGTACCCGCGGGATTCGCCAGCCAGTGCTCCACCCCAGCCGGCAGATACAGGAAATCGTGCTTCCGGACGGGCGCGGTATCGGTGCCGTAGTGCAAGACGCCTATGCCCTCCATGATGACGTACACCTGCTCCTCGGCCGCATAGTTCACCGCCTTCGAAGCTCCGCCGGGCGACACCGTCATTTCGCCAAAACGCGCCACTCCGCGAACAATCGTCGTTTCGCCATCGCCGGCGCCGAAGAGCGGTTTGTACCGGCAGGAATCGGTGGTCACGTCTGCGGCCTTGGCCGCAACGTCGGGAAGATGCCGCCTGAGGAAGCTGGGATCGACTTTGCGCTCCGCCTGCTGCGCGGCGGCGAGCGCGCCTAGAGCGATTACTGATAGGAGACGCAGTTGCACCATTTGCCCTCCTCGTCGAAATGCGGCCACGGGCCGCCCGGTGCGAATCCGGACACCATCATATCGTCGAACATCGGGGTCGGCTCGAAGTAGCCGGGACGCCGCAGGTGTTCCTTCACCACCGCATCGTTCAACACCACGCCCAAGCCGGGAGCTTCCGGCACCTTCACGTACCCTTTGTCGATGATCGGCTTGGGAACGCCGCTCACCAGGTCTTGCCACCACGGCATGTCGAGCGCGTGGTTTTCGATAGCCAGAAAATTCTGAACCGTGGCCGCGCAGTGATAGCCCGCGAAGCCGCCTACCGGTGAGCCGGCGTGGTGCATGGCCACCGCGATGCCGGCGCGATTGGCAGCGTCGGCAATTCGCTTGGTCTCGAGCAGCCCTCCGGATGTTTCGATATCCGGGTGAATCGCATCCACGGCGCGATTGTCGATCAGGGCATCGAAGCCGTTGGTCAATCCGAAGATGTCCTCGCCAGTCAGAATCGGGGTTGTGGTGTTGGCCTTGATCTCTTTCAGGCCTTGCCAGTTGGGCCACGGCACCATGTCCTCGGCCCACGATAGCTGGTATTGCTCGAACGCCCGGGCGTAGCGGATGGCGTCCTTGACGTTGAGCGGACCGAAGTGGTCGGCGGCCAGCGGGGCTCCCCACCCGATCACGTCCCGGATGGCGGAAATATATTCGCAGAGGTAGCCGAGCCCCTTCTCCGTGGCCACACCGCGTTCGTTGACCGCTCCCGGCCGGTCAGCCACGAGCTCGGTGTGCAGGTCCATTTTGAAGAACGTCAGGCCCATCTCCTTGCGCTTGCGCATGCGCTCCGCATAGACCTTGGGATCCTTGTGATCGGTCGTGTCGGCATAGACTCGGACGCGTTCGCGCACCTGTGGCCCGAGCAGGCGGTGGGCGGGTACGTTGTATACCTTGCCAGCAATATCGTGGAGCGCCACGTCCACCGCACTGTATCCGCCGCCCATGCGTCCGTGATTGGCGAACTGCCGGATGCGCCGCAGGTTGCCTTCGATATCCAGCGGATTGCGGCCCACCAGGTGCGCTTTCAGGATGAGAGCGATTCCTTCGACGCCCGCATCCCGCACCTCGCCCAACCCGTAGACGTCCTGGTTCGTGTCGATGCGGATGATGGGGTAATCGTAGTTGGCCGCCACGCGGCAGGCGCGCATGTCCGTAATCTTCAAACCGCTGGGGGACGAACTCCGATTGATCGGGCCGTGCGTGTTGCTTTGGGCCGCCGCCGCTTCCAACAGCGGCCCCGCCATCGCGCCAATCTGGGCGGCGCGCCGGAATAGTCTTCGTCGTGTGATGTCCACAGGCACGTTGCTCCTTTCGAGCCGCGCGCGTGGCAGCCGGGCCCACACTACTCTTCGCCGATCAGAATAACGCGTGGCGCGGCATGAAACAATGAATGGCATGAAACAATGAATGAAGATGAGTTCGAAACCCGCGGTGACCCACCCGGTGGCACCCGCGCGCGACGCCTACGGGTGGGAGATGTGGAACTGCTACAAGGGGATCAGCGACTTTGAGATCGTCGAGCGCGACGACGGCTTCGTCGATTTCGGCAGCGCCCGCACGTATTTTCAGGAACACGACAAGTGGCCGTTTCACGAGCGCGAAGCGATTGCGCAGGCCCGCGGCACAGTCCTCGACATCGGCTGTGGCGCCGGACGAGTCGCACTGTACCTTCAGGCGAGAGGCCACCAGGTAGTGGCGATTGACAAATCGCCACTGGTGGTGAAGGTAGCAAAGCGGCGGGGCGTGAAGAAAGCGCACGTGCTCTCGATTGACGACATTCCCACCCTGCGCGAACGTTTCGACACTATCGTGATGTACGGAAATAATTTTGGGCTCTTCGGCGGAATGTCGAAGGCGAGGCGTTTGCTCCGCGAGATGCAGGCGGCCACCAATCCGGATGCCATCATCCTCGCGTCGGCGACCGATCCATACGCCACACGCGACCCGGTTCACCGTGCCTACCACCAACGGAATCGCGAACGCGGACGAATGGCCGGCCAGATCCGTCTGCGGATCCGATACCGCCAGTACCGCGGCGACTGGTTCGACTACCTGCTGGCATCCCAGGATGAAGTGCGCGATATCGTCGCCCCGACGTCCTGGACACTCAGGGAAGTGGTGCCATCGCCGGGACCGGGCTACGTGGCAATTCTGGCGAAGGGGTAGGGTATGATTCAGGTTGCCCGCCGGTCAGTTGGCGGGGTGCCGAAGGGAAAGCAGGTGCCGACAGGCCAGGTGCACAGCCGCCACACGCCCACTGATCCGGAAAGCGCCCGGGCCGTCCGCGAACGCCTGCGACGCCGCTATCGTCCCGGGCGTGTCCGGCTCCTTTTCATTGGCGAGTCTCCTCCGGCATCAGGCAGATTCTTTTACCGCTGCGATTCGGGCCTCTACCGGGCTTTGCTTGGCGCATTTCGCGAATGGAGGCCGTCCATCGGCGACGGAGAGTTCCTGGAGGTCTTCCGGTCCGCCGGCTGCTACCTGATCGACTTGTGCCCATTTCCGGTCGATCAGCTCGAGCCCCATGCCCGCCGCGCGGCGTGCCGCGACGCAGAGTTGTTGCTCTCGCGCCAAATCCGCGGGCTGCGGCCGGAGTTAGTCGCAACCGTGGTGCAGTCCATCCGGGGGAATGTGACACGCGCCCTCGCTGGCGCCGGATGGCATGGCCGGGTATTAGATCTTCCGTACCCCGGACGATGGTCGCGCTTTCGCGATACGTTTGTAATGAGGCTCGTCCCGGAGCTCAGGGCTCTGTATGAGCCCGATCCTTGACAACCGCCGGCCGGAGACGTATTCTCAACCGCATGGTTCACCGTTCAACAGCCTCGCTGAATGAAGTGTTTGGCGCGCTCGCCGATCCGACCCGCCGGGCGATTCTGGAGCACCTGGGACGCGACTCCGCACGGGTCACCGACCTCGCCAGGATGTTTCCCGTCTCTCTGAACGCCGTCTCGAAGCATCTGATCGTGCTGGAGCGGGCGGGCCTGGTCCGCCGGGAGGTCCGCGGCCGCGACCACATCTGCAATCTCGACGGCCGCCCTTTGCGCGATGCCACGGGCTGGATCGAGGAGGTGCGTGCATTCTGGGAAACGCGTCTGGACGCGCTCGAGCGGCACATTGCCGAAAAACGGAAGAAACTCCAGTGACCGGGTATTCAGACTTCCGGAAAGTCGTCATCCACAGGCGGATCCAGGCCACGCCGTTCGAACTGTTCGATGCGTGGTCGGACCCGGAAGGCATGCGGGCATGGATGTGCCCCGGCAACATCCTGTCGGTCGAGGTACGGATGGACTTCCGGGTCGGCGGAGCCTTGGTGGTCACCATGCGCGATTCCGCCGGGACCTATGAGCACCACGGCGAGTTCACCATCATCGAGCGGCCATCCCGGCTGGCGTTCACCTGGATCGCGGCCGGGACGGACGGATTGCCGACTTTGGTCACAGTGGAGTTTTCGGCGGTGAGCCCAACGGAGAGCGAACTGGTCCTGACACACGAGCACTTTCCCCGTCAGGGGCCCGCCGACCAGTATCGCGCCGGGTGGGACGAGATTGTCGGGAAACTCGAACAGTACTGGAAATCGCGGCGTCCGGCTTGACGGCGCTCCCTCGCTCCCTCGCCGGGTCTTGACAACGTGCCGGCTTCAGCATATGCTCAACCTATCGGTTGAATTAAATTTCTGAGGATCAAGGAACTGCAAAGTAAGCCGTATGCCGGATATTCAGCACTCCATTCCAATCGCAGTGCGGCCGGAAATTGTATGGCCGCTGATCGCTACCGCACAGGGATTCGCCCAGTGGTGGGCGTCCGACATTACAGAGCCGGATGGCGCCGTCGAGTTGGCCTTCTTTAATCGGAGTACGGTCTATCGCCTTCGCCTCGCGGCCAGCCACCCCCCCACCGAGGCGGAATGGGTGTGTGAAAGCGGCGACCAGTGGAACGGCACGCGCCTCATTTTCCGCCTGGAATCCGCCAAATCCGGAATGCTGCTTCGTTTTGCCCATGCCGGCTGGCGGAGTGAAAGCGATTATTTTATCGCCTGCAACACCACCTGGGGCGAGCTGATGTATCGCCTCAAAGCCGCCGCTCAAGGCGGCGCTCCGGGTCCGCTCTTCAGCGCGTCGGATATGGCCTATTAGTGTGGCGTCTGCCATCCGCTCTGCTGTATGCGAGCGGCCCGGAAAGCTC
>DATJWB010000040.1:0-5510 GCA_035501495.1 Bryobacteraceae bacterium | reverse complement strand
ATCGAGCGGGTGCTTCCTATCGACTTTGAAGACGTGGCCGCCGGTCTCGTCGGACATTCTCCGCAGATAGGCCTCGCCGCCTCCTCCGCCGAAAATCATGCCGTAACCGCCATACGCGCTCGGGTCGGAGTAGTCGATGCTATAGATAACGGCGTCCGCCTTTTGGGCGGCTTCAATTGCCTGGGCGATGCTGAGCCTGCTTCCCTGGTCCACGCCGTCGGTGATCACTACGATCACTTTGCGCCCAACCTCGGTGCGAAGCTTTTCGCTGGCCGCCAGGTAAACCGCGTCGTATAGCACGGTGCCGCGCGGTCCTCCCGCGGTAGGAACCGGACCAGGGCCAAATCCCCCAACCCCGGAACTGACCCGCAGCTGATTCAGACCCTCCGTCAGAAGCCGGGTGGAACTCGTATAATCCTGCAGAAGCTCGGTCTCCTCGCCAAATTGGATGAGAAAAGCCTCGTCCTTCTTCCGCAGAACCTGCGAGAAGAACTGCGAGGCGGCGTTGCGCTCGATGTCGATCAGGTTGCGCTGGCTGCCGCTCGTGTCCACCAGCAGGCCGATCGTCAGCGGGAGGTCGGTCTCACGGGTGAAGTATTTGATTTCCTGCGACTTGCCATCTTCCAGAACGGTGAAATCGTTCTTCTCCAGGGTGGGAATCAGGGCGCCCTTCTTATCGCGGACAGACGCCAGGATGCTGACCACATCGACATCCACCTTGATGGGTTGATCCTGGTCGGCGGCAGCCGCCGGCTGCGGGGGCGGAGTCTTGCTCTGCTTGGACGGCTGGGCCAGAAGCGCCGCGCCAACGGCGAAAAGGAAGAGTGGTCGCATGCGGATACAATAGGGGTGACGTATCCTCCCAGGCGTTTGTTTCAACATGAAGGAAGCCATAGACCACCTCCGGCAGTCGGATCCCATTTTATCCGAGATCATTGACCGTGTCGGGGAATACTGCATCGTCTTCCGCGACCCGGACTTCGAGACCCTCGTGAGATCGATTGTCTATCAGCAGCTTACCGGGCGGGTCGCCAGCGTCATATTCGGCCGCCTGGTCAAGGCCGCTGGCGGGAAGCTGTCTCCGGCAAACGTTCTCAAACTGCGACCGTCCCGAATGCGGACACTCGGGCTCTCGGCGCAAAAGACCGCTTACATCCGCGACCTTGCCCGCCACACCCGGGACGGCCACGTAGTGTTCGAAGAGCTATCCGCGCTCGCAGACCAGGACGTGATCGAGCGCCTGACCCTGGTTAAGGGGATTGGCGTCTGGACGGCCCACATGTTCCTCATCTTCGCCTTGCGGCGCAGCGACATTCTCCCCACCGGCGACCTGGGAATTCGCAGCGCCATCCGCAAGGCTTACGGGATGGCCGAATTGCCTCAGCCCGCCCAAATGGAGGCGATTGCGGCCTCGTGGCGGCCCTATTGCTCGGTGGCAAGCTGGTATCTCTGGCGAAGCCTGGACCCGAATCCCAACCCGTAGAAGCTGTTTCACGTGAAACGACAGTTGTGGGTCTGGTAACCCAGATTATTTGCTCTTAATTTCCGGATTGTGTCGGGAAATCCAACGGCTCCCGGTGTATAATCAGTTTTAGGATATTCAGACCTCAGGCTAGGATCCCTGGGGATCGAAGGAGACAACGTAATGCGCACATTGAAGGTAACGATCCCGGCGGCCTTCCTCATGGCTGGGTTCATGCTTTGCACCACCACCTCGTATGGCAAGCCCGACTACATGAAGAAGGAGGGTGTCAAATCCTGCACGGTCTGCCACGCCAAGGTGGAAGCCAAGGAGGCGATGGCCAAGAATCTGAACGAGACCGGCAAGTGCTACGCCGCGAACGACCACTCGCTGGCGAAGTGCAACGTCGAAAAGAAGTAGTCTCGCAATCCGGATCGAGCGCGATCTAATGGTGGACCCGCCGCCACGCGGGTCCACACGCCCTGCCTGCCCGCCTCTGCAACGTCTTCCCCCATACCCTCACAACGTTAACGATCGAAACGACCTGGCACGAACCCGAGTCTAAGAAGGACCGCGTCACTTTACTTTCCCAACGGGGCTCTATCACTATGCGAAAACGGGTTTGTCTTCTTCGGCTCTGCTTCGGGTCGTTTGCTTTTTCCCAGACGGGCCGAAGCATCACCAGCGTGGTATCGGCAGCCAGCGGCGGCGCCACCATCGCTCCCAACTCCATCGCCACGATCTACGGTGCGAATCTGACGGACATCACAGCTTCCGCCACCGGCCTTCCCTTGCCGACCCAACTCGCCGGAATCAGCGTTGTGGTGGACAATCTCTCCTACGCACAACTTCTGTATGCCTCACCCTCGCAGATCAACTTCGTAGTCCCCGGAGGCGCCCAGCCCGGCATGGACACCGTGAGGGTAGTCACGCCCCGAGATCATTAACGCCACGAGCACCGTCGTGGTGCGGAGCGTGGCGCCGGGGATCTTCAGCGCCAATGGGGATGGCAAGGGGGTCGCCGCGGCGGTCGGCGTTCGCACCGTGATTCCGACCAACCTCCAGAGCACGGTGAGCGTGTTCCTCTGCGACGCCACCCTCGGCAACTGCCACGCCACCCCCCTGGATGTCGGCGTGGACGCTCCCGTGACCCTGGAATTCTTCGGCACGGGCATTCGCGGGGGAAAGAACATCACCGCGACCATCGGCGGCCAGAGGGTGCCGGTGGCATATGCCGGTCCGCAGCCGCAGTATCCGGGACTCGACCAGGTGAACCTGCCGCTAGTCCTGAGCCTGCGAGGCGCGGGGACGGTGGACGTGGTCATCACGGTTGACGGTCAGGCCTCGAACCCGGTGCAGATCGCGGTCCAGTGATCAGGCAGCCGCCAACTCAAGCTGGAACGGGCGCTTGACCCCGCCAACAGAGCGGCTCAGAATGCGGTAGGGGGGCACCATCATGCATCAGTTACGGTGTATCATCCTTGCCGGCACATTCTTTGCCGCGATCGCTTGGGCACAGCCGCAACCCTCGGCGCCGGCCATCACGCGAATCGAAGGCCGCGTCTTAGTCGATGGCCAACAGGTGGAGGCGCCCCTCAGTCTGCGCGATCAATCGGTGGTTCGTACGGAGGCGGGCCGCGTGGCAGTTCGATTTGGAGGCGGCTCCTTGTTCCTGGGCGAAAACAGCTCCGTGCGGGTGTTCGAGAGCGGCGCCGGCAATTGGAACCGGCTGGAGATGTTAGACGGCTCGGCTGTCGTGACCACGGGCGCCGGAAGAACCCTCCTGGCTGGTGAAGACGCGGTCACACTAGCCTAACTTCCGCCCGCATGCTGACGGCGTTGTTTCAAAAGCTGACCGCTGACCGCTGATCGCTGTAAGCTCCCGTCCTCAAGATTTCAAGTATCCTTGGCTATATTTAGATCGATGGAGCCGCCAGGCGGGTGCCGCGCCGCGTTAGGGTTGGTGCGCGACGGCTTCGATTCCCGGCCCGTAGTGCGCGAATCTGCCACGAAGCCGTAAGAAGGCATCGATTGGTGTAAGATCTTTGGGTACCCTGACAATCCGGCACGATGTTTTGACAAATGGTAATCAACCAAAGGAGGTTTCGTCATGTCAACCGGATCGGCACCTGTTCCTTCGGGCACCCAGCCTCGGAGCCTCGTAACCCCCGGTCCACGGCCGAGCGCCGCGGATCGACAATACCTGGTCATCAAAGAAACCGACCTCGGGCCATCCTCGGGACCCTTCAACGGCGAAGTCCGCAAGCTTCGCGCGATCGAGGTTCACGGGGTCACCGTGCGGCTCACCGCCCGACAGGGAGAACCGCTGGCCGTCTATCACGCCGCGATGAACGTTCAGCGCTTTACCGTGTACGCCGACACGGTGGAGATCAAAGGCTCATTCGCGCTGTTCGGCTGCAATATTGAAATCAACGCCCGGGTATTGGACGGAGCCGGAGGAACACTGAACACCAACGGCGTGCCGATTGAGGCCCCGCTGATCGCGGACAAACGGGACCCCACCCAGAAAGCCGCGGACGGCCAGCCTGGCGGCGCGGTAATTCTGAACGTGGAAGAAGGCACGTCTCCGCAGATCTCGTCGATCGGGGCTCCGGCACAGATGATCGGCCGGTTTCGGACCTTTCCGGATCGAGTCGAACCGCTGAAGATCCTCTTGAATGACCCGGCCCAGAGAACCGCGGCCTTTTTCGCCAGTCCCTTCAAGGATGAGGCAATGGCTAAGGCACTGCGCGACCCGAATATTCAGGCGGGCGCCGAACCGTGGAGGAGGGCTGACCTATCCGAAGACTGGCAGTGGTTCGTCTGGCCTGAGTTGCACAAAGCTGCGAACGGTCAGTCTTCGCTGGGAAGTATCTCGTACGTCGAAGTGACGCTGCCTCCACCGCCGGCAGGAATCAGGTGGAATCCCGGTCCGTACCTGCTAGGCCGCCCGGAGGGTCCGTGGACGGATGACGCATCGAAATACCCTCCGGCCGGCAGCGGCGGCGCCGGTGGCCGAGTCGACGCAACGATCCAGGTTGCGGCCCAACTGAGGAAGCAGTCGGGAGGCGTGGGCAGCTTGCCGGTGGAGGGATCGCAACAGCCAAGGCCCGCGGTCCACCTGAAAATGCTGCTGGGGCGGGGTCACCCGAACCCTGGCCCTGCCACCGCGACCTTCGAGCTCAAGCAAAAGAACCCGCCTGCTCCACCGGCGCGGACGACGGCCAAAGAGGGTGGCTTCACCCTGATCACCAGGTCCGACAAGCGGTCGGAACCGCAGATCCTGTCGATGTCCCAGTACGCGAAAGACCTGTATCGGGAAGGCTATTTCGAGGAGGCCGCGAAGGTAATCGATCGACTGCCGGCAGTCTCGACCAATCACAGCGAAGCGGTGCGCGACCAACTGGCGGAGGCCGCGGTCCTCAAATCGAGACTCCGCGAGAAGCGCGATTATTATGGCAACCCTCCGAACTGGGTCCCGTTGCTTTCGGTGGAAACCAATGTTGGGCTGTTCCAGGGCGAAATCGATCGCGCCATCCAACTGCTCTACCTTGCTCATCTGATCTCATCGCGGTGGCAGTATCAGACCGACCGCATTCAGATCCTCAACGAGGCAGCGAAACAGACGCGCAACGCGATGGCCGTCCACCAGCAATCGCTGACGGAGGCGATGTCCGCATCCGGGGTCGTCCAGGGCCAGATCGAAGTGGTGCGGCAACAGGCCGAAGCGTTCAGGAAGAACCTGGACGATCTGCGCGAGGAGCTGCGGAAAGAGGCCAAGAACCGCGCCGACGAGAAGGCCGCCTGGGAAGGATTCAAAACGGTCCTGGACTTTTTGGGGTCGATGGCCAAAATGGTTCCGGTAGGCCAGCCCTATCTGAATCTGGGCGTATCCGCTATCAGCGACGTCCTGGCAGTCTCCTTCGAGCCGGACAAACCCATCGACCAGAAAATCTTCGGACTGCTGGAACACGCCTCGGGCGGCATCAAGAAGGTGGCCGCCGACAAAGAAGTCACCGCCAGCGTCGAGACCCTGACCACCGATCAG
>DATJWB010000039.1:0-4308 GCA_035501495.1 Bryobacteraceae bacterium | reverse complement strand
AGATGCGCATTATCCAGGCCTTCGTCCGAGCCGTTCAGCAGGCGCCACCAACAGCGAAAGCCACCTTCGTTAACTCCCATTGGAAAATATGCATGCAAAACGATCCGATCCACACAGTCGTACACGCCCTCTAACAGATCTACATAATGTGCACTGAACCGATCCCCCACAACGCCTCCGCAGTCCAGCAGCCTACCGTATCGGCTGAGACGTCGCAACGTACTGCCCCGCCAGGGGCCTCTTTTTCGGAGCGAGGTCTCCGAAAAAGCGTAGGTTCTGGGTCTCTGAATTGTAGGCGAGTCGCGCCTGAAATGTCACTACGCGTTTGTGTAGATACTTCTCTTCAACGGATCATCCGGCGGCCACGCCTCCGCCTCGAAGTGCGTCTTTCACACCTTATTGAACATGCCCGGTGGAACGCTTGACGTATGTACGCAATGTACGTACACTAAGGTTGTGGGCTTCGAGTGGGACGAGGCAGGCAAGGCCGGGATCAATTTCCGCAAGCACGGCGTCAGAATTCCCGAGGCCATCCCGGTGTTTGACGATCGCTATGCCATCACGATTAGGGACGAGGAATCCGACCCCGACGAAGAGCGATTCGTCACGCTCGGTATGGGAGCGGCGGGCCGCTTGCTCGTGGTTGTCTACACATGGCGTGGCGACAACGCTCGGATCATTTCCGCACGCCCTGCCGAGCCTCACGAGCGCGCGGAGTACGAGGCAGAACAATGAAAGACCGATACGATTTCAGCAAGGGCAAGCGGGGCAGGGTGTTGCCGCCGGAACCCGAACCCGAAGGCAAGACGCGGATCACGATTCGGCTCGACCAGGATATTGTCGACCGGTTCTTCGCGATGGCGGAACAGTCCCGGGGCGCCACCGGGTATCAGACGCTAATCAACGCGGCGCTGCGGGAATACCTCGACGGAAAGGCGCCCAGGTTCGAAGACACGCTGCGGCGGATTATTCGTGAGGAGCTGCGGTCGAGCGCCGCGTAGATGCCTCATGCCCTGCGGCCTTCGACCGGCCCAGCACGGCGGGTGCACAAGCCTGTCGCGATACTCGATGGAAGGGTGGATCTTTCGGCCGCCAAGGACGAACCGCTACTCGGTCGTTCTCCCGGCTGGAACCGCTTGCTGACGCGCGGCTCTAATTCGGAGCCGCGACCTCCGTCGCCATCGCGGATTGAGATGATAGTAGTCAAGACTACGGTTCCAGGTTCAGTGTGAAAACCCCCTGGACGGGTGTGAGCGCGAAGAGCCTGTCCGGCACGCCCGGCGCGACGAACAGTTCCCGCACGACCGCCATTTCGTCTCCTGGGTGTGTGATGGGCGCCCAGGTGCGGCCATCATCCTCGCTGGCGAAGATGGCGCCGTAGCGGGATGCAAACAGGACACCGGGCCGTGCCGGGTGCTTGCAGATGGCCGAAACGGTGCTGCTGTCCAAGCCCCCTCCCACCGCCTGCCAGGTCTGGCCGAAGTCCTCCGAGCGCCTTAAGCCGTAGGATGTCGCGGCCAGCAGGCCGGAGTGGTCCGTAGCTACCAGCGCGTAGATTGCCGCGTCGGTGGCAGGTGGCGCCGCCGCGCGAAACTCTTTTCCGTCGGAAGAAAGCCAGATCGCCGAACGGCCGAGTGCGGCAATCGAGGCGGGACCGAGCGCAACCAGGGTTTTTATCGAAACCGGGTCTCCAGGTATTTGCGCCCGATGCCACTTCCCGCCGCCATCCTCGCTGTAGTAGATGCCCGTCTCGCTGGCTACCAGCAAATTGCCCTGCGCCAGCAGTGCCTTCAGCTTTGATTTCGCGGGAGGGGTGATTGTGGTCCAGGTTCGGCCGGCATCGGATGAATGCAGAATACTCGACGGAGTCAGCACATACATCCGGTTTGGATCGACCGGTACGATTTTCACGATCTGACGCACGACGGCCGGATCAAGAGAACTCAGGCTCTCCCAACGTTGCTCCCCGGTCAGGTTGTCAGCGATCATACCATCCGCGGAACCGGTGGGCGATGCGGCGTACAAGGTCGTTCCCAGGGCCGCCAGGGAAGCGAGGCGGCGGTTCGAGAAGCCGTCATTGATGGGCCGGAACGATTCACCCAAGTCGTCGCTGCGGAACAGTCCCGCTCCGTCGGTTGCGGCAAATACTCTCCGCGGATGCGAGGCATCGAAGGCAATCCAACGGGTTGCGTAGGGCGTGAGCCTTCGCCAGGTAGTTCCTCCGTCGACGGACTTGACCAGCCCGTGAGTGGTGCCTGCAAACAGGATCTCCGGCTCGGTGGGATGCTGTGCGATCCGGTAGGTACGGTATGACGCGTCTTTTGCTCCAATCAGCTTGGTCCAACTGAGAGCTTGATTCAAGCTGCGATACATGCCACTACAGGCACTCGCAAACACCTGGTTCGGTTGGCCGGTGTCCACATGGATCGAGAAAACATCTGAGTCGTCTGCCATGCCGTCTCGCACGGAGTGCCAACTTTTCCCGCCATCATAAGTCTTCCATGGCAGGTGGGGCGTGCCGGCGTACAGGACTTCCGAGGTTCTTGGGTCGAAGTCCAGGGAAACCACGGGCATCAGCGCGTGGTTCGACTCGGGCGATATGCGCGCCCAATTTTCCCCGCCATCGCGCGTCAGGTAAACGCCATCGGAGACGCCGGCGGCGATCACCTTGGGATCGTTGTGCCAAATCGCGATCGACCAAATGTCTTTGCCGGCCAGTCCCGCCAGGCGCCGCCAGGTCTGGCCGCCGTCGTCGCTCAGCAGGATACCGGAGTAATCGTGGGTGTCGTTGGCCAATCCCGCCAGGTACGCTCCCGTCCCCGGCGCAATGGCGAAGGCATGCAGCGTGGCGCGAAGTTCAGCGGGAAAGCGGAGGCGGCTCCAAGTCTCACCGCCGTCCGTCGATCGAAACAGAAGGGCGTTGCTGGTTCCCGCAATGACCGTGCCCGGCCGGCTTGAATCCACTTCTATGACCGAAGCGGACCCGCCGAAAGGGCCGATGGTCCGTGGCGGCGCTGCGAACAACAACGCGCAAGGCGCCAGAGCGAGGAAAGCGAAACAAACCCACGCGCTCATACCGCGAGGGAAGGAAGGGCCCGCTTGAATACAAGGATCCAAACGAGCCCATTATAGACTACTTCGGGCACCCGAGGCTGGCTACACCCGCCGCAGCGGCATCCTGCATCCCCTGCGGTTCTGCTGGGGGCTTGCCGTTCGTGGGCACGAACCATACCTCGACACGCCGCGGTTTGGCGGCCTCGTCGTTCTCTTTAACAGCTTGGCCCGAGCGCTCATGGATACCCGCTGAAGTTCCACAGAAGCGGGGCTGGAAGTCCGCGGACTGATCGGTACCTGCCGCGCCAACCTGGATCTGGGCCGCCGGAAACGCGGTGCAGATGCCGCTGCCGGCGCTGATTACCGCGGCGGCATTCTTGGCGCGCTTGGAATCGAGGTCGGCTGCCTTCTCCTTCTCGCCCTTGTGGCCGATGAGGACCACGGTGCCGGTTGTGTCACTGTCGGTGTAAGTCTTCAGCTCTTCCAAAAGCACGCGTTTCGCGCAATTATTCACGCGCGCATTGTTAGCGGCGAAGACGATGTCGGGAAGCCGCTTGGCAGCGGGGTTCGCCCGCTTCTTGACCACGATCTGGGTTTGCGCGGTCCCTGTACCTTTGCCGTCGGAAACGCTGGCGGTGACGGTGACGGTCTTCCGCTGCTCGGAGGTATCATTCGGATCAAAAGCCACGCCGGTGGAATCGAACTGTGCACCGCTGACCGAACCTTCGCTGGCTTGGAAGGCAGCGGGTTGCAGCGTACCGCCGCACTGTCCGGCTTTGAAGTCCGGAGAAAGGGTGGATTTGTCGCCCACATAGATTTCCGACGGAGAAGCCCCTAAAGTACCGGACGGGGGCTGATAGCCGCGCACCGTGACCGTGGTGTCGGCCGAGGCGTCGTTATAGCCGTCGGCGCTGACCTTTAGGCCGATGTTGTAGCTGCCCGCGTTCTTCCCACTGGTTGGGAAGTCGAGCGTAGGCGACTGACCCGCTGCCTCGCCGCCGATATTCCATTGCAGCTTGGCGCCATCCGGTAGTTGGCCGGACGGGCTGATCGTGACGGTGGGACCCGCGCAAACGCTCGACTGGCTCGCGGAAAGGCTAAGACCCATGGTTTTCGGGGCCGGCGGCGGCGGCGGAGGTGGTGGCGGCGGTGGCGGCGGTGGCGCCTTCCCGCCGAACGTGAACATAAATCCGGCTGCGTACCGGAGGTTGTTTTGATTCCTGGCCGTATACGGCGTGCCTAATGGATTCAGGA
>DATJWB010000038.1:0-90474 GCA_035501495.1 Bryobacteraceae bacterium | reverse complement strand
GAAGGAAATGGAGTTTCGATTTTTCTGTGACTGAGGATCCGGTCCCACAGGAGACTCCCGCACCTGTCAGGCTCGACAGCATCGCATGGAAGGTTGCGTTGTAATAGGGAAATGCCCACAAAGACTCAGCCAACTTGCGTTCTGATCTCGAACTCCGGAACCTACCAGGGAAAGCAGGGTTTGGAATACTTCAGCGGTGTCTCGTCGCAAACGGCGGGCGCGCGTGCGCTGTGCTTGCACGTCGTCACCATTCCTCCGGGCGGCCGCGCTAGGCCGCACCTGCACGAAAACCACGAAAGCGCCGTCTACGTGATCTCGGGTGAAGCCGGAATGTGGTACGGCGAAGGTCTGCGGCAGCACATGTGGACGCGCGCCGGCGACTTCGTGCACATTCCGGCAAACGTTCCCCACCTGCCTTACAATGCCAGCGATTCGATTCCGTGCGTCGGCCTGGTCGCACGCACCGATCCGAACGAGCAGGAAAGCGTTACGCTGCTGGACCTGGAGGACCCGGGCGTGGCAGAGCACTAGAAAATGCCGGGAACTCCTGTCTCCCGGGTATGGTTCAGACGACCGGCTTCGGCTATCGTACGAACGATATGAGAATCGCGTACCTTCTTTGCCTGCTCGCGTTCAGCGCCATGCCAGTCGGAGCGCAGACCATTTTCGTGCGGCTCCTGGGAACGGCCGGCCCATCGCTGAATCCGGATCATGCCGAAGCGGGTTTGCTGGTGGTGGCAGGTTCTGAGATCCTGCTCTTCGACTGCGGGCACGGCATCCCGAACCGCATTGCCCAAGTGGGCCGGACCGGTGTCAGCAAGGGTTTCTGACGCATGTGCATTCGGACCACACGGAGGGCTGCCGGAATTGTGGATGAATGAGAACACCTGGGGCGCCCGCGGCAACACGCCGCTGTCGGTCTGGGGCCCCGGAGAGGCCACCGATCAACCTGCCGGCACCAACGATCTCACCACCATGGTAGCCGGCGCATTCGCTACCAACACGCACATTCGGCGCGACCTGGTGGAGCATCCGCCGGGCGGCGGCATCCAGTTTCAAACCACCGAGATCACGAGCGAGGGAGTGGTTTACCAAAACAACGGGGTCAAGGTGACGGCATTTCTGGTGGACCACGGCGTCGTGAAGCCAGCTTTCGGGTACCGGGTCGATTACCAGGGCCACTCGGTGGTATTTTCGGGAGACACCACGTATACGCCGAACCAGGTCAAGAACGCCCAAGGGGCTGACGTGCTGGTGCACGAGGTGCTCCTGAGCCCTCCGAACGCCACACCTGCCAATGACGCGATCCTGAGCTATCACAGCACGCCCGAGCAGGCCGCCAACACTTTCAGCCAGGTCGCTCCGAAACTGGCCGTGTACACCCACATCGTCGACCAGACCGGAGCAGGGACCCAGGGTATCATCAACCGGACGCGTGCGGCCGGGTATTCGGGGCCGCTTTGGGTCGGTCAGGACCTGGATTTGATCGAGATCGGAGACACGGTCGCGGTCCTGCGATGTCCATCCTCGTCGAACCCGTCCATTGCGGCCATCACGGATGGGAACTACCGAAGCAATCTCACCGCCGGCGGGAACGTGATTGTGTGGGGCGCAAACTTCGGCATCGGCGGGAATTTCGTGTTTTTCTCGCCGGTGAACGGCGGTTCGTCCGTGACTCTAAGCGAGAATGACGGCCTGTATTTCTGGCACCAGTCCCCGGGACAGATCAACGCGGCTCGGGACCCGCGCATCACGCCATGTTCCTACTACGTATCGGTGGAGACGAGTTGCATCGTCCAGTCGGGCACACTCCAGACATTCATCGTGACCATCCATTGACCTCAGCTATTCCGGACGGCGCCCGCAACCAGCTTGTCGACATCCAGAATCAGCGCGATGCCGCCGTCACCCAGGATCGTGGCGCCCGAAACTTCCTCGATTTGGCGGTAGAGGTTCCCAAGTTTCTTGACCACCGTGTGGTGGCCGCCGATCACGTGGTCCACCGCCAGCCCGAATTTGCCGTCGCGCGTATCGGCGATAATCACCTGCTCGATGGGGGGCCGATCTCCCGCGAGGGAGAAGCGTTCGCGCAGGGCAATATAAGGCACAAGGTCGCCGCGGACTGTGACGAGCGACTGGCGTCCGGCGCCGGACTGAGGCCCGTGGAGCAGTTCGATGCATTCGGAGACATTGGAGAGCGGCACCACGAAACGCTCGCCACCGGCTTCCACCAGAAGGCCGTCGATAATGGCCAGGGTAAGCGGGATCTTGAGGGTAAATTCCGCGCCGGCCCCCGGTCTGCTGTTTACTGTGAGGCTGCCCCGGAGGGCGTCGATCCCCCGTTTGACGACATCCATGCCGACGCCCCGGCCCGATATTTCGGTCACTTGATCAGCTGTGGAAAAGCCGGGCGCGAGAATGAGGCCGTCGATCTCCTGATCCGTGAGGGCGGTGCCCGCGGTAATCAAACCGCGTTCAACGGCCCGGGCGCGGATCGCCTGGCGGTTCAGGCCGGCGCCGTCGTCAGCCACCCGGACCAGAACGAAGGCGCCTTCATGCGAGGCGGAAAGACGGATCTTCCCCGTTGCCGGCTTGCCTAGTTCGAGCCGCCGCTGGGGCGATTCGAGCCCGTGGTCAACCGCATTGCGGATCAGGTGCACCAGCGGGTCGCTCAACTGTTCGATCACCGTCTTGTCGAGCTCCGTGTCGTTCCCCTCCGTCACCAGTTCGGCTGGCTTGCCGAGGTCCGACGAGAGGTCGCGGACCAGGCGGCGGAGGCGGCCGAAAGTTTCACCGATCGGGAGCATCCGGATGCTCATGGTGTTTTCGCGAAGCAGTTCGCTGAGACGTTCGACTTCCTCGGCGATCGAGGCGGCTTCGGGATCGCCGCAGCCGAGTGCGAAGGCGCTGAGGCGGGCCTGTACGGTGACCAGCTCGCCGACAATATTGACGAGATTGTCGAGCTTGGCCGCGGGCACCCGCAGGGTAGCGGCGGCTTCGTGCTTGCCATGCCGTTGCCTCTCCAAGTGCTGCTTCTCGAGGAGAGCGGCCTCCAGCCGGTCCGGGGAAACATCCCCTCTGGCCACCATCAGCTCCCCGATGCGGGGCGGCTGGACGGCGGAAGCGGCACCGGCCGGCTCGATCACGATGCTCGCCTGGTCTTCGACGAAGATGAAGACATCGCGGATGGCATTCCCGCCGGCGGCCGTCGTGAGTACGGCGTCCCAGTGGAGATAGCATTTCTCGAGATCGATTTTCTCCAACTGGGGGATGCGATCCACGTGAGCCATCAGGCTGAGGTCGCCCAAGCCGCCCAACTCTGACAGCAGCAGGATGGGATTGGAGCCGTTGAGAAGGATGTCAGGCGCCGGGTCGAAGCGGATTCGATACGAGGAGGCTTCCGAGGTCACGGCCGGCTCGCAGACACCTTCGTTCGGCTGGCTGTCCGCACAGGGCACGGAAGAAGTGATCGTGCGCAGGCGATCGAGAATCCGCGCGCCCGATTCCGTTACGCCGCCACCGGCGAGCGGTGAGCCCACCAGGGTTTGGATGTGATCGCGGGCTTCCAGGGTGACGCCCGTCAGTGCGGGGGTCACCGCGATCCGCCCTTGGCGGACCCCGTCGAAGACCGTCTCGAGGTGGTGGGTAAAATTGACGATCGCGTCGAATCCGAACATCGCCCCCGACCCTTTGATGGTATGCAAAGCGCGAAAAACACGCCCCACCAGTTCGGTATCCTCCGGCTGTCGCTCGAGCTCGAGCAGCGCCACCTCCAGTTCGACCAGCAGCTCGGCCGCTTCTTCGCGATAAGCCTCCCGATGGCGATCGTTCATCCCAGAACCTTTTTGAGTACGGCCAGCAATTGCTGGGTGTTGAAGGGCTTGACAATCCAGCCCGTGGCTCCGGCGGCCTTGCCTGCCTGCTTGCTGGCGTCATGACTCTCGGTGGTGAGCATGATCACCGGAAGGTACTTGTAGGTGGAGTGGGCGCGGATGTTCCGGATCAGTTCAATGCCATCCATACGAGGCATGTTGAGGTCCGTAATGACCAGGTGGACGGCCCCTTTCAGGCGGCCGAGCGCATCGATTCCATCCACGGCTTCGATCACTTCGTAACCGGCCCCGCGCAGCGTAAAGCTGATCATTTGCCGGACGCTGGCCGAGTCGTCAACGGTCATCACGGTTTTGGACATAGCGAGTCCTTCACAGGTTTCTCCAGAGGCAGTTGCCATCGGGACGGTTGGGGCAAACCAGGTTCCGGGCAGCGAACCCGGCAGTCCTGGCGACCTCGCTTACGCCGTGTTCCATACCCTGTAGGTCGAAGCGCACGCCCCGGCTGACGTAGGTCCGGTGCGCCGCACACAACAGTTGGAGCCCGCAGAGATCGATGGACTTCAGGCCTACCAGGTCGAGCAAGGTATCCTGCCCCGCGGCGAGCGCCTGGATCAGGGCACGGTGCAGAGGACCCGCGGTCGAAAGGCTCAACTCACCCTCGACGCAGATCACGATGCGCCCCTCCGCTTCGGTGACGCGCACCCTGAAATCGTTGATTGGTTCGATTCCCATCATCAGAATAACTCCACGTTGGAGCCGAACTCCGAGATTGCCGCCGCAGCGGAGTCTGTGTCCGGACTCGGCTTCTCGCCGGCAAAGGACTCGTGCACTTCCCTTTCGGCCCGCATGGTATAGTTCTCCCCGGCGTGCTTCCGGAATAAAGCTCGCTTTCCGGCGGGCGTGCCGGCAGCGGATCTGGCTGCGCCGGCGACTGCCGCCATGGTTTCGAGACACGCTGACGAAACCTCATCCAGGGACCGGTGGGCGGTGATGCAGCTCGCCAAATGTCCGATCTCACGGGAGAGGTTGTCGGCCCCCCCGGCAAGCGCTGCTATCACGTCCTGATGCTCGCTCACACTCGTCCGCAGGCCGGCCGTCAGCTGGCGGATGCGGGCGTTCAGACCTTCCGCGCGCCGGGAGGCCGAGACCCCGGTTTCTCCGGTTTCCGACGACAATTGGGTTACCGCTGCTTCGGCGCGGCGCAGCGCATCCGTCACCTCGGCGGCGTCGAAGGATGCCTGCCTTGAGACGAATCGGATGCCCTCTGCCACAGTTTCCACCACTGCGCCGTTCTTCGAGAGCCGCGCAGCCTGAACCTCGGCATTCAGGGAAAGGTGCAGCAGGCGGACACCGACGCTTTCGATTTCACCGGCGAAATCGCTCATCCGGGCGCACGACTGGTTGGCTTCAATCGCCATGGCGGCCACCTGGCGGCGAGCGTCCGTCCATTGGCCGATGGCTCCGGCAATCATGGTGAATCGGCCTTCGACACCCGAGGCGTACGAGTTCGCTCCCTCGGAGAGCTGCCGTGCAGAGGCAGCCAGGCCGGCAACCTCACCCGCCAGCGCCTCCAGGCCGGTGAGAATCCGGGCAATCGCATCCAGGGATGCCCGGCGCGCTTCCACGATTTGCGCGGTCTGCAACTCCACGGTGTCAAGCGCATCCGAAGGATGAGGGACGGTTCCCGAGATGAGGCTCGAGGCCAGCCCGGCCAAGGCTTCCTCGACATGGCCCAACCGCTGGCGCGTGCTGTCGTGCGACTGCAGTCCGACCACCATTTCCGAAACCCGCGCCACGGCCCGCTGGTAGGTATCCTGGGCTGCCCGGGACACCTCTTCGAGCCGCTCCCGGGACACGTTCAGCTCGTCGAGCCCGGCGGCGCACTCGCCCACCAGGCGCGTTAACTCGGCATTTTGTGCTTTCTCGAGTTTGGCGGCAGTTCCGATCGAGCTTTCGATCAACCCGACAAGGTTGTCGATGGCTTGCGCGATGGCATCCGACTTCTCCTGAATGGTGGCTCCAAGGCCCGTTACTTCACTCGACAACGACTCGAATCCGGCCGCCTCGCACCCAAGCCGGGCGCTTTCCACGCGCGTGAGCACCCCCATAACCTGCAAGGTTCGGACGGCGCTGCGCAGATGACTCACCGGAGCGGTCACGGCTTTGGCCAGAGGTAAGAGGCCGGTCAACAGGAGCTCACAGCTGGCGGTCTCGCCCGCCTGCCCGGTCCACACACGTACCTGTTCGAGAGCCGAGGCGAGTTCCGTACCCTGTCCGCTCGCGAGGGAACTGGAAAGACCGGAGAGCTTCCCGGCCTCCTGCCGGGCCCGCTTTACAATTGCCTCCAGCGTCCCCCCCACCTCCAGAAAGTCCTTTTCCGTGGACTGGCTGAGCCGTCCCAATCGCGCGCCGGCTTCCTGAAGCTGGCTGGCAAGCCTGCTCCGCAGGGACCGCCGCAGCCTCCAGGCAAGTGCCCGCCCGGTCATTGGCATGCCCCCAGAATGGCGCCGCCAATGGCTGGCAACGGGACCACACGCCTGGCCGCGCCCAACTTGATGGCTTCCTGCGGCATCCCGAACACTACGCAGGTGGCCTCGTCCTGCGCAATGGTTTCGGCGCCGGCCTGCCGGAGTTCCTGCAGTCCCTGGGCGCCGTCGTTTCCCATGCCGGTCATGAGCACCCCCACGGCATTGCGTCCGGCATAGCGGGCTCCGGAACGAAACAGCACGTCCACCGACGGACGGTGGCGGCAGACTCGGGGGCCGTCCCGCACCTCCACGTAATAACGCGCGCCGTTGCGCTTCAGCAGAAGATGGCGGTTGCCGGGAGCCAGCAGCGCGCGGCCGCGCAGGACCGCGTCGCCATTCTGCGCCTCTTTCACCGTAATGGAGCACAACTGGTCCAGGCGCTGGGCGAACGCGGCCGTGAATTGCTCAGGCATGTGCTGCACGATCAGCAGACCGGGGGCGTCCGCCGGCATGGATTCGAGGACTATGCGCAAGGCTTCGGTACCACCCGTCGATGCCCCGATGAGGGCCACCTTGTCGGTGGTACACGCCATGGCGTGCGATCCCGGCCGCGCCAGCACGGCATCGGCCGTGAGCGCGGGTTCAACCGGCAGAACCCTGCGCATCCGCGCGCGGCCGGCAGCCTTAACCACCTCGCACAGGGTTTCGCGCGACTCGCGGAGGAACTCCTGGGTGCCCAGCCTTGGTTTCGTGATTATGTCAACCGCGCCGTACTCCAGAGCCCGCAGGGTGGTTTCGGCGCCCTCCTCCGTGAGGCTGGAACACATCACCACGGGAATCGGACGCTGCTCCATGATCTTCCGAAGGAAGGTGATTCCGTCCATGCGGGGCATCTCGACATCGAGGAGGATCACGTCCGGAATCTCCTGTTGGATGCGATCGGCAGCGACGAATGGATCGGACGCGGTGGCCATAATCTCGATCTCCGGATCCGACGTGAGCACCTGGGACAGCGTCTCGCGCACCAGAGGAGAGTCGTCCACCACCAGCACCCGGATCGGCTTCATTCCGGCACCCCGGCAGAGACTCCCATGCAAGGCAGACGCTTTACGAATACCTCTCCGGTATCCGTATGGAACTCAATCGACAGGCCCCTGCGGCCGCCCACGCAGGTGCGGGCCGGGACGACCCCATATCGAGCCAGAACCTCGAGGGCGACCTCCACGTTGCGGCGGCCCACGGGAAACCCGGAGGGGGAGGTCGCGGCAGCGCCGAAGAGCTTGATATCCATCTCTCCGGGATGGGCGCCGCGGCGAGCGAACGTCTCGAACATGAACTCCAGAGTGGCATCGACATAGCGGAACGCCTCGCCGCGAGGCAGTTCGACAGAGGACGTTCCTGCGGTAGGCAGTAAACAGTGTGCCAGGCATGCGAGGCCTAGTCGGGGCGCGCGCGCCGCAATTGCCAGGCACGAGCCGAGCACCGTCTTTACTCGCATGGGTTCATCGGAGAACACCAACTCCCCTGGTTGCAGAAAGTAGGGGGCGGCGATGGCTGCATCAGGCATCGCACCTCCGGTAGATCGTGGGAGTCACCTGGACCAAAGGCAAGCTCACGCCCGTGAGGGACTCGGCGTGTCCCATGATCAGGTAACCGCCGGGTCGGAGCGTATCGACAATCCGGCTGAGGATCTGCTGTTGTGCTTCGCGATCGAAGTAGATCATGACGTTGCGGCAGAAAACCACGTCGAGGGGCTCTCGAAAGCCGTAGTCACGATCCATGAGGTTCAGCAAGCGATAAAAAACGCAGGCACGGATTTCGGGCGCGATGCGCACGATAGCCTGCCCCCGATCTTTGCTGCGCAGGATATAGCGGCGGCGAAGCGGTTCCGGAACGGGCGCAATCAGCGATTCGGGGTAAACCGCGCGACGCGCGGTCTCCAGCACGACGGCCGAAACGTCCGACGCTTCGACGCGGAAACGGTAAGGGCGAGGCGCCACGGAGGCGGCATAGCCGGCGAGCACCATGGCCACCGAGTACGGCTCCTCCCCGGTGGAGCAGGCTGCACTCCAGACCAGCAGGGGGCGGCGGATTCCGGCTCCCTCGTGCCTTGCGAGTTCCTCCACGACTTGCCCGGCCAGGTAATCGAAATGCGCCGGCTCGCGAAAGAAGTCAGTCTTATGGGTGGTTACGGCATCCACCAGGTACGGCGTCTCGCTCCGTTTGCCTTCCGGGCTCTCCAGGTGTTGGCAGTAGGCAGACAGATCCGCCACGCCAAGCGCCCGGGCACGCCTGGCGAGGCGGGTTTCGATCATGGTCCATTTCGCTTGAGGAAAGACAATCCCGGTTTCGGACCGGATGATCTCCGTCAGCCTCCGATACTCGCGTTCCGTGATCGAGTCTGGCCGAACCATGGTCCCTACGCCGCGGCGGGAGATGCAACCCGCAATCCCGCCAACTGGTCGGCCGAAAACACCCGGTCGATATCCAGAATCATGACAAACTGCGTGTCGCGCTTCCCCATCCCGCGAATGAAGTCGGTTTTGATGGAGGTGCCGATTCTGGGGGCCGGCTGGATCTGTTCCGGCTCCAGGTCGATCACCTCTTCGACGGAATCCGCCAGAGCTCCCATGATCGTGGTTTCGCCTTCCAGGCAGACTTCCACGACGATGATGCACGTATTGACGGTCTTTTCGGTGGCCGACATGCCGAAGGCCAGCCGCAGGTCCACCACGGGAACGACGCTGCCGCGAAGATTGATAACCCCGCGCATGAACTCGGGAGTCCGGGGGATCCTGGTGACGGTGGTAAAATCCAAGACTTCGCGCACGGTGGCGACATCCAGGGCAAAAACCTCGCTGTCCAGCTTGAATGTCAGGTATTGTCTGTTTTCGGTAATGGCATCAACGCTCATATTCGATCTCTCCACGAATGGCGGCGCCACGTGGGCGCCGCCTCCGGAATGCCTGATCAGTACCGCTCGAACTCCTCGTCCAACTTGTCGGGCCGGTTGCCCAACGTGAGGGCGAACCCGGCGGACTTGCCGTTCTTCTTGTTTGGAGCAGCGGTTGTGGAAACAGGCGCCTTGGGTGCGCCATTGGCGGCTTTCGAAACCGGTTTGGGAGGCGCCTTCGCCGCCAGCCTGTGTTCCGCGGGGCCCTTGAGCCCGACTTCCCGGGCTTGGTCGCCGATCTCGAAGAAGTTGATCGTGGCGAGTAAGGTATCGGCCTGGCTGGAGAGTTCCTCGCTGGTAGATGCCATCTCCTCGGAAGCCGAAGCGTTCTGCTGGATGACGGTCTGAAGTTGCTGCAGTGCCGTGTTGATCTGCTCGGCGCCGGTGTTCTGCTCGTTGCTCGCGGCGCTGATTTCCTTCACGAGTTCGGCGGTCTTCTGGATATTGGGAACCAGCTTTTCGAGCATGTCGCCCGCCTTTTCCGCCACTTTGACGGTGGAAGCTGAGAGTTGATTGATTTCTCCGGCCGCCTTCTGGCTGCGTTCGGCGAGTTTGCGGACTTCCGCGGCCACCACGGCGAAACCCTTGCCGTGCTCGCCCGCGCGGGCGGCCTCGATTGCGGCGTTGAGCGCCAGCATGTTGGTCTGCCGGGCAATCTCTTCGATGATCGAGATCTTGCTGGCGATCTCCTTCATGGCGTTGACGGCGTCCGCCACGGAGCGCCCGCCCGCCTTGGCATCCTCGGCGGAGCGGATGGCAATCTTCTCGGTCTGTTGAGCGTTATCGGCATTTTGCTTGATGTTGGAGACCATCTCTTCCATCGAAGAGGAGGCCTCCTCGGCGGAAGCCGCCTGGGTATTGGCGCCCTGGGAAAGTTCATTGGAGGCGGAACTCATCGACTGGCTGCCGTTGGCCACCTCCGAAGCCACGGTTTTGATATCCACGACCACCTTGGTGACGCCGGCAACCATGCAACTGAGCGCCTGCATCAGCTTGTCCTGCGGCGAACGCTCACGGATCTGGACGGTCAGATCGCCGCGGGAGATCTGCTCGGCGGCCCGGGTGATACTCTCCATCGCCTCGATCAGCACGTTCAGGTTCTGTTTGATGGCATTGAAATCGCCGTTGTAGTTGTCCGCGATCCGCGAGGGCACGTCTCCCTTGGAGATGCGGTCTACGTAATCGGCGGCAACATTCAGCGGACCAATCACCGCATCCAGGGTCTGGTTCACGCCGTCCACGATCCGGCGGAAGTCACCGCCGTGACGGGCGGCATCCGCACGGGTGGACAGTTTGCCTTCGCGCGCAGCCACGGCCAGGGTATCCATATCCGTGATCAGGCTCTTGAGGTTGGCGCGCACCGTTTCGATGGTCTCGTTGATGAACGCCTTCTTGCCCGGGAAACGCTCCAGCGGAGCTTCGAAATTGCCGCGTCCGAACTCCGCGATGCAGGCCATGGCTTTTTTCTTGACGGCGATGTGCCCGGAAACCATGTCGTTGACGCCGCGAGCCATAACGCGATAGGCGCCTTCGAAATGATCGGCCGGAATGACGACATCGATATCGCCCTTGGTGTGCTCTTCCGACATCCGGTTCATTTCTTCGATAAACCGCTTGATGTTGGCGCGCAGCCGTTCGATGGTGTCGTTGATGAACGCCTTCTTGCCCGGGAACTGTTCCAGAGCGGCGTCGAAATTGCCTTTGGCGAACTCGGTTACACACGCCATGGCCTTTTTCTTGACGGCGATGTGCCCGGAAACCATTTCATTGACGCCGGTCGCCATGGTGCGGAATGCGCCTTCGAAATGATCGGCCGGAATGACGACGTCAATATCGCCTTTGGTGTGCTCGTCCGACATCCGGCTCATCTCGGCGATGAACTTTCGCACATTGGAGCGCAGGCGTTCGATCGTGTCGTTGATGAAGGCTTTCTTGCCGGGGAACTGTTCCAGGGCCGCATCGAAATTGCCCTTGGAGAACTGATCCACACACGCCATCGCCTTCTTTTTGACGGCGATGTGCCCGGCTACCATGTCGTTCACGGCGATCGCCATATTGCGATAGCTCCCCACAAAGTGCTCGGGGCTGATGACGACATCGATATCCCCGCGGGTGTGTTCCTCCGCCATGTGCCGGATGTCGCCTGACAAGGCTGCGAGTTGGTCAATCCAGTTATTCAGGCTGGCCTTGATCTGGTTGAATTCGCCCTTGTAGTCTTCGGTGATTTTGGGCGGGACCACCCCCTTGGAGACCTTGTCGAGTTGATCTTCGATGAAGGTCAGCGGCAACGCCAGGGCGTCTACGATCCGGTTGACGGCGGCCAGCGCGGGATGGCTGCCGCCGGCGCGCTCGTTCAGGCGGCCTTCCTCGATGGCGGCGGCCAGGCGGACGAGTTCAGTGAGAGTTGCGTCGTTCCCGACGGCGGCTGGACGCACGGCCTCGGGATGTTGATTTACGGTTCGTTTGCGCATTTACATTCTCAGGAGCGTGGGCTGGGTTGGACCGCGGATGGAAAACTTACCCGAGGGCAGGATGCGCCGGACAACACCGAGGCGCTCAGCGAGCACCAACTCAATCATCTTATCGGCGGGATTCCGGGGAACTGTATAGCGTTTCAGGCGGCGCTGAACTCGGATTTATCGTTGCGCCGGTCCCAGCCGCCCCATGATCGGCCAAACGTCCACAATCTGGTCGCCTTTGGCGACGTAGTACCGGTCGAAGGCGTTGGTGCTCATATCCAGGTTGGTGCAGTAGATCTCCACCCGGTCCCCGAGCTTCACGTCGCGGTCCGCATCGGTCCACCGCAGCGCGCCGTACTCGGCTCCTTGCGTTCCCACCTGCAACCATGGCATGCCCTTCACCTGGTCTGTCGGGCGCGTGATCGCCTTGTTGCCGTAATCGGTCGTGACAAGGTGGGGATGCCGCTTGCTGTCCACCGTGGTCAGCACGGTCAACGCCCCCTGGAAATCCTGGTACACCCGGTCGTCGTCCTTTCCGCCGACCCCGAAGTACCCGGTATCCATGAACACGTAGGACCCTGCTTCCAATTCGGTCAGACCGTGCTCGTGATCCATGTTGTACGTGCCGGTCGAGCCGCCGCTGACGATATTCACGGGCAATCCCGCCCGGCGAGCCAGGGCGAGGGTCTCGCGCACGCCCGCCAGGTCGTCGTTCGAACGCTTCTTCCGCGCCGCCCACGTCTTGGTATGCGCCGCGCCGCCCGAATACGCCATGAAACCTTCGAATCGTACCCGCTTGGATGCGGCCGCTTTTTGAGCAAGCTCCATCGCCGGGCGCCCGTTCTCGATGCCCTGGCGATCCATCCCGGCGTAGACCGATACGGCAATCCGCAGCCTGGCGTTTCTGGCGGCGGCCGCCTCTTCCACCCAATCCAGCACCTGCGGGTCGTCCACCACGAACATGAACGTCGGGTCCTTTTTCGAGAGCGTCACCGCCCGCTGAATATTGTTTACGCTGGCCGGCTGCTTCGTCCAGAGCACGCCCTTGATTCCCGCTCCGGAAAACAGCTCTGCCTCCGCAACCGTGGCGCACGTCAGGCCGATCGCTCCCTGGGCAATCTGCCTCCGAGCCACGTCCACGCTTTTATGCACCTTCACGTGCGGACGCACCTGAATCCCGGTCAGCTTCGCCTGGTCCGCCATGTGCTTCACGTTGCGCTCGAACAGGTCGAGGTCCACAACCATCGAAGGCGTCGGCAATACGTCCTTGGTGATGTCGCGGAAGTCGCGCCGCGCAATTCGCGCCTCGAATTCCTCGTAGGGAAAAGCTGTGCCATTTGTCTTTGCGGCCCGGGCTCGGGCGGCGCCAAAAGCGCCGGCGGCCGCTGCCATCAGAAATCCGCGGCGTGAACTCATGGAAACCTCCTTCAGGCTATTTCCTATTACCCTAGTCCATTCGCGCGCCTTTCACAATCGGGCGCCGGCAGCTGATATTGGCCGGCAGGGGTGTAGACTGATATTCGATCCGAACGTGTCATTCAGCGGAAATCCTGACTCGTTTGGACACTTCTGTTTGCAGGAGGAATCCGTGGCAAATTGGACGCGAAGAGGATTTCTCGGATCGCTTTCCGGAGCTGTAGCCGCCACGTCGTTGGCGGCCCAGCAGAGCGGCAACCCGCCGCACCCGGTTGTGCGCGCGGGACGCATCAAGATCACCGACCTGCGCTGCGCGATCATCGGCCGAAACCCAACCGTCCGCGTCGTGACGGATCAGGGCGTCTCCGGTTACGGCCAGGCCGAGTCCGCGAAGCCGTATCTGAAGCCGATGGTGCTCTTCTACAAAGACTATCTGCTGGGCGAGGACCCGACCGACGTAGACCGGATTATGATGAAGATCCGCCGGATGGGCGCCTTCAAGCCGTGGGGCTCGGCGGTGAGCGCCATCGAGATCGCGCTTTGGGACATCGCGGGTCAGGTTGCCGGAGTGCCGGTATACAAGCTCCTGGGCGGCAAGATCCGGGACCGCGTCCGGGCCTACAACGGGGGCGTGCGCTTCCCCATGACCGGCCAGACGCCTCAGGATTACGCCGAGAACATGGCGAAGATGAAAGAGGCCAAAGAGGGCTTCACGCTGATCAAGCAGGCGGTGGGCTTTCACAATCCGGCGATGATGCGCGCCACGACCAACGGCTGGTACGACGAACCCCGTACGGGACCGCCGCACTCGGACCGCGGTCTGTTGACCGAGCGGGGTCTCGAACACATCATTGCCTGCGTCGAGGCGATGAAGAAGGTGCTCGGCAAGGATATCGGTCTCGCCCTGGATTGCGGCCCGGGTTGGACGGTGAAAGATGCCATCACGTTCGCACGGGCGCTCGAGCCCCTCCACATCGCCTGGATCGAAGACATCATCACCGGCGACTATACACCGTATCCCAACGCGGAAGTCTTTCGCGACCTGACCCAGAGCACCTCGCTGCCGATTCATACCGGTGAACAGATTTACCTCCGCGAGAATTTCAAGGACCTCATCGAGAAGCAGGCCGTTAATGTGATCGGCCCCGACCCGGAAGATGTCGGGGGACTGGCGGAGCTGAAATGGATTGCGGAATATGCCGATCTGCACGGCATCCTGGTCGCTCCGCACGGGATTTTCGACGGGCTGATCGGGCTCGCGGCGCACGTGCACCTCGCCGCCGCTTTGCCGCAAAACTACATCGCGTTCGAATATCCGGTCGGCCAGCCGGAGTGGTGGTACGACATCGTGGAAGGACTGCCGAACCCGATCATGAAGCAGGGCTTCATCGATGTTTGGGACAAGCCGGGGCTGGGCGTGACATTCCGTGTCGAGGCAGCCAAGGCGCGCCTCACGGATGAGGATCGCCACTTCTTTGATTGAGCTCCACTCGCGACGATCTGGCGCAGGCACTCCTGCCTGCCGCGTCCCGACTCTTCGGGACGCTTTTTCGGGCGTTTGCCGTCGCTGCGATACGACAGATACATGTGTGGATCGCCCGTTGCGCTTCCCAGATCATTGCGGGCCGTAGAGCGGCCCGGGTTCGCCCCCGGGATGGACTGACGACTGGTCGAAGGCGAGTACATTGAGTTTGCCCGGGAAGAATTTGCGCGAGCACTCGGTGTAAGAGATCCGAATGCCGCCGGGCGACCATGCAGGATTGGGTTCGAAGCGATCCACGGAGACGGCGTCGCCGTGATCTGTAGCCAGCGGGGACGTGATCGGCGGCGCCGCGCGGGTCGCCGGGTCCGGCGACTCCATCGGTGAGCCACTTCTCGGTTGCGCCCAACGCTGGTATCGACCACCCAAATGCTGCCCTTGCTCACGAATCCCAGCGTCTTCGAGTCGGGCGAACCAACTTGGCTCGCAATTGGCGCCGGGAGTCAAGGTTACAAGCACCTCGCGCCTGCCGCGAGCAGCAGAATCAAACAGGGCCTCATGACGCCCTCCCTAGAAATTGAATCGACCCATTACCACGAGCACACGGCCGGAAACGATCGCGCCCTGCCCCGTACCGTAGATGCTGGTGGGTGAACTCACCGTGCTGGTGATCAGTCCAAGCGAGCCCGAGGTCACGCTTCCGTTGGGAACCGCGAAGCTCGGATGATTCAGGAGATTGAACGCGCTGGCGCCAAACTCGAAGGCCATGTGCTCCCTGACCGGGACCTTCTTGGTTAGCTGTGCGGCGACGTTAAAGAAACCGGGACCGCGGAAGCTGTTGGGCGGGATATTGCCGAAGTCGGTCTGCTGGTGGGGATTGGCGGCGGAAGCAGTCGAGGCCGCGAACTGCGCGGAGGTGAAGCAGCGCGTGTTCACGTCGGTGCAGTGAATACCGAGAAGGGAGGAATCGAGCAGGTCGGCGAGCACCGTGCCGCCGAAACTCGCGGAGAGCAGACCGGGGATCTGGCTGTTGGTCACGGAAAACGGGCGGCCGCTGTACGCGTAGATCTTGCCGCCGACCGTCCAGCCGCCGAGGAGCCAGTTTACCGCCTTACGGGCGAACTTGGGCGAGTTCCAGATCAGGTCGGCCGTGAGGTTGTGGCGCGTGTCGAAGGCGGTAGCGCCGTACCCGAAGTTCAGGTTGTAGGGGTTATAAACCACCGCGGTGGTGCCGCTGGCCGGAGCGCCCAGTTGCAGGGCGTGGCTCCAGGTGTAGAACACCTGGCCCTGAAAACCGCCATAGAAGGCGTGGCGTTCCTGAATGGTCAGCCCGTTGTAGTTAGAGTAGGCGGAGGATAGGACCTGAGTGACAGTGGAAAAACGCGGATCGGGTATCGCGGAAGGGAGTCCGCCGAAACCGTTGGGGTAGCGGCTGGCAGTGCCGATGTAGGCGTTGGCATCGGTGTTGTTGAATGGCTCGTCGTACCCGTGGTTGCCGGAATAATTGACCGTAATTACGTCGTGCGCCGCCAGGGGATGCTCGATTTCGAAGCTCCATTCGACCGTCTTGATGTTCTTGAAGTTCGGAGGATACACGAAGAAGGTGGGGGTGGCGAATGGAACTTTGCCCAGCGCGGACTGGAATTGTGAGAGGGTGTAGCCCTGCGAGAAGCCGCTCTCGAACACCTGGGCTGACGCGACCGCGGCGGCCTGCGAACTGTTCGGGTCGACAGCTAATCCGACGTTGCCGAAGCTGACTGTCGGGCTGAACTTGTTCGGTGAGTTTCCGAAGATGTTGGCAGAGACGTTTCCGGCGAAAGTATTCGCGAAGACTCCCACGCCGCCGCGGAAGACGGTCTTGCCCTGGCCGAATGGCGAAAAGACCACTCCCAGTCGTGGCTCCGAGACCAGTGCCTCGACGCTCTGGAAGGTGTTGTGCAGGCCGGAAACGATCGAGGCGTTATAAGGAATACTCGCGCCGGCCTGATAGCCCGGCCCCAGGAAGGTGGTGTTGAAACGCGAGAGGCAATTCTCCTTGCAGTTGGGATTGCCGTTGCGCTCGAAGCGCACGCCATACGTGATCTTCAGGCCTTTGCGGACGTTCCATTCGTCCTGCGCGTAGAAGTCCAGCGAGTAAAACGAGATGTGGGCGGCGTTCAGGAGCGGGAACGATTGGGTGAATTTGCTGCCGGTATTGGTGCTGTTGACGATGCCGATGGCGAAGTCGGTGAGGTCGTTGAAGGTGTAGGTGCCGATCTGCGAGCCGCTGGCGATGCTGGAGTCCGTGACCTTGTTGGCGCGATAATTGGCGCCCGCCTGCAGGGTATGGCGGCCGAGGTTCCAGGAGAGGTCGTCGATGAGTTGAAGCTGTTGTCCGCGCCGGCCGGTGGGCAGGCTGGTATTGGAACCGGCGGCCACGATGCCGCCCCCGTTGGCTCCTCCGTCGGCAAAGCTGAAGGCCGCGGGCATGAGAGCCAGCGCCTTGGAGAAATCGGCTGCGCCGAAAACGGCGGAGTAGTAATTGCCGCTGGCGACGAAATTATTCACGAGACGCGGCGTGATGACGTAAGTGTGATTGATTTGCGGCAGGACCCACGGCTGGTTGCTCACGCGGTTGAGGGCCGGGTTGAGCGGGCTGGTGCTGGTGGCCTGAACGCCCGAATCGTAGCTGACGCGAACGTAGAGCCGCTGTTTGTCGGTGATCGCGTGATCGACGCGCCCTGAACTCAGGCTCTCGGTGTTCACGCTTGAAGCGTTCGTGCCGAAGGCGAGGGCGCAGGGAACATCGATCCCGAAGCGCGGTCCGCTGCTGCCGCTGACGTACGTTCCCGGAAACTTCTGTTTGCCGCAGCCCAGATTCCCGGTGCTGTCCTGCAGCAGACCGGTGCCGGTGGTGACGGGAACAGCCCGGTTGATCCCGGGCGCGTTGTTGTAAAGCGAGAAGGCGTCCTGATAAAGCGTGACAGACGAGGCCGGAATGTGATTCAGGACATACTGCTGGAGTTGCGGCGAAGGCACCGAGATGACGCCGTTGGAGGGGAGGGCGTAGCGCAATCCTTCGGAATTGACGTAGAAGGCGGTCTTGTTCTTGCGGATGGGGCCCCCGAGACCGGCGGCATACTGGTTCGCCACGGAGCGCCCGCGGGGCGTGTTGGTGGCATTGTTGAAGAAGTCGTTCGCGTTCAGGATGGCGTCGTTATAGCTCTCGGCAAGATTGCCGTGGAACGAATTGCCGCCGGATTTGGTGATGAAGTTGACCTGGCCGCCGGCCATGCGGCCATACTGCGCGCTGTAGGCATTCAGAATCACCGCGGCTTCCGCGATATCGTTGGCGCCAAGGGTATTGTTGCTGGCGCCCGATTTGTTGTTGAGGTTGTAAGGCTCGGTGATGTCGGCGCCGTTCATGGTGAAGAGCGCGGAACTGAAAGGCAACCCGTTCACGTTGAAATTGGTGTTGCCCCCGCCTACGTTGAGGCGCAGTCCGGCAGTGGAGAAGGCGAGATTGGTGATGTCGCCGCCATTGATCGGCAGCTCCGCGACCTGTTTGGTGCCATAAGAGGTAGCCTGGTTGGCGTTTTCGGTTTGCAGCAAGGCTGCGGTGGCCATGACCTCGACGCTTTGCTGGGTACGCTCCACGTCGAGGACCATGTTGACGGCCTGCTGCTGTCCCAGCAGGAGGTCGATCTTCGTGATACCGGATTGCAAGCCGGGTGCGCGCGCGGACAGGCTGTACTCGCCGGGTTTCAGGAGCGGGAAGCGGTATTGGCCGTCCTCGCCGGTGACGGTGCTCAGACGGTCGCCCGTGGTGGTGGAATCGAGGGTGACGGAGGCGTTGCGAACTACCGCTCCGGAAGAGTCGGTGACAGTCCCGACAATGGTGCCGGTGGTGAGCGTTTGCGCAGGGGCGAGAGTGCCCCAGAGAAGTGTCGCGATCGATAGTACGAATCGGAATGTGCGAGAGTGCATGGCGGACCCCCCATCAGGTTGCGGCTGGCGACCTGGCCACCTGCGATCTGGCGCTAATGCGCGGTGGATGTCTGACCCGAGGCGCTATCCCTCACCTCGAGCCCGGAACCACGGGGCGGCGACGCTGCCAATGGAAATGCCCCGAGACCCCTCTGCTAAAGCCCTTTGGAAAATTTCGATGTTGATCCAGTTTAGAACAGAGGAGAGGAACTGCGGGCGCCCCGGAGGCTACCAGCGGAGTGGCTCAGTTCGGACTTCCCATCCCGCCAGGCGCCCCGGGAAGTGGCGATACCCAATGCCCGGTTGCGATTTTGTGTTGCCGCCAACGATGCCACACCTTCCAGAAGCGCGACGTTTCCCTGATCCGGGCGCACTCGCGATCGTCCAGTTGTTGTATCCAATCCGCGAGCTCCTTCGGAGTGGCGGCCAGACCCGACAGTCCCTCTCTGGCGGCGGCATACGCTTCCTGGAGCTCTTCATGGATGACTCGACATTCCCGGCATGAATTCAGTTGCACCCTTTCCTCTCTCACCCTGAAGATTCCCCTCCATCATACCGTCCGCGATCTGCTCGATTACAGTCGCGTTAAGGAGTTGCTAAGGACCGATCTTAGTCGGGTCAATCCTCCGTGTTCCAAACATTTTCGCCGAGTTTGTTTCCGGAAAACACTACCGGGCTGTGACCGGATTGTAACCGCTCGTCCTCGAAGCTGGAAGCAGAAGATGATTCGCCAGGGAGGGTCGAGTGAATCGCAAGGTATCGTTCCTGTGGGATGAATCGGAGAATCCCGGGCAATTCCAGACGGGCGTGTGCCTGCACGGCCATACCATGTACTCGGAAGAGTGCCTGTCCTTTCTGCCTACGTATCTGCGCTATGTTCCCGGAGTCGCGCAGATCGTGGACTACTATGAGAGTCCCCGCTGCGGCGTGGATTTCGCCCGAGCCTATTGGACGCCGCCACTAACTCCGGCATCGGCGCTGCGGCTCGAGCAGAAACAGATCGAGGCGCACGGCTTGCGGCCGCTCGTGTCCCTGACGGATCACGACAGCATCCAAGCCGGTATGGCGCTGCAAGTCACAGCGGATTCCCGCGAGGTTCCGCTTTCGGTGGAATGGACCGTGCCGTACCACCGCTCGATTCTGCACCTCGGAATTCACAACCTTCCGGCCGACTCCGCGCGAGACTGGATGGCCGCGATGTCCGCCTACACCGCTGCCCCCCAGGAACAAAAGTTGCCGGAGATGTTGCGTGAATTGTCCGGAATCGCGGATGTTCTGATCGTCCTCAACCACCCGTTTTGGCTGGAGGAAGGAGTGGTGGAGGCCGACCATCGGCGGGCGCTCGATCGGGTTTTGCGCGAGTGCCTGCCGTGGCTCCATGCGTTCGAACTGAACGGCACCCGACGATGGGCGGAAAATGCCGCCGTCCTGGATTTGGCGGGTTCCTGTTCGCGTCCGGTGATCTCCGGCGGGGACCGCCATGCCTCCGAGCCGTCCGCCTGCATCAACCTCACGGACGTTCAGTCCTTCGCGGAGTTCGTGGATGAGATTCGCGGCGGGCATAGCTCCGTCCTGTTCCTTCCGCAGTACCGGGAGCCCATGCCAATCCGCCTCCTGGAAGCCACCTGGGACATCCTGAAGCCCTATCCCGAGTACCCCGGCCGCGAGCGGTGGACCGACCGAATCTTCTACCGCGACGAAGCCGGCTATCCGCGGCCGCTGTCGGTGGTCTGGAAGGGACGGATACCCTGGACCATCCGGCCGGTAACCGGGCTGGTACAGTTTTCGGCCGCGCCCAGCGTCCGGTCGGTGCTGCGTTTCCTGCTTTCGCGGGAAGCGGAAGCCTTGCGGTAACTCCCCTTCAGCTTGCGAGACGCCGGCGCTCGTGCCCCGGCGTCTTCGAGAGGATCCCCTCCAGCAGATCGGGAATCTCGAATACCGCCGAATTCCCCATCTCGGCCGCTCTTTGGCGGAAGCGCCCGTAATTCTCGGGCGCAAGCAGCGTTCGCACCGCCTCGGCGATTTCCGCGGAGAAACTGCGGACCACCAGGCCGACCCCCTGCTCCTCCACCCAGGCGGCATTGTACCGCTCGTGGGCCATCGTCCAGGCGTTGCGGTGAACGATCACCGGCAAGCGCTTCGCCAGCGCTTCGCTGATACTGCCCGGTCCCGGCTTTCCGATGAAGAAGTCGGCCAGCTCCATATAGTAGGGAACTTCACGGGTGAAACCCTCGATGAAGATGGGAATTCGCGCTTCAACGCCTCGCAGTTCGTCGGCCACCGCCTGGTTTTTGCCGCAAAGCAGGATCAACTGGATTCCGGAGTTCGCGCGGTTGAGCGCGCGCACTATACGCGCCATCTCAGTTGAGCCTTCGCCGCCGAACAGGACCAGGCCGGTCGGCAGGTCGGCGCGCAGACCAAGGCGCCTCCTTTCGGCGTCGCGGTCCACACGCAGCGGCTCGTAGAACTTCGGGTTGAGGATCATGCCGGAAGTCCGCAGCACGCGATCTTGCGGAATCCCGAGTTCGAGCGCTTGAGCCGCGGCGTGCTCCGATCCGCAGATGACGTACTGGTCCTGGCGCTCGATCCAGAAGTGCGGCGGATAGTCGGCGATATCGGTGAGGAGCGTAACGAATGGCGTGCCCGGCCACGCGCGCTCGAGCGCGGCTTTGAGGGCGCGGTTGTAGTGCGGGATCAGCGATACCACGAGGTCGGGGTGGTCGTGCGACCAGTGGCGCCCCAGGACCTCGACCTGCGAGCTGTGAGAGAGACGGATCACCAGATGCATCAGCCGGATCAGGGGCGCCGATCCAAGCGTCCAGCCGCGCCGCAGCATGATGTTGTAGATGTCCTGGAAAGGAATACCCGTAGACTTGCGAATGAAATCGATCGAGTCCAGCAGATCCTGGATGGATAGCATCTCGACATCCCAGGGCCGCTCCTCCTTCCGGATCACTTCGCGCAAGGCGTTTGCCGCGGCACGGTGGCCGCCGCCGGAATCGATATAGATGAGCGTGATCTTTCGCATCTCCTCATCTTGGGAATACCTGTTGTTACGTATGGTTACAGCCGGCTGAAGATTCCGTGAATTCCTTCCTCTACGAAATTACGCACGCCGAGTTCCAGCGGGCCGAATCATCCTATTGGAAAGCCAGACTGACGGTATTAGCCGCGATGCCATCGACCGTCAGCTGCAGACTCACGGTGCCGGACCCTCGCAGCGCCTGGGGCAGCAGCACGTTTACCTGGTCGAGCCCGGCAAACGAGCCCTGTGGGCCGGCAAATATGACTCCAGCCGGATTGCTTCCGATGGTGCAGCTTGGCGTCGCCGCGTAGTGGCGGATTCCCGTTCCATAGAGCAGGAGGAAGACTGTATCGGTCGGACTGCCTAAGTCGATTGGCACGGGCACCCACACGTTCTGCCTGGTATCGAAGACAGCTACGTTTTGCGGAGAATCCTGCGTTCCATCGGTGTGGAGACGAATCACCTGCGCGGCTGCCACGCCCTGGCCGGTGGCGTTCGCGGTGAAAAGTCCGGGGGCCACGCTACCAATGACGAGAGGTGTCGCCACGGGCGTCTGGCCGGGATTGGCAACCATCAAGGTGCCTGCTCCCGGTGCGACCCCTGCGGGCACCAGAACGCTCGCCTGTGCCGACGACATGTAGAAGATCTGCGCCGCCCGCGTCACGCCGGCACCGTCAGTGATGCTCACGGTGCTTCCTCCCAGAGAATCGGCCGGCGGCGAGGCGTAGTTGGTAGCGGTCCCCAGACTCGATCCGAAGAGCGTCACGATTTCGTCGGGCGCCACATTGAGGGAGGAATACGACGCGGAGTTGGTCACAGCGAGCCGTGTCGCCGGGTCGGAGGTGCTGGCCAGGAAGCAGCCGTCTCCGGAATAGACGGCAATGATGGGGTCGGTGATTGCCGGCAGCGCGATGCTGGCGCTGGATGCGGTCAACGAAGCGGTCGCCAGCACGGCATTCGAGGCGGCGTTGACGAATTTGACGCTTCCGCTGGGCGTGCCGGCGCCTGGTGAGAGGACGGACACGGCGGCAGTGAGCGTCGATGCGGCTATCGTCAATACGGTGACCGTCTGTGCTTTGCCCACCACTTGCGACATGGGTGCCGACGTGGCGGGCGCCCAGTTGACATCGCCACTCCAGGCGGCAGTGATGGCATGCGTGCCGGGCGAGAGGTTACTCAGCGTGAGCGCGGCGGTGCCGCCGGAGAGGGATGCCGCGCCCAGAGAGGCCGTTCCTTCGGAGAACTGAACCTGGCCCGTCGGGGCTGCTCCGCTGGAAGGCGAATTCCATTGGGCGGTGAAGGTCACAGCCTGTCCGAAGACGGAGGACGTAGGATTGGAAGTCAACGCCAGCGTCGCCGTACTCTGGTTCACGACCTGCACCAGGCTGGCGGCAGCTGCGGGGAAACTGGCGTCTCCAACGTAGTTCGCCACCACAGTGTGACTGCCGATAGCCAGCGCAGCGGTGCTGAAACTCGCGCTTCCGCCAGCCAGCGAAACGGTTCCAATACTGGTTCCATCGGCTGATAGTTGCACAGTGCCGGTGGGCGTCGTGCCCGGGCCGGCATCGTTCGTCACAGAAACGGTAAACGTGACGGCCTGGCCGGGTGTCGAAGGGTTGTGGTTGCTGGTCAGAATCACGTCGGCTTTGGCCGGCGTGACGGGCGCGGACGTGCTGGCGGCGAAGTTCGTGTCGCCCAAATAGGCCGCGGTGATGCTTCCGGACTGCGTGTTGCGCGCCAATGACGCAACGAAACTGCCGCCCTGCGGTTGTAGCGTCGCCGTGCCGATGACTGTACTGCCGTTCGAGAATTGCACAAGCCCCGTAGGGGTTCCGGCGCCTGGCGGTGGCACCGTTACAGTCGCGCTGAACGGTCCGCCATTGGCCGCTGTCAGAGTGGTAGTGGTGGGAGCCTTGGCGATGCTCAGGGCGAGCGGGGCGGAAGTCGCGTTGGTGTAGCTGGAGTCGCCGCTGTAGACCGCGGTGATGCTGTGATTGCCGGCGGCGAGCGCTGCGATCGTGCCGGCTGGCGCGGTGAGCGATGCCTGTCCCGAGGCGGACAACGGCGCCGTGCCAAGCGGGGATGTCCCGTCCGAGAACACCACTGTGCCGGACGGCGCGGGGCCGGAGGAGGCAGGCGCCACGGATGTGCTGATGGTGACCGGCGCGCCAAAGACCGGGGCCGTTGGCGTGTAGGCCAGCGTTATGTTTGAAGGCGCGAGTTTGGGGGGCTGGCCGACGGTCAACTGGATTGTAGTGCTCGCGGGGCCCGTGTTGAGGTCGCCGGAATAACTGGCAGTAATGGCGAAAGCCCCGGCTTGCGGAAAGCTGGTGCTGCAGCTTGCCGTGCCGTTCTGGCTGAGCACTCCGATGCAGCCTACGATTGCATTCGCTCCATTGCTGAAGGCCACGGTTCCGCTTCCGGCGGGCGAGGAGGTGGCGATCAAATTCACGGCTTGGCCCGCCGTGGGAGAGTCGGGGCTGACGGCTAACGTCAGCGTGGTTGCAGCTTTGGAAATCGTCACCGCCAGTGTCGGAGCGGTGGCGCTCAAGTAGTTGGCGTCCCCGTTGTAGACCGCCGTGATCGTGTGGGTGCCGGAGGCAAGCGCGGCGGCCGATGCCGATGGTGCCAGCAGGGTCGCGCGTCCGTCGCTCCCCAGCGTCAACGTCGCGAGCGTGGTCGGGCCATCGGAGAACGTGACCGTCCCGGTCGGATTGGGGACTCCCGTTGCGCCCAAGACGAGCGCTCCCAGCGTCAACACGGTGCCGTAAGCCGGCGAAGACGGCGATGAAGCCAGGTAGGCTCCCGGACTGCATTTACCGACCGTCAGTTGCAGAGATGCCGTGCCCGGGCTGAGGTTGGTATCGCCGCTGTACGACGCACCGATCGTCACCGTGCCGGTTTGGGGAAAGCTCGTGTTACAGACCGCCGCCCCGTTTTGGAGCGGCAGGCCGGTGCAACCCGCGAGGGGGCCGGATGCCGCACTGAAGTCGACCGTCCCTCCGGCAGTGGAGACTGAAACAGCGGCGGTGATCTTCACGGGCTGAGAGATCTGGGCCGGCGTGGACGAGAGAGTCACGACGGTCGGGGCTTTGCTGACCGCGACCGACACCGCGGCGGCAGAAGCCGCAAGGTAGTTGGAGTCACCGCCGTAAGAAGCGCCGATCGTGTGCGTTCCAGGAGTCAACGCGGGCACGGACCCGGAGGGCACCACCAGCGAAGCGTGGCCGTCCACGCCCAAAGCCGCCGTCCCCAGAGGGGCGCCTCCATCGGTAAAGGCCACCGTTCCCGACGGCGCGGTAACTCCCGGCGCACCGGTCACCGATGCGTTGAGCGTGACCGCCGCCCCGGCAGCCGCGCTTGTCGGGGAAGCCCCCAACGCGACCAAGGGGCTGCCCTTGCCGATCGCAAGCTGCAGGGAACCCTTGCTGGCAGCGGTATAGGTATCGCCCGCATAGCTGGCGTTGATGGTGATCGTTCCAACCTGCGCGAAAGTGGCGCCACAGACTGCGGCGCTGTTCTGCAGCGCAACTCCGGTACATCCGGCGACCGGAGTCGACCCATTGGCAAAGTCTACGGTCCCGCCCGGAGTGGCAGACCCCGCCGACGATACGGCGGCGGTGATCTTGACCGGTATGCCGATTTGGGCGGCCGGCGCGGTTACGACTGTGGTCGTGAGAGGCTTTCCGGTCATCACGACTGTCACCGGCAAAGCCTGGGATACCCCGTAATTGGCATCGCCGTTGTAGACGGCGCCGATGGTGTGGGTTCCGGGAGGGAGGGGTGGCAGTGTTCCCGACGGGACGACAAGGTGGACGGAAAAGTCACTGGCCAGGGGCAGGGTTGCCAGTGCCGTGTTGCCGTCCGAAATCGTTACCGTGCCGGTCGGCGCAGGCACGCCAGTGGCGCCGATCACAAGGGCTCCCAGGGTCACCGGCGCGCCGTTCGCGGGGTTGGACGGGTCGGCGGCCACGTAGATCCCCGCGGCGCATTTCGCAACGGTCAACAGCAGCGACCCGCCGCTCTGGGCGGTGTAGACATCGCCGGAGTAAATCGTGCCGATCGAGTAAGAGCCGACCTGGGAGAAGTTGGTGTTGCAGATGGCCACGCCATTCTGGACCGGGAGTTGGGAGCAGCCGGCGATGGGACTGGTTCCGACCGCGAAGTCTACTGTCCCGCCCGGAATTCCGGCGCCCGGGGCTTGCACGATGACGGTCGCCCGGATGGCTACCGGCTGCGCGATCTGAGGAGGATTAGACGCCATCAGAACACTGGTGATCGCCCTGTTCACCGTCAGGTTGAGAGTGGACGACGTGGACGCCTGGAAGTTCTGATCACCGGAATAGGCGGCACTCACCGTGTGTGTCCCGGCCAGCGGATTCAGCACGACGGAAGCATTGTGGTTCGAATCCACCAACACGGGCGTGCCGGCCACGTTGTCGAGCGTGAATGTGATGGTCCCGGTGGGGTTGCCGCTGGTGGCACCGACAGTCGCGGTGTAAGTAATCGCCTGGCCTGAGTAATAGGTCTGCCCCGCCGGAAAAGGCGTCAGCGTAAGAGCCGTCGGCAGGGCGCTCGATCCAGCGGCCAGGGGAAGCGGAATCCCCAAGGCCCCGAGGGCGACACAGGCCGCGATTCCCAGGCAAGAGGAGTTTGCCATCTCTTATTCGTAATTTTGCCGGGGCGATTCTCTCAGGATTTTGAACGAAACCGGGCGGTGGGAGCCGGTATGATGAACTGAGGCGGTCCCGACGGCTGCCAATACCTCAGGAGGGTTAGCAATCGTGTTGCGTACGAAATGCGTGTGCTGGTTGTACCTGGCGTGTGTGCCGCTCTTGTCCGCCGATCAGGTGGTATTGAAGAACGGGGACACCATCACCGGAGCGATCGTCAAGAAAGACGGAGCGAAGCTTACCATTAAAAGCGAATTCCTGGGCGAAGTCAGCATGCCTTGGACCGCGGTGAAAAGCCTGAAATCCGATACCGATCTGACGGTCGTACTTCCGGGAGGAGAATCGGTATTGGGAAAAATCAACACGAGCGGCGACAAGTTGGAAGTGGTCACGTCGACGGCGACCAAATCCGCGCCGCTGGCGGATGTCGGCGCGGTCCGCAACGCCGCCGAGCAGCATACCTTCGAGCATCTGCAGCATCCGGGATTCCTGGAGTTGTGGACCGGAACCTACGATTTGGGACTCGGCCTGGCGCGGGGCAATGCCCATACCGAAACCCTCACCAATGCCTTTAACGCAACCCGCATTACCCGCAGGGACAAGATCACGGTGACGTTCAACGAGATCTATGCCACCGCGCGCGTCAACACCGCCCTGCCGAGCGGCGCCGAGATCTCCACCACCAACACCACGGCCAGCGCCGTCCGCGGCTCCTGGACCTACAATCGTGACATCACGCCGCGCTTCTTTATCAGCACTCTCAACGGCTACGAACACGATCGCTTTCAGGACCTGACCCTTCGATTCGTAGCGGGCGGAGGATTCGGAGTGAACGCCATCAAGACGGACAACACCAACCTCAGCTTTACCGGGGGCGGCGACTATGAACACGAGAGCTTCACCAACAATCTGAGCCGCAATTCGGGGGAGGCGAATTTCGGAGACGACTTCCTCCACAAGTTCACCAGCACCACCAACGTCACTCAGTCGTTTCGGTTCTTTCCCAATCTCACCTTCACGGGACAATACCGCGTGAACTTCGACGTCAGCATCGTGACCGCGGTGAAGAAGTGGCTGGGCTGGCACGTAACCGCGAGCGACCGCTTCATCAGCAACCCGGTCTTCGGGAACCAGCGCAACGATCTGCTGCTCTCCACCGGGTTCCGGTTGAGCTTTGCGAAGTAGCGGGCGGGGCTCTGTTCGAAGGCGCGCGAGCAAAGCCATTTCCAAGCGGGACCCTTCCAGAATGGAATAGTCGTGGTTTGGGACGGCAATCACCCGCGGCGCTTTCGCAGAGCGCGCGTCGGCGGCATCCTGAGGCCGCCCGGTTCGATTCGTTGTTACGAATCAGCGCGTCGCGACCAATAAAAAACACCGGAACGGAGTCAATCGACCCGCCAGCCTTGCTCGCCCATGCCTCCTCAAACGACAGCCCGGCTATGGATGCAATAATGTCGATTCTGTTCGGCTTGACACCAAGTTGCAGGATCTGATCTGGCTGAGCTAACTCTTCGGCGTCACCTGCGGGCTGGAAAAACCAAAGTCCCTGGTTGGTTTGACGACAAGCTAGCCAGATCCGGTCGAACCAGGAGATCGATGCCTGCTGTGGTTACTCAACTCTGTTGGCGTTGAGTAACTCGATAAACTCGCGCAAGTCCTTCCTGAGAAGCATCCGGGTGGACCCTTGCCCGCGGTTCCAGAACCATTGCTACCCGTTGCTCGGGGGTCATCGAAAGGTCCTCTTCGATGTCTGCGGCTTCGGCCTCCTCAACGCTGCCGAAATGGCGGATCACTTTTCCATACTGCACCCACGTCTATTGTGGGCGAGACCCTACGCCAGGTCGAATTTCTCCAGGTGGAGTTGGGCGTCGCTCTTGACCAGCACGGTCCGGCCAAGGATCTCTTCCAACTCCTGCAGGAAGGTGTTCTGGTTGGACTTCAGCACCCGGGCCACATCCGGCGACACGCGCAGCATGACGTCCTTGCCTTCCACTACTTTGGAAATCTTGTGCGCCTCCTGCAGGATTTCGCCAACAACGGTCTGCGCGCTCTTGACGTAGCCGGCCCCCTCGCAATACGGGCAGGGCGTACACAAGGTGCGCTCGAGGCTCTGCTTGACTCTCTTGCGGGTGATGGCGACCAGGCCGAAATCGTTGAATTGCAGAATCTTGTACGGCGCGCGGTCGGCCCGCATAGCTTCCTCCAGGGCCTGCATTACCTTCTGGCGATTCTTGCGCTCGTCCATGTCGATGAAGTCCACCACGATGATTCCGCCCAGGTCGCGGAGGCGGATCTGGCGAACGATCTCCTTGATGGCGTCGGTGTTGGTCTTGACGATGGTATCCTCGAGGCGGTTCGACTTGCCGACGAATTTGCCGGTATTCACGTCGATGGCCACCAGCGCTTCGGTCTGATTGATCACGATATAGCCGCCCGACTTCAGCCAGACTTTCGGCCGCAAAGCCTTTTCCAACTCGCTGGTGATGCTGAACTCCTCAAAGATCGGAGTGGAGCGGGTGTACATCTTGACCCGGTTGACGAGGAGCGGCTGGAAGCGCTGTACAAAGCGCAGGACGCTCTCGTAGGCTTCCTCGTTGTCCACCCAAATGCTCTTGAAGGCGGACGTCAACTGATCGCGGAGCACGCGCTCCACGACGTTCAGGTCGTGGTGAATGAGGAGCGGCGCGGGCCTCTTCTCGGCCTTCTGCCGCATGTCGAGCCACAGGTTGTAGAGGAACAACATGTCGGCCCGCAATTCCTCTTCGGTGCGGCCTTCGCCCGCGGTGCGCACGATGTACCCGCCCGAGATGCCGGTTCGGTTGGATTGCAGAACGCGCTTCAGACGCGAGCGCTCCTCGTCGCTCGGGATCTTGCGCGAGACGCCGATGTGATCGACGGTCGGCATATAGACCAGGAAGCGGCCGGGCAGCGCGATATGCGACGTGATGCGGGCGCCCTTCTGGCCGAGAGGTTCCTTGGCAATCTGAACGATGATTTCCTGTCCCTCTCGCAGAAGATCGCTGATGGAGGGAGACCCGGGCTTCTCCGGACGCGGTGCGGGAGCCTGCGCCGCCGGGGTGGAAGCCGTCCGCTCCTGGGCATTCCGCGACCCGGCGTCCTGCGCCGGGTTCGGCGCGGCAGGCTGCGGACCGCGCCCGGCTTCGCGATTGGCGTCCTGCATGGGGCCTCCGCGGCCGTCCCGTCCCCGCCGGCGCATGCGGCGGGAAACGCGGTGCAGAAAGCGGGGACCCTGCTCACGAAGAGTGGCCGTCAGGCTGGTGGGAATGCGGGCAGGCTCGGGCCCTTCCGGTTCGACAAGCGGCTCGCCTTCCTCGCTCGCCTCGGCTTCGGCGGCCTCCACGGGCTCGCCATCTTCGGCGGGCGCCTCGGCGGTGCCCGAAACCAGTTCGGACGCTTCGGGTTCGGCTGCGTCGTTGGGTACGACATCGACGTCTTCGGCGGTTTCCGCCGACTCGGCTTCGAGCGGCTCGGGTTCTGGCTCGGCCGTCGGAATTTCGCCGGTACCCGCAGCTTCGGCGCTGGCCTCCCGAACTTCCTCCAACGCCCCGGCGAGTTCGGGCTGCGGCTCCGCGGGTGGCTCGGCTACGATCTCGGAGACGAGCATCGGCATTTCAGCCACGGCGGGTGCCGGTTCGGATTCGGCCTCGGTCCTGGCTGGCAATATGGTTTCGAAAGCCGTCGCCGACACCGCGGTAAGGGCTTCTTCACGCAATTCCGTGGGTGGTGGTGCCGGCTCGTCGGCAGCTTCGGGTTCGTCCGTTGCAGCAGCCGCTTCCAGGTGACGGGCTTCTTCTTCGAATCCCACATCCTCGGGCTCGCCTCCATAACCCGCATCGGCCTGAGACTCCTCCGCTTCGTCCTCGGAGCCCGGCCTGGTGTATTTTGCCAGGGACTCGCCGGGGAGGACGAAGAAATCGTCGGGCTGTTCGCGCGGCGCTGAAGGCACGGGCGGGGCCTGACTCTCCGGAAAGGCCGGCCGCGCGGCTTCGCTTTCGGCCGAGCTTCGTCCTGCCGGCGAGTAGAACTTGGACTCGGGGAGGCTGCGCCCCCCGCCCTTCTGTCCCCTCCGCCGGCGCGAGCGCCGGCCCCTGCGGTCCCGATCGTCGCGCCGCTGTTCCTGGCTGGGAGCGGGAGGCGGCGCCGGCGCGGTGGCCGGCGGTGCCACGGCCTCGACCGGGGGTGTACTGACTTCCTGCGCGGCAGGGCGCGCTTCGGCAAGCTCTGCGTTCTCGGCGCCTGGGGCGCTCGGAGGCAGGGCGGCTGAGGGAACCGGCAGCGGGGGGCGTTCCAGCTTGAGGACTTTGTCCTCCACGCTGGTCACAATCTTGTCATATTCCTCGTTGTCCTCGAAGAAATCCGAGACATAGAGAAACGCGTCCCGATCCAAGCCGATATCCACAAACGCCGACTGCATGCCCGGAAGCACGCGCGTGACCCTGCCTTTGTGAATGCTGCCTGCGAGTGAATATTCGTTCTCGCGTTGATGATAGACTTCGACGACCTGATCGTCTTCGATAATCGCCACACGGGTTTCGTGGCGGTTCGCCGAAATCACTAACTCCTTGGACATCGACACCTCCAAAGGAGCGTGAAGAGAATACGTCTGTGGAAGGTAGGCGCCCTGCGTGGCTCTCGTGCTCCCGGTCCTGCCCGGGAACGTAAAACACAGCCGCTACAAGATCACGCTGGCCGAAGGCGGAGCTGCTTTCCTCAAACACCTCGGCCGGGAACCACTCCTTTTGCCGGGGAGAGCGCTTGCGCGCCACCATCCCCAGGGATCTCAACAGGCTCCCTAGAATCCCAAAATCATTTTGCGAGCAAACCGTTCCAGAGGAATTCTCCGAAGCCGCTGCCCGGCTAGTTCACAAACCTTCTGAGGCGGACGCTATTCACCAGCCCCAAAGCTAAAAAACTCGACCAGACACTCGAACCGCCAGCGCTCATGAAGGGAAGCGGAATGCCGGTCACGGGCATTATTCCGGCCACCATTCCCACATTCACCAGAATGTGGAACAGCATCAGGCCGGCCACCCCCATACAGATATACATACCTGCTCGATCGGGCGCTGTCTGCGCATTCTGGACGATGCGCATTACCATCAGAAAATACAGCGACAATACTACCACGACTCCCACAAAGCCGTGCTCCTCGGCGAAAGCCGAAAAGATAAAATCCTTGTGCGGCACGGGCAGAAAACGAAGCTGGGTTTGAGTCCCATTCTTGACGCCCTTGCCGAACATCCCCCCCGACCCAACCGCGATTTTGGATTGGATCAACTGGTACCCTGTACCCTGGGGATCCCGGTCGGGATCCAGAAAACCCACCAGCCGCGCCTTCTGGTAATCCTTGAGGAAGTGCTCCCCCAACGGGAGCGCCAAGACCGCCACTACGGCGATGACGGCCACGTACTTCCAACGCAGCCCTGCGATGAAAGCACCCACCACCAGAACAGCGAAATACGTCAAAGCCGTTCCCAGGTCCGGCTGTTTGAAGACCAGAAACGCGGGCACCAACACCAATAGGGAAAGGATCGCCATCTCCCGAATCTCCAACTCCTCGGTCTTCAATTCGGTAAGGTAACGAGCTACCAACAATATTATCACCAGCTTGACAAATTCCGATACCTGTAAGTGGAAGCCGCCGCCCATGGGAATCCAGCGGCGCGATCCGAAAGCCGATTCGCCAATGATGTAAGTGCCCAATAGCGCCACTACAGAGGCGATGAAGAGCATCGGAACATAGTGCATCAACGCGTGATAATCGACCGCCAGAATCAGCCACATGAGAAACAGGCCGCTCAAGACAAAAAGAATCTGCTTCCACCAGGCTCCGTGGTAATCGGTTTCGAAGGTGGCACTGTAAATCTGCAGAACTCCCACGCCGCAGACGAACAAGGTAATCAGCAGCAACGGCCAGTCGATATCGCGAAGAGAGAGATGACGCATGTTATTTCGGGGGGGATGACGGTGGGGGTTGGGGCTTAGGGACAGAAACCGGGGGTTGGGGGTTAGCGGTTGGGGGTTGGGGGTTGGGGGTTAGGGGTTGGGGTTTTGCCACTGGGGGTTTGGTCGCGGGCACCGGCTTGTCAGCCGGTGCAGGGGTCTCCAAGATCGCACCATCCTCCGGGGTTTGACTACCGGCACCCTGCGCCTGTTTTTCCGTCCCCAACCCCAAATCCCTAACCCCCAACTCCTGCTTTTCGGCCCCAGACCCCTGCTTTTCGGCCCCCAACCCCTGACTTTGGGGGAGTCCCAGATTGCTCATAGCGGCCAGGCGCGCCGCATTGGCGGATTCCATCTGCTGGTAGGCGGCCAGCCGCTTCTTCTTGTCGAAATAGGCGGCCAACACATCGCGCACGATCGGGGCGGCGAACTGTCCGCGGTAACCGTGCTCGAACAGGGCCACTACCACGATTTCCGGCGCGGCCCTGGGAGCAAAACCTTCGAACCAGGCATTGTCCTTCAATTCCTCGCTCTTGGCGGCGCCTGCGGCCTTCACATACTCGTTCGAAGCGAGCTGCGCCGAACCGGTCTTCCCGCAAACCTCCACATATGGCAACCGCGCCCGGCCGCCGGTCCCACCCTCATTCACCACCCCATACATTCCGTCGATGATATCCTTCACGTTCGCCGGATTGAGGGCCCACTCCACCGGTTTGTCGGGCTTCTCACCCTTCAGCAGATGCGGCTTGTGCCACTTTCCGCCCAGCGCGAGGCCGCCGATAGCGTGTGCCAACTGGATCGGCGTGACCGTCAGGTAACCCTGCCCGATGGCTACCGGAATCGTCTCACCGGCGTACCATTTCGTCCGGAAGGTCCTCAGCTTCCACTCGCTGGAGGGCATGATCCCGGCTTTTTCGTGGGGCAGGTCGATCCCCGTCAACTGGCCAAACCCAGCCAGGTTTCCGTAGAACGAGATATTGTCGATGCCCGCCTTGTTCCCGACCGTGTAGAAGTAGCTGTCGCACGACTCGACAATAGCCCGGTGCAGGGACAACGTGCCGTGCTTTTCCAGGCAGTGGTAATAGTGCCCGTAGAATGACACGCCGCCGGCACAGTGCACCGAGAACTGATCGTCGATGGCGCCCGACTCCAGCCCGGCGATTGCTGTAAACGGTTTGAACGTAGAGCCGGGCGCGAACTGCGCCTGGATCGCACGGTTGATCAGCGGGCCGTCCGGATTGTCGGCGATCGCCTTGTACTCCTTTGCCTTCATCCGGGTGGAAAACTTGTTCAGGTCGAATGTCGGACGGCTGGCCATGGCCAGCACCTCGCCCGTCCGCGGATCGAGCGCGACCACGGCGCCCTTCTTTCCTTCCAGGGCCAATTCCGCGACGGCTTGCAGATCGAGGTCGATGGTGAGCTGCAAGTCTTTTCCCGCGACCGCCTCTTTTTCCTTCAGAGGCCGCCCGCGCACCTGCCCACGGTTGTCCACCACCACTTGCGATTGGCCGTTCACACCAGTCAGCCAGTCGTTGTACTGCCGTTCGATCCCGAACTTCCCGACGATATCACCCTGGTTGTACTTGGCGAACTCCGGCGCGTCCAACTCCTCTTCGCTGATCTGGCCGGTGTATCCGATCAGGTGAGCCATCATCCCGTTCTGCGGGTAGAGCCGCCGCTGAGAAGGAATCAATTCCAGCTCCGGAAAGAAATCGCGGTGGGAATCCACAAAGGCCAAATCGGCCTCCGTGAGCTCCTGTTTGACCACGATGGGCACATACTTCGGCGCCAGCTTGACTTTTCGCACCTGGGCAGCCAGGTCGTTGTATTCCAGATCCAGACCTTGGGCAATCGGACGGAGGTGTTCTTCCTTGAGGGAATCGCGCCGCAGAATCAGACTGAACGAGGCGTGGTTATCGACAATCACCCGGCCGTCGCGGTCGAGAATGCGGCCGCGGGGCGCCAGGATCGGCACCGATTTGATGCGGTTGGCCTCGGCGCGTTCGCCGTAGAATTGGGGGTTCTGGACCTGCAGCGCCCAGAATCCGGAAATCAGGAAGAGAAAAATCCCGACCGTAACGTACTGAAACACCGCAATTTTTCCGGCCGCAAAATGGGTATCGTCGCGCAGCGGCGCTTTTTCGGTAATTTGCTGTTCGAGATTGGGATCGACAGGAGGCAGGATCACAAAACTGACCTGTGCGGCTCTATTTGTTAGTGTAATGGACCAAACGCCGGCTCGGCAAGCTGTGAGGCTCAGAGCAGAATTTCCAGCTCACATCGTGAGTATGCCATACTCAGAATATGAGCAAGCGTCTACAAGTCTTGTTACCCGATCACGAAATGCTGGAGATTCAGCGGTTCGCCGAGCGGGAGCGGCTCACGGTCGGGGAGTGGGTCCGGCGTGTGCTGCGTGAGGCACGCGAGCAGAAACCCTCCAACGATCCCGAAGCTAAACTCAGGGCCATACGTCGTGGCGCCGAATTCTCGTTCCCTACGGCGGACCTCGAGCAGATGAACGCTGAGATCGAACGGGGCTATCAAGGTTGATCTTCATCGATTCCAATATCCCGATGTACCTGATCGGCGCACCGCATCCGCACAAGAGCGATTCGCAGCTTCTCCTGGAGCGCCTGATCGCATCGGGAAAACGCCTCGTGACTGACGCCGAAGTCTTTCAGGAGATCACGCATCGATACGTCGCCATAGGCACACGGGAGGCGATTGGTCCGGCCTTCCAATTGCTGCTTGACGTCGTGGACGATGTTCTCGCGATCGAGAAGGCAGACGTATTAAGGGCCGGAGAGATTGTGCAGAGTAGGGCGGTGCTGTCCGCCCGCGACAGCGTGCACATTGCAGTCATGGAGCGGCACGGCATCCGATCGATCCTGAGCTTTGACGGAGACTTTGACCGTTGGCCGGGGCTCCAGAGGATTTACCGAATCTGATGCGAGTTGTGCAGAGGGACGTCGCGGCAATGAACAGAAAGAACGGACACTACGGGATGAGAGTTGCGCCCGAGTGAACGGCTGCCAGCGCCTTTTCCATGGTGACTAACGCCCCGCCATGCCTTCGCGCCAGCAGGACGAGGTAGGCGTCCGTGACCTGTTTGTGGCCGACAATCCCTGACCCAGGCAATTCGAGATACGAAACGTCATCGGGCCAAAACTCATGGCGCGGAAGTTTGGAGATCGATTCCAGCAGCAACCCCGCGGATTCCGCCGTCGCGTCAACGCCCGCACGCAGGTGGAACCGATATAGTGCCCCTTGCGTGATCGGGCAGGTCGCAAATCGATACCCCTTGCGGAACCACGCCGCCGCCCGCCCGTTCAAACTGTGCTCGGGCGTTGCCAATGCGATGAGAACATTGGAATCGAGAAGGTAGACTCTACTCTTCATCTGCAAGGGCTTTGACGTCCTCGGTCGTCACCGGCCGGCTGCAATGAAAGGTAGGGAACCCGTAGTCGCTCATCTCGATCGAGGCGCCCTTGGCGCTATGAGTGGCTTGGAGAATGAGGTCACCCACCACTTGCCCGAGGCTGCGGTTTCGGTCACGAGCGATCGCTTTGGCGAGGTAGTACGGCTCATCCGGTATATCGAGGGTCGTGCGCATAATCGCATCATCGCACAACAACACAACTACGCGAAATCCCTCGACGGGGTCGAGCCTGGGGATCTTGTCGACGAATCCCGATGTGGCGGTGAGAGGATGCTGTTCTTTCTCGAAGCTGTTCGCGAGAATGCCATCGGAGCCGCGGAGTTTCCATCATCTTCTTCGCTCACCTGTTCTTTTCGTACAACCCGCCCAACTCGCCCGGCGCGATCTCCCGGTAGCCCCACTGTCCTATCGAGGGCCCGTAGCGAGTTTCCCAATGGGATGCTACTTCTGACCCGGGTGACACCAGGACCAGCAAGTAATGTGGGCGGGCACCAGATGCCAGAGCATCGATCTCTTCCGGCAGCATCGATCGCACCGCCGGATTGAACGGATTGCCGGCCGCCACCACATGGCCGGCGAAGTAGCCGCCATCCGGCAGGGCCAGCTCGGCCAGATCCTGCCCCGCCACGGTCCGAATTGCCGGCTTCAGATCGTTCCAGTACGTCGTCCAACGCTCCCGGTTCCGTTCGACGAGCAAGGGCGCCAGCGCGATCAGGATGAGGACGGCCCCGGGTATGGCGCCCCTGGTGAGCGCGAAGAGAGCCAGGACGACCGCGATCGCCACAGCCAACACAACTGCCGGTGCAAACAATTCCATCTTCCCGTACAGAAGCAACAGCCGGCTGGCCAGATGGATGGCTAGCAACGGTACGGCCAGCCAGGTGAAGCGGGCCGCGTGTGCCAACAGGAACAGTTCGCTCACGGCAAGGACGCCGTCTACGTACCGGAGGCTGTTGAGGCCGTTCAGAATAAAAGCCAGGTCGCCCGCATACGCGCTGGCGCTGAAGACGGAGCGAAAATACAGGAACCAGCCGCAGAGGAGAAGGAGCGCCGCCCAATCCAACGGTATTGGCCGGCGCCGAAACCGGAGCCAGTGAATGGCGGCGCGCACGCATCGCACCGCGCTCACCACCAGCGCGGCCGCCAGAATCAATGGAAACAAGAGGCCCGCGGGTGAGACTCCTCCGGCCGGCAGGAACAGTGCCCGCCACAGACGGGGATCGTGCAGGCTGTAGAGGATGGAGGTGTTGGAAAGGTCCGCCGTTCCCGGAAGGTGCAGAAAAGCGAAGTTGAGTTGGAAGGGGTAAAAAGGGCTGCGGTAGCGAACGATGTTGTGCAGATAGTAGTGGCCGCTCGTGAGCAGAAAGAAGAGCGCTACCGCGGCCCACTGCCAGGGTTTTACACGCACCCGGAGGAACAGAAGCACGACGATCGCAGCCACGCCGGCGAACAGCCCCGTGTATTTCACGCTGCCAAACGCCACTCCCAAGGCCAGCAGGGCAATATCTGTGCGCGTTAGCGGGCTTTTGGCGGCGCGCAGGATCGCCAGCGTCATCAAGACGAATCCCACGCCGTGAAGGACGTCATTCTTCAGCGTCGGGACACCGGACGGGCCATACCAGTAATGCTGCATGGCGACGCAGGAAAAGACAGCCCAGGCCAGCAAACCGCCGGAGAGGCCCAATTCCTTCCCCACCAGCCACAGCGCGAGCACCATCAGAACGACGGCCTTCAACGCCACGAGGGGAAAGAACAGGTCAACCCTGGTGACCATCCACGCCGGCGCGAAGGACAACTCCCAGAAGGCGACGTAATTCGTCGCGAAGGTATACGGTGTCGCGCGATTGGCCAGCCACTCGATGAGGTAATGCAGGTAATTGATGGAATCGATTTCCTCCACGGGTTTGAAGGCAAGCAGGAACAAGGGGACCACGAACGCGCCGATGATGTGGTGCGGGCCAAAAGCAAGCCTGGGCCATTCTTGCCGGCGCCGGATCGTGACCGAACCCGCTATGCAAACTGCCGCCGCGATCCAATACGCGAACATGGAATTCAGACGCGCGAACGAGAGAACTCCGGCGATTGACGATTCCAGGGTCACCTGGATGGCCAGCACGGCAAGCCAGAATTCCGCGATGCAGACTGCCGGCTCCCCTTTTTCCCGCTGCCAGCCGGCCAGCCGCGCCAACCGGATCGCGACGGCGAACAAGGCCGACTCCCAGCATGCGAACCGTACCACAGCCCACACGATCGCGCCGGCGGCCATGATTCAGTTTCACACCGTCTCGCGCAGCTTATCGAGGAAATGAAACACCGAAACTCCTACCACCGCGTTGAGCACGGCCTTCAGAAGGGTACGCTGGACGTCGAAAGCCAAAGGCTGGTCGAGCAGCGCCCGCACCAGCACCCAGTACATCAACTGGTGAAACAGGCAGAAGAAGAACGACAGCAGGAGCCGGATGACACCTTGGTCCACGTCGATGCGCATGCCGACGGAGGCCGCAAAGTAGCCCACCAGCGTATTCACGATCCCGAACATCCCCAGGGGATTCTTGGAGAGCGCGTCCTGGGCGAGACCCACTCCGGCGCCCAAAAGAAGCCCGCTGATCGGGTTGCGGCGCATGAGGGCAAAATACATCACCACCAGCAGCGGCATCTCGAGAAAGCCCAGAAACTGGAAGAACAGGGGCACGTAGACCTGAAACAGGATTGCCGCCAGTGGGATGGCCAGCAGCACCCAGGCCCGAAAGCGCGAAACCTGCCCTTCCCGCTGGCTGCTGAGAAGGATGCGGGTGCCGCCGTGGCTCATTCTTTGGGCGGGCCTCCCGGAGCGCCCGCGGCCTGATTGGACCGCCTCACAGTTGGGGGCTGAGGCGGGGGTTGGGGGTTGGAAACCGGGGGTTGGGAGTTAGGGGTCAGGGGTTGGGGAGATGTCGCCGCCGCCCCGGTTCCCGGTTTTACCGGCAGCTTGGAAAAGTCAGGCGGCTTGGATCCAGGCTCCCCTTGGCCAAAAGTGTGATTTTGGGCATCGCCCACCGACTTGTACAAAGCCCGGAGCCGGTCCGCCTCCGTACCGGTGGCTCCAGTCGGCAGGTCGGTAACGGTCGTATTCGAATTCGGGGGCGGTGGCGCGATATAAATCGGCTGATTGGTAACCGGGGTGTCGGGAATCTCCTGGTGAACACCCTCCGTCAGGATCAGCACATCTTCCTGCCCGGCCTTCAGGCCGACTGGCTCGACCAGGATTTCCTGGAAAGGCTGCGCGGGCCTCACGGATTTGATGACGCCTACCGGGAAGCCGCTGGGGAAGACACGGTCCTCACCCGAAGTGTAGAACCAGTCGCCGGCCTCCACTTTGTCCTCGGCCGGGACGTAATCGACGCGGCAGGTTGGCGTCCCGTCGCCTTTGAGCGTCCCGCGGACCTGCGTTTTTTGGGTGACCACGCCGGCGGCGAAGTCCGCATCGGTAATCAACAGGACCTCGGATGCCGTGGGGTAGGCAGCCCTGACGATTCCCACGATGCCATCCGGTGTGACCACAGCCATTCCGCGCATGATGCCCGAGGTCGAGCCCCGGTCTACAAAAACCTCTCTCGAGCTCGATCCCGCGCCCATCATGATGATGCTGGCGGCCACCGCCTTGGAAGCCGTACGGGCCTGGAACAGCTGCAGCGCCTTTGCCCGGTCCGCACGATTCAACTCGTTCTTCAGGAAGATGTTTTCCAATTTGAGCTGGCCGTTCTCCTCGCGCAGCCGGCGATTCTCCGTGTCGGCATCATGGAGCACGATATAGCTGTGGAGAAAACCGCTGCTTCCCCCGCGCAGTCCCTCCAGTACGCGGGCGGCTGGAGACACCGCGGTGACCGCCCACACACGGATCAACGGCACATCCTGCTTGTTCTTCACTCGATAGGCGATCAGGAGAAGCTGTCCGAGGATCACCAGCAGCAGGACGCTGATGCTGCGGTACCGGTTGAGAAAGGCTTCCATGCTTCCCTTATCATTCTACCCGCGGGGTTGCCCGGCGCGCCTGTATCAAAATCGTGACGGGCGCTGGCGAGTGACCCGAATAATGCCGCCTAATCGATGGAAATCTTGCGCAGCAGGCGAAAATCGCTGAGCATCCGGCCCGTGCCGAGGACCACCGAAGCCAGGGGATCGTCCGCGATCGACACCGGCAGACCGGTCTCCTCGCGAATCCGTTTATCGAGATTCTTCAGCAGCGCGCCTCCCCCGGTCAGGACGATGCCGCGGTCGCTGATGTCGGCGCTTAACTCGGGCGGCGTACGCTCCAGGGCCACGCGAATGGCGTTCACAATGGTAGCCACGCATTCCGAAAGCGACTCGCGGATCTCGCCATCGTTGATGGTGATGGTGCGGGGCACTCCCTCGATCAGATTGCGGCCCTTGATTTCCATGGTGATCGGCTTATCCAGCGGATACGCCGAGCCAACCTCCATCTTGATGGACTCCGCGGTGCGCTCGCCGATCAGCAGGTTGTACTTGCGTTTGAGGTACTGCATGACCGCATCATCCATTTCGTTGCCGGCCACCCGCACCGACCGCGAATAGACTATACCCGAGAGCGAAATCACGGCAACGTCCGTAGTGCCGCCGCCGATGTCCACCACCATGTTCCCCGAAGGCTCGGTGATGGGGAGACCAGCGCCGATCGCGGCCACCATGGCCTGTTCCACCAGGTGCACTTCGCTGGCTTTCGCGCGGTAGGCGGAGTCCATGACCGCCCGCTTTTCCACCTGCGTGATCTCGCTCGGCACGCCGATGACGATACGGGGGTGGACCAGCATTTTGCGTCCGTGCGCTTTCTGAATGAAGTAATTCAGCATGCGCTCGGTGACTTTGAAATCGGCGATCACCCCGTCCTTCATCGGCTTGATGGCCACGATATTGCCAGGCGTGCGGCCGAGCATTTCCTTGGCCTCTTTGCCGACCGCTTCGACCTCACCCGTATTTTTGTTGATCGCCACAATAGAGGGTTCGTTGACGACGATGCCTTTACCCTTGGCGTAGACCAAGGTATTCGCGGTCCCCAAATCGATGGCGAGGTCGGAGGAAAACAGACTGAAAAGCGAGCGTAAATTCATTGATGAAGGTGGTCCACTTCGGTAAAACGGATGTGCCTCCAGCGGACCGAGGCGGAGTCAATCTGCATGGTAACACACTGCTCCCGCGCGGGGTTCGCTATCGCTGGTTCAGGTCCAGCCGTCACTTGCTGACAGGCAGCGGCAGAGGACTCGAGGACACCCCGCCGATCGAAATCACCACGGGCAGCTTGCCGGGCGCCAAACCGGAGGGAATCGTAATCGCCACGCCGTACTGCAGCAAGTAAGGCGAGTCGAACAGGCTGTTGAAGTCGAGCCCGCTGTAGGTGACCGTGGCATTCGTTCCGCCTAGCGTGACGGTGGGCGTAGTGGTCGTGGTGGCGGGCGTCGAGGGGTCCGGCAGGTTTCCGGTAACCGGCTGATTGTTCACCGGTCCCAATCCATTAGCCCAGATCTCCACCTCGTCTCCGGCATGGGCCGGATTGGTGGTGGTGATCTCCGATTGAGTGGTCACGTCGTAAGCATAGGCGATGCCGCTGCCATCAGGCTGGGTGAAGATGGAAGGGGCATACGGCACCAGCGGGACGGTGATCACATTGCTGGGAGCGAAAAAGTCGGTGGTCACCTTCACCTGCACTGATGATGCGCCCTGCACTTCCCAGGGCACCTGCACGATTACCGTTCCCCCATCCGCGCTGACAAACGTGAAAGCGCCCGCGCCGCCATTGTAATCGATGGGCTTGCCATCGTAGGCCCCCGGCACGTCGAAGCTCGCGGACACGCCATCCAGGCTCAAAGGCAGCGGAACGTTGAACGCATAATCGCCGACGCCATCCGCCGCGAAGATCTCCGCGGGATTAGCGAGGGCGGAGCCGGTAATGGCCACATAGGAGCCGGGAACCGCGGAGGTCGATCCCGAGCTCGAGTCCGTGATCGAGGTGATGTTGGGCTGCGCGATCACCGCGCTGGCGCAACCGTTTGACGCTCCGCCAAAAACGTACGACACGCCTCCGCCGCGGGCAGTGATCGATGGGTTCGACCCCACCTGGGTTGACAACAACACTTCGGCGTACGCCAGGCCGTATTGGTCCGTTGGGCAAACGGCCGAGGTGCCGGTGCTGGTTACGGTACAAGTAGTAGGTTTGTAGCCCACGGATTGCTGTGTGGGATTTGCGAGGGTAGTCCCGGCACTCGCACGCGAAGTACTGAACGTGACGGATGTTCCAACGAGCGGTGCCCCCGCCGCATCAATCAGCCTGACTCCGACCACGCCCGCATCGCCCCCCGGGAGGCCTTCAAAGCAAGGCGGGGCGAGGACGGATGAGGTGAAAGGAACGACGTCATAACCGGTTCCGAAAGGCACCAGAAACATGTAGGGCACTCGAAGGGAAACGCCTGTCCCCTGCAGGGTGAGAGCGCCGGAGTATTCGCCCGTACCCGGCAGCGATCCGCCCAGCGTCACGTTGACTGTCGTGGAGCCACCCGCCGGAACGGTTACGCTGGTCTGATCGACCGAGAGGGTTGCGCCAGTGAACTTCTCCGTCGGAGCGAAGCCCAAGGTCAGGGAAACAGAGCTCGAACCGAGATTCGTGATCTTCACCTGCTTCTTGATCGGCAGGGCACTGCTCTTCAGGGCGCCGAAAGAAAGCGATACGGGATTGGATCCGTCGGCTGTCACCACACTGGCCACGACCGTCGCGCTGGCGGCCGCACCCGCATCCAGTCTTCCCGCTCCCTCCGAAACTGCGTCCACCGAGAAGCCGTACTCGTCGGTGGTGGTATCCTGGGCGGCCGAGTTCATCAACACCGCCTTGATCTGCGCGGCAGTCATATTGGGGTGCGATTGTTTGACCAGGGCTGCCGCGCCCGCTACCATCGGCGCCGAAAAACTGGTGCCGTCCAGGGCGCTGTAACCGGTAGGGCTGAAAAGTGGCGCTTCGTCAGCGGGAACGTTGGGATCGAAGCTTTGCACCGCCATGTAGAGTCCGCTTTGCCCGGGTATGGTAGTTCCATCAGGAAAGCTCGGTTGATAGTTCGGATCTGCTCCGCCGACCGCCACGATATCGGGTTTGATGGTAAGATCCCCCGCATCCGGTCCGGGCGAAGAGAAGCCGAGCATTTGATTCGCCGCCAATGCGGGGCTGAAGCTCCACACCTTGTTGTAGGTAGGCAGGTCCATCTCGGTTCCCGCGGGATCGATCAGCACGTTGGCGCCTGCGTTGGCATCGATGTAGCTCTTGAGCGCCTGGCCGTCTCCCTGGGCAACCACCACCGCGGTGGCCAGGTTTGGAAAGTTTCCAAAGGCGTCTTCCACTTCGGCGGGAACCGCCGCCGCCGAACTCGCCATGTAAAAAATGACGCCGTATGCGCCCGCATCGGCGGCGTTGAAGGCCTGGTCCGAGAAGCTGCAGGTGCTGGCGTTGGGACTCTGCTGAATGAGTGCAATAGATCCGGCGAGCGAACTGGCTGGAAGGGCCTTGCAGGCGGTCCCGTCGTCGCCCAATTGCGTCACATCGACGAGAGGGAAGTAATACGCGGTGCGGACGAAGGCCAGCAAATCGCTGGTCTGCGCAGGGATGGACTGCAGGCTCGCGGGGCCATCCAGCATGCTGACCCCCGGGGCCAAAACGTGGGAGTTCAACGTCGCGCCCACCGAGATCACCGAGGGTGCATTGCTCGGCGAGGAAATCAGGTTAAAACTCGGATACTGCTGGGCGGTGAACTCGCCGTCATTGCCCGCCGATACCGTGATCACCATTCCGGCCTCTGCAGCCTGCTCGAAGACCGAGGCGATGAAATCGCAAGGAGTGCCCGCCGGCCGTCCGCACGTCGCGCCGCTATCCAGGGGACCCGACACAGCCAGAACGCCGTAGGAAAAATTCGCGACGTCCATCCCGTCGTTGAGTGCGTCTTCAATTGCCATCGCGGCGATATCTTCAAACGTGCTCGTGGAGCCCGTGCCTACCCCGTCGGGCGATCCGGAAATCTTGTAGCTTCCCAAAAAGGCTTTGGGGGCAATCCCGGAAAAGGTCAATGCGCTCGAATTTTGGTTCGCCGCCGCAACCGACGCGGTCGCGGAGCCGTGGCCCAGGCGATCCCGGGGCGTGTAGTCGTCTGGCATTGAAGTGGCTGCCACATTGTTGGGATCGGCTCCCGCCGAGATCAGGCGGATGTAACTGCGGGCGACGATCACCTTGTTATTGGTGAAGGCGCAGTCTTCCGGGTGATTGTTGGTACAAATGGGAAAGCCTGCGGGGGGCTGCAAGGAGGAATCCTGAAAGGCAGGGTTGGTCTGATCGATGCCGCTATCCAGGATCGCGATCTTCAGACCGGCGCCGGCATTGTTCATGCCGCCGACCAGGTTCCACGCCGCCGGCGCGTTCATGAGCTGCGCCGCGCGATTCATCCGGCTCCGCAGCTTGCGCATGGGGATCACCGCCGCCACCCCGGGAAGCGATTCGATCTCGTTGACGCGGTCGGCGGTGGAGACTACAAACACCGAATTCGAGAGTGTCGAAACCGAGCCCACAACGTTAAACCGCCGCGCCGCCAACTCGGCTTTGAGGCTTTGCTGTTTCAGCTCGATCTGCCGCCGATAGTCTTGCGCTTCGACGGACCGCATCTGCTCGCGTGTGGTGAAGCGGCGTGCTACCGGGAGGTCTGAAAGGATCACTGCGTAATGATTCGAGGCTTTCTGGGCGGGGAGAGGTAAACCAAGGGAAACGGCCAGTAAGATGGCGTAATAGGCCGGTAAGAACCGTCGGGGCATGATCATCTGACGATTGTAGCGGAGGGAAGGTTTCGAACAATAGATGATGGAGGAGTACCAGGAAACGGGGTTAATTCCCGTTGCCGCCCTTGCGCAGGGACTCGATGAAGGCTCTCACGATGTCGCGCAATTCCTTCAATTCCCGCTCGCTTGCGAGTTGAGCGTCAACTAGAGCCGAAATCCGGCGGTCGGTCTCCTGGATCTTCTCTCGGTTGCTCACCAGGATCTTGGCGCCCTGAGCGAACAGTTTTCTGAGGTCTGCTATCTCCTCCTGATGTACTCTTGCCGCTTGCCCCATATCGGCCTGCATCTGCACCTGTTGCGCTTGCATCTGCACCTGTTGCGCTTGCATCTGCGCCTGTTGGGCTTGCATCTGCGCCTGTTGCGCTTGCATCTGCGCCTGCTGCTCCAGAATGAACTCCATCGCCCGCTCAAGATCCATGGTTCCCCATTCTAGCCCGTTTCACCCGCACCATTGGTGTGCTTCACCGGGATCTCCATCTCCACCTCCAGCCCCGGCTCCGCATTCCTGGCGCGAATGTGTCCCTTGTGCAGCTCGATGGCGCGCCGCGCGATCGACAGGCCGAGCCCGATGCCTCCGCTGGAGCGATCGCGATCGCTCTCCACCCGGTAGAACGCGTCGAACAGACGCGGCAGCGCTTCGGCCGGCACACCCGGACCATGATCCCGCACATCGACCACCGCATTGCCGTTGTTCCGTACCAACGAGACCTCCACAGCCGATTCACGCGGCGAGTAGCGGATGGCGTTGCGGATGACATTCTCCACCGCGCGGCGCAGCATCTCGGGATCGCCCGCGACGGTTACCGGGTCGTGCTTCTGGTACTTGACCTCGCAGCCGTGCGCGGCTGCTTCGATCGCGGAATCGTCCACCAGTTGCTGCACCAGCTCGTCCAGCCGCACCGGGTTCTGTCGCAAGGAGCTGGGATCGCCCTCCGCGCGGGTGACCTGCAGCAGCTGTCCGACCAGGGAATTCAGGCGGTCCGACTCCTTTTGGATGCGGTTCAGAGCGGAATTCAAGTCGTCGCCGGACCGCGCCAGTTCTACTGCAACCCCCAGCCGGGCCAGCGGCGAGCGCAGTTCGTGCGAGATGTCGAGCAGGAGCCGGCGCTCGGCGGTTAGCAACGTTTCGATCCGGTCTGCCATGCGGTCGAAAGTGCGGGCCAACTGGCCGAGTTCATCCAGCCGGTTCGAGGCCGCGCGCGCGGAGAGGTCGCCGCGCCCGAACCGCTCCACCGCCTTCTGGAGTTTTCGAACCGGGCTGGTAAGGTGGTAAGCCAGCCAATAGCACAGCAACACCGCCGCCCCCATCATGAACACGTGCTCGGGCATCAGGAACCACGAAGCGGGGTTCTCGCGCGGCACGATCAGAAAAAACCAGTAGCGGCCGTCATCGGCGGTTCGCGCCACCATGCTGTCGCCGGCGCGAATATAGGGAAAGACCGGCCGCCGGCGAGCCCGCCGCACCAGGTCGGAGCGATCCTCGTTGGTCAGCAGGTCGCGGCCGTTCTCGTCGGTCAGCACTCCCTTGGCGTCGTAGATTTTCTGGAGGTTGTCGAGAAAAAGCTGGAGAGCCGGCCTGCCTCCGGTCTCATAGCTTACACGGGCCTCTTCCAACTGAAACTTGACGAGCCTGGCGCCGGGGGCCTGCTGGTCAGAGGCGTTCTGGTTGACGCTGAGCGCGGAAATGAAAGCCGACCCCACCACGAATATCGCGGCCGTGCACCAGAACCAGAGCAGGATCTTGGCGAACAGAGTCCTCATTCGACGCGCGCGTCCTCAGGCGTGCGGCAGAACTGATAGCCCACGCCGCGTATGGTTTTAATCAATGTGTCGCCGTCTTCCAGCTTCTTCCGCAGGTGGCTGATGTGCATGTCGATGGAGCGGTCGAACGCCGTGGCTTTGCGATTGTAGAAATTCTCCATCAGGGTGTCGCGCGAAAGCACCCGTCCCGCGGATCGCATCAGAAGTTCCAAAATATCGAACTCGAATGTGGTTAACTCCACCTGCTTTCCATGAGACAGAACCTCACGCGTCCCTGTGTCAAGTACCACGCCATTGACTTCCAGCCGTCCCGAGGGCGTCGCAGCGCGCGGTTCGTAGCGCCTCTGGATAGCCCGAATTCGGGCTGCCAGCTCGCGCGGGTTGAAGGGTTTCGGCAGATAATCGTCCGCGCCCAATTCGAGCCCGATAATCCGGTCCACATCTTCGCCGCGCGCCGTCAGCATGATCACCGGCACCTTGCTCTTTGGGCGCAGTCTGCGTAGAATCTCGAAACCGTCGATGCCCGGCAACATCACGTCGAGCACTACCAGGTCCACACCTGGCTGCATGGCCTTTTCGAGCCCGCGGTGACCTTCATGCTCGGATTCCACCTGAAAGCCTTCTCGCTTCAGGAACTCGCCCAAAAGGGCGCTGAGTTCCGCATCGTCGTCGACCAGTAAGATGGACACGGTTAAAACTTATCATGACTTGCCCGGATTGCGCGTAAGCCTTGGTAGCGCCGGTGTAAGAGATCGTAAATCGACGGTGATTCCCGCAACCATCGGCGGCTGCCCGGGTTCACTCGAACGAGGGCACCCTTTACACAGATTTACCGCGCGGACAAATCGGATTTACGGTGCGCTTCTAAAGTCGAAATTGAGAGGTTCAACGCCTTATGAAATCGTTTTTGATGAAATTCGCAACAGTCGCGGCTCTGGCCGCCGGTATGGCTTTCGCCCAGACGCCCGCGCCTCAAACGTCCCAGCCCGCACCGGGCAAGGCGGCCGTGAGGCCGCGCGCGGCGATGCGCCATCGTATGTTCCAGTCCCTGAATCTGACCCCGGACCAGAAACAGCAGGCCAAGGCAATCTTCCAGCAGACCCGGCAAAGCATCCAGCCCATCGCTCAGCAGGCAAAACAGAATCGCCAGTTACTCGCCGATGCAGTGAAGGCCAACGATAGCGCCCAGATTCAGAAACTCGCCTCCAAACAGGGAAGCCTGCAGTCGCAAATGCTCACGCTGCGTTCCGAATCGATGGCGAAGTTTTATTCCCTTTTGACTCCGGATCAGCGGACCAAGCTGGACCAGATGCATCAAAAGGCGCTCCAACTGCGGCAACAGCGCCGGGCCATGTTCCAGGGCTAATCGCAACCCGAGGGCGGACACTCGCCTGCCCTCCACCGCTAAAAGGGGCCCGCAAGGGCCCCTTTTTGACTCTCGCAGCTTGTGCCACGCTACGATATTCCTATGTGGCTTGGCATCGATATCGGCACCGGCGGATCTCGCGCTTTGTTGATTGACGAGCACGGCAGCGTCCGCTCGGGGTTTACCGCTCCGCACGAAGACATGCGCATGGAGCGCCCGCTATGGGCCGAGCAGCGTCCGGAGAACTGGTGGGACGCCGCGGTGGCTGCCATAAGGGGTGTGCTGGCGGCTGCCGGAGTCGCCGGGGGCGAGGTCAAAGGCATCGGTCTCTCCGGCCAAATGCACGGTCTCGTCATCCTGGATAAGTCCCACGCGGTGATCCGGCCGTCGCTCATCTGGTGCGATCAGCGCAGCCAGCCTCAGGTGGATGCGGTAAATGCCAGGCTGGGCCGCGAGACCGTCCTGCAATACATCGCCAACCCGGTCCTCACCGGCTTCACGCTGCCCAAGCTGTTGTGGGTCCGGGATCACGAGCCGGCGAACTTCGAGCGCGTGCGGAAAATGCTTCTCCCCAAGGATTATGTCCGCTTCCGCCTGACCGGGGAGTTCGCCTCCGAGGTATCCGACGCATCGGGGACGGCGGTATTCGATGTAGTGAACCGCCGGTGGTCGTACGAAATGATGGACGGCTTGGGGCTCGACCGCTCGATCCTGCCGGAATGCTACGAATCAGTCGAAGTCAGTGGGAAGATCTCGCAGCCGGTCGCGGACCTGACAGGCTTGCGGGCAGGTACTCCCGTGGTCGGAGGCGGCGGCGATCAGGCAGCCAGTGCGGTGGGCAACGGCATCGTGGAGGAGGGCATTGTCTCGTGCACCATCGGGACCTCAGGCGTGGTGTTCGCACACATGGAGAAGGTGGCCTACGACCCGGCTGGCCGCGTCCACACCTTCTGCCACGCGGTGCCGGGCAAGTGGCACGTGATGGGGGTGACGCAAGGCGCCGGGCTGAGCTTGCAATGGCTTCGCAACCAACTGGCTCCGGGGACGGTATATGATGCGCTGACTGCCGAGGCGTCACATTCGCCCGCCGGGGCGCACGGGCTGTTCTGGCTGCCGTATCTGATGGGCGAGCGCACCCCCCATCTGGATGCGATCGCGCGAGGCGGGTGGATCGGCTTGACGGCGCGGCACACACGCGCCGACCTCATTCGCGCCGTAATCGAAGGGGTCTCGTACAGCCAGCGGGACTGTCTCGAGATTATCGAGTCATTGGGAGTCGCCATCAGTTCGGTGCGAGCCTCCGGCGGCGGCGCGCAAAGTCCGTTCTGGAGGCAATTGCTGGCCAGCATCCTGAGTCACCGCGTAGTCACGTTGCAGACCCAGGAGGGGTCGGCTTACGGCGCCGCCTTGCTGGCGTTGGCCGGTACCGGCGGGCACGGTTCCGTACCGGAGGTCTGCCGCGCGGCGATTCGGGAAACCGGCTCGGTTTCGCCCATCGAAAACGATCGTCAGCTTTACGAGAAGGCGCATCGCGTCTACCAGGCGCTTTACCCCGCGCTGAAGCCGATCTATCAACAGATCGCGACGCTGTAACGGGATCGAACCCCACGGCGGCGGTCACAATCGTTGCGAGAATAATTTCTCCTCGTCAAACTACTGATTTCACATTGTTTCGCCGATATCGGAGGCACCGGACGCCGGTTTTTCCGTGTGTTCGATGAATACACTGGTCGTCAAGGGGCTTCGCTCCACTCAATTCCGCGCCGTCCGGCCGGTTTCATTGGATTTCTGGAGGATTGATGATTACGCGTATGTTGTTCGCCGCAGTGTGGTTGGCCTCAACGGCGAAGGCCGGTCCGCCGCTCACGACGATTCAGGACGTTCTTTACAAAGCCGACGGCACTCGATTCAACGGTACCGTGGCAATCGCGTGGACCAGTTTCGAGGCTTCCGATGCTTCAGCCATCGCCACGCAGACGACTTCGGTTAAAGTCGTAAACGGCAACCTTCGCGTCCAACTGGTACCGACCGCCAACAGCACCCCTCCGATGGTCTATTCGGTAACGTATAACAGCGACGGTAAGATCCAATTCCAGGAAACCTGGTCGGTGCCCGCGAGCCCACAGCCAGTTCGCGTGCGCGATGTGCGGGTTGCGTCCTCCAACACGGTGGCGTCCGATACCGGGAGCGGGAACGGCACCGGTTCGATGGACGAATCCGATGTAGTCGGCCTCACGGCAGATCTCGCCGCGCGTCCGGTAAAGGGGCCGGGATTTGCGCCGGGGGCTGTGACAGTGGTCAACGCTGCCGGCAGCCTCGATAGTGTGACAGGGAGCGCCACCGACTGCGTCCATGTGGATGGGTCGTCGGGACCATGTGGCGCAGCACAAAATGCCTCGTTTGTGGATGCGGAGTCGCCCGCCGGTCTGGTGGACGGCGCCAACACCCAGTTCACGCTCTCCGCATCGCCAAATCCGGCAGCCAGCCTGTACCTGTACCGCAACGGCATGTTGCAAGCCGCAGGCCGCGATTACACGCTGAGTGGTCAGACGGTTTCGTTTGTCTCCGCGGCGGCGCCTCAACCCGGAGATACTCTGCTGGCTTGGTACCGGCTTTCGAGTGATGCCACCGACTCAATTTCGTTCGTGGATGGCGAGTCCCCGTCCGGAACGATCGATGGATCCAATCAGACATTCCTTTTGTCAGCCGCGCCAAACCCGGCCTCCAGTCTCGCGGTTTTCCGCAACGGGATGCTGCTGAAGGCGGGTCAGGACTATGCTCTGAACGGGCAGACCCTTTCGTTTGTGGCAGCGGCTACCCCGCAACCCGGAGACACGTTGCTCGCGTCGTACCGGCTTTCGGGGAGCGGGAGCGCTTCAGCGACGCCCTACCCCAGCCCTCAGGTGGTGTGCAGCGGAACGGGTGGGCTCACCAGTGACGCGGTGCTCTCGAGCCTGGGCACCTGCTTCATCCCGGCTGGATTGCTCTTGCCGGGCGATCGAGTCGAGGTGCGCTTCGATCTGGAGCATCAGGGTTCGACATCAGCCTTCAGCTTCGAGGTACACTGGGGCGCGACCGTTCTCGGGCATCGCGACGCCAACGTCTCGGACACCCTGGTTACCGGGCGGGTCGACGCGGGTATCTTGCCGGCGGGCGCCCAGCTGAGCTATCAATCGTGGGGAGCCGCCCTCCCCTTCCAAGCCGGTGTGGGAAGCGCGCCGGACGCCTACAATGCCGGCCTGACGATCGATTTTCAGGGGAATCTGGCCTCGGCATCCAGCGACACGTTGACGCTCCGGAATTTCGCGGTGGTTCGGCTTCCTTAGGCTCTGCCGGGCGCACGCCGTTTTAATTCTAATTTACGACCCTCACAGTCACGGAAGCGGACGCAGCACCTTGCGTAATGGACAGGGGCACGTCCAATCCGGTTGGGGTTTTCGACGGCACCTTGGCATTGATCTGGTAGACCCCCACCTCCCCCGGCGCCAAGCCCGCGTAGCTGACCGACAGAGCGACATCTCCGAGTTGCACATTCGGAGGCGTCAAGGCCGAGGCTGGTGGTGCTGAGGGTGCCGCGGTGCCGGCCGGAACTTCCGGCGAGGTCTCACCCAACCCGGTGGCGTAGATCCAGAGCTCATCGCCAGGGTGAATTGGATTCGTAGGGGTGACCAGTTGTTGGTTGCTGGCCTTGATCACCAGGGGGATATTGCCGAGGGGACCAGCCGTCCCATTCTGGAAGATCGCGGGCGCGGTGGCATTTACGTTGACATAATAGTCGTCGCTGACGCCACCCGGAGTATATAGGGTCATCGGCACCCGGCCGGCGATGTGCAAAGGCAGTTGGGCGTTGATCTGGCCGGGGGAAGCGAACATCATCGGGATGGCCGAGCCGTTCACCACCAGGCACGACTCTCCGATCGCGGTCGGCAAGGGAATCTGTGTGGTCGCCATATTGGTGGGGCTCAGATTCGCCCCGAAGACTGCCACCAGTGAGCCGGGCGCGAGAGCCGGGGTGAGGTCGGCGGCGTTGACCACCTGGCTGATTGCGGGCGGGGCGACAGCAGCATCGAAATGCCACGCCAAGGCCGTGAACCCTGAAACCGTCAAAGCGATCAGGGTGTTTCCGTTGGCCAAAGGCGCCAGAGTACGGGTGAACACAGACGCACCGGAGGAGGCCAATGGCTGCTCCGAAACGCGGGTCGGCAGAGTCCCATTACCGCTGGTTAAATCGATTCGCGCAATGTTGCCGCCCGCACCGGCAGCAGTCGACGGACCGGTCAATCGCAGGCCTTGACCTCCGGTCAGGAAAGCGAATCCGGATGGAAAGTCCGAACCGGTCCAAGTCTCGGTCGGCTTGAGTGCCGCATTGAGCAGGTTGTTCCCCGCCACGAACTGGCCGGAGGCGGACGCGGCGAAAGCGCCTGCAATCGAGGACGGCAGTTTGCGCGAGACGGTGAAGGTGTCGGCGGAGGCGTCGTACAGCCAGACATTGCCATCCGCGGATGCCGCCAGAATCGAGCCTCCGTTGGGACCCGCGGCCAGCGCCGTGTCGGCGTTCACGGAGTTCTGGAAAACCCCCAGGCTAGGGGGGGTCGAGGATGTCCCGGAGAGCAAATCGATCCGATCGATGGTGTTCGTCCCACCTGCCACACGCGACGCGGCGAGGACGGCATTTCCCGAGGCCGCTACAGAGCGGGGATAGTGGCCGGCCGGCATCGCCACTGGAGCCAGTTGCTGCAATGTATCGAGATCGTACACATAGACGAGTTGGGAATTGTCGTGGCCCACGAGCAGATTCTTGCCGTCCGGCGTGATGGCCATCCGGGTCGGCGTGTTGCTGGTGCGAAGTTGGGCCACCTGGACCAGCCCTGAGCCGTCAAATACGAGCACCTGGTTGCGGTCCTGCCGGATCACGTAGAAGCGGTCGCGAACCGGATCGGCTAGCAAATCGGTTAGGGTGCCGGGGACATCGGATGGCGATCCTCTTTCGTCCGGCCGTTGGTTATTCACGAGCACTCGAACCGGCGGCACCTGGTTCACGGACTGTGTGGAAGTGATCTTCAGCGACCCGGAAACGGTGCCCCGATGGTCCTGGAACTGATGGGGATCGATGGTGACCTGAACCGACGCCGGTGTGCGGCCCGATGAGGGCGCGAACGAGACGCCGGCCAGATCGGAACTCAGGTCGAACTGGGTCTGCCCACCGCCGGGATCCGTGATTCGCAAAGTCCTGGTGATGGCTCCGGACTGACAGAAGCTCCCTCGAAACACGAGGTCCTCCTGGTCCGCTCCCAGCCGCGGAAACTGGTTGAGCAGCCCGACCGGAAGGATCGTCACCCCACTCTCCGAGACGGCATACAGCGTATCGGCACGGGCATTCAGAACAGCCCGGCCGGTAAGGTTTTCAGAAAGAGCCAGACGCTCGCGAATCGTGAGGTTGTCGGAATCGGCAATCCACAGTGGAGCCGGGACCGTCGTGTCGGCCTGGAGCTGAGGAATCTGGGCGTACAGAATCCCGGACGCCGAATCGATGGCGTGGGAACCCACCGCCAGGAGTCCCGAAGGGCTCCCAAACTGCGCCAGCAGCGTGCCTTGACGGTTGAACAGACCCCACCCGGCGGCGTAATAGGAACCGTCGCGCGCAACGCTGACCACGCGCGGCCCGAGCGGCGGAGAGGCTGTATACCCGACCACCTGAAGATGCCTGGCGGACACGTCATACATCACCCGAATGGTGTCGGTGAGACCAAAGATGAATTTGCCATCGCCCGAGGCCGCCAGTGCGGCGGCGACGATCTGGACCGGCGCGGTTCCGGGAGCCGCCGGAATGCTGTTGGCGGTGAGGCCCGCCACGGTGTCCACGACGTCGGTCTTGCCGGTCGTGGGATCGAACCTCAGGAATTCGGTAGTGGTGGCGACCATCGCCATTCCGTCGGAACCAAAAGCCACCCCAAGCGGCGGGCTCTCGAGCGCGTACGTCTGGCGAACCCCGCTCGATAGATCGATCACGGTCATGGCATTCGAAGGCGACCCAGGTGCCTGTACGTTACCAAAATGCGTCACGATCAGAAACCTCGCATCGCCCGAGAGTGCCAGGGATGCCGGACCGGGCGCCACATGCAGAGAAGTTTGAAGCGTGCTGTCCGCCAGGGAAAGGACATCGACACGCGCCGCGGTGAAGTTGGCGACATAGAGGACACTGCGGCCCTCGTCCAGGGCAATATCCGCGGCCTGCCCGCTGATCGGGACGACTTGACCAAAGGTGGCCGCACGGGCCTGCCAGCCAGTCACGGTCACCGCCGCCATCCACCCGGTCGAAATCAGAGCGATAAAACGTTCGCGCCTCATAATCTTCTCATCGGCTCCGCCGATAAGTTCCAGTAGAGTGAGCACGAACAGAAAACCCGGATTTCCCCGCCGGCTGCTGGCACTGGCATGGCTGGCGGCGGTGGTTGCCTCCCGCCTGCCCGCCCAAGACCCGACGATGATGACGCGGATCTATGCCTCGGCGGCCGACGCGAATTTTCAGGTGGATGGGCAGCAGTTCATTGGAGCGGCTGTCTTCTCCTGGCCTGCCGGAAGTAAGCACATCCTGTCGATCGACCCCTGGCAGGATACCCGCACACAACCGCCAGGACGATACGTGTTCCAACAGTGGACCACCCCGGCCGGAGCCTTGGGGTCTGGGACAAATCTGGTCACGATTACCGCGGATCCGGGGATCCCGTGGTACCGGGCCGACCTCAATACGGAATATACTCTGACCCTGGTGTTTTACCAGTGCAACGGCTCCCCCTGTCTGTCTCCGGGAACCGTCTCCGTGAACCAAGTCGCATACCAGCAGGACGCCCAGATTTGGCTGGCGGCGGGTTCGTCCGTCACCTTGCAGGCGACTCCCAACCCGGGATTTGTGTTTACCGGCTGGTCTCAAGGTCCGGGACTGGCGCCAATCTATACGTTCACGTTGAAAGCGGCTGCGGTGGTTTACCCGATATTCGCGGTGGCGCGTCCCATCCAACTGCTCACCTCGCCGGGCGGGTTCCAACTGCTGGCGGACCAGGCTCTGGTTACCACGCCCGTAACTCTGGATTGGGGGTTCAATACCACTCATCTCCTGGCGCCGGTGTCACCACAGTTCGACCTCCAGGGCCGGCAGTGGGTCTTCCAGTCGTGGAGCGACGGCGGAGATCGCAACCATGCTTATCTGGTCCCGCCCGGCCCTTCGACCGTTTCCATCGTGGCCCAGTTCGTCGCCGCGGTTCCCGCAATGTTGATGACCGATCCCACGGGCCTGAGTCTCACAGTGGATGGGCTCGACGGCTTGGCTCCGCGGTTTGGGTCATGGGGGCCGGGCGAAACCCATACCGTTTCCGCGCCGTTGCATCAGACTGATTCGGCAGGGAACCCCTGGGTTTTCCGGCAATGGTCGAATGGGGCAGGCGCCTCGCAGACGATCCACGTCGCAGACGCCGACGTGGCGACCGGCATCCGGATGAGCGCAAGCTACGATCCGCGGAGCCGCGTACGGGTCGAGAGCACTCCCAGTGGGCTGGCCTTGGCGGTGGATGGCGCGACTTGCCAGACCCCCTGCGAAGTGGAGCGGGCGGTGGGAAGCGTGGTTCAGATCTCGGCGCCCTCGCCGCTGCCGGCGGGCGCTGGAATGCGTCTGGATTTCGGGTCATGGGAAGGCAGCGCATCGGGGACCATCACCACCGTTGCGGGATATCAGAAGGTCACCGCGCATTACCTATGGTCTTACCTGCTGACGCTGTCCATGTCGCCGGCAGGCGCCGGAACGTTCCGGCTGTCGCCAGCGAGTGGCGACGGATATTATGCCGCCGGCAGCAGTGTGAGCATCGGCATCGACGCGTCGAGCGGCATGAAATTCCGGCAGTGGAGCCAGGACTTAGGCGGGTCTGCGAATCCAGCGACCCTGTCGATGGATGCTCCCCATGCGGTCCAGGCGAACTTCGATAAACTCGCAGACTCGCCCGGGCAGCTCCGCGTTGCCAATGCGGCGGGCGATACTCCCGCATCCGCGGTAGCCGCCGGTTCCATTGCGGTATTGTTTGGCGACCAACTTTCCGATGTCACTGCCAGCAGCCAGGCAGATCCGCTGCCACAAAGCCTGGCCGGCGTTTCGCTGGTCTGTTCGGGCCATCTCCTTCCGCTGCTGTTCGTGTCGCCGAAACAGATCAATTTCCAGGTGCCAGGCGATCTCGCCGCGGGGACGTACGATCTGGAAGTGCATAGTGCCACCAGCGGCGTCAGCACGGTGAAGTTCGACGTCGCGCGGGACGCCCCGGGGCTGTTGGCCGCCACCCACCTCGACGGCACAGCTATTACCACCGACAGCCCCGCTCACCCGGGGGAAGAAATGGTCCTCTACGCGACGGGCCTGGGACCTTATCAGCCCTCACCCATCGACGGCTTCCGCGTGCCGTCCGTCAATTCCTTCCTGGTTGTCGATCCCGTGGCGGTTGCCATCGCGGGTATCACAATTTCTCCGGACGCCGCTGTAGCTGCGGCCGGCCTGGTCGGGATCTCGATCGTTCGTGTTCCAATCCCGGCCGATTTGGCTGCGGCGGGTCCGTGGACGGTGACCGTTGCGGCGGGGGCGGCCCTTAGCAACGCTCTGCCGCTGCCTTACCAGTGACCTACGGGTTGAAATGCATCTGGATAAACCTCAGGAAAACGTCCCAGTCCGATGGAACGGTGCCGTGCCCGCCGGCATGCATCTCGTACCCGATGGTATGGAGAATCGCGACTCCCGGAGCGGGTATCTGGTCGGTATCGAGGCCTTCTTTGCCGAACAGTTTGTACACCGGGCCTGCCGCCACGGCGGCCAGGAACTCGCCCTTGGGGTCGGACCATAGGTCGTTGTCGCCCGTTTGCAGCAGCACCGGACGAGGCGCGATCAGAGCCACGAGCATGTGGGCATCTACCGGCAACTGATCCACGTGCCTGGCGTACTTGGCGTAATTGGCGCAGAACTGGTACGAATATCGCGTAGGCTCCACGAGGTGCGCGATGGTCTCGCCGTAGTTCCGCCGGCTGAGCGCCGCACCACCTTCTCCGGAACAACTGGCGATCACCATGGCGAAGCGCGTATCGCGCGCGCCCGCCCACATCACGGTCTTCCCGAGCCGCGACACCCCCTCGATCGCCACTCGCTTCGCGTCAATGTCCCGGTCGGTCTCGAAGTAATCCATGGCCCGGCTCAATCCCCATCCCCAAGCTGCGATCGAGCCCCATTCGCCGGCGGCGGGCTCCGTCTGACCGGGCTTCAAATAAAGCGCACGAACACCGTACGGGATGCCACCCAGGAAATCCGGATCGATGTCGCCATAGTATACGGTTGCCACGCCGATGCCCGCCGCGAGGAACGGTAAGGGCTTGATGCCGCCGATTCCACGCGCCGGAGCCGGGACTTTCTTCTTCTCGCGGCCCCAAACCTCGCCGGGCTTGATTCCGGGGTCTTCCACGCTGCTCGAGTTCGCTGAAAAGCTGACATTCAGGATTAGCGGCACGGGCTTGGTGGCGCCCGCCGGCAGGTAGATCAGCAGATCCATTTTCGGACCCGCCTTGTCTTTCGAAAAGTACACGGTCACCTGCCGGCGGATGGCCTTCCCGTCGAACGCGGGAGCGCCTTTTTCGAACACGTCGAACTTCATGCCAGCCGGCTTTCCCGGTGCGCGGCCATACTCGTTTTCCTCGAATAGCCGCACGATCTCCGGACGCCGCTGCTCGTTCCAGGTCTTGGCGTCGCGCACCGGCTTTCCGTCGGCGAGCACCAGCGGGTCCGGAAGCGTGTAAGTACCGGCCAGCGCTTCGTCATAGTTGACGGGAATGCCCGCGACTACCGCGCGAGGCGCAGCGGCCGTCTGGGATAAGACGGGGAGAGCCACCAGGAAAAGAGAACAGCAATATCGGAACATGGGACTATCATATGCCGGTTGGCACTCGACGGCTCCGCGCGGCTGGCTTCTCGATTGCGGCCCTGCCCGTCGCCGGCCAGCCTCCCGCTGCCCGGCCCACGAACCGACACCGCCCGCGGACATTTCTAACAAGGTTTGACACCGTACGAAAAGGCTTGCTTGCCATAATCATTTCCTTGCACTACGCTCGACAGAGTGGTCTTTGCACAGTTCTATCCGGGATCCCGGGCGCATCCCTCGTACCTGACCAGGCCGAAGTGCAACGTTTCACCAGGCCGATCGCGACGGGGATCGGGTTGCGGACGGCAAATGCCGGTTGCTGTTCCTGCAGATTCCGGGTTACACGCGGGAGAGCGCCAATTGGGGGGCGGGGCCGGTTCGATATACGGACCAAGTACCGACCAAACTCCGCTGGAATACTTCCAGGCGGCGGCGGTATTGGGATTGGATGGGGAGCTGACCATGCTGGCGGATGACGATGCGACCGCGGAGGAGGCCCGAGTGCGCCTGGGGCGCGTAAAGATCGAAACTGTGGTCGGGAAATTGCTTGACGAGATTTCCAGGGGATGGTGAATATGCGCCGGCAGACGCGCTGGAACACCGAACTGGAATGGCTCGATCGCAGAACGCCGGCGGCCGTTCACTGCCAGAGTGGGGATCCCAGCCGGATTGCCGGCCACGAATCAGGCAGGCGAGACACGGCAGATCCACACCGGAATGCGAATGGCGAACCTTAGCTCCGGCATCCGCAGGGAACATGAAGCAGTCGAGTTGCCGATCTGGCAGGAACTGTTGGCCGGCGTGGAGATGCTGTACCTGCGAGTCTCGCCGGCGTACTGGGGATTCGGCATTCCCCACGGCGACGGCTCGGCGGTCATCCTGATCCCCGGTTTTCTGGGGACGGACCTCTATCTCATGGAGTTCCGTCTGTGGCTGTCGCGCATCGGTTACCACCCATACTTTTCGGGCGTCGGTTTCAATGCGGAGTGCCCGAACCTCTTGATCCGATACCGGCTGGAACAGACGATCGAAAAAGCCTGGCGGCAGACCGGCGGGAAGGTGCACCTGATCGGTCACAGCCTGGGAGGTGTGATCGCGCGCGCGGCGGCCAGCCAGATGCCGGAACGGGTGGCATCCGTGATCACCCTGGCATCGCCGTTTCGCGGCGTCGCGATTCATCCATCGGTGCTCCGGGCCGCCGAACTGGTGCGGGGACAGATTCTCGAGCGCCACGGGGAAAGCGTGCTGCCCGATTGCTATACGGGTGCCTGCACCTGTGATTTCCTGGCGTCGCTCGAACGGAAATTGCCGCGGTCGGTGTCGCAAACCGCGATCTTTACCAAGAGGGACGGCATTGTGGACTGGCGCGTCTGCAGAACCGGCCGGGCCACCATCGATTTCGAGGTCACCGGCAGCCACATCGGGTTGGTGTTCAATCCCCTGGTATACGACCTGGTAGCCCGGCGCCTGGCGTTGCGGCGGTAAACGCCGCCGGCCGGTTTTCCACCAACCCTTCAACCCTTCCGGTTGACATGACAGCGGAAGCGTCCTACCCTACTATCAGAGTCTAATACCTGATAACCCGTTTTCGCGAAAGGAGCGTGCCATGGAAACCCCAGAAGTGACAATCGGCGAAGTCCTTGAGGAAGCAGCAACCGAGGATGCGGAACTGCGCCCCAAGTTCGATGAAAAGCTCGACATCCTGGCGTTTGAACTCTGGCAGCGCGGAAGCCGTCAGGACCTGGCGGCCGACGAGGAGGCCTCCGATGACGAAGAAAGCGTGGGACACCACGCCAGTTGTCTCTAGTATGGCCAAGACCACTTTCGGCCGGCGCCTCTCAGCCGCGGACGCAGCGTTCCTGTATCTGGAGCGTAAGGAGATACCCTTATGCATCGCGTGCGTGTGTGTCTTTGACGAGGTCATTCCATTCGAAGAATTCGTAGCGAGCATCGACTCGAAGCTGCATCTGGTTCCTCGTTACCTGCAGATCGCGGTAGCGCCGCCGTTCGATATCGGTTATCCGAGTTGGGAAGACGATCCCCACTTTGACATCCGCAATCACATATTCCGAGCCACGGTCGACGATCCCGGGGGCGAGGCGGAACTGGAAAACCTGGCAGGACGTCTTTTCACCAAAGTAATGGACCGGACCAGGCCCTTGTGGGAGATCTTCGTGGTGGAAGGTCTTCAGGGCGGGCGGGGAGCGCTGGTTGTGCGCGTTCACCACGCACTCGCGGACGGCGTGTCGGGGGCCTCGCTGCTGAAGGTAATGCTGGACCCGACTCCGGAAGGCTCCCGTGCGGTTCCAAAGCGGCGGGTTCCGGCCCGGAAAGCCGTGTCAGCGGAGCATTCCCTGGCGGAAGCCATCGGCAGCGCGCTCCACAGTTCGCTCGAAAACCTGATCGCGGTGGAGGAGGGACTCCTCGACTTCACCCAGGGCCTGCTCAGCGACCGCATGCAGACGGGCCTTCGCGAGCTGACCGGCCTGCTGCCGGAAGTCGCTTCGCCCACTCCGCGGCTGCCCTTCAACAAGCCGTGTACCGGGGACCGGCTCTTTTGCTGGGCCGAGTTCCAATTCGCGGACGTGCACGCCATCCGCTCCACCATCGGCTGCAAGGTCAATGATGTGATCCTGGCGGTGCTGACGCGAGCCCTGGCGCATTACGCCGTTGCGCACGGTCAGAGCATCGACAACCGGCTGCTGCGGGTGCTCTGCCCCGTGAGTATCCGGCGAGAGGACCAGGCGGAGTCGCTGGGGAACCGGATCACGTTTTTGCCGGTGGTGTTGCCGATGGGTGTGCCGCAGCCCATGGAGATGTTGCAAGCCGTCGCCCAAAGGACTGCGACCATGAAACATACCCGGGCCGCGGAACTGGTGGCGATTGGCGCTGCCTGGCTGGGGTCGGCTCCGCCGCTGCTGCAGAAGCTGTTCTGGGCGGGCATCCCGTCCCTGACATTCCCCGCGCCTCTGTTCAACATCATCTGCACCAACGTGCCCGGCTCGCCAACGACGTTGTATTCCGTCGGCAAGCGCATGATCGCGTCGTATCCGCAGGTTCCGACGGGTTATGAGCTGGGAGTCGGGGTGGCCGCGCAGAGTTATGACGGAAAGCTGTGTTTCGGGTTGACTGGCGACTCGAACGCTGCTCCGGACGTTACGCTGCTCCGGGACCTCATCCGGTTGAGCTTCCACGAATTGTGCGAGGCTGCTGGAGTGAAGCAGGCGAAGCCGGCTGATGCAGCCGCGGCGAACCCCGTCAAGACGCCCCCGCCGAAGGCCAAAAAGGTCCCGAAGAAGGCGGCGCGAACCCCCCAGGGGCGGGCGGCGCAGCGCAAGCCTCCCGCTCCCAAAACGGATGGCCGGGAAGCGCCCGTCCCAAAAGTACCTCCACAGCCCGAGATCGGGCCCGCTGAAGAGCCGGTTTTGGAGGAAATGGCGGTCGCCGGCGACTGATCCCGCCGGCCGCCCGCTGGGGATCTCAGCTCTTCAGTTCCACAACCACGGCTTCAAACGGCTTGTCGCTCAGATTCTCTTCTTTGTGCCTGGTTGGCGCGCCCCAACTCGCCTCGCCGGCTTTATGTTGCGCCGTCTCCGCTTTACCATCCGCGGCCGTCATCTTGGAGTTCTGGTCGGTAATGTAGACCACCACGCGATTGAGCGTGTGCTCATGAAACGGAATGGCGTGGTGCGGCGGAAACTTCACCCGCAGCACCCGCACCTGGGCATTCTCGAACTCCAGCTTGTAATCCTGAGGATCTACCTTCAGCGGATCCAGATCCGACTTGATCGCCTTGGCCGGGTCGCCGGGCTTCTTGATCTCGACCTCCACAATCTTGAGCGCAGTGTCGCTGGTGACCTCCGAAACATGCATGCCGCCGGCGGGGCTCCAGCGCACCTCGCCGGCCTTGACATCCAGCACCTGCTTCGCACCGGCCTGCGGAGTGATCTCCTGTCGGCCCGCCGTGAGATACACCATCACACGGTTCACCTTGTGCTCATGCAGCGAGCCCTTATGGTGCGGCTGGTCGTTGGCGTAGACTACCCGAACCTGATCATTTTCGATGGGCGGCGGCGCGCCTTGCCCATGGAGGGCCACGCCGGCGGGAACGAGCAGAGCCAGGAACCGAAGTGTGGGAAAGGTGACATGTCGCATTGGCTCATCATACAGCACGGCGGCGTGCCGGCAACCGGCCTTCCTGTTGCGCTTCGGGTCGGCTCGGCATTGCCCGGGTAGCCGCACAGCTTATAGACTGAACGGAAGACCGATGCCGCGGCCGCAGATCGCCCTGATTACCTGTGTCCACCCGCTCTACAATTTGCCCGCAGTCGCTGCGCAGCGTCAACAGGCCATCGCCGAATTGCGGCAGGCAGGCTGCAACGTGGTGGAGACTGCGATTCCACGCACCCCGCTCGATTCGGTGGAAATCGCCCGGCAACTCCAGGAGTGCGACCTCGACCTGGCCGCGCTGTTTTTCTGCACCTGGGTGTCCGAGGAAGTGACTCTGGCGCTGGCGCGGGAACTGATGGATCTTCCGCTGCTGCTGTGGGCGCTGCCTTTTCTGGATCTCGATGTGCCCATGCCTTCGCCCCTCAGCGGAATCACCGGGTCGGGATCGAACATCCGGCGGCTGGGGAAATGTTTCGCGCACGTCGTTGGTCCGGTGACATCGGGCGTCGTGGAACAGGTCGCGCGTGCTGCGAAGGTGGCGGCCGTGATCCGGCAAATACGACGCGCAAGGTTCGGGTTGGTTGGCGATCCCTGCCCGGGCATGGTGGACGTCGCGGTGGATGAAGCGGAGCTGCAGCGAATCCTGGGCGCGACAGCCGTCCACCTCGAGCCGGACGCACTGTTGCAGAAGGCCCGGGCAGCCTCGGCGGACGAAGCGGCGCGGATTGGTTGCCGGCTGGCGGCTGAGACTGGCGGCCGGCGGGAGGTGGGGGAGCAGGCACTGGCGGAGAACCTCCGGCTGTATCTGGGGATGAAGCAACTGGTGCAGGAGAATCGCCTGGATGCTTATTGCGTGCGCTGCTGGCCGGAGCTCCGCGACCGGCAGGGGATCACGCCATGCGTCACGCATGCCCTGATGGCGCGCGAGGGCATTCCCAGCACCTGCGAGATCGACCTCACAGCGCTCATCACCACTTACCTGCTGGCGCAGTTGGCCGGCAGTTCGGCCTTCAATTTCGACATCACGGCGTGGATCGAGGAGCAGGACGCGATTCAATTCGCGCATTGCGGCGCGGCCGATCCATCGCTCGCGGGAGACCCGAAAAAGGCGCTGCTGCGCACCCACATGCGGACCGGGACGGGCGCTACGCTGGAATTTCCGTTCCAGCAGGGAGCCGTGACTCTGGCCAAGGCGATGCGGCCGGTAGAGGGCCGGATGCGGATGTTCGTCGCGGGCGGCCGGGTAGTCCCCACAAAGGAGGGTGTGCGAGGCAGTGTCGCGACGGTCGTACCCGAGCCTTCCGCGAAGGCCTTTCTGGACTCCATGATGCGGCTGGCGGTAGAGCATCACATTGCCCTGGTCTACGGCGACTGGAGACGCGAACTCGCGTTGTTCTGCGAATTCACGGGGCTGGAATACCTTGCGCCACGTCTACTCTGAGGTGATCAGCTTCCAGGCGCGCTCGATATGGGCGGCCGTCGTGGCTTGATTTCCCACCGCCAGGTGTAAAGTAAAATGGCCGTTCAGCACCGTACCGGAGAGGAAGACGTCGCCGGCCGCATTGACCTTCTCGAGCAACGCGCGATTCTCGTCATCCGTGCCCTTGCGCCGGAAACAGACCACCGAAAACGGCGCCGGCGCGGTCAGTTCGAAGCGCGGGTCGGCCTCGATTCTGGCGGCAAAATCGCGCGCCAGGCGCACATGCTCGCGTATCATGTTGGCCAGCCCCTCGTGCCCGTACGACCGCAGCACAAACCACAGCTTCAACGCGCGGAAGCGGCGCCCCAGAGGCACCCCGTATTCCATCAGGTTGACTTCGCGGGTCAGGTTGCCGACCTCCAGGAACTCGGCGTTCTGCGCCAGCGAGAAGGCGCGCCGCAGAATCTCGGGACGCCGCGTATAGAAGATGCTGCAGTCCATGGGGGTCAAGAGCCACTTGTGCGGATTGGTGACGAAGGAATCGGCGCGCTCGCACCCTTCAAATGCCCACCGGAACTCGGGGACAATTGCGGCCGACCCGGCATAGGCCGCATCCACGTGCAGCCAGATGCCGTGCGTCTCGCAAATGTCCGCGATGGCCGGTACGGGATCTACGCTGGTGGTGGATGTAGTGCCCACGGTGGCGGTGACGCAGCAGGGCTTCAACCCCGCTGCCAGGTCGCGCTCGATCAACTCCTCCAGCGCATCCGGCCGCATGCGGAATTCGCCGTCGGCCGGCACTTTGCGTACGTTGTCCCGCCCGATGCCCACGGCAATCGCGCCCTTCTCGTTGGCGAAGTGCGACTGCTCGGAGCTGTAGACCACCAGGCCGGGCTGCGCGCCGCGGGTGCGCGATTGCGGATCGGCCGCATCGCGCGCCGCCGCCATGGCGTGCATGCTGCTGGTGGAGGCGGTGTCGTGGATCATGCCGAACCAATCGTCGGGAAGCCCGCTCCACTGGCGAAGCCATCGCAAGGTCAACTGCTCGAGTTCGGTGACCGCGGGCGAGGTCTTCCACACCATGCCGTTGCCGTTGAGCGCGGTGGCCAGCACCTCGGCGAGAATCGCTTCGGGCGGCGAGGAGTTGGCGAAGTACGCCATGAACCCGGGGTGGTTCCAGTGGGTCATGGCGGGCACGATCAGGCGCTCGAAATCGGCCAGGATCGTTTCCATGGGCTCGCCCTTCTCGGGACCGCAGGAAGGCAGCGCGTCGGTCAGTTCTCCCGGCTTGACGCGCGGCAGCACGGGATATCGGTCGGCATGCGCCAGGTAGTCGGCGACCCAATCGATCGCCTGGTAGCCAAAACGGCGGAATTCTTCGGAAGTCATCTTAGTGGACGGTGACCGTGCCGGGAGCCAGCAGTCTGGAAGCAGCCTCGGCCGGAACCTTCCAGTTTCGATCAAAACGGCCCTCCGCGACTACATTTTTGAGCGACCCTTTGAAAAGAATGTAGTCGCCGAACGAGCTCAGAAGCCGGAACTGCTGGGGCTCGGGCGAATCGGGGGCCCGGTCGGTCTCTTCCGCGCCGGTCCACCACGGCAGTCCGGAGTTGACCAGCACGTAGTGCTTGCCTTCGGGAGCGATGAACAGCAGGCCATAATCGGCCGCCGCGGGGCTGAGGGCCAGCGGCAGGGAACTGGCGAAACGCGCGATCAGCGAGTTGGTGGCGGGGGTGCCGAAGAGGATGAGGTCGGAGGATTCGACGTCCGCCGGGGTGACCGAGGCGTCGTCTTTGACCATCAGAGAGAGCGACAGGCGGGAGCGGGCGGTGGACCATGCCGCGGCGGTCTCCGCGACGCGGCGGCGGGCCTCCAGTTCCTCGACGGTGCGCGTGCCGGAGCCGCCATAGACATAAATCTGCCGCGCGGAGACGGCTGCCGAAATGGGGCCCTCGGCTCCGGGCCGTTTGGCGGGGGGCTGATAATTCCCGGGCTGCCAGCGCCCGGAGGCGTTGGAGAACGCCAGCGACGGCGCCGGCTTGACGCGCACCAGCAGGCCATCGATGGTCACGGCCCGGGGCGGTGCGTGGCCGGGCCCGATGGTGAGCGTGAAGCCATCGACCCCCTGCGTCTGGACACTGAGATCGCCCTTGGCGCTCCATTCCGCATCGATCCACGCCAGGGTGCCCGGCGTCAGACCGTCGATGCGCACCCAGTAAGCCGAGTTATAGCGGTAGGAGCGGGTGGCGAAGCGTACCTGGCCGGGAAAACGGTTGCGGTGAAACTTCGCGAACCAGTCGAAGATCGCCTCGTTGCGGTAGGCCAGTTCCCAGGCATTGTGGCGCGCGCCGGGAAACTCCAGGTAGTCGGCGCTGACGCCCTGGTCCTGGAGGCGCCGCTGCCAGGCGCGAGAGGACGACACCGGCGCGATCGGGTCCTGATCTCCGTGGAACAGCCGGATGGGCAACTGGAGCGCGTTGCCGGCCAATTCCTCGGTGGCCGCGCCGGCCGGCAGCGGACAGACGGGAGCGACCGCGGCCCACACATCGGGCCGAGTGAGCGCGAGCCACAGGGCTCCGGCGCCACCCATCGAGATGCCGGTGAGGTACACCCGATCCTCATCGACCGGGAAGCGGCGCTTCACGTCGGCGATCATGTCGTAGACGTCCTTCTCGGCGACACCCTGGTAGCCCATGGTGCCGCGCGCGTACGGGCAGGCGATGAGGAAGTCCACGTCGCGCACCGGTGGGAAATAACGGAGGTCCTGGGTGTCGGGTTCGCCGCCGAGACGCGTAACCACGCCAAACAGCGTTCGCAGATTCAGGCGGTGGTTGGATTCCTCCTGGTGCAGGCTGACGACCAGCGGGTACTTCTTGGCCGGATCGAAGGACTTCGGCAGGTAGAGGGCGTAGGGCTGGTCGGAATCGTCCACGTCGGAGTGGAAGGTGGCCAGCTGCGCGCCGGTGTGGGGCGCGGCAGACTGGCCCCATACCGCCGCGGCCGCGCAGAGCGCCAGGGCGATGGCGATTCTGGGTCCTGGCGGCCGGGGGGTCATGCGTCCTTCAGGCTTTCGCGGCCATCTTCTTCACCGCGGGAAGCCAACCTTGAAACCACTCGCGGAACTGGCCCAGCAGGCGTTCCTTTCCCGGCGAGAGCGGCACCGGAATCGGTCCGGTCTTCAAACCGCGCAGGCCGGTCGCCACCTTGACGATCATGGGGCGAGGGAAACGCGCCTCCCACTCCAGGAACTGCCCCAGGTGAGAGTCCAAGGTCTGGGTCTCCTCCGCGCGACCGGAGCCGATGGCGCGGTCGAGCGCGAGGATCAACTCCGGCACCGCGCAGGCCGCCGCGGAGACCGCGCCCGCACGGTGAATGCCGTTGACGTTGGAGGCGCCGGCGCACCGTGTGCGCGTGAAAATGGCATCGCTGCCTACCAGCAATTGGAACGCGCAACTTTCCGCGGCGGCTTGCAGGCAGGAAAATGCCTCGAAGCTTCCGCTGGAGTCTTCCACCCCGGCATACAGCCCCGTGCGGAGCAGTTCGAGCGCGGTCTCGAGCGGGACCGGGCTGGTCGAGTCCGGCGTGTTGGAGAGATAGGCTTCGTCCCGCGATCCTAGTTGGAAAGCGAATCGCTTATAGAATTCCAGCAGATCGTCGGCGTCGTAGCGGTAGAAGAAGGGCGGCGGCAGGAGCAGCCCGGCGGCGCCGGCATCGCGGGCCTCGCGCGCCAGACAGACGGAAAGATCCATGGTGGGGCTGCCCACGCCCACCAGCACGGGCACGCGGCTGCGCTTCACGGCCAGGTAGGCCAGTCGCGACCGCTCTTCGGCGGTGAAGGCGGGATACTCGCCGTAATCGCTGAAGAGTACGATGCCGCGGACGCCGGCCGCGCACAGGTGGTCGATGAGCTCGAAGGCCGCGCCCAAATCGATTTCGCCCTGCTTGCCACGGGGAGTGATGGCAGCCGCGTTGACGCCCTGGAGGCCGTTCATTTCAATGGCGATCCCGCGGTTTCACTGTAGCATACACGGGGTTATCTCCCGATACCGGTTCGAGGGCCGAGCCCTGGTACGTTATCCAGTACTGGCGTGACTTTTGCGAATTTTGGAACTGGGGTTGAATAGTACTCATAAGGACGTACTTGATGACCCCTGAAACCCACACCGCCTTTTCGCTGATTCTGTTTGCCGCGCTGGCGACCCTGCAGCGCTGGTTGAACCGGAGGCATCGAAGCTCCCTTCGCTTCCGCCATGGAGTGGCCGCGACTCTGGTCGGCCGGGACGGGCGATAGGGGACAGTTGACGGCGCGGCGCCGGATCGGGTTTACTGCGAGCCCGCCCGGCGCGCGCCTTCGGGCGGCGGGCGCCATGGTCAGGCGGACTGCGGCCCGGTGCGTTTCCGCAATTCGCGCTCGGCGCGGAGCCAGTCTTCCAATGCGGAGCCTCCCTGGCAACCTCGCTCCTGCCAATAGGAGTAGGCCAGCTCCGCGATCGCCTGGTGAGAAGGCGGTGCCGGGGCACCCTTGGCGGGAGATGCCCCGCCTGCAACTTTTCCATTCTGACCCGGCAACTCGGAGCCTCTCCGGTCCCGTCTGGCGTGTGTGTATCCCCAAGAACTGTGCATACGTTCAAAAACACACTATAGAACGGCACGAGGCAGCTTGAACAGGCTCACTTTCGCCAGATCGGCAAACGAGAGCTGTTTAATCAGATCTACAGATCTTTTATTGCTTGTATTGTCGGTGCGAGCGTCGTATAATTCTCGCCGGAACGGGCAGCCGCTTGTTTCAGAAACGCGAGGACGCTGCTATGCGCTCAGCTCCGACGCGCCTGGTCATCCTGCTTTCCGCCGCCGGCCTCGCCCTTGGCCAGGAGCCTCGGCTTTCGCTCCATTACCAAAGGCGCCTCAACGGGTACTACTCGCGGATCGGCACGGAAGGCGATACATCAACACGATTCACCGCCAGTTTCAGCCATACGCTCAGCATCGACAGGAGCGCCACGGTTCCCGGAACGGGGGCCTATTTCACGCTCAACTGGAGCGACTACAAGAGCGTGCTGTGGCAGGGGGGCGGAACCAGGATCGAGACTACCCCGGTCACCGACCCCAAGTGCCCCGGCACGATCGTCTATACCGAGAAGTTCACCTATGCATGGAAGTTCCCTCCCGGCGGCCCAGACCTTCCGGGCGGCGGGTACTTCCATAACTACAACGGGTTTTATGAGTACGCGGTCGTGGCGTACGACCAGTTGTATCGCTCCGATTTCACGGCTGCGGGCGACTGGGAGGAAGTCACGACGACGGCGTGCGGAACGACGACTCGCTCCGGTCCGGTAGACATGAATAACGACGACCCGCAGATGGTGATCAGCCTGATCATGGACTTGTGGGGCGATCAGAAGCCCAAAGGCGATTTTTATTCGCAGGGTGCGACGCCATACTCGGGGAGCGGGCCGGTCAACGCCGGGAAGCACTACGCCGCCACCACCGGCCCCCAGACGGAGAGCGATGAAGGCTTGGTTATGACTTACCAGGCGAACGTGTCGTGGGACTACAGTTACGCTTTCGGGGGCTGCACGTATGCGGTGAGTCCGGCCTCGATGTCGTTTCCGGGCACGACGGCGTGGGGGTCGTTTGCCGTGAAGGCAACCAGCGGCTGCTATTGGGTTGCCTCCAGCGATTCGGACTGGATTGCGGCAGCGGCGGCGGGCAGCGGCGACGGGCAAGTGGATTTCGGTTTGTCCGCCAACCCGGGCGCGGCGCGTACCGGAACCATCACCGTGGCTGGCCAGGTGTTCACCATCAGCCAGGCGCCACTCGCCAACGGAACTGCCGGCAACTGCACGTTCACGATCTCTCCGACGGCGGCCACCGCGCCGCCGGGTGGAGCAACCGGGACAGTGGCGATTACAGCCAGCGGGCCGGAATGCCCGTGGACAGCAAGTTCCAACGCCTATTGGATAACTTTGAGCGGCGCCGGTTCGGGAACGGGAAGCGGCTCGGTGACGTACGCGGCTGGTGCGAACAGCGCGGCGAATGCGCGAACCGGCACCATTTCGCTGGCAGGAACCACGTTCCCGTTGACGCAGTCCGGCAGCGAGTCAACGGGCTGTACGTATTCGCTCTCGCCTGTGAGCGCGAGTTTCGGCGCGCAATCGGGGTCGGGCACCGTGTCGCTCGCGACGGCCACTGGCTGTAGTTGGGCGGCGTCAGCGGCAGCGGCGTGGATCACGATTGGTTCGGCGGCGGCAGGGTCGGGGCCCGGAAGCATTGCCTATTCGGTGACGGCGAACAGCGCGCCGGCTCCCCGCGCCGGGTCGATTACCGCGGCCGGTGAGGCAATCAACATCATCCAGAGCGGAACGGACCCGGCCGCGCCGTTTGCCGACGTGACGGCTGGGAGCCCCTACGCGGACTACATCCGGTTGATGTCGTTCTATGGAATTACTTCGGGCTGTTCGACTACCAGCTATTGTCCGGACGCCAGTGTGACGCGAGGCCAGATGGCGGTCTTCATCGTCCGTGCGCTCAGCCGCGGCGGTTCCTTCCCGTACAGCAATACTCCGTATTTCGTGGACGTGCCGGCCTCCCATCCGTTCTTCCAGTACATTCAACGGATGAAGGATCTGGGCATCACGGCGGGATGCGGAGGGGCGAACTATTGTCCCGATTCGCCAGTGACGAGGGGCCAGATGGCGGTATTTCTCGTGCGTGGGGTAACGGGCAACGATTTCACGTTCACTTCGCAGCCTTATTTCACGGACGTGCCGGCCGGCCATCCGCTTTTCGCTTATATCCAGAAGCTGCGGGACCTGGGGATCACCTCGGGCTGCTCGGCGACGGCATACTGCCCGGACACTCCCAACACGCGAGCGCAGATGGCGGTATTCCTGAATCGCGCGTTCCTGACGGCGCAGTAGGACCGGCTTTCCAAAAGGTCCTGCAAAGGCCAGCTTGACCCGGCACTTGCCGGCATCACCGTCGATTCCGCTTCGGCGTCTTCTAGGGACGGTTGTTTGATTGAAGAGTGCCGAAGGCATCGGCAGGTTGGCATTGTACTGGCGTCGAGATGTGTGCCCTTGGATTAGACCCGACGTAGCCTACCGTGAGCCCCATACCGCCCGGAAGGTTCGGGTCGGGGAACAATCCCAGAATCGCCTGCCCGGCCTTGCTGAAATCGGAGGCGGGAATGATGTTGCCGGGGAACGGAGTGCGCTGCCCCGCGGCGTTGATGGAATTGGGATCGTAGATGACGGTGGTGGGCAGGAGCGCGGAAAAATCGCCGTTCTTCATGGCCACCGTGGGGACGGTCGCTCTGGATCTGAGTTTGCTTGTGTAACTGTTCTGATCTTGGTCTTGGTTCGATCCTAGACGCTGGCGGCCAAAAAGCGTCCCGAGGAGTCGCGACGCGGCAGGCACCAGTGCCGGCACGAGTGCGCGCGCCACGGCGATCAAGGCTTGTAAACCGTCCCCGCCTTCATCACGAAGCTCACCTTGCGGATCGCGGAAATGTCCTTCGTCGGATCGCCTTCCACCGCGATCAGGTCGGCGAACATGCCGGGCTTCACCTGCCCGATCTCCATGTGCAGCACGCTGCCCGCCACAGACGTGGCGGCCTTCAGAGCGTCCACCGCCGGCATACCGTAGGCCACCATCAGCTCCAACTCCCGGGCGTTCTCTCCGTGATTGAACACCCCGACATCGCTGCCGCTGATGATCGTCACGCCGGCCTCCATCGCCGCCTTGAAGCTGGCCCGCTTGCGCGTGATGGAGGGCGGCTCCTGCCCTTGCCCCCGCCGCGCCCCGGCGTACGAACTGGTGGCATCGCCCGCCGCCAGGGTCGGACAGAGCGCCACGTGGTGCTCGGCCATCATCTTGAAGATCTCGGGCGTGCCGCCGTCGCCGTGCTCGATGGTCTCCACGCCGGCCAGGATTGCGCGCCGCATGCCCTCGGGCGTGGAGCTGTGCACCGCCACCGGCACACCCGCGCTCTTCGCCGTCTCCACCGCGAGCTTCAGCTCCTCGAGCGAAAAGGTGGGATGCGCGCCGGGACTGGGGCCGTAGCGATAGTCGGCGTACATCTTGATCCAGTCGGCGCCGTGCCCGATCTGGTCGCGGACCACGCGGATCAGGCTGTCCACTCCGTCGGCTTCCTCGGCCCCCTGCGGCACCCTCCACTCCAGGGCAAAGCCTTTGGGCGCGTAGCTGCCCGTGGCCACGATCGCGCGCGTGGAAGCCAGGATCCTCGGCCCGGGAATGATCCCCTGGTTGACCGCCTGCTTCAACTCGACGTCGGCGTACTGTGCGCCTTCGGTGCCCAGGTCGCGAATGGTCGTGAAGCCGGCCATCAGTGTGGCACGCAGGTGATTCACCGCGCGCGCCACGCGCAAGGCTAAGCCCTCGTGCGCCACCTGGTCGTTCCAGGAGGTCTCGTTGTAGGCGTGCAGCAGGATATGCGAGTGTCCCTCCACCAGGCCGGGCATGAGGGTCGTGCCCGGCAGGTCCACTACTTTGGCATTCGCGGCGTCGATCCCGGAGGCGGGTCCGGCGGCATCGATCCTGCCCGCGCGCACCCGCACTGCCCAGCCCTCATGCATGGCCTCGCCATCGAAGACGCGTGCCGGCTTCAGGACCGTAATCGTGGTGGGATCGCGCATGGCCGGTTGGGCCGGAGCCCGAACCCCGGCCAGGACGAGGAGCAGACAAACTGTCAGCGGACGATGTGTAGGCATAGGACTTCCCAGGATATCCCGCGGCGGCGCGCGGAGTTAATTGGCCTTGGCAACGAACTTGTCAAACTTGACGTTCGACTCGGTTTCAAACTTGCGGTAATTCTGGAAGACGATTACGTTGCGGCTGCACGTTCCGCTGCCCCGCATGCAGCCGATGTTCTCGCTTGTGGCGGGAAGCAGGTAGCTGCGCTGGTCGATCTTCGCGAAGCCGTATACCAGTACGCATTCCGCGCTGTTGATCGGAAAATCGCCCGGAAGCGAGGAGGTGGTCTGCTCGATCCGCAAAACGCGCCGGGTCTCCTTGTCGATCCAGACGGAGCCGGTGTACGCGGGGTTGTACTGGCGGCCATCGGGCGCGACCATCGTCCAGTGGGAGGTGGCCTGCGCCACCGTGTAGTCGTAGACCAATGCCGACCGGCCCGCGATCCTGTCATCGCCGCGGCGGCGGAAACGAGCGTTGGTAATCGGCGACAGCACGTCTTCCAGTGTCGTCGAGAACTCGCCGGTCGACCAGGTTCCCGAATGCTCCGGAGGCCGGTTGGTGGGGATCCCGTTGATTTTGAGGTTGCGATAATCTTCCTTGCCGTTCACGTAGGCCACGTCAGCGGTCACCACGTCGATGGTCTCCCATCGCGCCGGGAGGCCGGCGCTGAAGTACCGCGTGGTGGCCTGCTCCGCCAGAAAATTCGGAAGGCCCGCGGTGTAGGCTGAGGAGGCGCTTCGCGCTTCCGCCAGAATCTGCGTGTCGGACATGTTCGCGATGGAGGCTCCGGATGAAGACGCCGGTGCGTCGGCAGGGGCCGGCGCGGGGGGCGCGGATCCGCGTGCCGTCGCGGCGCCGGATTCCGCTGGCGCATCGGCACGGGCTGCCGGCGCCGCTGAGGGCTCCGGCTTGGAAGGCTCGGCATCGCTGGTGGTCACTTCCGGCTCGGAAGACTTATCTCGCGCGGATACTGTGTGCGGCTTGCCGAAATCCCCAGTGCGAGGAGTGTGTACCGCAGCTTCGTCCACACGATCTTCGGCCGCGCCGCGCTCGGCCGGAGTCCCGGCCCGCAGGAGGGTTACCCGCAGGGCAGTCTCCACATCATCGGGATTGACCGAGACGGATAGCTGATCGCCGGGATGCAGCAAAGAGTCGCGGATCGGGTCGCCGTCCTTACTCAGGAAGCGCGTCTTGGCCAGCAGCCGGAAGCGCAGGATCCGCTGGTGCGCGGCCTGCAGAAGCAGGTCCTTTTCGCCCATTCGCCGAAACGTGCCGTCAACAGACGAGAGCGTCATCCTGGTGTCGTCGTTCTTCGACTTGGAGTCCTTCTTGGGAAGCTTGACTTCGGGCACAGGCAGGCCGACCGGAACGCCTCCCGGCAGCCGCGTCGGATAGGTATTCGGCGGATAGGTTCCCGGCGGGTACGTGCCGGGCGGATAGGTGCCGGGCGGATACGTGGTGGGTGGATAGGTGGTCGGCGGGTACTGACCGGGATAAGTCTGTGCCGCCGCGGACACGGCCCACATCAGGACGACGGAAACCAACAGGTTGGCCCGAACGCAGGAATACCGCACCACAGGGTGCCTCCTTTAGAAGCAATTCTATACGCTTTTGTGCCGGTTGTAGAGCCCCTGCACAGACGAGTCTCGAAGACGGCACGTTTCAGATATCATGCAAGGACGGAAGGAGAGACATGCTGCTCGAGTCGAAAACTGCCCTCGTCACCGGAGCCGCCACCGGAATCGGTGAGTCGGTCGCCCACCTGTTTGCGTCCGAGGGCGCGCGGGTGTTTCTTCTGGATCGCGACGGGGAGCGGAATCGGTCGGTGGCGGATTCGATCGGCGCCGCGGGAAGGTGGGCCGAGGCGTTTACAGGGGATGTGCGGAACCCCGTCGACATCGCTCCGGCCGTATCCGCGGCGGTCGGGCGCTTCGGCCGGATCGATATCCTGGTAAATAACGCCGGCATTTATCCCCGGCAGCCGTTTCTCAGTATGACCGAAGAGCATTGGGACGAGATGCAGGCGGTCAATCTCAAGAGCATGTTCCTGTGCCTGCAGGCGGTGATCCCTCACATGGTGGCGCACCGCGCGGGCAAGGTGGTCAACATCTCCTCGGTCACGTTCCACCTGGGGATGGCCAACATGACTCACTACGTGTCATCGAAGGGCGGCGTGATCGGGCTTACCCGGTCGCTGGCGCGCGAAATGGGCCCGCACAATGTGCACATCAACTGCATCACGCCAGGCGCGATCAAGACGGAGTCCGAAGCACGCTTCGTGTCCGAGGAGCAGGCGAAGGAGTTTATGGCGCATCAGAGTTTGCAACGGCGCCTGATGCCTCTGGATGTGGCGCGCGTCTGCCTGTTTCTCTGTTCCGAGCTGAGCGACGGCATGACGGGCCAATGCCTGAACGTGGATGCCGGCTGGATGATGTATTGACGCGCGGTTCCGATGTATACTTCGGAACTGCCCGAAATCGAAGCGAGGAGCCACCATGAGCGCGTTACATCGAACGTTGCTACGCCGATCATTTCTGAAACTGGCGGCCGCCGGCACGGGTCTGGGGGCCGCCGCCGCACAGACGCAACGCGACTGGAGCGGGAAGGAGCCGATCCACTATCCCGATCCCGACATCATAGTGCTGGACCAGCGCTTTGGGAAGTACAAGGTCGGCAACACGACCATCCAGCGGCTATATACCGGGACTCTGTGGGCTGAGGGGCCGGCGTGGAGCGGGGCGGGCGGCTACCTGGTGTTCAGCGACATTCCCAACAACCGGCAACTCCGGTGGCTGGAGGAAGACGGCCATTTCAGCGTGCTGCACAAGCCCTCGAACTACTCCAACGGCAACACCTTCGATTACGAAGGCCGGCTGCTTTCGTGCGAGCATGTCACGCGACGCGTGGTCCGGTACGAGCCCAACGGCGAGGTCACGGTGTTGGCGGACCAGTGGCAGGGAAAGAAGCTGAATGCGCCGAACGACATCGTGGTCCACCCGGACGGCGGCATCTGGTTCACCGATCCCGGTTACGGGATTCTGGGGGAGTACGAGGGCACCAAGGCGCCGCTGGAAATCAAGGAGGCGGTGTACCGGCTCGACCCCAAGACCGGCAAGATGGACCTGGTGACCAACGAACTGTTCAAGCCGAACGGCCTCTGTTTCTCGCCCGACTACAAGAAGCTCTACATCTGCGACACCGGATCCACGCACTACCCCGAAGCCCCCAACATCATCAAGGTGTTCGACGTAGCCGATGGCAAGCTGCGCAACGGCAAGCAGTTCATCTCGATGGAGTGGAAAGGCAAATCGACCTCGGGAGGATTGGCCGACGGCATTCGCGCGGATATCGACGGCAACATCTGGACGGGTGCCGGCTGGGTGGGCGCGGGATACGACGGAGTGCACGTCTTCTCGCCGGGCGGCGAGCGCATTGGTGCGATCCTGCTGCCGGAGATCTGTGCCAACATCTGTTTCGGTGGAGCGCACCGCAATCGGCTGTTCATGGCCGCCAGCCAGTCGTTGTACGCGGTGTATGTAGCGACACGCGGGGCACATATCGCGTAGCCGGCACGGGTTTTCATGAATTTCGGTGGGCCGACGGCCCATGGGTACAGGCAGGAGTGCCTGCGCCTCGTCAATATCGGAAGAGCCAGCGGGCCTTTTCGATCACTTTTTCGGCATTCGGCAGGAACTCGTCCTCCAATGCCGCGCTGTACGGAACGGGCGTGTCCGGAGCCGTCACGCGCACAATCGGAGCGTCCAGGTACTCGAACGCGCTCTCGGTGATGCTGACGGCCAATTCGCCCGCCATGCCGCCGGTGCGCGTGTCTTCATGCAGCAGCAATACCTTCGAAGTCTTCCGCACGCTCTCCAGTACCGTCTCGCGATCCAGCGGCTGGAGCGTGCGGAGGTCCACCACTTCCACGGACGCCCCTTCTTCCTCCAGCTTGTCCGCCGCCTCGAGAGCCACCCAAACCATCGCGCCGTAGGTGATGATGCTGAGATCCCGGCCTTCGCGGATCACCTTGGCCTTGCCGATCGGAACGGTGTACTCGCTCGCCGGAAGATCCTCCTTGATCTTGCGGTAGAGGCCCTTGTGCTCGAAGAAGAGGACCGGATCGTTATCGCGGATCGCCGACTTGATCAGGCCCTTGGCATCGTAAGCCGTCGCCGGGCAGACCACCTTCAGACCGGGAGTCTTGACGAACCACATTTCCGGATTCTGCGAATGGAAGGGCCCGCCGTGAATCCCGCCACCGGAAGGCGCGCGGATCACGATGGGCACCGGAGCGTCCCAGCGGTAACGACTCTTGGCGGCAAAGTTCACGATCTGGTCGAAGCCGCAGGAGATGAAGTCGGCGAACTGCATCTCGGCCACCGGCCGCAACCCCATGTAGGAAGCCCCGATGGCCGCGCCCACGATGGCCTCCTCGGAGATGGGCGTATCCACCACGCGCCGTTCCCCGAACCGTTCGACGAATCCGGCGGTGACTTTGAACGCGCCGCCGTACACACCGATGTCCTCCCCCAGCAGGAACACGTTGGGGTCGCGCTCCATCTCCTCCCAAAGACCTTCGCGGATGGCTTCCAGGTAGGTTGTGGACATGCTCACGAGTTCTCGTAGACGTCCGAAACCAGTGTCGCGGGATCGGGATGAGGACTCTGTTCGGCCCATGCTACGGCCTCATCGATGTCCCGCAGAATGGACGATCGCATCTCGTCGAGGGCGTTCTGGTCCGCCCAGCCCTCCCCCAGCATCTTGTCCTGCAGGCGGGTGATGGGGTCGAGCTTGGCCCACTCCTCGAACATGCCGGGAGGAACGTAGTGAGCAGCGTCGTGCGCGGAGTGGCCGGTCATGCGGAAGGTCTTGCACTCGATCAGGTAAGGACCGGCGCCGGAGCGGGCATGCGCTACCGCGCGCTGTGTGGCGGCGTGAATCGCCAGCACGTCGTTGCCATCCACGATCTCGGCGGGCATGTTGTACGCCGGGCCGCGGTCGGCCACGTTAGCACAGGCCATCTGGGCGTTGAGGGGCGTGGAGTAGGCGTACTGGTTGTTGTTGCAGATAAAGATCACCGGCAGCTTCTGCACGGTGGCGAAATTCACGCCTTCGTGCCAAGTCCCGCGGCTGGTAGCACCGTCGCCGAAATAGCTGAAAGCCACCCCATTCTTACCCTGGTAACGCAGCGCAAGGGCGGCGCCGGCGGCTACCGGCACGGTGGCGGCCAGCGCGCTGATGATCGACACCAGGCGGAGCTTCAGGTCGCCCATGTGCATGTTGCCTTCGCGGCCGCGCGTGAGTCCGCCCATGCGGCCCATGTACTGGGCGAAGATGCGGCGGGCAGGCACGCCGCGAATCAGCAGCACAGCCATGTCCCGGTGGGAGGGCAGCAGGACATCGTCCTCGGTGGCCAGCAGGGCGGTGCCGACCGGGATGGCTTCCTGACCGCGTCCAACGTACACACCGCCTACGATCTTCCCCTGGCGATAAAGTTTGCGCTCAATGCGGTCCTCCATTTCGCGCATCATCGTCATGTAGTAGAGGCATTCGTGAGCCAGCTCGGCGCGTTCCCCGAGCTGGCCGTTAAGGTGCGAGATTGTGGCGTGAACCGCGCTCATAAGGGATCCCCTCGCCAGTGTGACGGCCAGCGAGTAGTATAACGCCTTTCACGGCCGGCCAACGTGCTTCCGCCCGCCTTCGGAAGCGGCAATCATCGACAGGACGAGAATCGGCCACGCCCCGAGCGCCGGCCGCGCGAACGGGTAGTCCACCAGGGCGTGCAGGAACACCGCAATCACCCCCAAACCCCAGACCGAACGGAATGCCGGACGAAGAGACCAGAGGAACAGGGACACCATCATCACCCCGAAGGGAAAACCGCCCTCAGCCGTCCATTGGAGCCAGTCGTCATGAGCCTCGTTAACGGTCATCCCTAAATCGACCAAGGCGTAAGCCGGATAGACGGTGGACCACGTCCCAAGCCCGACCCCCATCCACGGGTGAGAGATTGCCATCTGCCAGGAGGATTGCGCGAATTCCCGCCGCCCCGCCATAGGGTCGGGTTCGAGAATCCGGTTCCACAGGGGTCCCGCTCCCACCACCGCTACCAGGACCACTACCAGGATGGCGATGCGTAGCGAGCGAACGCCCGTTGACGCGCCTATGGGCTCCCGCCGGACCCACACGAGCAGGGGCACCAGCACCATCTCGGCCGTCGTCAACGCCACGCCGGCTCGCGATGCGGAGACAATCACGGACGCGTACATGACGGCGGCCATCGTGCTGTGGAGCAAGGTGCCTCGCCGGCGGCACATGGCCTCATATAGGGCGGCCGGCAGCAGGGCTTCGATGAAGGCGGCGTAGTCGTTGCTCGAAAGCATCGGCCCCATCACGAAATCGGTGTAAGGCGTTTCAAAGAGCCAGAATACTCTGCCCTTCGCGCTGAAGCTCTGGACGGTGGCGAGGATCGACAACAGAAATCCGAACCAGAGCATCGCGGAGAGGAACCGGTGCCGCGTGCCTGCTTCGCGAAACCACGACGTCCCCAGGAGAAACACACACAGGAACGCCGCCCACTTCAGGATGGCCAACCTGGTCTGAAAACCATAGGCCGTGTGGCCGCTGATCCACTGGATTACCCCCCACAGGACGCCGCAGGCGAAAGGTACGGCCGGCCAGGCAAACCGCGGCAGAGAGTGCCGGCCGCGCCACGCCGCGACACTCGCCAACGCGAAGGTCGCAGCCTGAAAGACCGCGATCGGGTAATAGGCCGGCACCCAGAGGGTGAGAATGCCGAAGAAGATGATTGCAGCCAGCGCCGCGGGCGCCATCCCCATGAAATTAGGTGGGATGGGGCGGCAGACTTTCTCTAAATTCCGAGGGTTACTGCCGGCAGCAGGCCTGGCTCGAGATCAGTGCCGCCGGCGTGATGGGAACCGCTTTGGCGAAGTAGTTCTGAGCGCCCAGCCGGCGGTAAATGTCGCCGGCAATTCCGGCAGCCAGCGGGCCGATCGCGGGCCGCCCTCCGGTCAGGAGAACCACCACCACCAGTTTGCGCGGGCCTTCGTCATTGAACGATCCGAACCATCCCAGGTGGGTGTGGTTCTCGCTGCAGGTCCCGGTCTTGCCGGCGATGACGCCGTCCTCCCGCGCCCGATGCGCCGTGCCGAACTCCACCGCTCCCCGCATTCCGGGCACGATCTCGGGAATCAGACCATCGATGTCCAGCCGGCGCTTGACGCGCGGAACGAATGACTGGATTTCCGCCTGGTTCCGCGGATACTGCAGATAGTACAGCGTGCCGCCGTTGGCGATAGCGCTCATCAGGGCTGCCAGTTGGAGCGGCGTTTGGGAAATCTCCTCACCAAAGCTGGTCAGCATCCCTACCCCGCCATTCCTGGGAGGGGCGGAAGGATAACGACCAGGCTGCTCGCCAAGGATGTTCAACCCCGCCTTTTCTCCGTAACCGAACAGGTGGGAGTAATAGCTGACCTTCTCGAATCCCAGCTTCTCTCCCAACGTGGCGAAATACAGGTTGTTCGAGTGCGCCAAGGCGTACGTCAGGTCCATGCGCGCGCCCCCCAACCGCACCCTGGTCGAAGACTCGATGGCTTTCTCGCTGAGCCCCGCCAACGCGACCGACAGCTTGACGGTGGAGCATGGCTGAAATCCTGTGCCGAGCGCAATCTTCTGGTTGACCATGGTGAGCACGCGCCCTGTGGCCGGATCGGCCACCACTACCGACCCGTTAAAAGCCCCGAGGGCCTCAACCGCGGCGCGCCGCACGTCGAGATCCTCGCCATCCACGTTGTCGCCCACGGTCGAGTCCGCGTAGGTCGGCTCGGTCCAGGGACCGCCCGCGATTACCGGAGCCGTTACACTGCCGGATCGTGGTGTCTGGACGATGGCTTTGTGGATTGCAGCACTATGTGGTACGGCTGGGGTAACAGTCAAGGCCGTCTTGTGCACGACGGTCGGGTGATACTTGCGTTTGCTCCTGGTCGGAGTGGCTCCAAAGGCCAGTCCTGCAGCCAGCACGAGGCACAACACATATGGGATGGGGAAAAAGGCGGAGGATACCTGTAACCTGTTCATAGCAAAGCGGCGCACCCTAAGTGACATCGGGAGAAATCCGCGCCAGAGCCCAAAGCCAAACGACCGGCCGGAGCAACCAGTTCGCCTGGCTCTTTGTCCACGTCCTACCTGTGGTCAGCCTGTACCGTTTCATAGTAACACAGTGGTGCTTATTGCCACACCCTGAATGTCAATTATCTCATCGGTAGGAGTACCAACATACTTTACGACAGCAACAGTTCCAGGTCTTCCCGCTGCAGATTCCGAATCAGGCTGTTGTCCTCGCCGATGATCGCGGCAACCAATTCCCGCTTGGAATTCTGGAGTTCCAGAACCTTCTCTTCGACCGTATCGCGGGCGATCAGCCTGTAGGCGAACACCTGTTGCGTCTGGCCGATCCGGTGGGCGCGATCCACCGCCTGCGCCTCGACCGCCGGATTCCACCACGGATCGAGCAGAAAAACATACTCCGCCGCGGTCAGGTTCAAACCCAACCCTCCCGCTTTCAAACTGATCAGGAACACGCCACAAGCCGGGTCCGTCTGGAAGTGCTCGACGTGCTTCTGGCGGTCGGTGGTTGACCCGTCCAGGTATTCATATTCGATTCCGGCGGCCTCCAGGCGGTCTTGTACAATCGCCAGCATGCTGGTGAACTGCGAGAAAACCAGGGCCTTGTGCCCTTCGTCCACAATTTCCGCCAGGCGGTCGATCAGCATGTCGAGCTTGGCGCTGGCATCGGCCGTACGCTTGGGGTCCAGCAAGCCGGGATGACAAGCCGCCTGTCGCAACCGCAGCAACGCTTCCAGCACCTGGATCTTGGACTTGGCCAGTCCGCGAGCGTCCACTGCCGACAGCAGCTTATTGCGATAGTGGGCGCGCAGCTCGTTGTAGAGCTTCCGCTGGGGAGGCTCGAGTTCACAGAAGATCGTCTGCTCGGACTTGGCCGGCAACTCGCGCGCCACCTGCTCCTTGGTCCGCCGCAGGATGAAGGGCCGCAGCGCATGGGCCAGCATCTTGCGGGTTTCCACGTTGGGGTTGCGGCCCGCAACACCCGCCAGTTTCAGAACTCGGGCAGCGCCCAACATGCCCGGGTTCAGGAATTCGAAAATGCTCCAGAGCTCGCCCAAGTGATTCTCGACGGGAGTTCCGCTGAGTGCCAGCCGATAGCGGCCGCGCAGCAGGCGAGCCGCCTTGGCGGACTCGGTATTGGGGTTCTTGATCGCCTGCGCCTCATCCAGCACGATGTAGTCGAACTCGACATCTTTGAACTCCGCGGCGTCTCGGCGCAGCGTTCCGTAGGTGGTGAGGATCAGGTCATAATCCGCGAAGTTGGATGCATCGCGGGAGAGTCCCGTGTGGTCGAGCACCCGAAGCTGCGGTGTGAAGCGGGCAGCTTCCTGTTTCCAGTTGAACACCAGAGACTTCGGCACCACCACGAGCGACGGACCGCCCGGCCCGCCGGGTCCGCCGCTGCCCCCATTCCAATGCGACGCGCGCCGCGCTTCAAGCTGGGCAAGCACCTGCGCGGTCTTACCGACGCCCATGTCGTCGGCCAGGCAGCCGCCGAACCCGAAACGGCGCAGAAACTCCATCCAGGCCAGGCCGTCGCGCTGATATTCGCGCAACTGACCCACGAATCCCGCGGGCTGTTCCCCCGAGCTGATCCCCGCAAACGACTGCAGCTCGTCACGAGCACGCGAGAAGGCCTCGTCGCAGTTGATTTCGGGCTGGGCCGCCAGCAGTGCGTCGAGCACTCCCGTCTGATTGCGGCGGAACCGCAGGTGATCGTCCTCGGCGGTCCCCACCGAAGCGAAGTGACCGAAACGGCTCAGCCACTCTTCCGGCAGCAGACCGTAGGTGCCGTCATCCAGCCGGACCACGTTCTCACCGCGGCGCAGCGCCGCCAACAGGGCGGGAAGCCTGGCGGTGAAGCCGCCATAATCCACCTCGCCGTGAAGCTCGAACCAATCCACGCCCGAAGAGACCCGCACGTTCATGGCGCCGGGGCGCCGGAAGGTCTTACCCTCGGCCTCGATATGCCAGCCCGCCTCGACGCAGGCGCGCACCACTTCCGGCAGGCGCTTGGGAGCCACCCGGAAGGTGGGCGTTTCCGACTGCCAGCCGGCAGCCTCCTCGGTGAGCCCGAGCTGCACCAAATGCGCCTTCGCGGCCTGTTCCGCCGATTCGTCGCGCAGCGTATACCGGCGCAAGGCGGCGTCAAAGATGCCCTTGCCGGGATGATGGCTCGGGATGCGTGTACCCATGTATTCGAAGGAAAGCTCTCCGCGCATCCGTTCCTGCTCCCACTCATTCCGTCGCGAAGTTCGAATGGTGAGGCAAGGGCGCGGCGCGGCCTGGACTTCCTCGTAACGGAGATCTTCGGGAAGCTCCAGGGGCACGGCCACGGGGTGCTCAATGAGCGCCGTCAGCAGGGAGTTGAGCTCTTCTTCCTGGGCTTCGATCGACGCAGTCCGCCGGAGCGCCGAGATCCACTCCTTGGGCGCGCCGTCCGCCAGGCGCGCAATGCGATCCCCCGTGAACACCAGACCGCCGGCGACCAGGGTGGCACTTTGCAGGCCCATCTCTTCATCGCCCCGGCGCAGGCACCCCGTGACAGCGTATTTTCCAGGTGCGGGCCGGGTTAACCGTAAGTGGAAGCGCCAAGGCTCGCCATCGTCCCAAACCAGTGGCACTTCCTCACCAGTGCCCGGGGCCGGATACAGGGAGCAGCGGCCGGTGCCGGCAATCAGCGGCATCGCCATGGCCGCGAATTCGTTCTGCAAGCGATAGCTGGAGGGGATCGACTGGTGAAGGCCATACCACTCCTGGTGATTCGAGCAACCGGCCAGAAGCCCCACAATCTCGCGGTCCAAAGGGTCCGATATCGCCCCGATCGTATCTCGAGTTGCCTGGAGTGGGCCGAGCGGCTTCCAACCGCCTCCGCGCTTCGGTTCGCGGGTCGAGAGGTGGACTACCACGCAGGACTCCTGGGCGCTTTCCGAGACCTTGACGAGGTACTGCAATTCGCGGCCAACCGGCCAGGAAGCGCGCGCGACGCCGGAAGGAACTTCCGGAAGTTGCCGCTTCCATGCGGGCTGGGGCGGCTGCGGGACAAAGGCCGGCTTCGGAGCAGGGAGCGCCGTCCGCGATGGAAGCTGATGGTAGCGTTGACCGGGGCCGCGGTAATCGAGCGATTCGGTTGGATCGTCTTCGTCTTCCCCGTCGAAGTCATCCCCGCCGCCGAAATCTTCGTCCTCACCCTCCGCTTCCGCATCGCGGTCCAGCCGCACGGACCTTGGATCGAATCGGGTGATCTTGCTGATGTAGTCCTTGGCATCGGCAGCCAGAATGGTCGCCCAAAGGTGCTTGCACGGGCCTCCCGTCTCGAAATACGGACAGTCGCAGAACAGTCCAAGGGAACGCCCGTCCCAGGTAATGTCCACGTCGTAGGTTCGCGATCCGCGGACCTTGGCTTCGACTTCCGTGTCGGAGCCCCTTTCGATGCGAACGGCTCCGGAGCGGAAATAGCTGGCGCCGCGGGAGCGGACACCGACGTCAAATTGCGACGCGAGCGCCGACGACAGTTTCATCGAATATCCACGGGAGAGATGTCTTGATTTTATCGCAGGGAACAGGATCGCCGCCGGTCACTTGAGGATCCACTCCATCCAGGCCAGCATCTCCTTCTGTCGTTCCCTCTGGCCGATCCCCACCTCCAGGTTCACGTATCGAAGGCCGCGCGTGGCGGCAAGACGCGACAGCGAGCCGTCGTCTTGTGTGGGCCCGTGCTGCTGCAGGACCACGTTGTAGGCCGACGTGGACAGCAGGCGAAAATCCTCCGGATCGGTGCAGAGGAAGAATGCGTGCGGATTCGACGGCTCGCGGATCGATCTCGCGTCGCTGATGGGCTCCTCGTTCGTCACCGAATATCCCGCGGAATTGTTGTGCAACGCCACCAGAAGGCCGCCCGGCGCGGGAAGCAGCGCGCGCACCAGCTTTTCCCGGCCCCGATCCAACTGCGCCAGAGCCGACTCGATACGCGCCGGCTCCCAATCCGAGTTGAGCCTTCGCAGATTGGCCTCGGCGCCAACCCGCGAGAACATCCGGTTGGGGTCCAATTTACCGGAATCGATGGTGACATCGCGGGTGTGATTCTCGATCACGTACGCAAGTCCTTGGTGGGATTGCATATGCCCGATCAACACCTCACGGGCGGTCTCTTCGTTGCCGTGGATCAGGAGATAGCGCCGTTTCGACCGGCCATTGCGGATGATGCGGAACTTCGCTCCGGCCAGGCTGATGTGCCGGGGATGGAAGAACGGCAGCCAGCCGAGGATCGAACCGTAGGCCAGGAATTCGCGGCGGGACCAACCCGCCGGACGGCTCACTGGAGTTCCTCCAACAAGGTCTTCTTATGTTTTGGCTTCTTGCGGGCCGACTTCGGCTCGATCGGCTTTCCGGAGGGTACCCGGCCGACACGCTCCCGGGCCATGGCTTTCACTTCCTTGCCCAGGTCAAAGCCCTTCTTCTTGCGGGGCAAGCATCCTCCGAATCGCACTTGCCAGCATCTCCGGAGCGAACGGCTTATGCAGAAAGATGGTGCGTCCGGGAGATGCCGACTCGAGCGCGGACATGTCTACAGGATATCCGCTGGCCGCAATCACAAACAGCTCCGGATTGGCGTTTAGCATGCGGAGCGCCAACTCCTCCAGGCTGAGTCCCGGCATGGTGGCGTCGAGCACGACCCCCGCAAAGCTCGCCGGGGCGGTTTGAAACTCCAACCATGCCTGCGCCGTGCCGCCGGCGACGCTCACGTCAAAGCCTAATCGCTTCAGATACACCTGCATCATCTTCAAGAGGGGTGGCTCGTCATCGACGATCAGGATCCGGCCGGAAGCTTCCGCCATATCACTTACAATATTTGTTTATATTCTTACAATAGGATAACGCATATGGGTGACGTGGCGGGGGCACTCATGCCCTGGCACCTCCTCATCTCACAAACTTCACGTAGCCCCAGCGATCGGGCAGGTGCATGTCCACGATCCCCTGTGGCGACCACACCCAGTTGTCCTCCTTCAGTCCGGGAAGCTTTTCGTAATGGGTATCCGAGTGGCGCACCTGCCATTCCACACGCGAGAAATTCACGCGCCACTCGGTCCCCGGCTGGGGACGCCCCGCGCCGCTTCGCGCCGTGAACGCACTCCACGGAAATGCCAATTCGACGCTCCAGCCGCGATCCCGATCGCGGTTGTCATTGAGGGTCCCCTGCACGGAGACCGCGCTGCGGAGGCCGGGGATCTCCCAACTGTTGTCGGCCTTTCCTTTCTGGCGGTAGGGCATCGGCAGAAAGAGGTCCCACCCGGTATTCATTGCGTTGATTTCGAACTCGAAGTAGTTGAGGCCATCGCCGGTTGGATTCAGGAACACTTCGAAATCGTTATCGTGGAAGATCACCGAGTCGTGTTCCGTAAGTGTGGCCCAGACGTCAGGCTCCTCGAGTTCGGCGCCGACGTAGAAGTAGTCGTCGTCCCACAGCATCTTGACGCGGGTTCGAAAGCGTGGCTTGGGTCCCGATGTACCTCGGATATCGACGAACCAGTCCGTCCAGCGCGCCCGCCGCCAGGCGGCATCGTCGAGTTGTCCGTCCACGCGGATCGCCGAGTCGGCGCGCACGCAATTGTACCTCTTGGGCGGCGCCTCGGCCGCCCACGAAGAGCCGAAAAAAACAGCCATCAGGAGAAACTGCGCAGCTAGTCTCAGAAGGTGATCCCCAACAGAAACTCGGCCTGATTCTGATTGCTGCTCAAAACACCGGCCAGGTTGAATTGCGACGCTCCCCAGCGGGTGTAGCGAATCTCGGGCGAGAGGTGAATGACAATCGCATGAACGGAGATGCCGGCGCCGATGACGAATCCCTTAGTGGAGGTATTCTGAAGCGCGGTGGGAGTTGATGTGGTGTGAGTGGAAGTGTTGGAAGGGGCAAGCAACTGGGTCACCGTGTCAGTCACTCCTGAGAGTGTGTCGAAAGCAATCCCGGCATCCACGTATGGCCTGACCAGCTTGGCAGGAAAACGATACTTCGCCAGGATTGGAAACTCCCAGGAGTTGGCGGTCGTGCGGTCTGTGGTGAACGCGTTGAGGGGATTCCCGATGGTGTCCTGGTAGTGGATACGCCGATAGAGTGCGTCCACCTCAACACCCAGGCCAAAAGGCAGGTGCAATTCCCCGGTGACCCCGGCGATAAACCGGTTGGGAACGCTGGAACTGACGTTCTGTACGGTGCTGATAAAGTCCGTAAGGGGCGTCCCTACCTTCACCCCGTATGAAAATGGCTGCGGAGAGGCGGAAACCGCGCCGAGTAACAACAACAGCAGAGTTCTCATGATGACGGTTACGGGCCAGCCGGACAGGCGGTTTCCCATCGCACGAATGCCCCCGGGATGAAATCACACGCGCAGCGAAAACGTTTCGCCGAGATAGATGCGTTTGACTTCCGGATCGCGCTCCAGCGCCTCGGGACTGCCCGCCCGGAAGATTCGCCCGTTATTAATGATGTAAGCGCGGTCGGTCACCACCAGGGTTTCGCGGACCGCATGGTCGGTAATCAGGATCCCGATGCCCGAACGTTTCAGGTCGAAAATGATTCGCTGCAGTTCCAGCACCTGGATGGGGTCGATGCCCGAAAACGGCTCGTCCAACAGCAGGAAGCTGGGGCTGATAACCAGCGAGCGGGCGATCTCCACGCGGCGCCGCTCGCCACCCGAGAGCATGTACCCGCGGCTGGTGCGCACTTTTTCGAGTCCCAACTGGTCGATCAGTCGCTCCATGGTCTCCCGCCGCTCGCGCGAACGCATCGGCAGCGTCTCCAGGATGGCCCCGAGATTCTCTTCCACCGTGAGTTTGCGGAAGACCGAAGCTTCCTGGGGAAGGTAGCTGATTCCCCGGCGGGCACGAAGGTACATGGGCAGGCCGGTGATATCCTCCTCGTCCACCAGCACCCGTCCCGAATCGGGGCTGATCAGCCCGACGATCATGTAAAACGACGTGGTCTTTCCGGCGCCGTTGGGACCCAGCAACCCGACCACTTCCCCCTGCTGCACAAATACCGAAACGTCGTCCACCACGCGCCGCCCGCGATAAGTCTTCGAGATTTCCCTGGTCTCGAGCTTGCTCATGCGCTTGGGATCTTCCTCAGTTGCGGTCTGGAGATGGTCAGGCAGGTAGGGATTCGGCCTCGTCGCGGTGCGAGCGGGAGGCTCCGGCTCACTTTCGCTTGATTTGACTTTGCCCTTGCTGGGCCCGAGACCCATTTACCAGAAGCCTATCATCGTTAGCGAAGTAGGTCAAATCCAGGCCCTCGGTCGTATTGTCTTTCCCGTTGGTCCTCTTTTCGACAAGCTTGGGGTGGCCGTCCCGCAGGAACACCCGCTGGTCGGCCGTGTAATACTCCGCGTGGTCGGCAGTCCCGATGCGGGTAGCTTCCTTGGAAACCTGGTTGATCGTGACCGCCCCTTCGGCGAACGCCTTTTCGAGACGGGAATCTTTGTCCGACTCCGCCAGGAACGCTCGAATCTCCCTGCCCTTAACGTCCAACTGGGGCCGAGCGAGCACGGCGCCGCCGGTGTAGACGGCCAGCCGGTTCTCCTCCGTGTAGACGAGGTGCGGGGCGTGCACCACGGTCAGCACCGGATCGGAGGGGGCTTTCTTCTTAGGCGCCGGGGCCTTCGAGTCGTCCTTGGGCTGTTCCCACAGGTTCGTTACCACGTGCCCGTCGGCAACCAGCGTCTTCTTGTCCTGTTCGCGGTCGATATCGATCACATCAGCCTGAATTCGGTTGGCGCCCTGCCACATCGTCACGCCGCCTTCGTAATGCATCACACGATTGTGGTTGCGCGAATCCATCCTGCGCGCCTGCGCCTGCAGAGGCTGGTCGCCCGAGAGCATCTGCGAGTTCTTCTTCTCGTCCTTTTCCGGGAGGCGGCTGGAGTTGACGCCGCCTTCGGCGGTGAAATCCCCGGTCTTCTCGTCCATGCGAATGTGATCGGCAGTGGTCGATCCGGTGGCGTCCCACATCCGGGCACCGGTCTCCAGCAAGATCATGTTCCGGTCGGAATCGAGCGTGGCTTTGGCCGCGCGGGCATGGCGGTCGCCTTCATCGTAAGTAAAACCGCCCGATTGCTCGGTAGTCACCATGCGGCCCGTCTTGGGCTCGAAGTGCGCCAAAAGGTCGGGGCTGGCGGTAAACGAGACCACCCGGTTATGCTTTTTCTCTTCGTCGGTGGGGTCTGTCCGGGTCCGCGCATTGGTGGCGTGGAACGACTGAATGCGGTTGTCGTCCCCGTACCGGATGACCATATCGTTGCCTTCCAGCAGGCGATGGTGCTGGACGGGTTGATTAGGGACGAATTCGAGCGTTCCGGGCGCATGCGTGACCACACTCTCGATGTTCCGGCCTCCCGGCTGCATCTTCATGGTGAGCGAGTCGCTGCGCAGAATGTGGGTTTCCCCGGGTTGGCGATCGGGCCCCGGGAGCGGCCTGGCCGCCACTACACTGCTGCCCGCAGTGCTCGCGTCCGACAGGGTGCTCTGGTGGTCATCGATGGCGAAATTCATGTCCACGTGGTCGGCCGTGATGGTAGTCTCGGTGGCGTCGGAAGTCGAAACCAGGCGGGCGTTCGATTGCGCGGTAATCCGTTGCACCACGCCGTCTTCGTCCATCGCGACCCAAAGCTGGTCGGCCGCATACTGCAACTTGCGCTTCGGGTAGTCGTCCGTACCGTGCGCGTTGACGGCGTCGATGCTCTGAATGATGATGTGGCCCTCGTCGTCCTTTTGCAGGTGGATGACGACATTCTCGCCTTCGATCACCGTATTCTCCCGCGTGAGGCGGCCCCACGGAGTGAGGAGGATCTCGGATTGAGTCTCGAGATACTGCAGGCTGCCGCCCTCGATCTTCATTGGCTTGGCGTGAGGGCTGCGAGGCTGGCAGTTCATTACCACGTCGTTCTTCATCACCAACACGTGGGAATTGGGGTCGTAGGCTCCTCCCGTCGCGGTACCGGTGCACCGGTCCGAAACAAAGCTGGAGGGCCGGTCCGTCTCCGCACGGCCGTCGGTGTTGTACGTCACGCCGGAAGTCTTGACGTTGACGGGCGTCCGCTTGGGCTGGCCTTCCACCGGCATATTGAGGGTGATGTCCACATCCTCGTCCGAATACAACCGCTTGTCGTTCTTGTAAAAGCTGGCGGTGGCGCTCTTGATGAGGTCGTAGGTGTCGCCCTTCTTGCTGGTCAGGCGGAGAGTCACGCCCTTGAGGTCGGCACGCGAGGAGTCCTTCAGCTCGGTCGCGTCTTTCGCCCAGATTTCCGCGAGAACGCGCCCCGACCCGTCCTTGGTATCCCGCTCCACCCAGTGCCAGTCCAGCGAGGAAGAGTTCAAGTCGTCGGGCAATGGAGTTGGCTTGGCCAAAGCCTGGTCTCTTACCCGCAGAGCGTTCAGTTGTGCCTTATACTTGACGGCGATGCCGCCAAGCAGAACGGCAATGGCTACCAATAAGAGCCAGCGGGTACCTCGCATGGAGCTGATTCCAATATAGCGCGTATACCCTGTTGGCCTTACCGCTCCGCCGCGGACGCGCGCGCCTGGCGAAAGGTGCGGATCGCCTCGCGACGGCGCTTCAGGATCTCCTCGGCGCCGGGCGCCGCCATGACCACCGCCTCCATGTTTTTGCAGATCTCGGCCTCGCCCGTGGCCGCCCGGAACTCGGCAAGAAACGGATGGATCTTGCTGAAGGTGGCAAAAATCTCCCCGTGGGCGGCACGGAACGCATCGCCATCGATTGCTCCCGTGGTCACCAGCGAAGCGGCCATATCCCAGTACCCCAGCACCATCCGGAAAGAGGCGTTTCGCTCACTCCGGACGACCTCGACAAGCTCGGTAATGCTCTGCGGATTGAATTCGAAGGTAAACCAGGCGCGCGCCTCTCGCAGGACAGGCTCGCGCCGCAGATCGAAGAGTTGAAGGTTCAATTGGGCGCTTTCGAAGGGAGTCGGCATGATTCCAGTTTACGCGGTGGGTACGTTCTTGGTTGCCGCATCACGTGCCCGCCAGTCAGAAGCGATATCCGATGTGAACGGCCGCGAAAAAGCCGAAACGGGCCGCATGGCATGCACGAGACGCCGCCCGACATCCACGAGCACGTCCGCATATTCAAGGTCCTTCCCCGGTTTCAGACGCGCGTCAACGCCCTGGAGTTGGATTCAGCCACCATGGAGCGCCGCCTTCTGACCACTGACCCGGCTCTCTCCAGGATCATCGAGCGGCACGCCAAAGCGTCGCTGGCCTCGGTTGCGCCAGCATCCTCCGAACTGAAGGAGAGGGTTCGCAGAGTTCTGGTGAAAGGCGTCGCCGCCGGCCGGTGTTCGATCAAGACGGTTGCGCCCGAACTCGGCTTAAGCGAGCGAACGCTGCAGCGCCGTCTGGAAGAAGAGGGG
>DATJWB010000037.1:0-42742 GCA_035501495.1 Bryobacteraceae bacterium | reverse complement strand
GAAGCCGTGGTGAAGACTGCCACGCGATCCCCGGGCGCGAGACCCGTGCGCACGAACTTCTCGGCAGCGGTCTTGGTGTACCTCAAGTCGGCGAACGTGCTGCTGACATCGTCAAAGCAAAGCGCGATGAATCGGGGATGGACAGCCGGCGCATCGGGCGCGGAGGCTGGAGCAGTTGCCGCGGGCGCCTCGGGCGTCTTGGCGTCAGGGGCGGCTGCCGCCGGTGCTGTTTCTACCGAAAACATGGTGATGGCCTGCTGTTTTCCGCCATCGAACACCTGGAAGTCGTCCGGTTTGAGTCCGGCAACAGCATGGTGCCTGCTGTCTCGCACAACCACCGGGACTTCCACCAGTTTCACTTCGGTCCGCAGCGTGTTCGGAGGCGGCGGGGGCACATACGCCTCGCTCGAAGTTCGAAATTCGTCGGGACCGATCTTCGGCTGTCCGGCCAGCACGCCAGCCAGGATCGGCATCAGAATGGCGATTCGGGCAATCCCCATGAGGCAAACGGTAACACAATCGCAAGCGCGGGGTTGACCTTCCGAGCGGGGCTGCAGCCCCGAGACAGCCCACCCCCGCCTCGGGCCTTTCAATGACGCGCGGAGGAGCCCCGCCGTGGATGTTCTTTTTTGGCACAATGTGCCGTGCTTTCAATAACTTCGCAATGTAAAGATTTGTTATTCGTCGCGTCCGTTTGGCGCTCTGATGCGTCTACGAGAACGAACAGGAAAATCACATGGGAACCCCGCGCCCACTACCTACCTTTGACGAGTCGCAACTGGCACGCGCCGTCCAGAACCGCATTTATCCTTCCATGCGCCCCTCGATTCCGGGGTTGGACTATTACAGCGATTGGCGTCCCGCGGCGGGCGCCGCAAGCGATTACCTGGACTACTTTGAAATGGAAGATGGCCACCTTGGCCTGGCGATCGGCGATGTGTCGGCGCAAGGCGTGGAAGCGGCGCTCCTCACCTCCGCGCTCCACAGCATCGTGCGCGCTCTGCGGTTTTCGCCGGGCAGAAACGTTGCGGACCTCGTGTCCAACATCGATGAACTCTTCAGTGAGATCTGTCCGGACAACTGCTACGCCACACTGTTCTTCGGCCGTTACGATCCCATCCTCGGCCGTCTCCACTATGTCAACGCGGGCCACGAACCGCCATTCGTCCTCCGCAAGAAGGGTACCCGCCACCGGAACATGCGGCTGGAATCGGGCGGTCCGTGGCTGGGAATGCTCCGCAAGTCGGCATACCGCGAAGGCGTGGTGGCGCTCGAACCGGGAGACCTGCTGGTGGCATATACGGACGGGCTTTGCGAGGCAACCAACGCCCAAGGCGAGGAGTTTGGTTGGCGGCGCTTTCTGGATTGCCTCGAGAGTGGAACCGGACGCCGCGCAAGAGAACTCGTCGAGGAGGTGTTCACGGCGGCCGATGAATTCACAGCCGGTGCGCCGCAGCTCGACGACATGACGCTCTGGCTGGGACACATCGAGGAAGTGCACGCGTTGCCGATCCTGCAACTGATGGATCATTGCGAAGAGCCCGCCGCGGCTTGAGCCGACTGTACCCATGGTCCCGGCAACGATGTGGCGCGGACCCCTCCGGTCTGCAGCGCCCCGACTCATCGGGGCGCTTTTCGGGCGTCATCAAATTATGTGCCGCAACGGCACCTCTCTAACAGTCGAAGCCGCGGTTTTCGAATCTGACCGAGTTCACCGTGACCACCGGATAACCGGACCCCCACCTCCGCAGCCCGCCCGTCTCGTGCTACCCTGAGTGTTTATGTACATTTCGGATGTTTATCTGGGCTTGGGCCAAGATGCGTTTGCCCAACTCATCCGCGGTATTTCCATCGGCAAGTTGAGAACCTATCAGATCTACGAGGGTTTCAAGGTGCGGGCCCGCCTGGCGAAGCTCAATACCGAGAGCCTGCGCAAAGCGATTCCCCGGCTGTGGGCGCGCATCAACGAACCGGATGAGGATTTTGCCAAGGATCTTGCCCAGGCGATCCTGGTATCGCACATCGACTTGATCTCGGCGGTGCTCGATTATTTGGGAGTGCCCCATGAGAACGGTTTCTTCTCCAAGGATATGGATGCGAAACCGTATTTCACCGAAGGATGGGAAGACCGGGTAGCCGCCAGGTTCCAAGGAGTTTATCCGGATGCGATTCTCTCCTTCTACATCAATCATCTGAGGTGGGAGTTGTTAGGCGCGACCGATGTGTACCGCCCGGCATCCCCCAGCGCGGCTTGAGTTCGGCTGGTGACGTGCTAGGTGGTTGTAAGCAACATGACAGTTCACGGAGAGCCGCGGTTTGGCGAAGCTCAGACGAGTCGGCAGGGACTGCGGAACTTCTTTTCTTGGAACCCAATACGAGCGATGTCAGCAATTCTGCGCGAGGTGTGGGGTTGACAGGACGCTGTGGAGTTTTTATGCGTCGTGGGTCACCCTTGCGTAATAACACCCAATTCGGGTGTCAAACACTCGGAACTGCGTGGCCGCCCAATAACGCGAGGTGCCGTAAGTGAATCATTGCGATTTCCATTATTCTCATCTGTTGCCGAAGAAGCCGGGCATTCTCCCGCTCGAGGAGACGATGACGAAACAGTGCCGCCGCTGCGGCGCTGAGTTTGTCACGCGTTCCCGGATCCGCAAACGCTGCGACGTGTGCCAGACGGTGGTTTCGGCAGAGAAGCAGAAGAAGGCCAATGAACGGTTGAAAGCCCGTCGCGCCGCCCGGCGGATGTGCTTGCTCAAGGCCAGCTAACCGGCCCGAGGAAAAATCCGACAGGAGAAGAATCGCTTCTGGTAGGTTTGGGTGGGTCCTTCGCGAGTCCCCCAGAATGCCCAGGAGATCACCGGCGGGGTCTAACGCTCCAGCGTGACTACCGCCTGCGCCTCCCCCGACCGGCCTTCGCCTACGGGTCCTAATTTCTCTGCTGTCTTGAACTTAACAGAGATTCTCTCAACCTCTACCCCAAGAGTTTCGCCGAGCCGGGCGCGAATCGCCTGGCGGTAGTCCTTCAGTTTGGGCCGCTCGAGGATAATGGTCGAATCTACGTTTACGATGCGGTATCCCTGAGCTGCCGCCAAATCCCTGGCATGCCGCAGGAACACCAGGCTGTCGCATCCTTTCCACCGGGGATCGGTGTCCGGAAAATGCATGCCGATGTCGCCTAAAGCGGCGGCGCCCAGAATCGCGTCGGTAATGGCGTGTGACAGAATGTCGGCATCGGAATGGCCGTCCAGGCCCAATTCCGATGGCACCACGACGCCGCCGAGAATCAGGGGCCGGCCGGACACCAGGCGGTGTACGTCCCAACCCTGGCCGCTTCGAAACTCGCTCAAGACCGCGCTGCTTTCCCGGTCTCTTCCCGCAGGAACAGGTGTGCGAGTTCCATGTCCCCGGGCTTGGTGATCTTGATGTTCCGGTCGCTGCCGGGCACCACGCTGACCTCCACGTCAAGGCGTTCCACGAGGCTGGATTCATCGGTGCCGATGAACCCGTCTTCGCGAGCGGAGCGAAAGGCACGGGCCAGCAGGTCGTAGCGGAAAACTTGCGGAGTCTGCGCCATCACCAGCTTCTCGCGAGGGAGTGTCGCGCGAATCCGCACGTGGCCCGTGCCGCGGCTGACCTGCTTGACGGTATCGACCGCCGGCACCCCCACGATCGCGGCGCCGGTCTCGGCGGCTTCATCCAACACTTTGTCGATGGTCTCGAGATCGATGAACGGCCGGACCGCATCGTGAACCGCCACCAGGTCGACTCCCGAACCCACCGCCGCGAGGGCATTCTCGACCGACTCCTGACGACTGTTGCCGCCTTCCACGACCCGGACTAGAGCGGATCGCGAGCTCCCAGCAGGGAATTCCTGCGCGAGCATCTCGGCCACCCATTCGAGGTCCTCCGCCTGCACTGCCACCACGATTTCGGAAACCCGGTCCGAGGCGGCAAACTTGCGGACGGTGTGGATCAGGATCGGTGATCCCTCCAGCAACATGAACTGCTTACGGCTGGTCCCGATCTTTTCGGCGGAGCTTTTGCCCATACGGGTCCCGAGGCCCGCCGCGGGCAGTATCACGGCGACTTTCATGTGCACTACGATTCTATCGTGGTTTTCTCGGGCCCGAGATTGGTCATGGGCTGCGGCTCGTTCTTGCGGACCGGCCGCTCGTGCCGTTCGGCGCCCACGCTGGCGTGCATACGGTCGTCGAACTTACCGAAAATCATCTTGCCGGCGGTGGTCTGGAGCACGCTCGTGACGGAGATGTCGATCGTCTTGGAGATCATCTTCTTGGCGTTGTCCACCACCACCATGGTGCCATCGTCCAGGTAGGCGACGCCCTGGTTGTACTCTTTGCCTTCCTTGAGGATGAAGACACGCATCGTCTCTCCGGGCAGGACGATGGGCTTGAGCGAATTGGCCAATTCGTTGATGTTCAGCACTTCGACGCCGTGGAGTTGAGCCACTTTATTGAGGTTGAAATCGTTGGTGATGACCTTGCAGTCATAGACCTTGGCAAGTTCGATGAGCTTCATATCCACGTCCCGCACGTGGGGGAAATCCTCCTCTACGATCTGCACATGGAGATGGGCCATCTTTTGAATTCGCTGCAGGATGTCGAGGCCGCGCCGGCCGCGGTTGCGCTTCATGGAATCGGCCGAATCGGCCACCAGTTGGAGCTCGCGCAGCACGAACTGCGGAATCACCAGGACCCCGTCCAGGAAACCGGTCTCCGCGATGTCCGCGATCCGGCCATCGATGATCACGCTGGTGTCGAGGATCTTGAAGGCTTTCTTGGACGATTTTTCGCCGCCGAAAATGCCGCCAAGGGCCGCGAGATTGAGCATATCGCCTTTCTTGGCGCCGACAATCAGCCCCACATACGTCATCAGGAGGAGAAGGCATACCTCGAGGAACGGTTCCGGATGGGCGGCATTCAGGACGAGCGACATCAGGAACGCTCCGAAAATCCCCAAAACCGAACCTACGGCGGCACCAATCAGCCGCTTGAGGCTTACCTGCTCCAGCCGGATTTCAAAGAAGATGATGCAGCCGCCGACCACCGCTCCGCCCAGGGCAGCTACCAGGTGAGATGAGTTGAACGGTCTTAGGGCGTATGCGGAAGCCGTGAGAATGAGTATGAAGATGACACGAACGATAACCAGGTCGAGCACGCGAGCACCCCCTCAGGGCGAGACTCAAGAGTCGGAAATGAGCCCGGAAGCACAACTGGAGTCTGCATAAGAATTGCAAATACCCGTGCGCCAAGAGTATACCATCTATTCTGTTGCATAACTAAGGTCAATAGGATCCGAATTGTAGGTGAATCAGTTGCGAGAGATTCACAAAACGGCCGGCCGGTCTCAGACTCAGCTCCTCCCTATCGACCACGGCAAAATAATGGAACTTTCTCGAATTTGTAGGCTAGCGCACAGATTTGAGCCATGCTATTGTTCTTATCTCGGATGCAACGGGTTTTTTGGGGCGTCACCTTGCTTGCGCTGGCGTGCCTGCTCTTACGCTCGGCTCGGGTCGGTCTGGCCGGCGATTATGTCGATCCCATTGGTAGAATTACGGCGCAGGACGAAGCCCCCTACGCCAACAGTGCGATTCGCATGGCTCGGCAGGGTGACTGGCTTACGCCCTTTTTCATGGGCCGCTATGCCCTCTACAAGCCGCCGTTCCTGATGTGGGCGGCCGGGCTCTCGGCCCGAATCCTGGGGGTCTCGCGGCTGGCCTTGCGGCTCCCGGTAGCCTTGCTCGCGAGCCTGGGGCTGGGGCTGGTGTTCCTGTGGGTTGCCGAGTTGCGCTCCGTGGCGGCGGCGGCGTGCGCGGCCGTGCTCCTGGCGTCCAACCACCTGTGGCATGTGCTGGGCGGGATGTGCATGACCGACGGAATCCTGGTGGCCTTCTGCATTGCCGCCATGTACTGCCTGTATTCCGACCCGTGGCTGGAATCGAAGTGGGTGCTCTGGGGGTTTGCCGGGTCGGTTGCCGGCGCCATCCTGACCAAGAGTGTAGCGGGCCTGTTGCCTCTGGGGGTATTGGGGCTCTACTGTTTGGCAGTGCGGCGCGAAGAGAGGCCGCGATTGACTCGGGTATGGATGGCCGTCGGGCTCTCGCTGGCCCTGGCCGCACCCTGGTTCCTGTATCAGGCCATAGCGCACAGCCGATGGTTCTGGGCGGAGCACATCGACCTGGAACTGCTGGCCTTCGGCGCCGGTTCTCCGCCGCAGACCTCGCAGGAGAACCAGGCGCTCTTTTACCTGACGCGGGTGCCCGGCGTGGATCCGGTGCTCACGGCGCTGGCGCTGCTGGCGATGCCCGGCTTGCTGTCGGAATTGCGGAAGCGGTCGGGACCGGCGGTGCTGCTGGCTTGCTGGATGGTCATGGTGGCGGCCGAAGTCCTCGCGTTTCAGTATCGCAATGTGTCCTACGTCCTTCCGATGATTCCCGCGCTGGCGATTCTGGCCGCCGGATATGGCTCCAACCCCTTCGGCCGCAGGGCCGCCGGGATGGCGCCTCTGCTGGTGGTTGCCTTTGTCGCGAAGGCGGCATTCCCCACGGCTCCCTGGGGCCTCTCTTTCGAACAGGGAACCATTCAGCCGGTGGCGCCGATCGTTTCGGAGTATTGCGAACGGGCCCGCTCTCATGAGCTGATCGTGGTGGATCTGGCCGACGACCTCTATGCCTCCACGCTGCCGCTCCACCGGCTGCGGTACTGCCTGGTGGGCGCGGATGTCAAGGGAGGGCGCTACGGAATGCCATTCGACTACATGGGGATCGTTCTGACGGCTGCGCAGTTCGGAGATGCCGCTCAGTGGACTCCCATCTTCCGCCAGCGCCTGAGCGAGTGGGGCATCGATTCCGACGAGCCGATCGGGACTTTGATCACGGCCAAGTCTCCGGCGGAGCTGGCGGAAATGATCCGCACCCACCCGGAGAGCGATTTTCTGATTCCGCGGAAGATCCGGCCGGCGGTGGAGGAGGCTGCACAGGACAACCACGAAATCGTGGAAGCGCCGGGATACTTTTTTCTGCTCTCGCGGGACACCGGAACGGTTGGCTCCGCGGTCGGCTGGTCCTGCCGGCTCTAATGGGGCGCTGACTCAGTCACGCCCAATCGCCAGGTACGCGGCGGGAAGCAATAACAGGATGGCAGCCATTGCCAGCGCCAAGGCACCGTGTTCGGCCAGCAGTTTTCCGGCGAAGCTCAACCACCCCGCCAGGTCGAAGCTGGAGATATCTGCGGCAATCCGGCCGGCGACTCCGTGGAACCAGGTGAACGCCGCCCGGAAGCAAGCACCCAACACACCCGCGGCGCCTACCAGGGCCGCCACCAGGGCGATGGTCAAAGGGCGGTTGGCGGCCTCGGCGGCTTCCCGGCGTGCGCGAAGCTGGGCCATCCACCAGACACGGCCCGAATCGGGAATGACGGCGCTGGCGCTGTGCGCTTCGCGGTCCTCCTCGATCGCTTTGCCGATGGAGGCTATGTCCGAGCAGATGGCGCAGGTGGCCACGTGCGCCCGCAGTTCGGGGTCGACCCGTTCCGGCCAGCGATCCTGCAGGGCTGCCGCCAGGACGTCCGCCTCGAACTCGCACTCGAACCTGGTCACGGCCGCCTCCCTTTCTCGGACCGTCCCAACAGGCCGGCCAGTTTGCGCCGGGCGCGGAACAGCAGCGGCTTGAGGCTCGCAACGCTCAGTCCGAGCACCGAAGCGATCTCCCGGTGCGACGCACCCTCGGCGTACGCCAGCCACAGCATCGCGCGTTCCCGCGGGTGAAGGCTTGACATCGCCCGCGTGAAGTCGGCCGAACGCTCAGCGGAGTCGCTTCCTCCGCCGGAAGGCGCGCTCTCGATCTCGTCTCCCACCAGAATGGGCGCCGGGCGGGTCTGGCTTCTCCGACGCGCGTCGCGCGCCAGGTTGGTGGCGATCCGGTACAGCGCGTTGCGGCGATGGGTCTCGGTTTCGTAAATGCTGTTGGCCCGCAGAAACCGGTAGAAGGTCTCCTGCAAAAGATCGTCCGCCAACTGACGGTCGCCGGTGACGCGGGAGAGGTACGCCCAGACGCCGCGGGCGGTGCGCTCGTAGAATGCGCGGAAAGTCTCCTCGTCCATTACCCAATCCGCGCAGGCGTCCTCCACGGTTGCGGGCCGGCTTCCAATGGCCAATGTCAGGTCACGAAACATAGGCGAGTTGTCCCGTTATTTGCGCAACCCGAATCCTTCGGGGCCGGCCGCGTCGATCCGGGGTGCGGAGGGCGGCGTTTCGATCAGTCCCATGCGCTGCGATATGAAGAACGCGATCGCTGCGGAGGTCACGAACCCGATACCGACCGCGATACCCAAAATGCCGAACGAATTCAGTGGCAGCGCGGCCGCCTCATCCCCCACGCGGCTGCTCACGACCTGAAGCCCGATGCCGCCCGCCAGCAGGACCACGCCTCCCTGCACCGACCACAGGATCCGGGCGAGCGGCGCGCCCATGCTGCGCGGGCCCGCGTCGAGCTTGATCGGCGTCGATTCCAGAAACTTCGCGCCCGCGGGCGTCTGGATGTATGCCAGCAAATCGTTATTGGCCGTGAAGCGGTCCAACAGCTTGGTGTGAACGTCGGCCTGTACGCGGGTCAGGCGGCTCCAGCGGCGGTAATCGATGATGGTGCGGATCAGCCACATGATGGTGCCGATGGCCATTCCAAACGCAGCGAAAACCGTCAGGCCGTTTATGAATGAGCGCCACATTTCCATGACTTGCTCGTTGCGGTCCGGAGGCTGATGCTGTCCTGGCGCCTCCCCCAGATAGTATGACGGATCACGTGAAACCTCGGGATGCGAATTGAGGAAACTGACTAAGGATGGATATGGAGCGAGGTATGCCTGGTTGCCAAGCAGGCTCGGGTCGAGAGCGAGCGCCTGGCGGAGAGCGGGCGGATAGCGGTTCAGCAGGTTCCCCAAGTCTCCCCTGGTTCGCTGCGCGTCCGGCTGATCGACCGCCTTCGACTGGCCAGCAGGCTGCCCGGCGTTGGGATTAGGCGACTGCGCCAGACCCACAGTTGGTAACAGGGCGCATGCCAGCACCAGGAGTCCGGCACTGCTTCTGATTCCGATCCTCTTCCGTCTCATCGTTCGCGCTTCCTCTCTGCCTGGTAGTTACGCACGAAGATGGCGGAGGTTAACAACCAAAGGTGCAGAGGATCCGCAATGTGGACCTCGAGAATAGTTCCATAGCCGGGGTTGGGCCAGCCACCGGGGTCTACCGGTTCGGCGTCTTTCTTGCGAATGGGCTATCGGCTGCGTTGCGGGGGCGTGGTAATCGACCGCAACACCATCAGCAACGTGCAGGCTGGCGTGTCGCGAATGGTGCGTCGAGTGTCCGCATCACCCAGAACCCGGAGCAACATCCGGAGCCTCGAAAACCCTTCGCCGCCAGCGACACAGTACACGCCCGACAAGCGTCCCCATGAGTGGGGACGCGGCAGGCACGAGTGCCCGCGCCACGGCGGGCACCGCTCAGATCTTCACCCATTTGCCGCCGGCCGGCTGGCCCGCCGTCTCGCGGGTGAACTGCTGCCGGCCGCCGAGAGTCCCCGAGTAGAATTGCTGGATTGCAGCGCCGCCCTCCAGCGACGTGATGCTTCTGCCATCCGGCCAGAACACGTCCAGGTTGTCGTCCCAATCGGTCTTAAAAGTCTCCTGCTCGCCGTGGCGAATCATCGGACTCGCGAAATCCTGCCCTGGGAGGATGATCGCCGCCTTGAGAAAATACTGCACGTCGTGCAGGCGCGGACTGCGGGAGTGCGGCTGGCCTCCGAATCCGGTCTCCGATACCTTTACGTTGGACTTCGGGTCGGAATACGGCACGATGGCGTACAGGTCGTAGTCGCCGTGGATGTAGTCCGCCTGGGCGCGGTATACCGGTTTGTAGATGACGCAGCCGTAATGCTTGTGCTGCGGGTTCATCTGAATGGTGTATTGCTTGCCGGCTTTGTCGGCGGCCATGTTCGTTCCGGGATTGAACGTGTAGAGATGCGGCTCGAACTTGCTCCATTCCTCCAGCGCCTTCTGCAGTCTCACCGGACCGAAGGCATTCGGCAACAGAATCGGACTAACCACCAGTCCGGCAGTGGATTCTTTCCCGTGGGCGTCGAACTCGGCGGTCTTCGCCTTGCAATCGAGGAGTTTGGGGATGTAGCCGGGGCGCCCGATCCATTTTTTCGACTCGGGGTTGCCTCGCCGCACCAGGATCCAGACTTGAAAATGGCCCGCCGCCCTCTTGAATGCGTCCACATGCCGCGAGGGCATGTACTCGTAAACGGCGGTGTTCGCCGGGAGTGGCGGATTGGGGCTCATGGAACGCTCTCCTCGGTGTGCAGAATACCAGATCAAACGATTGACCGAGCCTGGGATCTGCGCTTTCCGACGCTACTCGGTACCACTCGCCAGTACCAGACCCGACGGCAATTCCTCGCCGAAGATCCGGCCCAGCGCCCGGTCGTCTTCTTCCTCGCCATCCAGCACGGCCAGCAAACGGTCGGCGTGCGGCATCGACTGGAGTCTGCTGCGCACGGCATCACGGGTGGCGGCCGGCAGATCGCGGGTGGGATCCTCGGTCCGGCGCGCCATGCCCGCCAGCGCGTCGCCGGCGCTCGCGACCTTCACCAGCACTTCCACCCAACGCGTCACGGTCGCCGGCGGCAGCACCAGGTTGATGGGTCCGTAGAACAGGCGGCGTGCACCCAGGCGCATCAGGCACCAGAGTTCGCTCTCCTTGAAGTCGCCGGCGCGCACACGCTTGATGAGCGCTTCGCCGAGTTCCGTCCTGGTGCCGATGGGGAGCAGTTCCAGACTGGCAGCGGTCCGCCACATTTCGCGGAGCAGGCCCGTGTTGATGCGCTGCGGCTTCTTGTTGCCGCGCGGCAGCAGGAACCCGGAGAGCCTCTGATAGATATCGGTCTGCTGGTTGCGATTCAGTCCGCCCGCCAGCCGGCCCCAGAAAATCCACCAGTCGATTTCGCACTGCACCTGGTTGCCGTAGGTAATACCGCCCGAATAGACGCGGCGCGATAGCTCGATGCGGAAATCGTCTCCCGGAAACCCGAAACCGGGCCGCAGGCAGAAGCCGCACAAGTTGAGCCAGCGCGCCTCGTAGGCCGGGCTCTTCTTGCGTCCATCGGCGGCCGACAGAAAGGTGTCGGCCATCTGGCGGATCGCGGAAAGCGGCCAGCTATTCTTGCCCAAGCCCATAGTCTGCTCGAGCTTGGCGGGCAGTTCTTCGGGCGGGATCGGCGATTTGGCCGACGGCGCAAATACCGATTCGATCAGCGCCAGCGAGTTCTTGAGGGCCGGTTCGCTGACCACCGCGGCGGCCTTGCGCTCCACGGGCTGCGCGGCCGCCTGCTTGCGCAGCTCGAACTGCAGGTTCCAGCGGTTGTCGCTGATCTTCGATTCACACCACGTTTCGAGCGTGCCGATTTCGGTGAGGCGCGCGCCCAGTTTCACAGGGATCAGCCGCTCTTCGGCCTTCTTGCCGAAACGGATCACGGCGTTCAGCGGAGCGTGCCGATGCAGCGATTCGTCGTCGGCCGTGAACTCGATGACGCTGCCCAGTTGGTCGTCGGTGCGGGTCAGCGAGCTGTAGAGTCGGAAGGAGACGGGCCGGTTGGCCACAAGCTGCAGCGCGTCGTTATCGATCTCGATGGCCGCTCCTTCTTCGGCGCCACGCGGCACCAGGCACACGGCCCGAAATCTGCCGTCGCAAGGCTCGCCGAGAGCAATGTAGTACGTTCGGGGAAGTCCGCCGCGCACCAGTACGCCGCTCCCGGTGGTGCGGACGTAGGCGTAATATGCGGCTCCGCGCGCTACGGCGAGATCGAGCTCGCTGTTCTCCAGGATTTCGGGGCGGCGCCCGTACCATTTTCCGGCCACGTCCGCTACGCGGTCGCGCAGGATTTCGGGGATGAAGAAACCGCCGTTGAACAGGATGGCGTCGGGCACCTGACCCGTCGGTTCCAGGAAGGCGTTGAGGTGGCGGGTGACGGCGGGATCGGAGACGTAGGGCAGGCCGAGTTCGCGGAAGAGGCTGCGCTTTTCGTCTTTGGGCCCTTCGCCCCTCTCGGTGAAGGGCAGGAAACCTTCGAGAGCCAGTTCCAGGGCCTCCTCGCGCAGAATCTCGCTCTTCAGCGATTTGCCGATCAGAGACGAGCCCGCGCCCAGCACGGTGATTTCGACGCTCTTCAGGTTGGGGTCGTTGAGCAGCTTCTCTTTTGCTCCGGAACACTGGCGGCGCAGGCCCGAGCGCTGCCGGATGGAGAGCGGCACTCCGAGCTTGGTCTCCACGAGCCAGGCGAGGGTCAGATCGAGATTGTCGCCGCCGAGCAGCAGGTGCTTGCCGACGGCGGTGCGGGTGAAATTCACGAGGTCGCCCTCGCGCGAGACCCGAATCAGGCTGAAATCGCTGGTTCCGCCGCCGACGTCGCAGACCAGCACGATCTGGCCATCGAAGAGCTTCTTGCGGGACTGCGCGAGGTTATTGGCGATCCAGGAGTAGAACGCCGCGGCCGGCTCTTCGAGCAAGGTGAGGCGCTCCAGCCCGGCGTCGCGGGCGGCCATTACGGTGAGCTCTCGCGCCTCTTCATCGAACGAAGCGGGGACGGTTAGAACGATGTCCTGTCCGGCGAGCGGCTCGCCCTTGGCCTTGTCCCATTCGTCGCGGAACTTCGCAATGAAGCGCGCGGACACTTCGACCGGCGAGAGCACCCGGCCGGTCTCCTGAGAATCCCACGGCAGGATCTTCGCGGTGCGATCGACGTCGGGGTTGGAGAGCCAGGATTTGGCCGAATGCACCAGGCGCGTGGGGACGATGGCCCCTTGCTCGCGCGCGTAGATTCCTACCGGCTGTGAGTCTTCGAGGTAGAGGAACGACGGGAGCGTGCGGCGCGGCTCGGTGCGTCCGGCGGCCACCAGTTGGGGCGTCTCGAAGATGTGGAGGGGAGGGAAATCGCGATCCTCGGCTTCGCGTTCGTCGATGTAGGCAAGGGCGGAATTGGTGGTGCCGAGGTCGATGCCGATCTTCATACTCTTCAGCTTACGTTAGACTACTTCTTCTTCGGGCTGCGGGAGACGAAAGCCGATAGCTGGCTGGGGAGTACCGACGACAAAATCGAGACTCCGAGTTCGGTGAAGACCAGAGGAGGTTTTCGGAGGGCGGCGCAACCCCGCTCGCTCCTTAAGGACCCCAAAGAAAGAATCAAACACGCGGAGTCAGTGTAACCAAAAGATACATCTCACTCCGTCCGTGCTGATGATAATCTGTGCCCAAGGACTGTGACCGACAGTGAAATCCGGGAGGCGGAACTCCGCGAAGAGGTACTGCGGGCGCGGGAGGACTTTCTGAAGGCCTCGGATCCCGAAAGAGCGAAGGCCGAAAGCAGTTACCTGCAACTGCTTCGCACTTTCGCAGATTTGGTACTGAATGGATAGTAGCGGGAGGTAGTTTTGCAGCCCCCACCCCCCAATCGTCCAGCAAGGACTGGCGGACGATTGATTACGCTTTCAACCGGACAAAGTCACCGAGCCGATCGCTTAGCAGCGAGTAAGTAAGTAAGTAGGTGCGGAGAGGTGAAGGAAGCACGATGACCGGATTGAATGAGCTAACCCACAGACAGACCCGCGGTGTCTTATCTGGCACCGTGCTCCTAGCCGTGGGAGTCGCCGCTGCTCAGGTTCAACCGCCTGCATTCTTCCGAAAGGATATCCCCGTGTCCGGAAGTTTCCTCGAATCGGCGGCGTTCACCGTGGGAGACTTCAATCGAGATGGGAAGCCGGATATGGCTATTGCGAGCCAGACTGGCATCGCCGTTTTGCTCAACGCCGGCATATCCGCGAACGGGGGCACCGTACAGTTTGCGCGGGAGATGGTAACTGAGGTCAGCCAACCCGGGCCAATCCTGAGCGCCGATTTCAATGGTGATGGGGTGCTGGACCTGGTCGGAATCGGTTGGGGCGAGGCGCCCGGGCCGGGATTGCCGCCGCGGCCCGTTGCGCGGCTTCTGGCGGGGCGGGGCGATGGTACATTCTCCATGCCTCGTGAAATCGGTCCGGCGATCTTCGCAGCCACGGGAGACTTCAACGGCGATGGGATGCCGGATCTTGTCCTCAGCAACCCGGACACGTCCTTGCTCACAATCCTGATTGGCAGCGGAGGCGGCTCCTTTCGGGTCAGCCAGGAGATAGAAAGGCAGGGCCTCCAGCCGGTTGTCGCCGACTTCGATCACGATGGAAAAGCCGATATCGCGGTCGCCTTCTTTCCAAACACCATTGCGATATTTCCGGGCCGGGGGGACGGCACGTTTCGCGCCCCGCTCCTCACCTCTGCGGATGGAATCGATGCTCTGCTGGTGGCTGATTTTAATCGAGACGGCGTGCCGGACCTGGCAACTCGGTTTGGCATCCTGCTTGGCAACGGCGACGGCTCCTTCCGGTCTCCGATCTCTTATCCGCCAGTAACCAGCGGCGCGATTCCTGCCGGCCATTTTCCTTGCACTGCGGCTGACTTCAACGGTGACGGCAAGATCGACCTGGCGATGTGCGCTTCAAGCGTAAACCCGGCCATGAACGAGGTATGGGTCCTGCTCGGCGATGGCAGCGGAACTATGTCGAGTGCGGTCACGCAGACCGTCGGGTGGCAACCCTCCCTCGGAGCTATCGGTGACTTTGACGGAGACGGGAAACCGGAACTGGCTGTTTTGAATTGCCAGTCCAGAACAGTCAGCGTCCTGTTCAATAGAATCGGCCAGGAAGATGCGCCCTTGACACGGGCCGTTTCCGCCGCCAGCGGTAGCGCAGTGGTCGCACCGGGGTCTCTGGCAACGCTGTTTATCCCGACAGGGGCGACTGTCACCGAGCAGGCGAGTCCTCCGTGGCCTACCCGGCTGGGGGGCATCAGTCTGAGCGTCGGTTCCGGATCGGCTGCCGCATTGGCGCAATTGCTTTATGTTTCTCCTACGCAGATCAATTTTCAGGTTCCCAATCTTGCGCCCGGAGCCGAGACTCGATTGTCGATCCAACGAGCTAAGGATGAGACGACAGCCGCCGGTTCAATGGAAATCCAGGAGGTCGCTCCCGGACTGTTCATGGCCGATCAACCCAACCTGACGCCGGTTTTCACTGTCCCGGCTTCCGGCTCTTCGTTGATCAGCTTCTACGGAACCGGGTTTCGCAATGCAATGGCTTCGAATGTCAAGTGCACCATCGCTGGTTTTCCCGCCGCCGTTCAGTACGCGGGACCGCAGGCGACGCCTGGCGTGGATCAGATCGACATCCGAATGCCCGACGAGGTGTTATTCCGGATCGAGGATGAGTCGATCGCGTACGCGGAGGTAGTGCTGAGTATTGATGGAATACAGGCGAACGCAGCCGTGCTGGTCTTTCGATATCGGTAGCCGGCGAGGGTTTTCCTGGATTCTGCCGGGCCGCCGGAGCCCGTGGGACAGAAGTGTCTGGTCGAACCCGAAACCTAACCTGCTTTGCTCTTGCGAACGCGCTTCTTGGGGGCCTCTTCCGTCTCGTGCTCGGCCACAGCCTCTTCCTCTTCGGGCTCGGCCGCTCCCACGGTGGTCGCCGCCTGGGCGGGCTTGCGCTTCTCCGCGAGGCTCCGCTTGAGGGCCTCCATGATGTCGATCACCGGGGCGGCGTGCTCCGATGGCGTGGCCACCACCTTCTTACCCTCGATCTTGTCTTCGATCATCTTCTGCAGGTTTGAGCGGTATGCGTCCTGATACTTCTGCGGCTCGAATTCGGCTTCCAATGAAGAGATCAGCATCTTGGCCATGGCGAGTTCCTTTTCCTTCACCAGGCTGGTGTCGGTGCGGAACTCCTCCACTTGACGGATCTCGTCCTGGTAATACATCGTGTGCGACAGAATGCCCTTCGACCCCGGACGCAGGATGATGATGTGCTCGCGATTGTGCATGGCCACTTTCGCGAGCGCGTAGTATTTGGACTCGCGCAACGCCTGGAACAACAGGGCGTAAGGCCGCTCGCCGCCTTCGTCGGGGGCGACATAATAGGAACTCTCGAGGTAGATCGGATCCACCTGCTCGGCGCTGACGAATTCCAGGATCTCCATCACCTTGGCGGTCTTGGGCGCCACTTTCTTGATGTCTTCGTCGTCGATCTCGACGTAGTGGTCTTTTTCGTACTCGTAGCCCTTCACCAGCTCGCTGCGCGGCACAGGCTTGTCTTCCGCCTGGCAGTAGATCACTTGCTTGATGCGGGAGTGGTCGCCCTTGTGTAACAGGTTGAAGCTGATGGTCTCGCTGCGCGCGGCGCTGAACAGCCGGACGGGAAACGAGACCAGCCCGAAAGTGAGATGGCCCCTCCAAACGCTCGATGCCATAAATGATTTCTCCGATACCCTGCGGCTTTCAAGATACTACAAAGCCGATACGATGTAAATGGTAGGATGTAAGGGAGTTATGGCGCTCGAAGAGTACGCTTCCAAACGCCGGTTCGAGAAAACGCCGGAACCCGGCCCACAGGAGGGCCGCAGCCCCGGCGGGAATTATTTCTGCGTGCAGCGCCACGATGCCACGCGCCTTCACTACGACTTCCGCCTCGAGATCGATGGCGTTTTGAAGTCCTGGGCAGTGCCCAAAGGGCCCACGCTCGACCCCGAAATGAAGCACTTCGCGGCGCACGTGGAGGATCACCCCGTCGAGTACGGGTCGTTCGAAGGCACCATCCCCAAGGGCAATTACGGGGCTGGAAGCGTCATGCTGTGGGACAGCGGCACGTTCGAGCTTCTCGGCGACACCGCGGGAGAAGCGCAGATTGCGAAGGGCGACCTGAAATTCCGCCTTCACGGCGAGAAGCTGAAGGGCGATTTCGCGCTGGTGCAGATGAAAGGCCGCGGCAAGGGCAACGAGTGGCTCATCATCAAGAAGCGCGACGAATTCGCGGTCCCCGGCTGGGACGTGGAGAGCTTCGCCTACAGTGTCCTTTCCGGGCGCACGCAGGAAGAGATCGCGCGCAATCTGCCGGCGCGCCGGAGCAAACAGGAGACGGCCGGAGCTTCCGATCGGGTGTGGGAGAGCCGTCCGGCGAAGCGCGCCGTCAACAGCGCCCCACCAGCGGAACCGCCCGCGCCCGCGCAAAAGCCCGCGCCCGCGAAAAAAAAAAAGAGCCTAGACCTGTCGGGGCTGAAGGGTGTGCGGGCCGCCGCCATGCCCGAGGCCATCGAACCCATGATGGCGTCGCTGACGGACCACCCTCCGCGCGGCGACGACTGGCTCTACGAAGTGAAATGGGATGGCGTTCGAGCCATTGCCTTCATTGATCACGAAGAGGTGCGGCTACAGTCTCGCACCGGGCACCGTTGCGAGCGGCAATACCCCGAACTCGCGGTCATCGCCCACCAGATCGGCGCCGACCGGGCCGTCCTGGACGGCGAGATTGCGGTGCTCGATGCCAAAGGCGTTTCTCAGTTTCACCTCATCCAGCCGCGGATCGCCAATACCGACCCGAACTCCGTTGCTCACCTGGTGCGGTCCACGCCGGTCGTGTATTTCGTTTTCGACCTGCTCTACCTGGATGGCTACGACCTGCGCAATGTCCATCTCCGGACGCGTCGCGAGTTGCTGAGCGCGCTGGTCACCACCGGCGGTCCGCTGCGGATCTCCGAAGCCTTTCCCGGTGCCGGCGCGGAACTGCTGGCGGCGGCCAAGGAGACTGGCCTGGAAGGCGTCCTCGCCAAGCACGCCTCCAGTTTGTACGAATCGAAGCGCAGCCGCGACTGGTTGAAGATCAAGATCGTGGGCGAGCAGGAGTTCGCGATCGGCGGATTCACCGAGCCGCAGGGCAATCGCGACTACTTCGGCGCCTTGGTCCTGGGCCTGTACGAAGACGGCAGGCTCCGATGGGTGGGAAACGTCGGGAGCGGCTTCGATCAGAAATTGCTGGCCAGCGTTCACGCGCGACTGAAGCCTCTGATTACGGATCGCTGCCCGTTCGCCCAGCGTCCCGTGCCCGACCGCGGTATGGTCTGGGTTCGCCCCGAACTGGTCTGCCAGGTGAAGTATGCCAACTGGACGCAGGATCAGCGACTGCGCGCGCCGGTTTTCCTCGGGCTTCGGGACGATGTGCGCGCCGACCAGGTGGTGCGCGAGGAGGCGGCGGAGGAAGCCGAGGCCGACGACTCACCGCGGAGTCGCGGAGATGCGGAGACTGACGCGGAGGATGATCGGGAGGAAAAGACGGAGGAGAAGGAGACTGCGCCAGAGTCGTCTTTGGAGCGCCGTCCCTTCCTGGCTGATGTAAAGGAGGCTACCCTTACCATCGGCGGGCACAGTCTCAAGTTCACGAACCTGACGAAGATCTACTATCCGGACGAAGGGTACACCAAGCGCCAGGTGCTCAATTATTACGATGGCGTGTCGGATCTGATTCTGCCGCACCTGCTCGATCGTCCGCTATCGTTGAAACGGTATCCCGACGGCATCAAGAAGGAGTTCTTCTTTCAAAAAGACACGCCGGAGTCTTATCCTTCCTGGCTGCGCACCGAGTTTATTGATTCCGACCACACCCAAAAGCCGATCCGCTATGTTTTCGCGGAGGACCGCGCCAGCCTGTTGTACCTCGTGAACCTGGGATGCATCGACCACAATCCGTGGATGAGCCGGTCGCCCACGCTCGACAGTCCCGACTTCGTGTTGATCGATCTCGACCCGCAGGAATGCCCTTTCGACCTGATCGTGGAGGCCGCCCTGATGGTGAAGCGCGTGCTCGACCAGATTGGCCTGGTGGGTTATCCGAAAACGACCGGCGGAGACGGGCTGCACGTCTATATTCCGCTCGAGCCGGTCTATACCTACGAAGAGGCCCGGATCTTCGCCGAATTGATCTCCCGGATTGTGATTCACGACAAGCCCGATATGTTCACCACTCCGCGGTCTGTCGCGAAGCGGCAGAGGAACCGCGTCTATTTCGACTATCTGCAGGTGATGAAGTCGAAGACTATTGCGGCGCCGTACGTCCTGCGGGCGTACCCGGGTGCTCCCGTGGCCACACCGCTGGAGTGGAGCGAAGTGAAGAAGGGCCTCGACCCCGGGCACTTCAATATCACCAATGCACTGGATCGCTTCCGCCAGAAGGGGGACCTGTTCGCCGGAGTGCTGAAGAAGCCTCAGACGATCGAAGAGGCGCTGGGGAAGTTGGAGAAGCTGTTCCGGTAATGCGGCCTATTCCTGCGGAGTGAGCTTGATGATCATGCCGTCGCCGCGGATTACCAGGTTCGCCGCCGCCTTTTTGGCGTCATCGCCCTTACGAACCTCGACGCGGCCGTAGATTACAGCCCAGCGGTCGTAGTCGGAGGATCCGAAACGGAACTTGCCGAGGGGCGTGCGGCGTTGCAACTCGTCGAATTTCTTCTTGAGGACCACGCCGTCGAGTTGAAAATCGTCGGGGGGCTTGGGGCCGGCACTGGAATCCTCCACCACCCACAGTTGGAGCGGCCCGGTCACCGGCGGAGTGCACGTCTGCTCGGCCACCCAGCGGCCGCTTTCGCGATAGGAGTAGCGCCCGATGACCGCCACGGTCTTGCCTTCCAGCGCCGGGAGGTCGCGAAGCACCTCGCACACGCCCAGCGGCACGATCGGCGGATCGCCGGAAACGGCCGCCGCACTGCCGAGAAAGAAGAGGGGAATCGTCCCCAGAATGGCGCGGCAAACTCCTGTGGCCCGAAGCACGCTCCTAATAGACTAGCAAAGTCGGTCGGGGTTCCAGCTACTCATAGCGCAGCGCTTTCATCGGCGCCACGCGGGAGGCGCGGAGAGCCGGAATGTAAGCGGCCAGCAGGGTAACGGCCAGAAGCACGAGTGGGACGGTCACCATCGTGGCGGGGTCGCTCGGCCCCGTGCTGAACGCGGCCTTCAGCACGCGCACGGCGCCGAGGCTCAGCACCAGACCGATCGCGATGCCCGCCAGCGACAGGCGCAACCCCTGCCGCATCACCATCCGCAACACCTGCCGGCTCTCGGCGCCGATCGCCATCCGGATACCGAATTCCCGGGTCCGCCGGCTCACCGAATAGGCCACTAGGCCGTAGAGCCCGACCATCGCCAGCAGCAGCCCCATCAGGCCCATCGTACCGACCGTCTGGACGATCATGTTGGGCGTCTTCACCGCCCGTTGCTGGAAGAAATCCTGCATCGTGTGGACGTCGTAGATCGGCTGATTCGAATCGAGGCCGCGCACGGCTTCGCGCACCGGCGCCATCAGACTCCGGGCGTCACCCAGCGATTCGACCAGCATCGTCATGCGCGACTTCGGGTTCTGCGAAAGCGGGAGATACAGGAACTCGAGCGGCGGCTCGGAAATGAAGATGTACTTGCTGGTCTTGGCCACCCCTACGATTTGCACCAACTGTCCTTGCGCGTTGTCCAAGCGGAAACGTTTCCCGACGGGATCCTGGTCCGGCCAGTATTTGGCGGCGAGCACTTCGTTCACAATGGCGACTTTGGGAGCGGTCCCGTTATCGCCAGTCTGGAAGCCCCGCCCGCGCACCACCGGCACGCCCATCGTATCGAAGTAATGATCGTCCACCGTGGCTGAAAGCAGAGCGACGCTTTCCGTACCATTGGGAAACTTGTAGCCTTCCGGGACAATCGACTTGCCCTCCTGCACGGGCAGCATGGGGATGACGGAGGAGAGCGCCACCGACTTCACGCCCGGCATGTTGGCGGCGCGATCCACCAGCTGTTTGTAAAACTGCCGGGTTTGGGTCTCATTGAATTTGACCAGCGATGGATCGAACGTCATGGTCAGCAGATGGTCGGTGCGGTATCCGGGTCCGGCCTGCAGTTCGTGTGCAACGGCGCGGTACATCCGCGCGGACAGGATGAGCAGCACCAGCGACACGGCCACTTGTCCGATCACCAGCAGGTTGCGGCCCCAGATGCGTTGTCTGCCGCCGCTGTCGGCATCCGCCGATTTCAAGGACCGTACCAGGTCGGTGCGTGTGGTCTGCAAGGCGGGAATCAGTCCGAAGAGCAGCACGCTGGTAATGCAGCCCGCCACGCCGAAAAGCAGCGTGCGCAGGTCCAGCCTGAAGGTCAGCGCGATGGGCAGTTCGGTGGGAATCTGGAGCTGATTCATGAAGGCGATCCCGCCATAGGCCACCGCAATCGCAAGCACGCCGCCGCCCACCCCGATCAAAAGGCTCTCGGTCAACAACTGGCGTACCAGGCGCGTTCGCCCGGCTCCGATCGCCATGCGAAGGGCGATCTCGCGCGATCTCGCGCGGGCGCGGCTCAGCAACAGATTGGCAACATTGGCGCAAGCCACCAGCAGCACCAACACGGAGAGTGTCAGCAGCATGGCCACCAAAGTGGCATCCCCCGGCGATTGCTCCACGCGCTTTTCGAATTCCGTACGGACGATGACGCTCTGGTCATGATTGGTTGCCGGATAGGTTTGCTCCAGGCTTTTGGCGATGGCCTGCAATTCGGCCTGCGCCTGCGCGATCGGAACGCCCGGCTTCAGCCTGCCTTTCACTTCCAGGCCGCGGCGGTCCCGCGTTTCGAGGAGCGGCTTCGCCGCGTCGGCAGCAAGCCTGGGGGCCATGTGCAGCGGGATGAACAGCGGCAGGCGCAGGTACTGGTCCATCCCGGTGAACTCTTTGGGAGCTACGCCGATCACGGTGAAATCCACACCGTTCAGCCGGATGGTCCTTCCGATGGCGTCGGGGGCAGCCCCGAATTGTTGCGTCCAGAAGTCGTATCCCAGAACCGCCACCGCGTCGCGGCCGGGCACCTGGTCTTCATCGGGCCGGAAGCCGCGTCCCAACCCGGGCGTGACGCCCAATTCCTGGAAGAAGTTGCCTGAGACCATCAGGCCGTACTTCACCTGCGGCAGCGCATCGGCGCTCGCCGAGTAACCGAACGATGTCAGGCTGAAGGCGACCAGGCCATCGAACGATTGGCTGCGATCGCGGAAATCGACGTAGTCAGGGTAAGAGAGGATACCCGGCTGCGCGCGCGACGTCTTGCTCTGCAGGGTGACTACTTCGCTGGGATGCAGCACCGGAAGGGGACGCAACAGCAGCGCATCCGCGAAGCTGAACATGGCCGAGTTGGCGCCGATTCCGACCGCCAGCGATAACACCGCAACCAGTGTGAACGCCCGGTTCGTCAACAACACGCGGAACGCATAACGCACGTCCTGGAACAGCATGGATCGGACCTCTCCAACCATGTACGCAGGCGGGCGTCAGAAAGATCCATGGCGCAGGCAGTTTTGCCTGGTGTGCTCAGTATGACTGTGTTTTCAGGTGTGAGTCCCACATGGACCGATGTGAGCGGAACCATCCGCCTAATTAACGGTGCTCCTGGCGAGGGGGTTCTTCAGTGCAAGAGACGTCTCCGTCAGGGGCCCGGCAGCCAGGGGTGCCTGGGCCACATCAGCGGGGCGGCAGCAGATCTCGCAGGAGTTCCCGCTGCTTCTCGCCGATTGAAGCCCAGTTGAAATTGCGGACTGCATGGCCGCGGGCAGCGAGCGCGATCTGGCGGCGGCGCTCCGGATCAGCAATCAGGGTGGCGATGCCCGCGCCGAAGGCCTCGGGAGTATCGGCGATCCACACGCTGTGGCCGTGCAGCAGTCCGAGCCCGGCGCAGCCCGAAGCAGTCGATACCACGGCGCGCTCCATGGCCATCGCTTCCAGGACTTTCACGTTGGTGCCCGCCGACACCGTGGTCGGAACGATCACCAGGTTCGTTTCCACATACAGCGGCCGTACGTCGGCGACGAAGTCCAGCATGCGTATGCGCGGATCGGCCGCGGGCTCGGGTGAGCCGGCGAAGGCTCGCCAGTAAGTGAGTGGATCGGCGCCGCAGACGACTGTCAGGGTGAGGTTGGGGAACAGGTCCCGCAGCAGCGGCCACACCTTCTCGGTGAAGAACCGGTACGCCTCGATATTCGGAAAATGGCGAAACGAGCCGATGAAGAGCAGCCGTTCTCCGCCGCGTTCCGGTTCGGCGCGAAATCGCGGGAGATCCACTCCATTCGGGACAACCGCCGTTCGCGCCGCCGGCCCGAGCAACTCGGCATCCTTTTTCGACATCGCCACCACGCGGCGGTAGCGGCGAGTGTGATTCCGCTCGAAGAGCCGCCAGCGGAAGAAATCCCACCAGTGCGAGAGTCCCGGGGCGCGGCGCGCGACCTGACCGAACAGGTCAAAGGTGACATCGTGCTCCACCAGCACATCCCCGCCATACTCGGCGAGCTGCGTGTACTCCACCTGCAGCGCTTCGAAGCGAAACCGCTCCCGTTCCTCGCTAATTGCGCGCCGCATCGCGGGCGAACGGAATTCGTGGACTTCGGGCGGCCGCAGCGTGGACCAGCGAGGCTCGCGGTACCGGGGTTTCTTCACCAGCACTATGCGCGCGCAGAACTCCAGCAGGGGGGCGGTTTCCGGTTCGGCGCCGCTGTCGGTGAAGGCCAGCAGCTCCACGTCGAACTCCTTGGCAATCTCGCGGAGCAGGTGAAAAATGCGCACCGCGCCGCCATGCGAGAGCGGGTAGGGGAAGTATGGCGAGAGCACGGCCACTCTCCGCCGCTCCGGACTGCAGCGGCGCCCTTCCATCCGCCGGCAGCCCTCCGGGACAACCGAATGCTCGCGCTTGGGCCACGGCCACCACCAGGGCCTCAGATAGATCCGATCGAGCGGCACGCCGCGCCAGAAGAGAAAAGACGCCAGGTCCGGCCGCAAGTGGTGGCGCTCCAGGCGCGAGTTGTAGGCCAGGATTTTGCGAGGAGCCATGCGCCAGGCCGCGCGGCGCAATCGATTGGGCTCGCGCGTGAGCAGGAGCGGGGCGAGGCCAATCCGCCGGCGCTTGAGCAAGGTGCGCATCGCCGGCCAGTTCTCTTTGGTCACCAGGAAGTGCTCGCGGTCCGGGACCAGCGATTGCACCTCTTCGGCCATTCGGCGGCAGAGGTCGGGATCGCCGGTCGCGAAGGTCGCTACCACCGCCTTGGGGTCTTTGCGGAGGAGACGGAAGATCCACCGTTTCAGCCACTCTTTCATCGGACCGACCTGGTCCCCCAAAGCACCGCGCAGGCCGCCAGCGGTGTGACCGCGGCTGCGGCAGTGACGGGCGTGTATCCGAAGAGGTCCACTACCTTGCCGATCGGATACGAAATTGTCGCGGCAATCCCCCCGGCTGAGGCGGTCAGAAACGACACCGCGAAGGCCGCCCGGGCTCCGCCGAAGGCGTCCAGCGGCATGCTGTACATGTTCACGCTAAAGGCGGCCACCGCGGCGAAGCTGAGCGAGATGCCGGCGCACGTCCAGGCCGGGCCGGGCGAGTAGGGCAAGGCAGCGGTGGCCAGCGAAATTGCGGCCGCGAGCAGGCAGACCCGGAAACGCGCGGCGAGTGCGGGGATGCCGCGATCCACCAGGCGGAGCGAAAGCCAGCCGCCAGAGAGCCCGCCCAGCAAGGCGCACAGCGGCGGAATCCAGGTGTACCAGGCCGCCTCGGCGAGAGACAAGTGATGGACCTTCATCAGGTACTTGGGAGTCCAACTGGTCCAGAGCGAATAGCCCACCATGCTCAGCGCGTTGGCCGCGATGAATACCCACAGGCGGCGATCGGCCATCATGGCCGCGCTTGAGCCGGATTCGGGCTTGGGCAGAGCGGAGACCGGGGCGAGTCGCGCCGCCCCGCGCCACAGCGGAATCCACAAGAGACCGAGCAGCCCGGTGGCGATGAACGCGGACCGCCAGCCTTGCCGGAGCGCCAGGGCGGTGGCCAGGGGAGTAGCGGCGATGATGCCTACGCTGACTCCCATCTGATTGAGCGCATTTCCGAGCGAACGTTCGGCCGGCCTCAGATACTGGTGGATGGCTTTCGCCGCCGCGGGAATTCCGGCGGCCTCGGCGAGCCCCAGAACCGCGCGGCACGCCACCAGCGCCAGCAGGCCGCGAGAAAACCCCGTAGCGATTCCGGCCATCGACCACAAGCCCACCGCCAGGCTTGCGGCCCAGCTCAGTCCGATGGTGTCGATGATCCATCCGGCGAATGGCGCGAAGGTTGCGTAGGGAATGAAGAAGGCGGTCAGCACCAGCCCGTATTGCGCATTGGAAAGGTGAAACTCATCGGAGATGGGCGCGGCGAGTTGCGCGAGCGTGGTGCGGTCGAGATAGTTGATGGCGGTGGACAGCACAAAGATCGCCAGCACGAGCCAGCGGAAGCGTGCGGCATCGGACGGGCGGTTCACTGGAACTCGATGGTGGCCACTTCACCGACAGTCGCGAGCCGCGCATTCACTTTGGGGAAATACTCGATCGTTACCCGCCGCGCCTTCTGTACGCCGCAGCCCAGGCTCTGCTCGCCTGCACCGGAAATGGCGATCTGTCCCGGATCGAGGACCAGCAGCTTTACGATTTTGTGGTCGTCGCCTTCCACCGACAGCCGCGCCTGCTTGCCCAGGCAATCCACCTGCTTGAGATTGCCGGTCAGTCTGCCTGGAGGGGCGGGGCCATCCCACCACGGAACGGCTTTTCCGTCGGATTTGGGGGCGCCGGCGTTGGCCTTGGCTTCGAGGGCGTGGACTTCGGCGCGCGCCTGAGCTTTGAGCCTTTCCAAATCGCGCGCCTCTTCTTCCGCCTGGCGGCGCTTTTCGGCCTCTTCATAGTCGAGACGCTGCTGCTCGATGGACATGCGGGCTTCGTGCATGCGCTGGCGCTCGGCAGGGTCGGTTGCCGACTGTTCGCCTTCCTTCCAGGCTTTGGCGGCTTCCGCGTAGTTGTGATCCGCCAGGTAGCAATCGGCGAGCGCCTTCCAGTAAGCCGGATTGCGGGGATTGCGCTCGGTGGCGGCCTTCCAGTGCGCCAGGCGCTTACGCGGATCGGTGTCGCGCTGCGCCATCAGGACGAAAGGCTCTTCCAGCTTAGGGTTGATGCCCACGGCCTTGAGCAGCGCCTGGGTGGCCTTGTCGTTATCGGGCTCGAGCTTGGCATACTCGATGTAGCTCCGGGCGCTGGGGCTGCCGGCCTCCATCGCGGAGGCGAAATGGCGGCGGGCCTCGTCGTTGCGATGGTCACGTAACGCCAGCAGTCCCAGCCCCTCATTGGCCTCCGCGACTTTCACGTGGTCGCGGAGCAGGGCTTCATAATCCGCCGCCGACTGGCTCCCGGCCAGCAGATCGGCGCGCGCCAGGCGCGCATCCGACTCGGAGACCGGCTTTTCCGGGAAGTCGGACTCAGCCATCGGACGGCTATTCATCGCGCTGGTTCCGAAGTGTCCGGCAGCGAGGTGCTGTTTCGCCAGTGTCTCGATTTCGGCGCGGCTCTTGCCGAACGCGTTGCGGCACGCCGCATCCTCGTCAACGCCCTTGCGCAGATTGTAGAGCAGGACGCGCAGTTTTCCGAAGTACGCCGGGTCCGTGACCAGGAGATGGATCCGTGCCCAGTCCAAATCGGGAGCGCCCGCGGGCGGCGTGCCGACGGTGATGCGAATGCCGTTGACTTCGAAGGTGGACAGAAACTCGACCAGGCCCTGCTCGAACGCCGGGGGCATCTGCGAGGTGTTGGATTTCAGAAACAGCCGGGTCAGTTCGCTGTAGACATCCGATGCGACGGGGCTCTTGTCCTGCAGCACGATGGCGAAGCGGTCGCGGCCTTCGGTCAGCGGACCGGGCGAAGTCCAGCCTTTGGCGCTCTTGAACACCAGGATCCGTACCGGCTCGGGAGTTTGCAGGTCTTGTTCGCCGACCAGTTGCCCGAGCGCGTGACGAAACTCCTGGAAGCGGACCATGGCCTCGCGCCCGGCGCGCGGGCCCGCATCGCTGAAAACTTCGAATGGTGGCGAGGTGTACTTCACCCAATGATCGTCCGCTGCCAGAAGGCAGGGGAGCAGGCACAGGATAGGCAGCCGCCGCATTTCGTAACTATTATCCCGCGCCGGGCGAGAGGCGTAGAAGCCCGCGCTCCGAAATGCAAGTCCCTCTATCTGTACAATGAGTAGAAATGCCGCAGAGCGGGCCCAAGAATAAGGTAGCCAACAGCCTGGTCGCCATGAGTTCGGCGGTGGTGCTCGCCGTGTACACAGCCGGATATACGCGGACAAGGTCGGCGGCGCATCGCCTGGAGGCGCAGGCTGCGGAACGCGCTCCGGCAATGCCGGCACGCACCGTCACCCACGACGTGCAGAAGGATCCCGTAGTTGCATCGGAAACGCCTGCGCAGGCGCCATCCGTCCGAGCCGCTGAGACGGAGGGTCACCGCGACCCGGTTGCGGCGGTCAAGGCCGTGCCAGCGGCGCCGGCCCCGGTTCCATCGGAAGCTCCAGCGGAGGCTCCGGCTCCGGCCCCCGCAGCCGCACTGGCGGCGCCTGCCGAGTCGGCGTCCGAACCGAAGACGGAGGCGGTTTCCGCATTACCGGCCGAAGCTTCGCCGCCTGCCCCCGCGGCAGCAACGACTCCCGCCGCGCCCGCGCCTGCACCAACCCCGACGTGGAAGGACGGAACCTACACCGGCTGGGGATCCTCCCGGCACGGCGATATCCAGGCCGCCGTGGTGATTCAGGGCGGGCGGATCGAATCGGCCAGCATCGCGCAGTGCCGCACACGCTACTCCTGTTCGGTGATCGATCGCCTTCCCCCAGAGGTGTCCGAGCGCCAGAGCGCCGAAGTGGACTACGTTTCCGGCGCGACGCAGAGCGCCAACGCATTCTACTGGGCGGTGATGGACGCCTTGAGCAAGGCGAAGTAGCGCGTGAAGGGACCAGCCCCGTGCCCATCCGCACCGAGACTGTCATGGGTACGCTCGTCACCATACAGGTGGTGCAGGCGGGAGACGCAGTCGATCGGGCGATCGAGCGCGCTTTCGGTTGGTTTTACGAAATCGAAGACCGCTGCTCGCGATTCCGAGAACGGAGCGAACTGATGCAGTTGACTGCCCGTCCCGGCGTGCCGGTACCTGCCAGTCCGATTCTGTTCGAAGCGGTGCGGTTTGCGTGGATGGTGGCCGAGGAAACGGATGGAGCCTTCGACCCCGCAATCGGCCGCCGAATGGCGGCGCGCGGCTTCAACCGGGAGCATCGCACCGGCGAAATCGCCAGGCCGGACGGCCATGACGAAAACGGCGCCACCTATCGCGACCTTCATCTGGATGCCCAACGACGCACGATTACGCTGCTCCGGCCGTTGACGCTCGACCTTGGAGCTGTGGCGAAAGGTCTGGCCATCGATACCGCTGCACGCGAGCTGATGCCGTATCGCGATTTTGCCATCGATGCCGGCGGTGATCTGTACGTGGGCGGGTCGAATCCGCAGGGCGTCCCGTGGTCGGTCGGCATCCGGCATCCGCGGCGCGATGGCGAGTTAATCGATTGCCTGCGCGTTTCCAACATGGCGGTGTGTACGTCGGGCGATTACGAGCGGCGGACACCGGAAAACGACGGACATCACATTCTCGATCCGCGTACGGGAGAATTCCCTCAAGCCGTGGCGAGCGCCACGGTGATCGCCACGGGAGCGATGCTGGCGGATGCGCTCGCCACAGCGGCGTTTGTGCTGGGACCGCAGGACGGGCTTGACCTTCTGGCGCGGATGGGCGTGGACGGGCTGATCGTGACCCCGGCGCTCGAGCGGCACGAAACAGCAGGATGGCACGATGTGGCGTAGGGTCCGCAGCTTCTTCCGAACGCCCAAAGGGCAGCTCACCATCATCCTCGCGGTTTTCATCGCTATAGCCGCGCCGGGCCAGGGCTTGCATACCGTGGTGCCGGGGCTGGCGGCCGCCGCTCTTGCCGCGGGTGTGCTGGACTTACTGATTCTGCGGCTGAGAAAGAGGGCGTGGGAGTTTCCCAGCGGCGCGGTGCTCACCGCGATGATCGTGGCCCTGGTGCTGCGGGCGCAGGAGCCCTGGTGGGTGATCACCATCAGCTCGGCTGGAGCGGTCCTCAGCAAGTACGTGGTGCGGTCGCGGACGGCAAACATCTTCAATCCGGCAGCGCTGGCGATTATTGTGAGTTTCTACGCATTCCACTCGGGGCAGAGCTGGTGGGGCGCGTTGACCGAAGTGCCGCTGGGGGTGCAGACGGTGCTGCTGGCGGCAGGTGTGTACATCACGGACCGCGTGAACAAACTGCCGCTGGTGTTGTCCTTCCTGGGGGTCTACTTTTTCCTTTTCACGCTCACCGCTTTTGTCGCCGATCCACAATGGGTGGCAGAGATCTTTCGGCCTCCGGATGTGGAGGCGGCGCTGTTTTTCGCGTTCATCATCCTGACGGACCCACCGACTTCGCCCGCCAAGTATCCCGATCAGGTGGTGTGTGGCACGATTGTGGCGGCCGTCAGCTACCTGTTTTTCGAGTGGGCGGGCGTGGTCTACTACCTGCTGGCGGGAGTTTTGGCGGGCAATCTATGGGAAGCGTGGCGCAGGACAAGCCGGCGGACCGGCACTACGTTTCCAAGGGGCATCGGCGCTTTCGTGGCGGATCTCGCCCCTTGGAACAGCGTCGAGATGCCTTCACCGGCGGCGGAACTCACGACCAGCCGAGCGAGCGCCACACTGGCGTTCCAGGATTCGACATTAGCTTCCAGCGCGTCATCGTTTCCTCCGTACTTATAGAGAAATGCTTTAGGAATCTCTTCACGATTTATCCCCTTTCTTTCGCACGTTCTTTCTTCGTACAATGTGCCACCCGGCAGCGATGGCTGGAAGGACCTCAAACAATCGTGGCGGGCTCCGGCGCCCTTGGCGGTGGGCCGAGAGTCATATCGAATGTTTAGCGCAGATCTTCGCCTTCAAACAGATTTCCGAGCCCGGTGAACCCGTCCGCGAGAGTCCCGGTTCCCAGACTCTCGACGAAGGACTGGTTGGAGAAGGCGGAAATCGCAATTGTGTAGTCGCCCGGACCTGGCGTTCCGCCGTCGAGCTGAACATCGAAGCAGAATCCGGTGTCGATGTTGGTATTCGCACCTGAAGAACAAGTGGCCCCGAGGAGTAACGTCGCGTCCGTTTTGAGGTCTCCCCTGAAGGAAATGGGGCCGGCGGGAACGGAAGGTACGAGCGCCGGCGCCAGGGTGACTATCCGCCTGCCGCTCCGCAAACGAGTCGTCCGCCGCCGCGAGCGCAATCGGAAGCAGCAGGAGAAGAAGCAGCCGGGTGAGATTAGTCTTGAGCACACTGGCCGGCCAAGCCGGCTGTACAGCCGGGTTCTCCCGGGTCGATGTGACGTCTGTCGCGCCCGCTCGGCGCATCGGCGAGGTAGGGAAAAGTCGTGCGGTACGGCGCGTCGTTGACGTTGACGCCATCTCCCAGCCGGTTGTTGGGAAAGATGTTGAACGCCGGATTGAGAACTCCCGTGACAATTCGCAGGGTGATGTCTGTCACGTCGTCAAACAGCCGCCGCCCGTTGGGGTATCCGGCCGGGTCGCCGCCCAGCAAACCCAACCGGCTGGCGCTGCCATCCGGTGTGGGATTTACGCCTGTATTCAGACGCAACAGATCGGCCACAGGGCCGGCGGTAGTGCCTGGAGCGGCGATCGGCGGCGCATAGGTGAGGAGCGGAAGCAAGTCCGTGCGCGGTGCCGGGGGGATCAGAAGGGCGCCGGCGCTGAGCGCATTGAGTACCCGCGCGAGAGCCGGATCCAGAAAGAACGAAGAGAACTGCGCATCGTTTTTCGGCAGATCCATGCTGAAGCGATCCTTGGAGCCGGTGCCGATCAGGAGTTGGTTGATGTATGGGTTGCCCATGCGCTGCACCTGGCTGAATCCTCCCGAGCCCTGTTGCGGCAGCGGGGCGCGGCGAACCGTCAGTCTCGGTCTGGACGTGGTGGCCCAGACCCCGATCGTGGCAGCGGGCGAATTCGAAGGCTCTATCGCACCCGTACGGGTCAGCATCGTCACCGGAACTTCGATTGCGATCGCGTTTACGCCATAACCGCTCAACGTGTCGGGTGCGAGATTCGCATTTTGGGCGTCCTGGACCGGCGTCAGTACTCCGGGGCCGATGGCGGAACGGAGGTTCAGTGTGTCGAACAGGCCGCCCAGATCGGCAAAGAAGGGGTCGTCCACGGTTCCGGCAAATACCTTTAGGTTGGCCGTATTGGTCGAATAACTCGCCTCGTTGAACAAGGCGGAATAGTTCATCGTTCGCGGCCCAACGTTGGCCGGCAGGGCGTAAAACGGTCCGGGTCCGGTTATCGGAGTGGACACCCCGCCCTTGATCATCGTGACGGTATAGGACTGGCGTTGTCCCAGCCCTGAGCTGCTGAAGGACGTAACCTGGGCCGGGATGATCGGCGTGCCCGGAGCAACGGGAGCGGGCGAGTTCGCAGGGGCGGCGAATCCGGCGCCCGCGCCGGCGTAGGCCTGAAACAGATCCGGCAACCGCTGTTCCGTGGTGAACCGGAACTGGAAAACGATGTCCTCCACCGCATCGTTGTTGTTATCGATCTTGATCTCGTAGAGGATATCCGGATCGAATGGGAACCAAGTCGGGCCGTTGGCCATTTCCAGGAATGGGTCGATGCAGACAATGATCGTGACCTTCGGGAAATTGGAGCCGCTGATGATGTCCGCCAGCGTCACGAAACTGCGGAAAGCGAACACATCGGTAATGTCGGCTTTGGGATCCAGTGCCGCGATGGGCGCTTCCCGATGGCCCGACGAAAATCCAACCGGGACCGCGAGCAGCACCCCCAGGACTCCGGCACATACCATTCGTAACTTTCTCATTGGTGCCTCCTCAAAAGATCTAAGCGCCTTCCGCTCTCACGCCTGGTGGTCCGCTCGCGGGCGCCGGCTCCCGGCGTTCTGTGCGAGCCGCGCCGCTATAGCCACGACCGCCAGACCGGCGGCGGTGAGAGCGATTGTGTCCGGTTCGGGCGTCACCGCCTCCTGTTCGGCCGCAACAATGCCTACGGTCGCCGAATCCAGAGATGCCCCACCGCCGAAACCGCCGTCCGCCGTGAGGTCGAGGAAGATATCGAAAGAATTCGCGGGACCGAGCGTTGCCGAATCGCTTGACGGCGGCGGCCCACCTAAGAGATCGTCGAATACCGCGGAGATCAGCGATAGGGAATTGGGACAGCCCGTTGGTTCATCGGGTGCGAATGCGGCCCCCGGGCAGATATCCATGGACGCCAGGACGAGCCCGTCGCCGGTGGCGCCCGACAGGGCCCCCAGAGCAATGGACGCAGACGACAACTGGGGGCCCGCCGCCGCAAAATGGAGAAACGACTCGCGCAACTGGCCCGCCTCGGACCCCGAATTCACGCTGAATTCAAGACTCGGCGAGGAAGCCGTTCCGTCCGGCGTCACCATGATTGAAGTGGGGTCGATTGGGATCGCAAAGCTCTGGCCCGGAGCCAGATAAAAGCTCGAGAATTGGACCACCCCCGCGCTGCAACCCGCGGCGCCAAGGTCGATATAGTTTTGCAGTGTTCCGGGCATGCACGCAATTCCGGACGCCAGTCCGTAAGATGCGGCGAGCACGAAAACGCCAGCCAGTGCAGTCAATCGCATGTTCCCCTCGCAGTCCCAGCCCGACTCTCACCCATCCGCCGCCTTCGGTTGCGTCTGTTCAAATGATTATCGAGGGTGTCCGCCCGTCAAGGTAAGCCGCATGAGGATGCAGAAAGACCCGGAGATTTCGCATAGACTTGCATGATCATGCGGGTCCGGCCGCATCCAAACGCGCCCACGGCCAAAGTGGCCTGAACGGTGTTTCGTTACCAGCGGGAACGGGTTTGTTGTACATGCGCGCTGGAAACAGGCACGCATGTTGTCCCTGCCGTTCCCGTTGTCGCTTGGCCGGCGGATTTATGCGCCCAGCCCCGGTGTGTATGTTCCCGGTTTTCAGTCCTTCGGCGAGACCTCCTCCGAAAGCTTCTTGCTGTAGTACTGAGGATTGCCGCTGACGCCCGATCAAGCTGATCGCAGATCTGCGGCCTCTGGGGATGGCCCTTCAGCATCCCGCAGACGAGTCGTGGTTCGGATTGGGTGGGATTCCCACGCTCGTTCTGCGCAAGGCCATGGCCCAGACAGGGTGAAACTCCTCGTGCGCCCCGTGCTGGGTATCGAGGCCCTGCAGGCCGATGATAATCGCCGGCCTGTTGAACAGCGATCGCGAGCCCGAGAGGTCGCCCCCGGCACCCGGTAGACGATGAAAGTCCTCCCAAAAGGCGGTCTGGAAATACGGTCAGTTGAACGGCGTTAAGGAACCGTAAGCCGGCGTGGCGCTGCGTGATTGCCAGACCTGCGGTCGTCTCATGCGTCGTACACCAGCCGGCCGCGCCAAAGTCGATCGCTCCGTCGCAATGACCATTCGCTTCCTGCCGGGCCAATGGCATTAATCGAGTGCGACGGGATTGGCGTACCCGTCTCCGCCAGGGGGATTACAATCCAGGCTGCGTTCGTTCCTCCGGGAGCTTGCGCGCTGCCCCCGATACCATAGCTTTGGATGTTCACGTTCTCCGCTATGGACAGGTTGAAGGCGATAAACCGAGCATCGTTCGCATTCTGTGGATCAAGGGATCCTTTCAATGAAATTGTGCCCGCAATAGCCGGCGGCACACAGGCCAACGACAGCGCGGCTAATTTCCCCATGATGGTTCCAGGTATGCCGATTCTGGTTCGCATCCGCCGTTCCCCTCGCAAGACAACGAGATGATTATGCCTGGCAACGCCTTCCGCAGTAAGCCGCATGAGGATGCGGAAAAACGATGAATGCCGCCTCTATCTGCATGGTCATGCGGGGTTCCCGCTGGGCCGGCATTGGAAAAGCGCGGCCCAATCCGCTCCGTTGCATATAATCAATCCAATGGGTGATATGGCGCGGACGGCAGTGGTCCTGGTGTGTTTCCTTTGCCTGGCAGCGCCCGCTGCCGCGGAGCAGCCCGTCACGCGCTTATACACAACCGAAGACGGTCTGGCGCGGAACTGGGTCCTGCGGATCCGGCGCGATACCCGTGGCCGGCTCTGGTTCTGTACGGCCGAAGGGCTCTCGGTTTTTGATGGCGAGCGTTTCGCCAGTTACACCACCGCCGATGGGCTGCCGCATCGCGTCGTCGAAGACATTCTGGATGCGGGCAATGGCGCCTACTGGATGGCAAGCCCGGCGGGGCTGTTCCGCTTCCGGCCTCGCACCGCACGGCCTGCCTCTTTCGAGAAGGTGGCGCTCGCCGGCGGCCCCGAAGGAGTCAGAGCGACGGTGCTGCATCGTGGAAGCTCGGGAGAAGTGTGGTGCGGCACATCGCACGGATTGTGGCGGCTCGCGACGAAGGAAGGGCTCCGGGCGGAGCCGGTGCCGATGGTCTTCTCCGCCGGCTCGAGCGGCCCCGCACTATTTCATGTGAACGCCCTGGCCGATGATGGCCGAGGCTCGCTTTGGATCGGCACAGACGAGGGATTGCTGCGCTACCGGTCCGGCGCCGGATCGCGATTCCGCGAAGGCTGCAACCATGAAGCCGTCCGATCGCTGCATCTGGGCCGCGAGGGCGAGCTTTGGGTCGGCTACTCCGGCGGCGTCTCCCGTCTGGATTTGCGGGGAGACCCGCCGGGAGTGACGAATTACTGCTTCGATCCGGCCACCAGGCGCGGTGACGTGCAGTCGATTTATCAGTTTGAGGATGGCGAAATGTGGATGGGCGCGTTGGGCCTGGCACGCTTCCGTCCTCGGCCGGGAAATGCTTCCCTCCCCTTCGAGTTCTTCGATTCCAAATCCGCCGTTGGCTATCAGTACATCTACGATATTGCGGAGGATATCGCCGGCAATCGTTGGCTGGCGCTGCAAAGGAGCGGCGCTCTGCGAGTGTTGCGGCCCGGATTCTCGCAATTCGCCGAGGGCGACGGCCTGGAGTCGCGATATGTGCATTCGGTCTTCGAGACCCGTGACGGCGCCTTATACGCCGTGACCGGCGACCGGCACACGCTGAACCGCTTCGACGGAAGCCGCTTCCATCCGGCCACGGTGCGTGTCCCGCCTTCGGTCACGAACTTCGGTTCGGGAGAGCACGCGGTCGCGCTCCAGGATCGCCGCGGCGATTGGTGGGTTGCCACCGGCATGGGATTGCTGCGCTACACCCACGTCAATCGGGTGGAGGACTTGTCGCGTAAGCTGCCCGCCGCCCACTATCACAAACGCAACGGCCTGCCCGGCGATGAAGTCACCAGGCTGTATGAAGACCGGAACGGCGATATCTGGATCGGCACGGTCGGCATCGCCCGTTGGAACCAGGCTGATTCCAGGCTGGAGAATTTGACTGCCGAGCTCAATCGGGCGCTTGGCCGCCCGGTATCGCTCCAGTCCTTTGCGGAGGACCGTGCGGGCAATATCTGGATGGGCTTGTACCCGGGAGGCCTGGTGCGCTATCGCCATGGACACTGGCAGGCCGTGGTCGACGGACTGCCGGCAGGCACGATTGTCAGCCTGCTGGTCGACCGGGACGGCCGGCTGTGGGTGGGATCGAGCTTGGCCGGCGTGGCTCGCATCGATCATCCGGAGGACGAATCGCCTCGTCTCGTCGTCCCGATCCGCAGAGGCCGGCTGCGCAGCGACCACGTTTTGCAGCTTGCCGAAGATACCCTGGGCCGGATCTACATCGGGGGAGGCCGCGGGGTCGATCGCCTCGATCCATCCACCGATACCGTGACGCACTTCGCGGCGGGCAGCGGTCCGCCCCAGGCGGAGACCAATATTCTCTATCGCGACCGTCAGGGGGCCATCTGGCTGGGCTCGGTGAACGGCCTTGCGCGCTATCTGCCGAAACCCGACCCTGTCGGCGAGCCGCCCGCACCGGCAATCCACGAAGTGCGCGTCTCCGGCGTGCCTGCGCTGGTATCGGATGAAGGAGAATCGCACGTCGATATCGCCCCGTTTCCTGCCGCGCGCGGGATGGTCGAGATCGGCTTTGGCAGCGTGGATTTCTCGGTGGAGCATCGTGTGCGCTATCGGTACCGGCTTCTGCCCGTCGAAACCGCGTGGCGGCAGCCGGACACCGGGCGTTCCGTCCGCTATGCCGGCCTGGGGCCCAATGCCTACCGCTTCGAGGTGCAATCGGTGTCTTCCAACGGAGAAGTGAACCCGGCCGCTGCCGCTGTTCTGTTCCAGGTACAGGGCCCGTTTTGGAAGTCGTGGTGGTTCCTGGTTCTGGCGGGCGCCACGGCCGTAGGACTCATCTATTCGTTCTACCTTCTGCGCCTGCGTCACCTGCTGGCCCTGGAGCGGATTCGGGCGCACCTTGCGGCCGACCTGCACGACGATCTCGGCTCCGGTCTCGCCGAAATCGCGATCCTGACGGAAGTCGCCAATCAGCGCGGCTCGGCTCCGGGGCTGGAAGATATCGCCAGGCGTGCGCGCGATCTTCGCCGAACCATGAGCGATATCGTCTGGGCGGTGGACCCCGCGGGCGACAGTCTCGAAAACCTGGTCGACCGCTGGCGGCAAACCGCCTTTGCCATGCTTCGGGACGATCATCTGGAATTTACAGCTCCCAAAGCCGGTGGGCTGCGTGTGGAACTGACTTCCAGCCAGCGCCATGACCTCCTGCTTCTGTTTAAGGAACTCGTGACCAACGTGGCGCGGCATTCGTCCGCGAGCCGCGTTCGCATTCAGGTCGATCTTGCTCCAGGATGGCTGAAACTCGCGGTCAGCGACGATGGCTGTGGATTCGATCCGGAGCGCGCAAACGGCGGCAACGGCTTGAAAAGCGTTCGTCAGCGCGCGCAGGCCTTGAGCGCGACCTTGACCATCGAATCTTCTCCCGACCGGGGAACGATCGTGAATCTGCGAGTTCCGCTCCCATCCGGCCGCATGAGTATGTAGTTGTGGCCGCCGTCGGGCATCGAATAGAATTGGTTCTCTCGTGGCGGACTCGATCCGAATCGTTATCGTCGAAGATCAGCGCCGCACCCGCGAAGGCCTGGCAGCGCTGGTCGGCGGCTCGGCTGGAATGGAGGTGGTCGCACAGTACCGATCGGGCGAGGAAGCGCTATCCGGAATAGCGAGCATGCAGCCCGCTGTTGTCCTGGTCGATCTGGGCCTGCCCGGTATGTCGGGTACGGAGGTCGTTGCCCGCATCCGCGAACTCCTGCCTGGTATCCCGGTTCTGGTCCTCACGGTCCACGGCGAAGACCAACACATCTTCGACTCCTTATGTGCCGGCGCCTGCGGCTACCTCTTGAAGGACATCGAGCCCGCGCGTCTGCTGGCTGCGATCCGCGAAGTTCATAGCGGCGGCGCTCCGATGTCGCCGGAGATCGCCCGCCGGGTCGTATCGATGTTTCAGAAGTTCGCCTCGCCCAAATCGGAAGACAGCCGCCTTTCCGCGCGCGAACTCGAGGTCCTCAACCTTCTCGCCGAAGGTGACAGCTACAAGGCATGTGCCGACCGCCTGGCGATCAGCATCGACACCGTCCGTTTCTATGTGCGGCGCATCTACGACCGGCTGCATGTTCACTCCAGGAGCGCCGCTGTAAGCAAAGCAATGCGGCATGGTTGGATCCGGTAGCCGCCGCTCAGGCTGACCACGGCCGCACCACTAGGGAGACGGCAACCCTTCGACACCAATAAATCGAGCGCGGCACCGCGGAGGAAGGGCGGGTCAAAGAGAATCGAGCGGCAGATTGGGTATCATTCACGAATTGCGTTAGAATTCACACAAATGATTGAAACTGGAGGTTGAAGATGGCTAGGAAAAAGAACTTGAAGCGCGCCGCGACGAGGCGCCCGGTCCCCAAAGCTCTGGAAGTGGTGCGCATCAAACGAGGACCAAAGAAGAAGCGGGCGCAAGGTCCGCCGCTTCCCATATTCACTACCCACAAAGTCAGAGCTGCCTGGTTTCAGGCGCGCGCAACCTACCCGGTTCGCGAGGCCAGCGTCGAGAGACTGGTTTCGGAGCGTGACCGGGTTCGGCCGGCGGCTCTGCCTGCTGTCAACTGGGCCGCCGCCGGACCGACGAACATCGGAGGCCGGTGCACGGCGCTGGCCGTCCACCCGACGAATCCTGACACGTTGTACATCGGGGCGGCGGGCGGTGGTGTGTGGCGCAGCGATGACGCCGGCCTTACATGGACCTCGCAATGGCACGATCAGCCAGTCTTGAATGTCGGATCGCTGGCCATTGATCCGAGGTCCCCCGATACGGTTTATTGCGGTACGGGCGAAGCCAACCTCTCGGCCGATTCGTATCCGGGCGTCGGGATCTTTCGAACACAGGATGGCGGGAAAACGTGGATTCAGTTGGCCTCTTCCAACACAGCCGGAATTCCGCGACGCATCGGTACGATCGCGATCGACCCGTTCGATTCGCAACACATCTTCATTGGAGGAGTGACTCACGATGCGAGCGATCCATCGGCCATGTTCTCCTCGACGGACGGCGGAAAGACGTGGGTCCGGCAGGGCTTTGTCTCTCCCAATAATTATTGGTGCCACTCGGTGGTCTTCCATCCGACGAAGCAGGGGATCGTCTTCGCCACCATCGACGAGAACGGAACCAAGAACGGCATCTGGCGTTCCCAGGACGGCGGCAAGAGCTGGGCGCAACTCACGAAAGGGCTGCCGGCATCGTCCACGATCGGACGCACCAGCCTCGCGGTGGCCCCGTCTCAGCCCGACACGGTTTACGCGATCTGCGCGAACACCACCGACGGTCTGCTGGGAGTTTTCAAGAGCACGAACCAGGGGTCCACGTGGAAATCAATCGGCGGCAAGATCGGCACCGAAGCGCAGATGAGTTACGGGAACTGCATTGTGGTCCATCCGACGAACCCGAACTGGGTGCTTTGCGGCGGAGTCGATCTGCACTTGACGACGAATGGCGGAACCAGTTGGCAAAGGGCGAGCCAATGGGATGCCGACCGGGGCACGCCACACTATGCGCATGCGGATCACCACGCGCTGATGATGCCCGCCTCCAAGCCGGGCCGAGTCTACGATGCCAACGACGGCGGGATGGATGTGAGCGACGACGGCGGAAACACATGGTCGAACCGCAGCAACGGACTGGCGGCGACCATGTTTTACGATATCGACGTTGCGCAAAGCAACGGCGGAGACTATGGCGGCGGCGCTCAGGATAACGGCACGATCACGACAGGGGACGGGAAACCGGACGATTTCTCGGAAGTATTGGGCGGCGACGGAGGCTGGATAGTCTTTGACCCGAAGGACTCTACTCACTTCTATGCCTCGTATTATAACCTCCACATCTTCCGATGGAAGGCTGGAGTTCCCAAGGAAGTTACTCCGAAGGGCGTGACCGCTCAGGAGCACAACAGCGTCTGGATGGTTTACATTGTGATGGACCCGAACGACTCTACCACCGTGTACACAGCGTCCCAGCGGGTATGGAAGACTTCCGATGATGGAAAGACGTGGGCGCCGATATCGTCGGTGCTGGACGGCTCCGTCGTCAGCGCCATCGAAGTCGCTATGGCGAACTCGAAATACGTCTATGTGGGCACCGAAAAGGGCGGCATTTTCCGAAGTACGGATGGCGGAACCACCTGGTCGGGAGATATTTCCAGCTCCGTTCTTCCCGGGATGATCGTGACGCGCCTCGAGACACATCCGAAAAATGCCAAGACAGTATTTGTGACCGTGGGCGGCACGGGGCACCGGCACGTGTTTCGGTCCGACGACGCGGGGGCGACGTGGCGCGATATCGACGGCGGTCAACTGCCGGATTCGCCGCATCACGCGGTCGCCTGCCGGCCCGATCTGCCGAATACGATGTTCGTCTCGAGCGATGCGGCCGTGTTTCAATCTGACGATGGTGGCGCGACGTGGTCTAACATCTCGGGGAATCTGCCGCACACCATGTTCGTGGACCTGGTCTACCAGCAAAAGGACCGAACGCTGACCGTTGCGACTTACGGACGCAGCATGTATCGGCTGAGCCTGTAGCAGCGGCAATCAGCTTCCGGACCGATTACGGAACCATTGTTCCCGCTTGCGCAGGTTGCCGGGAGACTCGCCGATTTTCTGATTGACCCGGACGGGGCGAGGAGAAGCCTTCTTCTTCTCGTCCGGCTTGCGATCACGCGGCACCTGCTTCTGGTCGTCCCTCATATCTTTAATTATCGTATGCCGAGGTTGCGATGGAGCACCTCGCCGGCTTCCTGCGTCCCGCAGGCGCCCTTCCACTGAAAAGCCTGGAACTTACGCCGCCAGGGCTCTCGCGGCTTCCGACGCCCGCCCCGGCGGAATTCCACGCTTGCATCAAGGCGATGGTCGCCCACCGTCGCCAACTGAACGCCTGGTGGACCAAACCAGCTGGCACCAACTCCACGCCAAAGTCGGTGGTCACCTCCATGTCCGGTTTTGCGGACGTGCTTCCGGTCTCGCCGCCTCCGGCTGTGTTGTCTGGTTTGCCCGTTCAAGACGTTGCTCCCATCAACGCAGGGTAATCGCTGGAGTGACTCTCCATAGCGGATTTGGGTGATCCCCAAGGGCAAGTTCGACGCCGTGATCGTCTGGGAGCTTGATCGCTTCGGCCGGAGCACGCTGAATACGCTGGAGAACATCCGTGCGCTCGATTGTGGCAACATGCGGTTCATGTGCCCTCCGATGGGAATCGACGCTGACACCCGCACCCCGAGAGCAAGTTCCTGCTCAGGCTCCTCGCGCCCTGTTGCGGAGCTGGAGCGTAGTTCGGGCAACATCAAACGCGTTAACCAGCCCGGTTAAGCGTGAAATACGGGCGCGCCATGGGTGCATGAAAACGGTAGGCACAAGAGGTCGGAGGACCTGCATCCACTGATCCGCCGCGTCCAGATGGCGCCCGTGCAAACGAGTTCCCTGTGCGAGGACAGGTGACCCGCGCGCCCGAATCGGTTTACCCTTTACCGTGCCGGACAGTCGTACTCGTCCGTGAAGTCAAACGCAATCCTTGGAAATCTCTTCTGCAATTCGCCCATCTTGGTGGCGCTCTGCGTAATCGAACAGTTGTTGCCGAGCGTGACCCGGGTAAGTTTTGGCAGTGCACTCAAAAAGCTCGGGAGATCACTCAGATCATTCCCGTCCAGCTTTAGGGTCCTCAGCTCACGAAGATTAACGATGAAGGGCGGGATCGTTTTCAGGTTCAGATTCCATTGAAACCGCAACTCCCGAAGCTTTGGGAGATCTTCTATGAAGAAGAAGTACTTCGCGGATTTCGGTGCAATACAGTCAATCCCTTCCTAGCGGATGTCTTTGAATCTAAAAGGAAAATAATGGCGGAGAGGGGGGGATTCGAACCCCCGGTAGAGCTTTAGACCCTACGACGGTTTAGCAATGCGACGCGAGCCATCCCTGCCAATTCCAGCCAGTAACCGTTAACGGCTCATAATACGGAGGTTACGTGTCGTTGCAGTGCCCTCTGGTCCTGGGTCGTGACGGTCAAAATCGGCGTGTGTTGGCCTGTTGGATTAGCAGAGGATTAGCAAACTCTCCTCAGTCCATGCCTCCGCTACATCGTGAGGAGGCCGGATTGGCGGCGTTCAGCCCCAGTTGAAAGAAGGCCGTGATATTCTAATAACAGACCGGGAAATCCTGAATCCTGGTCGTCGGGCGCCCGTTCGCTTTAGGGACGCTTTCGGTCGGGATTGCTGGGATGAACCTCAGGAGGTCCAGGTGGCGGAAGCCGACCGGCGTAGGATTCTCCGTGAGGAATGACCGTGACCAAGGACCAGTGCGTCTTGCGAACCGCACAATACGCCGGAACACCAGAGGAGAACCACGTGAAAAACATTAGGGAAAACGATCCGGACCCGTCGTCAACTGCTCAAAATACGCATAGTGAGCGCGTGGAGGTCGTTGCGGCGGTCCTCCCGTCGAGCCACGTGCTCTGGTATGGCAGGTCCTGAGGGCGGAGTGACGGCGTGAACAAGGCCGCAGTCTGGACACCTCCACTCGACAAGCCGGTCACACGGGCCGCGATCTACGGCCGCGTGTCCACACTGCAGCAGGATTACGCCCTTCAACAATACGAGGTCAGCCAATACGTGGCACGAGCCGGCTGGGACGCCGTGGAGTACCTGGAGAAGGCTTCGAGCCGTGTAGGTACAAAGCGCGCCGAGCTGGAGCGGCTCCTGGAGGATGCGCGGATGCGGCGGTTCAACGTGGTGGTCGTCTGGCGCATGGACCGCTTCGCGCGATCGCTGACCCAGCTCCTGCGCAACGTGCAGTTTCTGGCGGACCAGGGTATCCGGTTTATTTCACTGAAGGACCGAATCGATACCGACGACACGAGTGCAACGGGCCGGCTACTCATGCAGATTTTGGGCGCGTTCGGGGAGTTCGAGCGCAACATTATCGTGGAACGCGTGCGGGCCGGCGTGGCGGAAGCCAAGCGCAAAGGGAAGCACTGTGGCCGACCGCAGCGGGTATTTGCGCGCGATCGCGCGGCCGAACTTCGGAAGCAGGGAAAGAGCTGGCGGGCAATCGCCGCGGAGCTTCAGGTGTCGGTTTCGACTGTGCGTGACGCCCTAGGAAACGGCGGTAACCGGCGTTTGCGGGGTGTGCGGAAAGTCTCATGAGGCGAGGCCTCTGAGGAGAAGCCGCAACAAAGGACTTAGCAGTCCGGTTTTACCCGTGCGACAAACAATTGGTTGCCGCACACCGGCATCGAATTACGGGTGAGGCACTTGCAGGTGTTTTGACGCCAAGGTGGACACGCGGCGGGCGGTGGTGGACAGAATTGGACGAAATTAGACACCCAAGGGGGGGTTGGAGCATGCATGATGTCAG
>DATJWB010000036.1:0-4216 GCA_035501495.1 Bryobacteraceae bacterium | reverse complement strand
CGGCAGCAGCAAGAGGAGAATTTTGCCAGTACTATCGATTTGTCGTCCGGGCTGGCCCGCGCTGAGCCTGTTGGCCGCGCTGGCCCTACCGCATCGGCTGCCCGCGCAGCCTCAACCGCCTCGCTACACGGTCACCGACCTAGGTCCCACTGACAGCCCGTTTAGCTTTAGCCAGGCTACCGCTATCATCAACAATGGCTTCGTTACCGGACTGGCGGTCAACGCCGACGGCACACAGCACTGCCGTCCTGGTACAACGGACGGACGATCGATATCGCCAGTCCTGGACTCCTGGGGCCGAATAGTGGAGCATTCGGCATCAACACTCGTGCCCAAGCCGCGGTACTATCCGAAATCAACAGCAAGGACCCCAACAATGAAAACTTCTGCGGCTACGGAACCGGCCTCCTGTGTCGCCCTTTCTTCTGGCAGGGCGGCGCGTATACCCCGCTTCCCTTGCTGGGAAGGCAACAACGGCGCGGTCAATGCCATCAACAATCAAGGCGCGGTAGCCGGCGAAGTGGAGAATAACGTTCGGGACCAGAGGCCGTGATCTGGGGGCCAGCCGCCGGCCAGATCCGCGTGCACCCTCCGCTCCCCAGCGACACCGTCTCAGCAGCATTCTGGATCAATGATGCAGGTCAGGCGGTCGGGGTCTCGGGATGATGTGGGACCGCGACGGCTCGGTCCACGATCTCGGCAACCTCGGCGGGACCGTAAGTCCTCGAGTTACTGGGAGTGGGAAATACCGCGGCTGCGATCAATAACACAGGTCAGGTGACTGGCCTGGAGCCTGCCCCGCCGCGGGAAAGGCTCCAATCGCCCGATGAGGTGGCCGAGTGGAATCCGGGCGACACTCCGCGGGGAGCAACCCATCAGGCCGTCGGACCCGTTCTTACTTCGTGACGTGGTTACCGTCCTGATCGACTGCGGGCTGAGGCCGGAAGAATGCTACCGGCTCAGGTGGGACAACATCCGAGACGGCGGCGTGGAAGTCTTCAAGGGCAAGCGCAAGGCATCGCGGCGGCGCGTACCGGCGTCCGGGCGGGTGTTGGCGTACTGGAGATGCGGAAGGCGCTCGCGAGCAAATGGGTTTCCCTTCGACCACGAAGAGCGGTCATATCGAGAGTTCCACCCTGAAGAAACAGCACAGGGCGGCACTGGCGGCGAGCGGCATCACGCCATTCGTGGTCTACGACCTTCGGCACACGTGCCTAACACGATGGGCAAAATCCATGGACCCGTTCACGTTAGTCAAGCTGGCTGGACATGCCGACTTGAACACCACCATGCGATATACCACCTGAACGATGATGATGTGCTGGCGGCAATGGAAAAAGCTCGGGGCGGGCATAGAAACAGGCATAGTGGCGAAACCGCCGCCGCGGACACCATCACTACATCTCCCGCAAACCGCTCTAATATAAAGGCTTAGGATGGAGCCGGCGGAGGGGCTTGAACCCCCGACCCTCTGATTACAAATCAGATGCTCTACCAACTGAGCTACGCCGGCCGATTGGGTATGGAGCGGGAGACGGGAATCGAACCCGCAACCAACAGATTGGAAATCTGTGACTCTACCATTGAGTTACTCCCGCAGGTTCATCTCATTCTACCAAGGGTTGCCTCGCTGTGCACGTTCCCGTACAGTAGGGTTTGCACGGCCATGACCGAGTTCCCTGTGCTCAACGCGCTCATGTTCACCGGGCTGGGCGTCCTGGTCTTCATTGCGGCTTTTGCCATTGTCGCGAAGCTGGCGCCGTTCAACCTCTGGAAGGAGATCGTCCAGGAGCGCAACGTGGCGGCTGCGATTCTGGCGGGCGCGGTCGCATTGGGGCTCTGCTGGATTATCGCCGCCACGATGCATTAATGCCCCTGTGGTAACCTCGACTCTATGCTGTTCGAGTCCGACAAAGTGATGTTCGAAATCTATCGCGAGACTGAGTATACCGGAAAATATCGCGTGGTCTACTTCACGGAACTGCAGGACCACAACAAGGAAGCGGAAATCAACCACGCCATGGCCGGCGAGCACTTCTTTGACGGATTCATCAAGAACTTCCGCAAAGATGAGGCCAAGGAGATCATCAACTCGGTCCTCAACCGGCTCAACAACGGCGAAGCGGTAAATGCGGAGGAAGTCGAGCGCGCGCTAGGCGACCACATGGCCTGACGCCTGGCTCAATCACCAGAAATTCCTTGGGTCCCTTCGAAGTATCGAGTCCAAACCCTACGAACTGTTGCCGTAAAGCGGTGAAGATGGACGGGCCGGGCGGCTCGCCGGATTAATTCGTCGCCGCGAGCGGGCCGATCCCCAAGCCCGGAGAGGCTCTCGTCCGGAGCGAACCTCGCGGAAATCGAAGATGCCCGAAGATTGACGCCCCGCAGCTTGCAGTAATCGTCGAGATTCATTCCGGCGGCTTCCCAGGTGATGTTCGGGCCGGTTCGCGTGCTGTGGCTGCTGTCGAGAAGCGCCTGCATCCGCGGAGTAAAGATACCGCGGCCGAAATCGCGCACACTGGGAAGCGCGCAGGCGGACGGGAACAGGCGTCCATGGGCGCGATCAAAATCAATTAGCGGTGGGCCTTTCGATGTGGTCGATGACAAAGAAATCGCGTGGTCCACGGGACGGCTCGAGCTTGAGACCGAGTTGCTTCTCCATCACGGTGAAGATCGTTGGTCCGGGGGCCACGTCCGGCGTGTCGGCTGGCGGGGTCGGGGGCGGAGGCGGCTCGCCGGCGGGACGGAAGACGGGTTGGCCTTCCGGACGGGCAAATTCAAAACGAATGTCGAAGCGGCCCGAGATCCCGGTCCGATCGATCACGGGGCGGTCCATGATGAGGTAGAGCAGCTTCAGCACGGAATCCAGAGTCGATCCCGACGCTTCCACGGCAAGGTTCGGTCCATTCGTTCGGATCAAGGCCCTGCAGGGCTTGCGGTCTTGCTCCGCAAGCGGAATCGGTTGAAACGGAAGATCGCGTGGAACGCAGCTTCCTTCCTGCCAGGACGTGAGCTTGGGACCGCCCTTCGCTACGGTTACCGCGTAAACCGGAACCTCCCGGCTTTCGCCGTGGATCTTCAGGTGAAAGCGGTCTTCGAGCAACCCTTGCATGTACGGCCCACTCATCATTCCTTCACTGGGGGCGCCGTCCGCGCGGGCGTCGATCTGGTAGCTGTCGGAGAAGATCCACGACGGACCGCCCTCTACCAGGGGTGCGGAGGGATCGCGGAGGCAGGTGCCGGTGGGGCACTGCACATAGGCCGAGCGAATCAGGCTTTCGACGGTGGTGCAGGCGGTGCTCAGTCTTCCGGGAGACGAACTGCGTTGCGGGCCTCCTGCCTTGGTGGTGCTCTTACCACCGCCGAATCCGCCGAATCCGCCGCCTCCTCCGGGCTTGCATGGTTTGACGGACGCGACTTCGAATTTCGCCGGCGGCGTGGGCCGGGCGTGGATCGGAGGGGCTTTCAGGATGCCGATCGTAATCGGCACCGCGATCGCAGCAGCGCCTGCGGCGGCCAACACGGTCTTCCTGGCAAAGCTGAGACGGAGCACAACGCGGTTGGCCATGATGCCCTCAATGCGCTTTTTGAGATCGGCCCCGGTCACCCCGGACACGCACACCAATGGCGATTCCACGTAGAGCGTGCAGACATTGACTCATCTTCTACACCATAGCAAAGTGCAGAAGATGAGATTGAGAATGCCTTCGGCGTAGACCAGAGGCTCGCTCCCCGAGCGCAGAACCTCTTCATCGCAGGTGTGCTCGCGTTCCTCCACCAGGCGCGCGCCGATCCACCACACCAGCGGATGGAACCAGAAGACTGCCTCGACGATCATGTGGATTGCGGCGAAGAGACTGTCGTGCCTGCGGACGTGGCACAATTCGTGAGCCAGCACCGCGCGGAGTTGAGATGGCGAGAGGCGTTCCGCGATTCCCTCGGGCACAAGCAGGATCGGGTGAAGAACGCCGACCACACCTGGTTCGAGAAGGCCGGGCGAGAATCGGACTTCGACCGGGCAGCCTGGCACCGGCTTCGACCATCGGGCGATGGCGCCGGGATCCGGTCGGGTGGGGCTGCAGGTGGTGGGCGTGGTGCGGGATGCGCGTCAGGGAATCGGCTGGGAGAAGCCCGGGCCTGGAATCTACTTTTCGATGCGCCCGGGCGATTACGCCCAACCTTCTCTGAACGGCACGACCCTGCTGGTGCGTGGCGC
>DATJWB010000035.1:0-53597 GCA_035501495.1 Bryobacteraceae bacterium | reverse complement strand
GAATCCAACTCCAGGGCGTTGACGCGCGTCTGAAACCGGGGAAGGACCTTGAATATGCGGACGTGCTCGTGGATGTCGGGCGGCGTCTCGTGCATGAATTCCACGGCGAGGGGCTCCAGGCCTCCATCGACAATCTGCCGGCCGATGATCACGATCGAGGCCAGGGTGAACTCAGCCTCTTGCCGGCAGGGGAGCACCCCGCCCTGCCCGAAGGAGTGCTCCAGGCGCGTCGCGGCGGTGCCGGATACGAGCTGAAACACCGCCTGCTCGTGCTCCAGGCGGCTGTAGCGGGCCAGCCGTTCCAGTGCAGCCGCCAGCGACGGGGCCGTTCGGATGGCGTAATCGAGCACGTCGAACACGCCGGCCTGCACGGCTTCCGCGGTATGCAGCCCGAAGTTCGCATCGCCCGTCAGATCGGCCGCCGTCTCCCAGAGTGATTGCTCCACGGCCAGCGAGATACGGGCCGAAGGGTCTTCCGCCAAGGAGGGATGTCGCCGCCGGCCGGTGTTCGATCAAGACGGTTGCGCCCGAACTCGGCTTAAGCGAGCGAACGCTGCAGCGCCGTCTGGAAGAAGAGGGGGCTTCGTTTGGCGATATCCTTGACAGCGTACGGCGCGATCTCGGCCTGCGCTACCTGGAGGATGGGAAGTTGAGCCTGGCGGAGATTGCCTACCTGCTCGGTTACTCCGAGCCAAGTCCGTTCCATCGCGCCTTCAAACGGTGGACCGGCTCCACTCCGCACGCGCGCCGTGCGTCGTTACACAAGCCCGCCGGCGGATCAAAAGCCTGAAACCCTACCACGTGTCGCCGCCGTACAAGACCTGCGGAATGGTGCGCAGAAGAATCCAAACGAAAAGCCCGGGAGATTGATTCCGGACCCACTCGAGGTCCAACGCCCGCCGTTCACCGTCTGTCAGCCGATTGCGGCCCGATACCTGCCACAATCCAGCCAGTCCTGGCTTCGCGCACAGGACCTCTGCTGCGTCAGCGCCATAAATCGAGTCGACTTCCGTCCTGGTAACGGGCCGCGGTCCGACCAGGGACATGCGTCCTTCGAAGACATGAATCAGTTGCGGAAGCTCGTCCAGGGAATGCCGGCGGCAGAATCGCGCGAATCGGCTCGCCACCCTCTGATCCCCGGGTGACTTGCGAGCCGGCCCGGTGTCATCGTGAATGAATTCGACGGAAAAGATCTCCCGTACCCGCCCCGGGACGCCGCCCGCCTGCCACATGGTGCGGAACTTGAGCACCCAGAAATCGCACCCATATTGGCCTACGCGCCGGTGAGCGATCAGCGGAGACTTCCGCGACAGCAGCACCGTCAGGACCGCGATTCCAACCAGCAGCGGACTGAGCAGCAGCAGCAGAATCGCCGCCAGGAGGCGCTCACACCACCACGACCGGGGCGTGACAAACGCTCGACCGGCGAACGCGTAATGGGAATTCGGAATCGATGACACCCTGAGTTCATAGTAGCGGGGAAGCGGATTCACCGTTGTAAGGTTTTCCATTCTCGGCGCGCCGCCTGGACAGAATTAACATGTGTGATTCGGGCTGCGGAATGTGACATTTCCCGCATTGGGAGGAAAGATCTTACTAAGACTGCTGATCAGTGTGAGTAAGTAGGCAGTAATACTTATAAACTCTTCGCCCGATCGGGAATAAACAGAAACTGCCGACTCAGCCTCCCGGTCTTAGTTGGAGAGGACCGCGTTCGCGACTCGCGCAGGCGAACCCAAACGAGAATTGAGGCAGCGTGATGTCGAGTGCGGCGTGGCCATACACTCGCAAACCAATCCGTTCGGAACTGGCCGTATGGCTGGCGGATCGTGACTTCGCAACCATGGCGCTCAGCGCCGGACTGTGCGCAGCTCCGGTTTCGATCGCGGCAAGCGAGGCATTGTTGGCAATCGCGCTGCTTGCGCGGCTGGCGAAGCTCGCCACCCGCCCACTGGTGTTCCAGCTTCCGCGTGTGTTCCGCCTCTGGCTGCTTTGGGCCGGGCTCGAGACCGCCTCATGGCTCCGTTCCGCCAGTCGTGCTGCGGGTGCGGGCGAGATGCGCCACCTGTTGCTGGTCGCCGCCTTATGGATTCTGCTTCCAGCCCTGGATCGCTCCTCCGACAAGGTTCGAGTGTGGAAGGGCATTTTCGCCGCCGCAACGCTCGGATCGGCAGTCCTGATTCTCGAGTTCTTCGCCCGTTTGACGCGATTCCGTGGCGAACTGGCGAACGGCGGCGATCCCGCTTTCTACCTTCGGACCGGCGGACTGCTGCATCACTGGATGGTCTTCGGAACCGTTGAGATCGTGGTATTCGCAGCGCTTCTGGAATTCCGCGCCGCCTACCCGGAAGACCGGCGCTGGACCCTCCCGGCTCTGGTCGTGCACACAACAGCCATTCTCCTGAGCCTGACCCGCTGCCTGTGGCTGGCCGCAATCCTGGTGGTTGGACTGCATATTCTCCGGAGCCGCAGCCATCGGGCTTGGGCTCTGGCGCCGGCCTTCCTCATCCTCCTGGCGTTTGGCCCTGTGCGGCAGCGTGTCGCCCAGACCCTTCAGCCCGACTATTACTCCAATGCCGAGAGGTTCCAGATGTGGCGCGTGGGATGTCAGATGATTCGCGAACACCCGCTCCTCGGCATCGGAGCGGGCAGGATTGAATCTGAGTACGCGCGGTATCTCTCACCAGGCGAGCGGTTGCCGGCCTTCCACGGCCACCTGCACAACAACGCGCTCGAATTGGGCGCCGAGTTTGGGTTGCTGGTGCTGGGCGCGGCCGCCCTGTTTGCCGTAATCCTGCTCCGCGATCTGGCCTTGGCGTCAAGCCAGGCCGGCTCCTGCGACTCGCAGTTCTTGTGCCGCAGCGGCCTCCAGGGAATGGCCGGGTTCCTCGCGATGGGCATGATGGATTACACCTACGGCCACTCCGTCGGGCTGATTCTGCTGGCTTTCGCGACTTTGCCGCCGCTGCTGGCAGCCAGAAGGTAAGCGCCACTTTCCCTTAATTCCCTACATTCACAACCAACTGTTATAGAATTAACAATTCCTCAGGAAGGCCTCCAAGGCTTTTGGTTGTATCATGCGCTATCGCCACTTCGTTCTCTTATTCACCCTTTTGCCATTAGCAGGAAGAGCAGATACGGGAACACCCGGCGATCCGGTCCGCCGGGCTTCTGCTTTTCCCGGATCGGACGTCGGCGATCAGATCAATGCGGCGTATGCCGATCTGCCTGCGCAAGGCGGCGCCATCCTCGTATCGGCGAGCGCTTCGTTTTCCACGCCCGTCGTTTTCGGCACCAATGGCAAGCCCGCACTCCTGATCGGACTCCCCGGCGATATCGTAACCCTCACCTACACAGGGAACAGCGGTGCGGCCATCACCTTCGACTGCGGCACGGGCCATCGCATGGGATTCGGCATTCGCGACCTCACTCTGACCGGACCAGGCAATTCCACGGACACCGTTGGCGTCGTCTTCGGCGGGAATAACGGAGCGGAGGGCATCGCGCTTCGCGATTTCAAGATCCAGAGTTTCGGGACCAATCTGCTGATGGGATCGCATACCTGGCTGGCCTATTTCGAACATGGCATGATCCGGGACGGCGGCCAAAACGTACTGTTGCCTTCGGGGCTGACGGAGGCGGGCGAGCAGATCGTCTTCAATCATGTGACCTTCGCCGATGCGCCTCCGCCGCACATCAACAGCGTCTGGATCCAGGGAGGCGGGCACGAAGTGATCTTCACGGACTGCTCCTTCGATCAGGCTCAACTCAGAGTCGGGAATCTCGGGGTGTCGGCGGCACAGGTAGTCGTCAAAGGAAGTCACTTCGAGAATCCCGGATATCTTACTCCCGGGTCTGTGACTTACGATTATGTCGCGGTAGACAATAACCCCGGGAATCTCCTGCGAGTGACCGACAGTTACTTCCTGCAGGACGCGCCATCCAAAGGGCCGTCGCGCCTGATGATGCTCTATGGCGGGAAGGCGGTGATCTGCGGGGTCGGGATGTTTACTCCCGCTGGTTCTCCCCTCCGGAACTTCGCGCAATTATCCACCGGCGCCGTGGTGGAAACATACGGGTTTAACGACCTGAGCGGGAATATTACCGGGCAAGTGTTCGGGCACTAATCGTGCTGGCGGACAGGTGCAATCCGACAGACCCGGAAATTCCGCAGTTCCACGTGACTCTGAGTGGTGCGAAAACCGAACCGGCCATGAGTATGCGGGGCATCGTCCCGGAAATCGAAGAATCAGCCGGCCGTCGCGATCATACTGAATGCGATTGCCGAGGGCCACGAGTTTCACTGCCTGCCAGACATTCGGTTGCAGTAACACATCGCGGTCCGCGCAGGTCGTGCTCCGGCAACAGCGGCCGGTCCGCAATATTTCCGATTATCTCCGATATAGCGGCGAAATCTCGTGGTGGTATTCGAGTTGCCGCCCTGTCCCACGTAGTATGCGCGAAGCTGGTTGTATTCGCTGAACTGGCCGCTCCGCCTCGTGGCAAACAGGTCGCCCGGCGAGCGCGTTGGGTCCACCGCCTGCACCATGCGCGCTTCGCACTGAATGGATACGGACCCCTTCAACTCCGGACGGAACCAGAGCGTGGAACCTGCCGGGACATCGATGCTCAAGATGCCGCCGACAGCCTCCACCTTTCCGGGTGCCTCTGATTCACTTGCCCATCTCGAAAGGCCGCCGCGGAAGTCGTCGGCGAACAGGGCTTGGATGCGGGTGAACGGTTCGCCCGCTTGAGGCGCGCTCCCGCCAGCGCATACCACCAAACCAACCGTGAAGAACAACCTGCCGGCAACTCTTGCCATTTTATGACTAAGTGGCGCGGGCACTCGTGCCTGCCTCGCGTCCCCACTCATGGGGACGCTTTTTCGGGGGCGCGATTTCGAATACCCTATGAGAATCGATGATCACCGAACGGGAGCTGCGCGAGAAACTGCGCAAGATCACGGCCCTCTTTGAAGGCGCCACCACCCCCGGCGAGCGCAACGCGGCAGCAGCCGCCATAGCGCGGGTGAAGTCCGCCCTCGCCATTTTCCAGAAGACCGAGCAGCCTGTGGAGATGCAGTTCACTCTCGCAGACCTGTGGCAAAGGCGCCTGTTCATGGCGCTGTGCCGCCGGTATGGGCTCGAACCGTACCGCTACCGGCGGCAGCGCTACACCACCGTGATGGTGCGCGCGCCCGAGTCGTTCATCAACAAGACGCTTTGGCCGGAATACCGGCAGCTCCGCGATGCCCTCGACCAATACCTCAATGAGGCCACCGACCGGATCATCCGCGAAGAAGTCTTTGGCGATTCCCGGGAGGCCTCCGAACGCACCGGCTGACCGGCTCCGCGCCTATACCTCGTCCCCGTGCACATGCGGATGGGAGTGGAACTCACCGCCGTGGCGATGACGATGCGCGTGGACCAGGTTGGTGCGGCGCAACAGGTCGGCGTCGCGCAGAACGTCTGCGGGCGGGGCCTCCGCCACCAGTTGCCCTCCGTCGAGCACGAAGCAGCGGTCGGCGATGTCTTCCAGGTCGCCCAGATCGTGCGTGGCGGTGATCACCGATTTCGCGCCGCCGCCCCAATCCACCAGCAGGTCGATGAGTTGGCTCTGGCTGCGCGGGTCGAGCGCCGAGGTCGGTTCATCCAGCAGCAGCACGGCCGGGTCCAACACCAGCACGCTGGCCAGTGCGACGCGCTTCTTCTCTCCCCCGGAAAGTCGATGCGGGATCCGGTCTTTGAGGTGGGTGATGCGCAGCCGGTCGAGTATCTCTCCCACACGGTCGCGGACCTCGCTCCTGGGCAGCCTCAGTTGCAACGGCCCGAAGGCTACTTCGTCGAAAACCGTCGGGTTGAAAAGCTGCACATCGGGATTCTGAAAGACCAGGCCGACCTGGCGGCGGAATTCGTGGGCGAAAGCGTCGTCGGCGAAATTCTGTTCGGTCAACTCCCGGCCACGGAACCGAACCGACCCGGAGTCCGGAAAGTACAGCCCGTCGAGAATCCGCAGGAGCGTCGATTTGCCGGAGCCGTTGGCTCCCAGCAGGGCGACGCGGGTCCCTTCCGCAATTGTCAGGCTCAGATCGGTCAGGGCCGTCTGGCGCTGATACCGGTAGTAGATGCCGTCCAGCTCGAAGAGCATCAATGGCCCGCCCACGCCGCGCCTCCGGCCAGCGCTCCGAACAGCGCCAGCGCGGTCCAATCCCGCCGGTACATGCGGAATTCGTGGAGCACGTAGACCTCTCCCCGGAAGCCTCGGGAATGCATCGCCAGGAACACCTCGCCGCTCAGTTGATATGCCTTGGTAATCAGGACGCCGACACTCGAAACGGCCAGCCGCCGCTGATCGTCCCCGCTCAGTTTGCCCACCGTGCGGCTCTGTCGCGACTCGAACATCTCGCTGGCCGTCTCGAGCAGCAGCAGAATGTACCGGAAACTCATGCCCAGCACGACCACCAGCACGATCGGGACGCGAAAGATCCGCAGTGCCTTCAAGACGTGCGTCCACGGGGTAGTAAAGACCAGGAGGAGGACGATCGTAGCGGACGTCTCGACTCGCGAGATCAGGTAAGCGGCCGTGGTGAGGCCCTGCCTGGTGACGTTCCAATCGACAATCGGGACGTGGTAGAGCGAACTGCCAGGCGTCAGAAAAATGGCTGGGACGGCGATCGCTCCCGTGAACGTGAGGGCGCTCACCCAGACGGGCGCCACCAGTGCGAGCGGCAGCCGCGAGATCCCCGCGAGGAAGACCGCCAACACCAGGATCGCCGCAATCACCCACAACTTCGCGGAGAGCGCAGCGGCCAGGATCCATGCCAGCAACCCCGCCAGTTTCACCCTCGGATCGAGCGACTGCAGCAGGCCGGTGTCGCGGGAGATTGACTCGGCGTACATCACGCGGCTGGTAGCGTCGTAGAGCGATTCGATGGTGTGCTGGAGGAACGAGCCGAATCGCCTGCCGGGGCGGCCGCTCATGAGCCCGCGGCCTCTTCCCGGGCGCGGCCGCGAAGGAACCGGCCCGCGGCCAGCGAACCGAGCAGGACCAACCCCACGCCGAACATCGCCGAGAGCAGGTATCCGAACGCCCGGCTGCGCACATAGGGCGGAGCATACTGGGCGAAGGGTGCGGTCCAGACCGAGGACAGCCGCTCCAGACCCTTAGGCGGCAACCCGGGAGGCGCCTGGTGCAACGAAGACGCCGCAATCTGCTGCCGCGCAGCCGGATCGGCATATTCTGACGCCAACCATTCTCCCCAAGCCGCGCCACCGGCCAGGATTCCGAGCGGCGTGAGAATCATGAGCGCGCCCAACGCCACCCACAACGGCCGCATCACCTTGCCCGCGGTTGCCGGCTCCTCATCCGTCACCGATGCCGGGACGCCCGATGCATCGCGCAGCAACGACAGATCCGATCGCTGCAGGAAACCCACCACGCCCGCCGAGACGAACAATTCCGCCAGCCCGGCGACCGTCAGGTGGCCGATCATCATGGCGGGAACGGCGATCGAAAGCGGATACGGGCAGTAGAGCGGCGCCCCCGCCGCGTCGCGGTACAGCATCGGCTGTATGCCAAACTCGATGGCGGCACAGAACGCGGCGGCATTGATCGCCACGTACCCCGCGATTCCGGCCGCAACCACCCGCCGACCCGAAACCAGCGGCGACCGGCCGGCAATCGCCCGGTAAACGCCGTACGACACCAGCGAACCCACGATCGCCATGTTGAAGCAGTTGGCGCCGATCGCGGTGATGCCCCCGTCGCCGAAAAACAGCGCCTGAATCACCAGTGCAATGGATAGCGACAGCATGGCGCCCCACGGTCCCAGCACCACAGGAGCGAGCCCGACTCCCACCGCGTGCCCCGTGGTCCCGCCCGGCAGCGGGAGGTTGAACATCATGATCACGAAGCAGAAGGCCGAGAACAGCGACAATCGCGGTACCAGGCGGGTATGCAGCGCCTTGCGGATGCGGCGGAGCGCCACGTACCAGAAAGGCGCCGCCCCGCCGTAAAGCGCGGCGCAAGTGGTCGGACTGAGATACCCGTCGGGGATATGCATCTCATTGACACCGCGTCATAGAGAGCGGCACGGTCACATCGTAACACGATTCTGAAAATGGTAATACGCAGGGCCCCTCACGCCAGGGTGAGATTGGCCTGAGCGGCGATCTCGAGCGGCGCGAACTCCTTTCGCTCCAGCTTTGGAAAGGCCGCCGCGGCGATCATCGCAGCGTTGTCAGTGGACAGCCCCGGCGACGGAAAATATACCGGACAGGCAAACCGCGCCGCCTGTGCCGCCGCCCGCAGCCCCGAATTGCATGCCACTCCGCCCGAAACGATAATCGCCCGCGCCTCCATCTTCTCCGCGGAATCCCGGGCGCGCCGCAGCAATTCGACGATAACGGCGGACTGGAAGGATGCCAGCAGATCCAGCGTCCGGCGCGGCGTGACTGCCAGCCAGTCTTCGGTGGAAGGCGCGCCTTTCTCCCGGCGCACGACGCGGCGCGTCTCGATCTCCGCCTCCATATCCTGCGACTCCACCCAGCGGAGCACCGCCGTCTTCAAACCGCTGAAGCTGAAATCCAGCGCGTTCCCCTTCATCTTCGCGAACGTGAACCGCACGGCCGCAGGATCGCCACGGGGCGCGAGGCGGTCGATGATCGGCCCGCCCGGGTACCCGTACCCCAGCAGTTTCGCCACCTTATCGTAAGCCTCGCCCGCCGCGTCGTCGCGCGTCTTGCCGAGCAGGCGGTACGTAAACCCTTCGCGCACTTCGAACAGGTGCGTGTGTCCGCCCGACACCACCAGGGCCAGCGCGGGGAACTCCACGGGCGTACCAGCGCTCTTCGATTCCATGATCACGGCGTGGATGTGGCCTTCGATGTGGTTCACCGCGATCAACGGCAGGCCGCGAGCGAAGCACAGCGACTTCGCGTAGGTGAGTCCCACGAGTAGCGAGCCGACCAGCCCGGGCCCGACCGTCGCGGCGATGGCGTCCAGGTCCTCCAGTTTCGTTTCCGCGGTTTCGAGCGCTTCCCGCACCACAGGCACGATGGCTCGCAGATGCTCGCGAGAGGCCAACTCCGGCACCACGCCGCCGTACTTGCCGTGCGTGCTCATCTGCGATGCCACCACCGAAGAGAGCACCGTCTCGCCGTCTTCCACCACGGCGGCCGCGGTTTCGTCGCAGGAAGATTCGATCCCGAGAATGCGCATGCCTATTTGGCTGCCGCGGGTGCCGCTTGCGGTGCCGCGGGCTTCAACTCTTCGCGCAGGCCGTTCACCGCCGCCTCGAGCACCCCAGGCCCTACCACGTCCATCAGGTGCAGGCCAAGTATTCGGACCTTGATGGCCTCATCGATCTTCTCCTCGTCGAGCGCTTTTACCGCTTTCGCGAGGTTCTGCTGCTCCTCGTCCGAAACGTTTTGCATCAGTTCCATGCAGTAGGGAACGAGCCCGTCGGAGGCCTTATGGTAGTCGATACCCTTCATGAGATCTGCCACACGCCTGGTTCGCGCCTGGGCGCCCAGCCGATCGACCGCGCGGTCTGCGGTCTGGAGGAAAATCTGGAGGAAAGTGGAGGGACCGACCCCGATGTCCTTATCACCGGCCCGCACCGTGAATAGCGAGGTCCGGAACAATGCCATGGCGCTGACGCCGGCCACGAGGACTTGCGTCCACCGCACGGCCGTCGGAGAAGACGCGCCGAAGTTCCAGCCATACAGGTGAATCAGTGCCAGCGCTAAGGCAGATGCGCTGCCGTTGAGCGCAAGATAAAGCAACGCCGGTGGTGTATAGAGTGCCTCCTGGGGCGCGTCCCGGTATCGCGAAATCAGTTCGGCCATTCCAACCAGTAAGCCGAGTAGCAAAGCAACCGCAAAGTCGGGCAACTGGGACATGCTCTCAGGCGGGGCGCGCGAGTTCCGCCACTTCGGCTCCCAGCTTGGTAAGATGCGCGGTCTCGCTGCCCGGACCGCCCGAAATAGTGAGGTACCCGCTTCCCGCCAGGCGTTTCAGTGAATCCGCGAACTCCAGGATGCCCATCCCGCTGGCCTGTTGGAGCTCACTGATGGCCATCGCGCACCCCGGTTGTCCAGAAAGAGCGGTCAGCACGGAGAACGCGGTTCCACCAGCCGCCTGGCGGGCGGCATTGCGTTCCTCCTGCTCCAACCTCTGTTTCGCTTTCAAATAGGGTAGAAATCCAGTACGTTCCATCTGCCAGCTATTATATAGCTCATGTACGTCCTGCGCCTCCGCCAGACGACTGAGGGCGAACACCGCTACACAGTACTGCTGGAACTGGAACGCGGGGACGTGCGGCGCGAAGACACGCGGAGCATTGACTTCGAGTTTACGCCGCGCGACCAGGAGGACTTGCGCTGGTACATCGAAGACTACCTGCAGTATCCGCTCGACCCGGCGCCTAAGATCGCCAGGCGGATCGAGGATCGGATGGATGAGATCGGCAACGATCTGTTTCACAAGGTCCTCGCGGGGACTCAGATCTGGGCGGAAGTGAGTGATCACCGCAGTGACACGCGAGTCGAGATGGTCACGGGAGTGAAAGAGGCGGCTGCGATCCCTTGGGAGTTGCTGCGCGATCCTTCGGCTGGTATGTTTTTGGCGCTCCAGGCACGGGCGTTCGTGCGGGCGACTCGCAACGCGGCGCAGAACGCCAGACTGCGACAGACGGCGGAGGGGCCGGTGCGCGTGCTACTGGCCATCTGCCGTCCGAAAGGGCGCGACGATCTGCCCTTCCGCTCGGAAGCGCGTAGGCTTGTGGAAGGATTTCGCGGCAATGACGCCGTGCGGCTCACGGTGCTCCGGCCACCCACCTTCGAGCGGCTGTCCGCCGTGCTGCACGATGCCAAGGCGCAGGGAGAGCCGTTTCACCTGGTCCATTTCGATGGCCATGGAGTTTGGTCTGACAAAGGCCCGCGGCAAGGTGCGCACGGCTACCTGGTGTTTGAAAACCGGCATCAGGATGGGAATCAGGAACTGATCGACGGGCCCAGGCTGGGAGCGCTCCTGGCCCGCGAGAGCGTAGGGGTGTTGGTGCTCAGTGCCTGCCAGTCGGCCTACGCGACTCCTCCGAGCGCGCCGGTCGACGTACCGGCGGACGTCCACGAAGAGACTCGCACCTACGGCTCGCTCGCGCAGGAGGTGATGGATGCCGGCGCTGCTGGAGTGGTGGCGATGCGCTACAGCGTCTTCGTGTCCACCGCCGCAAGATTCATGAAAGATTTGTACGAGCGGCTCATGCGCGGCGATACCTTAGGCGAGGCGGTCTCGTACGGCCGCCTGCAACTCGACGCGCACCCGGCGCCGCTACGGGATTGGTCGGTGCCGGTAGTCTTCGAAGCTGCGCCTGTGGCGCTGTTTCCGAGGCCGGCTAAAGCGCCGAAGCTGGTATTGCAAACGGACCGCGCTGCGGCCATCGAAGGGCTGCCGCCCCGCCCCGACGCCGGCTTCTTCGGCCGCGATGAGACGTTGCTGGCGCTCGATCGGGCGTTCGATCATCAGCGCATCGTCCTGCTGCACGCGCACGCCGGAAGCGGGAAGACTACCGCCGTCGCGGAGTTTGCCCGCTGGTTCCACGAGACGGGAGGAATCGAAGGCCCGGTGCTGTTCACGTCGTTCGAACAGCACAATACGCTGGCGCGGGTGCTGGATCAGGTCGGACAGGTGTTCGGGAAAATGCTGGAGCAGGCTGGGGTCAACTGGCTCGCGCTGGACGATGCGAAGCGTCGTGAGGTCGCTCCGCGAGTGTTGCAGCAGGTTCCGGTGCTATGGATCTGGGACAACGTGGAGCCGGTCGCCGGATTTCCGTCGGGCACGGAGTCGAAGTGGACACCCGAAGAGCAGCGCGAACTCGCGGATTTTCTGCGTGCCGCTCGTGACACCCAAGCCAGGTTCCTGCTGACCTCGCGGCGCGACGAGCGCGGCTGGCTCGGCGATCTGCCTATGCGCATCCCGTTGCCGCCGATGCCCTTTCTGGAGCGTCTGGAGATGGCACGCGGCTTGGCGGAAAAGCAATATCGCCGCCTGGAGGACGTGGAGGATTGGCGCCCGCTGCTGGACTTCACGCAGGGGAATCCGCTGACCATCACGGTGCTGGTACGTCAGGCATTGCGCGACGGCCTTCGAACTCGGGAGCAGATCGAGGCATTCGTCGCCCGCCTGCGATCGGGCGAGGAGGCTTTTACAGATGAGGCTTCGGAAGGCCGGACACGGTCGCTGGCCGCGTCGCTGAACTACGGCTTCGAGCACGCCTTCAGTGAAGACGAGCGAAAACAACTGGCGCTGCTGCACCTGTTCCAGGGCTTTGTGCAGGTAGGCTCTTTCCAGATCATGAGCAGCCTGACTCGCGAGGATGGAATCCGATTGCTGGATCGTGCCGCTGAAGTGGGCCTGCTCACCGCCCGCGGCGGCGGGGCATATTCGATTCATCCGGCTGTGCCCTGGTTTTTCCGAAAGCTCTTTGAGGAGCGCGATGCAGCTGCGCATGAGCAGGCGTTGAAGACGTACGTGGAGGTGCTCGGAGAGCTAGGCAGTTACTGCTGGGGGCAGTACGAACAGGGTAACCGCGGGGTGATTGGCGTGTTGGCGTTCGAGGAGCGGAATCTGTTGCAGGCCCGACGAATCGCTCGCCGGGAGGGATGCTGGCGCCGGGTGATTAACACGATGCAAGGCTTGAACCGACTCTACTCTCACACTGGTCGGAACGCGGAATGGGCACGTCTGGTCGAGGAGATCGTGCCAGACTTCGTGGACCCGGCTACCGAGGGGCCCTTGCCCGGCCGCGAACAAGAATGGAGTATCTTAACTGGATTCCGCGTCCGTCTGAGACGGGCCGCACGCCAGTGGGCCGATGCTCTTCGTCTTCAAGGCCTGCGGGTGCAACGGGACCGGCAAGGCGTCAGAGATAACGAACCGATCAGCAAGCGAAACCTGGCGGTCTCGGTACACGAGCTGGGAGAGATCCAAAGGGAAATAGGGAGGCCGGATTGCGTCCAATCCTACCAGGAGGGCTTCGCGGTGGCGCAACAAATAGGTGACGGACCTGCCGCTGCAGTCATTGCTTTCAACTTGGGTCACGCCTACAAAGACCTTAAAGAACTGCGTGATCTTGAGGTGGCAGAGAAGTGGTATCGAAAAAGCCTGGAGTTGAGGGGGGAAGGTGACCGCATGTACCGCGCGACGTCCCTGGGACAACTCGGCTATGTGGCCTGGGAGCGCTTTCGCGAGGGGCGAAAGCAAAGGAAGCCCGAAGGCGTCCTCTTGCGTCACCTCCAGGACGCCTTAGAGTTCTACCGCCAGGCTCTCGACATGACGCCGACTGATGCCCCGCGCCAATTAGCTGTAGTCCATAACCAACTCGGCAATATATACGATGATGCTGGCCAATCGGACCGCTCGCTGCATCACTATAACGAGTCAATCCGCTTGAGCGAGCCGGCTGGGGATCTTTTCGGCGCCGCCAGGGCCCGCTACAACGTCGCCCGCACACTTTTGAGGACTGGCCGATTCGCCGATGCCAAAGAGTACGCTCTAGCCGCTCTACGGAACTATCAAACATACGGCGACGGCGCCCAGAAGGAGGTTCTCGACACCCTCGAACTCATCTCCCTCATCGACAAAGGCCTGTCCTCCCCATCATGAGACTCGCACTCATCGGGTACGGCCACGTCGCCCACGCGCTGGCCCGCCTCCTCCACCATCAGCGCCGAGACTACCCCTTCACCATCACCGGCATCCACACCCTCCGCCACGGCACCGCCATCGACCCCGTCGGCATCCCCGCCGAACCCGCCTTCGGCCCTCGCCTGCCCTCCATCGACGCCTTCCTCGACGCCGCGCGCGCCGAGATCGCCGTCGAACTGACCACGCTCGATCCCTCCACAGGCGAGCCGGCGATCTCGCACATCCGCGCCGCCTTCGCCCGCGGCATGCACGTCGTCACCGCCAACAAAGGCCCCATCGCTCACGCCTACGCCGACCTTCGCGACGAGGCCGCGCGCGCCCGGGTCGGATTCCGCTTCGAATCCGCAGTCATGGATGGCGCTCCGGTCTTCAATCTCTGGCGCCCCTGCCTGCCTGCCGTCCAGGTGCTCGGATTCACCGGCGTGCTGAACTCTACATCGAAGGTCGTGATCGAGACCATGGAGCGAGGCGGATCTTTCGAGGACGGCATCGCAGCGGCGCGCGAAATGGGGATCACCGAAGCTGACGGCGCCTTCGATATCGAAGGATGGGACTCCGCCGCCAAGACCGCCGCGCTCGCCAACGTATTGATGGACGCCCGCGTAACTCCGCAGCAGGTCTCCACCCGCGGCATCACACGCCTCACTCCCGAGCGCGTCCAGGAGATGCGGAGCCAGGGTAAAACCGTGCGCTTGGTCAGTCGCGGCCGCCGCACCAAGGCCGGCGTCTCCTTGCGCGTGCGGGCGGAAGTGCTGGACCGCGGCGACGTCCTCGCCGCCACGCCCGGAACCTCGAACCTGATCCTCTTCCACACCGACCTCATGGGCACCTTCGGCACCGTGTCGATCGAGCCCGGCGTTCAAGAGACCGCCTACGGAGTCTTCAGCGACCTCGTGAGTTTGCGCCAGGCCGTCATACAATGATCAGGTGATTCGCCCGGTCTGCTGTCTGCTTCTCGCCGCTGTTCCTCTCCTCGCGCAAAAGCCCGCGCCCTTCGAGGTCGAGGAAGCCACCATCGCCCAGGTCCACGACGCCATGAAGGCCGGACGCCTGACCTGCCGCGAACTCGTCGGGCGCTACCTGAAGCGCATCGAGGCGTACGACAAGAACGGCCCCGCGATCAATTCCCTCGTGATGCTGAATCCCGACGTGGAGAAGCAGGCCGAAGAACTCGACCGCCGCTTCGCCCAGTCCGGCCTCACCGGGCCGCTACACTGCGTTCCGATGATCGTCAAGGACAACTTCGAAACCAAGGGCTTGCAGACCACCGATGGCGCGCTCGCCCTGGCCGGATACCTCCCGGACAAAGATGCGTTCCAGGTCAAGCGCGTCAAGGACGCCGGCGCGCTGGTGCTCGCCAAGTCGAACATGGCGGAGTGGGCCTTCAGCCCCTATGAAACCGTGAATTCGATCCTCCCGGGCTATACCCGGAACCCCTACGCCCTGGATCGCGTCACCGCCGGATCGAGCGGGGGAACCGCCGCCGCCATTGCCGCGAGCCTCGGGCTGGTAGGGCTGGGCAGCGACACCGGCAACTCGATTCGCGGCCCGTCCTCTCACCAGGCGCTCGTCGGAATTCGCTCCACCATGGGGCTCACCAGCCGCGCCGGCGTCCTGCCGCTTTCGCTTCTGGCCGACATCGCCGGCCCCATGGCGCGAACCGTCGAGGATGCCACCAGGGTCTTCCAGGTAATCGTCGGCGAGGATCCCAACGACCCCGTCACCGCCGCCGCGCCTGCACATCTTCCGCAGGACTACGCCCGCTCGCTCGATGCCAACGGTCTGCGCGGCGCCGTGATCGGCGTTCTCCACCAGGCCTACGAGCGCGACACCACCGACCCCGAAGTCGTGCGCATTTTCATGACGGCTGTTGAGGACCTGCGCCGCGCGGGCGCGACCATCGTGGACCCGGCGACGGTCGAAGGGCTGGACGCGATCCGCCGCGAACAGGGGAGCGGACCCTGCATGGGATTCAAGTACGATATCAATCGCTACCTCGCCGCGCAGGGAGACCGCGTCCCTGTGAAGAACCTCGCGGACATCATCCGGTCGCGGCGGTTCCATCCCTCCGTGCAGGGCCGCCTCGAATCGGCGGCGAAAGGGCCCGAGAACGGTCCCGATTCGCCCGCCTGCCAGGCCGACAAGGCCTATCGCGACAAGGTGCGCGAGGCGGTGCTGAAGGCCATGGACAAGCTCAAACTGGATGCCTTCGTCTATCCTACCTGGAGCAATCCGCCGCGCCTGATCGGCGACCTCAACACTCCTCACGGCGACAACAGCCAGTTCTTCTCGCCCACCACGGGCTTCCCCGCGATCAATGTCCCCATGGGCTTCACGCGCGGCGGCACGCTGCCTGCCGGTATCACGATCTACGGCCGCCCCTGGAGCGAGCCCGTACTCATCAAATTGGCATACGCCTACGAGCAGGCAACCCACCACCGCCGCCCACCTTCAAGCACCCCGCCCTTACGTTAGTCTTTGTGGCGCGGGCACTCGTGGGGACGCTTGTCGGGCGTGTACAGTGCCGCCGGCCAAAAAGCGCCCCTGATGCGTCGGGGCGCGGCAGACAGGAGTGTCTGCGCCCGGCTACCACATGTAATCAAACGCTGTGCGGGCGATGCGGGCGATCACTCCGTCGCGCTCGTCATCTGACCTCGTGCTCGCCTTGACATACACCGAAACGGCCAACTGCCCCCCGTCCGGGAGAAAGATCACGCCGCTGTCGTTGGTCGCGGCGGCCAGTCCCTGGATCACGCCGCTCGACCCAGTCTTGTGCGCCACTACCGTCCCAGCCGGCAGCAGCCCCTTCAGGCGCCCGGGAAACGTGGTGGTCGCCTTGAGCGTCTCGATCAGTCGCGAGGTGGACGCCTTCGATAACGCCTCGCCGCGAAACAGCCGCGCCAGCAGTTGCACCGTTCCGTCCGGCGTACCCGTATCGCGAGGATCCGAAAGCGATCGCAGGGTCGAACGGTATCGAACTTCGACCGGCGTCTTCCGGTACAACTCCTGAATCAGCGCGTCCGTCCATTGATCGGGCGGCGGGTAGCCCGTAATGCCGTTGCGATCCAGGCCGCACTGCCGCTCGCCCCGATCCACGCGCACACCTTCCACCTTCCACTCGCGGAATCGCGCCCTCATCGCGGGAGCCCCGCCACCCGTGCGAAACAGCGTTTCCACCGCCGTGTTGTCGCTCTTCGCCACCATCAGCTCGACCATCTCGCCCAGGCGAAAGCGCCGCTGCGCGGGCCATCGGGGAGCGATGTCGCTGACCCCCGACACGACGTCTCGCGGCAATACCTCGATCTCCTGATCGAGAGCCAGCTTGCCCTCATCCACCAGGCCGAGTATGTGCATGGCGATCGGGAGTTTGCACACGCTCTGCAGCGGAAAGCGCTCCTCGCCGTGCAACCGGAGGATCCTGCCGGACGAGAGGTGAAGCGCCGCGGCTCCGACAGTACCATCCGTCGCAGAGGCGATTCGCCGCCACTCCTCCTCCAGTCGTCGATCCCGTGCCGCGGCGATTCCGCCTGCCAGCGCTGCCAGCCATCCTCTTCGTGTCAGATGCGAGGCTCTACGCATGCTCTGCTTATTTGCTTATTAGCATAAACGCTCCGGACTGCTATAATCGGCTCGACGTCCAGCCATACGCGATTTGCGATGTCCAAGCGTTTCACGCTCGCCGAAGCCCAGCGCCTCATCCCTGAGGTGGACCGTTTGCTCCGCGAGGCCGTCTCCATCAAGTCCGATTACGATAAGGCCGAGGGCGTGATCCAGGCCTTTACCGAACGGGTGATGATGATGGGCGGAATGTCCGTGGACCGAAGCACCGTTCTCGAAGCCCGCACCCGCCGCGACGGAGCCGCCGGCCGCCTTCGCGCCGCCATTCAACAGGTGCAGGGGATCGGCTGCATCGTCAAGGATCTCGATATCGGTCTGATCGATTTCCCCACCACCTTTCGCGGTGTCGAAGTCTACATGTGCTGGAAGCTCGGAGAAACGGCCATCGGCTTCTGGCACGGAGTGAACGAAGGGTTCCGGGGACGCAAAGCCATCGATCAGGATTTTCGCGACCATCACCAGGGCGATCGTTCCCAGTAGCGAGCCCGACCAATGCCGCACGGAAACCACGAAACCGAGATCAAGCTTGCCGTCGAGCATGCCGGCGCCGGGCGGCGGGTCCTGCGCGCCGCGGGTTTCCGCGTCTCCCGCAAACGCGTGTTCGAGTCCAACATCGTCTTCGATAACCAGGCAGGCGCGCTCCGCCAGGGGGGCCTGCTGTTGCGCGTACGACAGGCCGGCAGAGTCCGAAGCGTCACGTACAAAGGCCCCACCACGGGTTCGAAGCACAAGAGCCGCGAGGAATTGGAGATCGGCATCACGGACGCACGCATCATGGCCTTGATTTTCGAGAGGCTCGGTTTCCATCCGGCCTTCCGCTACGACAAGTACCGTACCGAATTCCGGCCGCTGGGCTCGGGACTCGCGGTCCTCGACGAGACCCCCATAGGCGTTTTCCTGGAACTGGAGGGGAGCGACTCGTGGATTGACCGCATGGCGCGAAAGCTGAACTTCTCCGAGCAGGATTACATCACCAAGAGCTATGCCGCCCTCTACCTGGACTGGTGCCGCGAGAAAGGAATCACTCCGGGCGACATGGTATTCCAGAAGCCGTGAGGTAACCGTGTCCGATAATCCTTACAATCAAATCCGCTACACCACGTTTCCGCGCATTCAGAACCACCCGGACCGGCTGGCGTCGGTGGGTACGCTCTTCGGCATGAGTCCCGCGCCGGTCACACAATGCCGCCTGCTGGAGATCGGCTGTGGAGATGCCAGTAACCTGATTCCCATCGCCTACCACCTCCCGAACAGCCGTTTCATGGGCATCGACCTGGCGGACGATCCGATCGAGAGTGGCCGGCGCGCCATCCAGGCGTTGGGGCTTCGGAACCTGGAACTGCATACCGGCGATGTCCGCCAGTTCGCTGCCGAACCGGGCGAGTTCGATTACATCGTGGCGCACGGCCTGTATTCCTGGGTCCCGTTGGATGTCCGCGAGAGCCTGCTGGCCGTCTGCGCCAAATGCCTCGCTCCGCAGGGTGTTGCCATGATCAGCTACAACGCCTATCCCGGATGGCACGCGCGGCAGGTGCTGCGGGACATGATGCGATTTCACATCCGCAACCTGGCCGATCCCACGGAAAGGATCGAACAGGCGCGCTGGATGCTCAAGTTTGTGCTCCAGGCGGGCGCCCTTTCTGCCGCGTGGCATACCCTGCTGGAAGGCGAGGTCAAGGCAGTGTTGGAGCGCGGCGCCTACAGTCTCTACCACGACGAGTTGGAGGACAACAATCAACCGGTCTACCTCAGCGATTTCACCCAACACGCCGCCCGCCACGGCCTCCAGTTCCTGGGTGACGCCGAACTGGCTACCATGTTCGATCAGGCCGGCCCGCTCGACTTTCTCTCCGGCGATGTGGTGGAGCGCGAGCAGTACCGCGACTTCCTGCGCGCCCGCCGTTTCCGGTACACCCTGCTCTGCCGCCAGGGCATCGAGCTTTGCCATCAGCCTGCCGCCGACCGGATGCCGCGGTTTCTGTTTTCGTCCCCTTGCACCACCAACGCCGAAGGCCAGCACATCGGACTGCGCGGCATTGCCATCACTTCTGCCCATGAAGTGGTCTATCAAGTCGCTAAAGCGCTGGGCGAGACCTATCCGCTTCCCCTGGCGTTCGATGAGTTGATTCCCTATGCCGGCAGTGCCGATGCCTTAAAAGGGATCCTCTTCGGGTTCGCCACCAGTGGCTTCTCCGACCTGCACGTTTTCGATTTCCCATGCGAGGACACCGTGACCGACCATCCCTGCGCAAGCGGGCTGGTACGCTACCAGGCATCCCTTTCGCCTCGGGTGACCAGCGCCTGCCAGCAAACTGTGGAACTCGACGATGTGGGGCGCCATCTGGTGCTTCTGATGGATGGCACACGCGATCGACAACAACTGGCCACCGATTTGGCCGCCATTCCGGGTGCTCCGCCGGTCGAGAAGATCCGCGAGCATCTCGAGAACAGTCTCAAATGGCTCGCCGGGATGGCCCTCCTGGAGGCCTGACCGCAACCGGAGCGTCTGATGCAATACATCGGCCGCCTCCCGGCCCCGCTCACCACCGCGGAATGGCGCTTCCCGTGCTCTACGGATATCGCGATACCCGAAGGAGGACATCGACATGGGAGCAGCCACCGAGATAAGCGCGAAAGTTTCCGACATGAAGGATTCGGCCGAGGCGCTGGCCCGCGCCGCCGGCAAGAAGATGGATGAGGTAGGCAAGAAGCTCGATGACGTGCGGGCTGGGACAGCCGACGTGCTGCATTCCGCCGCGTCTACCATACGGACCACCGGACGCCACAGCGCGGAGGCGATCGGCGACTTTACCGCGGGCGCGGCACAGAAGCTCGATGCCGCCGGGACCTTCGTCGAGAAGCATCGTTTGCGGCAGATACCGGAAAACGTGCGCCGCGCGGTTCGCAAAAACCCTGGCGGGGCGGTAGTCCTGGCGGCGGCGTTTGGCTTCCTCACCGCGATGGTATTTCGCGCGATGACCCATACTTGTCAGCCGGACTGATCAGCCGTGGCAGCAAGATGTCCCGCCAGCCACTGATGAGAGGAGTGGCTTTCGCCATTGCCGTGCCCAAACCTTTATGAGAAGATCTCGCCATGACTCGCGTGTTGTCGGGAAGTGGCGTGCTTCTCCTCCTTCTGGTCCCCGCCGTCGCCTTCTGCCAGGAGGCGCCCACATCGAAACCGACCCCCTGCCCCGACGACGGTGGGCCGATCGAATTGAGCGCGTCCAACTGGAACGGATGGGGCCGTGACCTCGAGAATTCCCATTACCAGCCGAATCCCGGATTGCCGCTGGGCGATGTCTCCAGACTCAAGGTGAAATGGGCTTTCGCTTACTCCGGCGTAAAGGCCGGGCAACCGGCTGTGATCGGAAATCGCGTCTACGTGAGCAGCGAGTCGGGCCATGTGTTTGCTTTGAACGCCGCCACCGGCTGCACGTATTGGTCTTTCGCATCCGCCGTTCCGGCGCGAACCGCAGTCAGCATCGCTCCTCTGCCCCACTCCTCGGCCGCTAGATTCGCCGCATTCTTCGGGGATGAGAATGCGAACGTCTACGCTCTCGATGCGCAGACGGGAAAGCCACTCTGGAAGACGCAGGTGGACCGGCACCCCATCTCGCGCATCACCGGGAGTCCGGTGTTCTACGACAACCGGCTCTACGTGCCAGTGGCTTCCTACGAAGAGGTCTCTGCCGCCAAGCCGGCCTACGAATGCTGCACGTTTCGCGGCAGCCTGGCAGCACTGGATGCCGCCACCGGAAAACTCATCTGGCAAACCTATACCATCCCCGAGCCTCCCCGGCCTTTGCGCAAGAACTCCAGCGGCACGCAGATGTACGGGCCCGCCGGGGGCGGCATCTGGGCGGCACCCACCGTCGATCCGGCCCGTAAGCTCCTCTACGCCGGGACTGGTGATTCCTACACCGACGCCGAGACGAAGATGACCGATGCCATCGTGGCGTTCGATCTCGGCAAGGGCGCCGTAAAGTGGTCCAACCAGATCACGCCCGGGGACAACTGGGTGGTGTGTGCCAAACCGGGAGAAGGGAACTGTCCGCAGAACATGGGCCCGGACTTCGACTTTGGCAGTTCGCTGATTCTTCGCAAATCCGTCAACGGCCGCGCGGTGCTCCTGGCTGGCCAGAAGTCCGGAGTCATTTTCGCGCTGGACGCCGAGAACCGCGGACGAATTCTATGGCAGGTTAAGGTCGGGCAGGGCGGATCCTTGGGTGGGATTGAGTGGGGCATCGCCGCGGACGAACGGAACGTCTACGTTCCCGTCTCCGACGTCAACGTGAAGTCCGATCCTCAGCCCGGACTGACCGCACTCCAGATCGCGACGGGCAAGAAACTCTGGCACGTACCCGCACCCGACGCGCCCTGCAGTTGGAACCCACGCACTTGCAGCCACTCCCAAGCCCAGGCGATCACCGTGATCCCGGGCGTGGTTTTCTCGGGCACTCAGGACGGGCACCTTCGGGCGTATGCCACCGAAGATGGCGCAGTCCTCTGGGACTTCGATACGGCGCAGAAGGCCTGGGACACGGTGAATGGCATTGCCGCGCGTGGCGGCATTTTGGACGGCAGCGGCCCATCTGTGGCGAACGGGATGGTCTATGTGAATTCGGGCTATGGCCGCATGGAAGGCCAACCAGGCAGCGTGCTCCTGGCATTCTCAGTGGATGGGAAGTGAGTGGCATTCCTGAAAACCTTGCGCCGGCGATGTGGCGCAGCACTCTTGCCAGGCACTCTTGCCCGCCGCGTCGGCACTCATGACCGGCGCTTTCCTGGTCGCCACGAAGTCCGGTGGACTAACAGCTACCATCCGCCTCACCGCCCGCGCAGCCGGTCAATTACCCGCCGGTCGCGCTTCGAAGGCTTCCCCTCGCGGAAGCCCTCGAAGAAGGGAGCGGTCTTCCGCTCCTCGGCCATTTTGAGCCGCAGTTCCCGGCTCTCCTCAGTCTCACGATAGAGCGTCTGGGCCACCGCCGCCGGTCCGCGCAGTTCGCTGACCGCCAGCACCTCCAACTGAAAGTCACCGCTTTCGTTCTTCACCCGCAACCGGTCCCCCGGACGGACTTCGCGGGCGGCCTTGGCCGGGTGCCCGTTGGATTCAATCCGGCCGAGTTCACACGCCCGGTGGGCCAGCGACCGCGTTTTAAAGAAGCGCGCGGCCCACAGCCACTTGTCCATTCTGACTCCGTTCATGATGGCCGCACTGTGGCGGAAAGCGAAGCAAGGCCCGCGAATTACACGTTAGCCGTGGAGGCCGCCTTGGCCATCGCCAGCACCTTGTCGTCGAACTCGAATCCCGCCGTGCGCGGCTTGTGATTGCGGGCGTACCAGCGGTAGGTTTCTTTGAGTCCGGTGTCGAAAGGCGTCAGCTTCATCTTCAGAACCCGCGTCACCTTGCCGATGTATTCGGTGATGGGCGGGAGGTCGAAGTATTCGCCGAAATAGTAGGGCTCCTCCATGGCATTGCCGCCTGCCTGCGCGATGATGTCGCGCGGCACGCGCACCAGCGTGGCTTCGAGGTTGGCCGCCTTGGCCAGCCGTTCCACCAGTTCGGCCTGTGCTACCGGCTTCGGATCGGCAATATTGAAGGCCTCGCCGACCGCCTTGGGCTCCGTCATCGCCCGGTACATCGCCTGCACCAGGTCCGTGACGTAAGCGAACTGCATCAGCCGGTATCCGTCGCCGGGAATGATGACGGGGCGGCCGGCACGCATCCGGTCCCAGAAGAACTGCTCGCGGTAGAACGGATTGTTGCCGCCGTAGACGAACGGCGGCCGGAAAGTCACCACCGGAAAGCCCGAATGCGCGTACATGCGGAACAAGAGGCGTTCGGTGGTAGCCTTGTGGCGTACATACGGGTCCGGATGGTAGTCCGGAGCCAGAGGGTCGCTCTCTTTGTGATTGAGGCCGTCGCCATAGGCCGCGACGCTCGACAGGAACACGTACCGGGTAAGGCGGTCGCCCGAAGCCCGCACGGTCGCCTCCACCTGGGCCGCGGTCGTGCCACGCTCCCAATCGTAGGCGTTGTCGAAAACCGCTTCAAACCGCCGACCTGCCAGGGCCTCCCGCAGCGAGTCGGCATCATTGCGGTCCGCCATGAGGTTCTCGACACGCCTCCCCAAGTCGTGCTTTGGCTTGCGGTGCAGCACTGCCACCTCGTGGCCGCCCTTGACGAGTTCGTCCACCAGCAGCTTGCCGATGTATAGAGTACCCCCGATGACCAGTACCTTCATACGCTCCCAGACATTCGAACGCGAGGGCGCGGCAGGACTCCGGCTCCCGCACCACCGCTTCCCGAGGCACGCAAAATACGCCGGCCGCCCATCCCGAGCACGGGCGGAGCCTGGGGACAGCAGACCCTGTCGCCAAGAATTGCCAGCCTCATAAAAACGATACAGCGATCAATCGTAATATTCCAGACCCAAGTGAGTGATGAGATCTTCACCACGCATCCAACGCAGCGTGTTCTTCAGCTTCATCAGCTGGATGAAGATGTCGTGCTCCGGGTAAACTTCAGGCGCGTGCATCGGCCCCTTGAAATAGAACGACAGCCACTCCTGGATTCCGCGCATTCCCGCGCGTTTCGCAAGATCCATGAACAGAACGAGATCCAAGACCAGCGGCGCGGCCAAAATAGAATCGCGGCACAGGAAATTGATCTTGATCTGCATGGGGTAGCCCAGCCACCCGAAGATGTCGATGTTGTCCCAGCCCTCCTTGGCGTCGCCCCGGGGAGGATAATACTCGATCCGCACCTTGTGATAGAAGTCCTGGTACAAGTCGGGGTAAAGATCGCCTTGGAGGATGTATTCGAGGGCCGACGACTTGGTGACCTCCTTGGACCGGAAAGAGCCAGGGTCGTCCAGCACTTCGCCGTCGCGGTTTCCCAGGATATTCGTCGAAAACCAGCCGTTCAGGCCCAGCAAGCGCGACTTCAGGCCGGGAGCGATCAGCGTCTTCATGAAGGTCTGCCCGCTCTTGTAGTCCTTGCCGCAAACCGGCAGATTCATGTTGCGAGCCAGCTCCAGCAGCGCCGGCATGTCCGTGGTCAGGTGCGGCGCGCCGTTGGCGTAGGACACACCGGACTTCAGCGCCGCGTACGCATAGATCTGGCTGGGCGAGATTTCCGGATCGCTCTGCATCAGGCCGCACTCGAAATCCTGGAGCGAGGCGTGAACGGGCGCGGCCTGGTGGAAAACCTCCGTCGATCCGCACCAGATCATGGTCATCCGCGAGACGCCGGTGCGCTTCTGAAACTGCCGGATGTCGTCCATGACCATCTCGGCGTATTCCATCTTGGAGCCGCCGGTCTTGACGTTGGGCCCGTCGAGGCGCTTCACGAAGTCCCGGTCGAATACCGCTTTCATCGGGGTAACGGCCGAAAGCGGCTCCTTCAGTTGTTCCAGAAAGGGCATCTCCAGAACCCCGGCCTTCACCGCGGCTTCGTAGGCGTTGTCCTCGAAAATGTCCCAGCAGGCAACTTCGATATCCTCGAGATTGGCGAGCGGGACGAAATCCTGGATAGCCGGACTGCGCCCTTCGGTCCGCTTCCCCAGCCGGATGGTGCCAAGCTGCGTGAGGGAGCCGATGGGCTTTCCCAGACCCCGTTTGATGGCTTCCAGCCCCGCAATAAAAGTGGTCGTCACCGCGCCCATCCCGGGGATCAGAACACCCAATTTCCCTTCCGCAGGCGCAATTTGGACGTGATCGGTCTTGGGCAATCCAGGTTCTCCTTCAGGGTCGAAATGCTATAATACCAACTCCATGAGAGAACGTGCGACGGCTACTATCACGACAATTGTCGTTGATGACGAAAAGCTGGCCTGCGACGAACTCTCCTACCTCTTGACCGACTTCCCCGAAGTAGAAGTAATTGCAACAGGTTGCAACGGTTTGGAGGCATTGGGTCTGATCCGCGACCTGGAACCGGAGCTGGTCTTTCTCGACGTCAATATGCCGGGCTTGGACGGACTGGGGGTGGTCCGCCAGTTGCGCGAAAAAGATATCGTTCCGCCCCATATCATCTTCATTACGGCCTACGATCAGTACGCCGTAGAGGCATTCCGGCTGGAGGCCATGGACTACCTGCTCAAGCCCGTGGACCGCGAGCGCCTGGCGGAAAGCATCGAACGGGCGCGGCGGGCCCTCCAGGAAACCAGGATTCCGGAATTACCCGCGCCGCCACCTGCCGCCAAGGGCGCCGCCCCCACGCCGGCGCGCACCAAGCTCCTGGTGCGGTCCAACAACCACCACTTCATCGTAGATGCCAACGACGTGATCTACGCCACCATCAATAACGGGCTGATCACGCTGGTGAGCACCAATATCGAAGGCCTTTCCACCTACCGGACCATTGAGGACCTGCAAGCCAATCTCGATCGCGAACTCTTCTGGAGGGTACACCGTTCCTACCTGGTGAACATCAACCGCATCAAGGAGGTGGTGCCCTGGTTCAAGTCCAGCTACCAGTTGCGGATGGACGACAAGAAGCACACCGAAATCCCGGTGAGCCGAGCCCAGACCCGCCGTCTCCGCGAGCTGTTCAAACTGTAGGAGCCTGGCTCGACTTCCGTTCCGCCTCCATCCGGTTCAAAAGGATATCGTTAGTCAGTGTCAGGTGGCCTTCTCCCTTGGATTTCAGCCATTCGAGCACCTCAGGATCCAGCCTGACGCTAACGGGAACCTCGCGTCTGACGTCGCGCAGGCGAACCATCCGCGCAAGCTGCCCGGCCGTCGCCGGGGAATATCTTCGAAGTTTCTTCCGGAATCGTCCCCCCCATTTCCTGCTCCTGATATCTTCGGATCTCATGCTTTTCAGCCGGCCTCGCTGAGATGAGGCGGCAGACTTTTTTCGCCATCGTGGTCCTCCTGGTATTATGTGGACCGTCGCGTTTGCATCGGTAAACCTCTTCGGCATCCTTTCCCTCAAGAGGTCCCGGGGCCAGGGCGTTTTGCTTCTGTGAACGCCAGCAGGCCTCGCCGGCGCCGCCAGGCTTACTCCACAACGCGCACAGGGCCGGAGAATCTCACTTCCTCAACTCCGACAAGAGCCAGGCCCTGGCGAGCCTCCAGTCCCGCACGACGCTGTCCACCGAGACCTTCAATACCTCGGCGGTCTCTTCCAGGCTCAAGCCAACGAAGAACCGCAGTTCCACTACGCGCCCTTTACGCGCGTCTATCGCGCCCAGTCTCTCCAGGGCGTCGTCCAGGGCAATCACCTGTTCCGGATGGCGGCAGGACAAATCCGGGGCTTGCTCCAGATTCGCGAGCGGCGCTCTGGCGCCGCGTTTGGCGCTGGAGCGCTTGCGCGCTGCGTCGAGCAGGATGCGCCGCATAATGGTGGCCGATACGGCATAGAAGTGAGCGCGGTGTTCCCAACTCACGTTGTCAACGTCGATCAGGCGCAGGTAGGCCTCATGGACGAGTTCCGTTGTCTGGATGCTGTGGCCGGGCCGCTCATTCTGCATACAGCGGCCTGCAATGCGTCGCAACTCTTGGTACACAAGGGGCGTCAGACGGGCCAGCGCGGATTCATCGCCCTCTGCCCACGCACGCAGAAGAGCGGTTGTTTCTGAGGCGGCATCCTGCTTCACCGAGTCCCCCGATCACCACCGTTCGGTTCATTCTACGAGAATTCTGTGATGCCGGGAGGTACAGACCTTTCCGGCGATGCTGCAGATGAACTGTGATCCCCCGCACAAGCAATCGAAAGAAGTGGTCCTGAGCTTTCCGATTTTTCCCTACAGATTACGCCTCAGGAGCGCACCAGCGACGCGGCAGTCGGAGGTCATCGGCCGCGAACAAGCCGCTCGGAAAGGAGTCACAATGTATAAGAATGCTTTGTATCTCACCTTGGGGTTTGCCTTTTCGCTTGCCCCCATATTCGCCGGCGATCCACACTACGTCTTCACAACAGTGGATTTTCCGGGCGCCTCCAGCACGCAGGTCGCCCATATCAACAACCGGGGCGAAATCGCAGGACTCTATAACGACGTGAATGGCGTGTTCCGCGCCTTCTACGAAACGAATGGAGTCTTGACCACGGTTCCCGGACTTGCCGGTCAGGGACCTTCGGAAGCCGGGAAGGTAAACAAACTGGGAATGGTGGTGGGCGACTACTTAGACGGTAGTGGCATTGACCATTCCTTTCTGTTTCAAACCGGCTCCCCTCTCCTGACCCTGGATGCACCCGGAGCGAAAGGGACCCAACTGGTGGACGTCAACGCACTGGGAACTGTCATGGTCGGCTTTGTGTTGGATCAGAAGCTCGCCGCCCATGGCGTGATCCGCGATCACGGAAGCTGGACCACCTTTGACTACCCTGGCGACCACGTCTCCTGCACGGTTGCCGCCAGCCTGAGCGACTTCGGGTATGTGGTTGGTACGGTCACGATTCCCGGGCCTGCTCCCAAGTACCCGGTCTGCCCGGGCGGTGCGGGCGAAGAGCACGGCTATATCCGGTTGCCCGATAAGACCTTCATTCTTCTGGATGTGCCGCACGCGCAACATCAAACGGTTCCGCTCGGAATCAACAATTTCGGGATGATCGTTGGCGGTTATGCCGATGGCAACAGGACTCATGGATTCCTGCTGGCTGACGGCAGATTCACCAGTATCGATGTCCCCGGGTCCACCTTTACCGTAGTCTTCGGCATCAACGATCTGGGGGAAATAACGGGGACATACAAGAATGAGGGAGGTACGCCGGACTGCCCGGCTACCGCACCCTGCGGCAACTTTCATGGATTCAGGGCCACCCTTCGGCACTGACGGGCAATGCGAGGGCGAACCAACCGCCAGGACCCTTGCGCTGCCGTAGTGACGTGGTCAATACTGAGGAACACTCGGCTGGACTGTGTTCATGAGCCCCGAGCGTTGGAAGCAGATCGAGACGTTGTACCATTCGGCTCGCGATTGCGATGCAGGCGGCCGTGAAGCATTTCTGCGGGATGCGTGCGGCGATGACCACGAACTGCTCGATCAACTGAAGCTTCTCCTCGAACAGGATCGCTCCGATCACGAGATTCTGGACCGGCCAGCCATGGACCTTCTGTCCGAGGCGTGCCCCGACGAATTGTCCGCCGGAACGATTCTGGGGCCGTACCGCATCGAAGGCCTCCTGGGCGCGGGGGGGATGGGCCAGGTTTATAAAGCCCACGATTCACGGCTGGACCGGATGGTCGCCATCAAACTGGCGGGAGCCCGGTTCAGCGACCGGTTCGGCCGTGAAGCCCGCGCTACGGCGGCACTCAATCACCCCAACATCTGCACCCTTCACGATATCGGCCCCAACTACCTCGTCATGGAACTGGTGGAGGGGCCGACTCTGGCCGACCGCATCCGGCAAGGCGCCCTTTCCCTCGACGAAGCGCTCCCCATCGCCCGTCAGCTCGCCGAGGCGCTGGAGGCTGCGCATGAAAAAGGCGTCGTGCATCGCGATCTGAAGCCCGCCAACATCAAGATCCGGCCCGACGGAACGGTCAAGGTCCTCGATTTCGGACTGGCCAAAGCGGCATCCGCGGAGACCCCGCAAGATTCAGCCGCATGGAATCCCGAGAAAACCGAACAGGGCAGGATCGTCGGCACCGCCGCGTACATGTCCCCGGAGCAGGCACGCGGCGAGAAAGTCGATAAGCGCACGGATATCTGGGCGTTTGGCGTGGTTCTCTACGAGATGCTGGCCGGCCAGCGCCCATTCCAAGCCGCCACAGCCAGCGACACGATTGCCACGGTGCTGAAGGAACATCCCGATTTCACCCGGGTTCCCGAGGGCGCCCGGAGGCTGCTGCAGCGTTGCCTCGAGAAGAATCCCAAACTGCGCCTGCGCGACATTGGTGACGCTATTCCGCTCGTGGTAGAGGATCCGCGCGTCCGATTGGCCAGGCGTCCCTGGCTGGCGTGGAGTATGGCTGCGGCTTTGCTCGCCGCTCTTGCCGTTTCGCTCGCCCATTTTCGCGAAGGATCGGCATTCCAGGAGCCCCGGCGCTTTCAAATTGCCCTGCCCGAGAACATCAAGCTGACCAGCGGTGGCGCGATGGCCGTTTCTCCGGACGGGAGGCGGCTGGTGTTCGCGGCCATCGGCCCCGACAACGTTCCACGGCTGTGGCTCCGATACTTGAATTCCTTCGAGTTGAAGCCCCTGCAGGGTAGCGAAATCGATCCCATCGAGCCGACGGTCGTCTGGTCACCGGACAGCCGCTTTGTGGCTTTCCGGAAGGAACAGAAGCTCCAGAAACTCGATGTCTCGGGCGGGCTGCCGCAAACGCTCTGCGAGGGAGCGGAATGCAAGGCGCTCGCGAACCTCGTGGGCGGTTCCTGGAACCGGAACAACACGATTATTTTTGCTTCCGGCCTCGAGCCGCACGCCGTGGTGCGGGTTTCCGCCGGCGGCGGTGTCCCCACTCCCGTGACCGCGCCAAGTGGAACGCACCACGGACACTCCTACCCGTCCTTCCTGCCGGACGGGCAGCATTTCCTGTACGCCCGGTGGTCGGAGGACGCGGACGCCAGGGGCATCTTCGTGGGATCGTTAGCCGACCGGCCGGAGGCGCAGGACTCCAGAATGCTTCTGCGATTCGATGTTCCCTCCGGCGTTTCCATGTACGTGCCTTCGTCCGAACCCCACTTCGGAGAGTTGCTCTTCATGCGGGAACGGACCCTGATGGCGCAGCGCTTCGACGAACGTCAGTTGTCACTCTCCGGTGAGCCGGTCATCGTAGCGGATCACGTTGCCTCCAATAATGTCGGCACTGGTCTCTTCTCGGCTTCTACGAATGGCGTTCTGGTTTACAAAACCGGCGCGGGGGTCACCAAACAGTTCACCTGGCTGGACCGGAGCGGTAAGGTGTCGAGTACACCTGGCGAGCCAGGCAGGTACGGGACCAACATGCTGAGGATCTCGCCCGACGGCACGCAAGCCCTATACACCCAACGGGATGGGAACACGAATATTGGAGCGGTCTGGGTCGAGGACCTGGTGCGCGGCGGAACCGTGCGAGTCACCTCGGGTCGTTACGAGAGCTCGAATCCGGTTTGGTCCCTGGACGGCAGGAGCGTGGCGTATGGATCCAACCGCGACGGCTTCGCGGGCATCTATCGAAATGCGGCGAGCGGGATCGGCAGCGAAGAATTGCTGGTCAAACTCAGCCTGAACCCATGGCCGCCGCATCCTTATGAGTGGACCCCGGACGGCCGCTTCCTGGTCTACTCCGTCCACGATCCCAAGACCAGGTTGGACCTCTGGGCGCTGCCGATGGAAGGGAATCCTTCCGAACGAAAGCCGGTTCCGATTCTGAGCAGCGAATCCAACGAGTATGATGCACGGGTCTCGCCGGATGGCCGCTGGATCGCCTACCTATCGGACGAGTCGGGCCGCTATGAAATCTACGTGCAACCCTTCTTCCCCGGAATGCGGTCCGCGGCAGAGCAACCCAAGCCGGAAAAGCGCAGGATTTCCAATGGTGCGCGGGGTATGGCGCATTGGCGAAGCGACGGGAGGGAATTGCTCTATATGTCCCTGGACGGCGAGATCATGGCCTTGCCGGTCACGCCGGGTCCGCGGTTCCAGGCGGGGAGACCGCAGGTTCTTTTCCGGACGCCGGGCGATTTATTTCGTCTGAGCGTGACGCCGGCGATGATGGTGGATCCCACGCCGGACCACCAGCGATTCCTGTTGCTTTTGCCCCCGGTGCCGAACCGGCGCGACGAGTTTGCAGTGGTGCTGAACTGGATGGAGGGATTGAGGAAGTAGGCCCGACGCAGCCCTATTCGAGGAAGAAAACTTCCTTCATCATGGCAAAGCGCTGCCCGGGGGGAACCTGAAGCGGCTCGAAGAGGCGGCTCATGAACTGTTGCCATCGCTGGTTCACCGGATCCTGATCCAATGCCGCCCATGCCCGGTCGAAGTCGTCTACACGCATGCAGAGGAACAGATCCTGATCCTGACGAAAAATCGAATAATCGGAGATCCCGACCTCCTTCAATTTGGACAGCAGTTCGGGCCAGACGCGGGTGTGTTCCCGATCGTATTCCTCGATGGCGTCCTTCTTGATCCTCAGGCGAAAGGCGCAGCGCGGCATGAACTCTCAGAATAATGAGACGCTCCCGGGCTTGACAAGACCCTGTCGAGCCGGGCCGCGGCAGTTCGCACGGCAAAACGCCGCGGGTTGCGGAGGAACCGGCGCAAATCCTTGTTTCCTTTGGTGTAACGGTATCGCACCGCCGCCAGGAATCCACACCTGAGGGGTGTGCCACGGGCGCAGCGTTTTGAATTGCGCAACGCCTCCCGCCGTAGGAATATGGGCCCTGCTTGCGCGTCTCATACGATGGACTGCCCGGCCCCTCTCGTGCGGCCGGATGAAATAAGGGGAATCAAAATGACTCTGAAATACGGTATCGGTTTTCTTTTGGCATCGACGGCGATCTTCGCCCAGAACTCGGTCTCTCTCGCCGGCCACACCCGCGACGTGAACGTGGTCGCCTGCTCGGCCGACGGGAGGATGATCGCCTCCGGGGCGGAAGACGAGAAGACCTTCCTGTGGGACGCCACGTCCAAACAGGAGATCGCGTCGCCTTCGGGGGGCGGTGCCGTGATGTCGGTGAGCATCTCGCCCGACGGCCGGCGTGTGGCCTCCGGAGAACGCTATCACAAAGTCAACCTGATCGACCCTTCCGGCAAGGTGGTGAAGGTGCTGGAAGGCCACGACGCGGCGGTGATCGCCACCGGCTTTACCTCCGACAGCAAGACCCTCATCACCTTCAGCCTCGACGGCGGAATGCGCTTCTGGGATGCCGCAACGGGAGCCCCACAGGGCGCAACCAAGACCCCGCTCGATACCTACTCCTCGGGGGCCTTCTCGACCGATGGCCGCTGGTTCGCCGGAGGCACTTCCGGCGGGAACCTCTATCTATACAATGTGGCGCTGAAGAAGGCCGGCATCAAGCTGCAGCCAGGCGCCATGGTAAAGGCGGTGGCCTTCTCTCCCGACGGCAAGACCATCGCTGCCGCTCTCAACAACGAGACCGTACGGCTTTACTCGACCGCGGATGGCAAGGAAATCGGATCGGTGGCCGGGGTGGATGCCAACGGTCTGGCGTATTCGCCGGATGGCCGGAAAATCGCCGCCGCAGGCCACGATAATGAGGTCAAGGTCATCGATGCCGTATCTCGAAATGTTACCGCTTCGTTAAAGGGGCACGGCAGGACGGTTCGCTCGGTCTGCTTCCTGGGCGGCCAACAACTGGTATCCGGCAGCTTCGACATGACGGTCCGGATCTGGCCGTTATCGTGATTGCGGCTGGGGACAGACGTCGGCGGCGGTTGCCAGACTCCTGCATACCATCGAGGCCCTGGCCGGGTTACCCCAGTCCGCTATGCATGAGTATTTTCGTCTGATTTTTCCGCTATGTCTGGTGAAGGGCGTTTTCGGGCCGGCAAGCCAGCCATTTCCGAAGCGTTTTCTTCCATTGCTTGGGGTAGTACCGGATATCGGTACTCCGTAAGCAAGGAAATCGATCTTTCGGGCATTAAACTCGGGAAAGGCGCTTGTTTTCGGGAGCGCCAGGGTGTAACGTAAGCGGAACAAATAAAAGGATTCCTCTCATGCAACACGCAGTCATCACCATGCTTGTGGGATGCTTGGCGGCGGGCGCATGGGCCGCGCCACAGAACCAGAATGCCAAGGCGGAGCAGTCCAGCCTGGCGCAACAGTTGCAAGCCCGGTTCGTTCTCGCCCGGTTCTCGGGCGCCGAACTGAAGCAGGCCGGCACGGTTCTGCAGGTACAAAAAGACGGCATCGGCGCGGCGCCGGGGTCGGGCGCCGGCAAACTCACCGCCTCGTTCGGCAGCAACTACAAAGACGGCAAAATCCGGCGCGATCGCCTGAGTGCCCTGGTGGCCAACCAGATCGCCGGGCTGCGAAACCTGGCGATCGGCGAAGGAGTCTATCTGCTCAAGGTGCAGGTGAAAGAGTCGGACGTGGTGCTCGATGTGCAGTCCTGCGGCGCCTGCAATCCCGGGTCGCCCGAACCCAACCCCGTCAGGGCGACTGTGACTTTTCCATTCCGCAAAGGGTTTGTGGAGGACACCCCGGTAGATCAGATCCTGGCGACCATCGGGGAGGTGTTCTCGGTGGCGAATACCGCGCCAGCCGCCGGCCCGCCCGCGGGCGAAGTGGCGCCACAAGCTCCCGCGCCGCCGGCCGCTCCAGCAGTTCCGCCGGCCGCCGAACCTGCGAGGATCGAACTGGGCCAGACGCTGGAACAGGTGGAAAGCATTCTCGGCCGGCCTGAGAAGGTGGTGGATCTGGGATCCAAAAAGATCTACCTCTATCCAGACCTGAAGATAACGTTTGTGGACGGCCGGGTGTCCGACGTCCAATAGGGGCATTGCATTCGTAACATATGTAGGGTTGTTTGCGCTAAGATTTGGAGAGTTTTATGAATATCGTTCCAACCAGAGAAACCGGCTTTGGAAAGCTGGCAACTGCCGGGGTTGCGCTGCTGCTCGCGGCCTCCACCACCACATTCGCGCAGCACAATAATAGTAAGCCCAGTTCGTCGTCTCATTCATCGGCGCCGCACCAGTCTTCTCCGCCTCCGCGGACGGCGCAAACCACCCATCAGAACTCGCAGCCGCCTCAGCGCGCGACACCGCCCTCTAACAACCCGCATCCGTCCGGAGGAAATCCGAGCGGCAGCAGCGGCGGCTTCAAACCGGCGGGAGGCGGAACGAGCGGCGGCAACACCTACACGCCCAACAGCCAGGCCTCGAGGACTCCGGGGTCCAACACCCCGGGCGGCGGGCAGGCGGGCCAAGGCGGCAGAACCGGCCAGAGCAGCACCATTACGCCAAGCGGCAACCAGGGCACAAGGGGCGGCACGGGCACTTCGACGCCCGGAAGTTTCCAAGGCAACCGGACACCCCAGAATGCCGCCGGCGGCCGCCCCGGCCAGGGGACCGGCACGGGTACGACAATGCCGGGCAATAGCCGGATGGGCTCGGGTTCGAATATGCCCGGCGGGACTATCCCCGGCGGAAACCGGTCCGGCCAGCCCAACAACATTCCCGGCGGCGGACGGCCCGGCTCGGGCACGGGAATGAATCCGAACGCCTCCGGCGGACGGCCCGGCTCAGGCACGGGAATGAATCCGAACGCCTCCGGCGGACGCCAGTTTGGAGGCGGCAATGGGTTTAACGGCAACAATGGCGGACGTCCCTCGGGCACCACGGTGGTACACACCCGAAACGGGGGAGATGTGATCCGCGGCTCGAATGGCAGTGTCCGGGAGGTCCACACCGCGGGCGGGGCAGTGATCCATCACGCTCCCACGGGTGTCAACCGCATCGAGCAGTCCCGTCCCGGCGGCCGGGTGATCGTGGCCAACGGGCGCGGCGGGTCCGGATATGTGCAACGGCCCCTCGTGATCAACCACACGACGTTTGTCCAGCGCACTTATGTGTATCACGGGGTTTCCTACGCCCGCGTTTACCGGCCGTATGTGTGGGGCGGCGTCTCCTTCTCGGTTTACACTCCATACCGTTTCTACCGGCCGGCATTTTACGGCTTCGTGTTCAGTCCTTGGGTCCGGCCCGTATACTATAGCTGGGGCTGGGGCGGCTCGCCGTGGTTCGGCTTCTATGGCGGCTTCTTTACTCCCTACCCGTACTATGCCAGCCCGTCGCTGTGGCTGACCGATTACCTGATCGCCCAGACCCTGCAGGACGCCTACCAGGCGCGCCTGGACGCGGCCGCGGCAGCCTCCCTGCCGCCCCAGAATTATGGGGCGACTCCGCTGACGCCTGAAGTGAAACAAGCAATTGCCGACGAAGTCCACCGCCAGATCGACGCCGAGAAGAACGGCCAGCAGAACATCCAGTCGTCGGCCGTGGGCGCCCCGCCGCTGGTCAGCACCAACGGTCCCCAGGTGTTCGTGGTTTCTAACGGCCTGACGGTGAATTCCGCGGCCGGCGAGTGCCCGGTGACCGAAGGCGACGTACTCCAGATGAACAGCCCTCCCCCGCAGAACAGCACGTACGCGGATGTGGTCGTGCTGGCGAGCAAGGGCCAGGACTGCCGGAAGGGAAGCACGGTGTCGGTCGCTTTGAACGATCTGCAGGAGATGCAGAACCAGATGCGCGCCACGATCGATCAGGGTCTTGGCGATCTGCAGTCGAAACAGGGGCAGAACGGTCTGCCCACTTTGCCCGCGGGCGCCGCGGCACCGCCGGACAACGCCTTCGGCAACCAGGTGCAGCCGGATGCCAATGTGCAAACCGAACTGACCCAGGTGGCCCAGGATGCCAGCCGCGCGGAACAGGACGTCGTGAACCAGAGCCTGGACAACTCGGGTGGCAATCCGCCCACGATTTCGCTCGGGATGACCACCATGGAAGTGGAGCAGATCATGGGCCGGCCAAAGGATATCGCCAACGTCGGATCGAAAAAGATCTACGTTTACCCGAGCATGAAGGTGATCTTTATAGATGGGAAAGTGAACGACGTCCAATAAGTGGGGTCAGGCACTTCGATTGGCATCTGAGACCACGGCAAGCTCCGGCTTGCCGTGGTTTTTGTTTACGGCTGATGATTCAGGGAATTGAAGGACACCGGTCTCGATTTTAGGGAAGTCGCAGGGGCCTGCCGGAGCCCGGACGCGCCGAGCTATGCTACCGCGGTACCTTTGCCGGAACCCGCGCCGGCGACTTGAACCGTTGACTTGTTTTTGCTGCCCGGCGGCCGTCCGCGGCGTTTTACAGGAGGAGCGCTGGCGCTGATCTCCGACATCCAGGCAGGAGGCCTTCCTCGACGACGGCCGCGACCACGCGCTAACCGCTCCAGGCTGACGATCGCTTCCTCGATCTGTTGCCTCTCTTCCCGCAGTTCCTGAAGGATTTTGCTGACATCCATGATGGTTCCCTCTCGACCGGCTGGGAGCGTGTCCACAATCGGGCCGGAACCTGAGGACACAACCCTCTTGCACTTAGTATACCTCTCGATTTTCCCGCCAAACGTGCCCATTTTCAAGCGGCGCGTCGAATTTGAAACACAATAATGCAGGATTTATTGATAAAACGTCATCTAGCGCACGAATGCTTTACAAATGTTTGGGATCCAGCCGTGCTTTCCAATAGAAATAGAAAGGAAGACCTAAGATAATCAGTCCAATACCCATAATGGATTCGCGAGGCGAATCGACCAGCGTGGACAGTATTAAAGCCAACGCTACGAGTACAAACAGTACCGGTACGACCGGGTAACCCAAAGTCCGATATGGACGCACCAAATCGGGCCGCTTTCGTCGCAAAACCAGAACCGCCGCGGTGGTCATTCCGTACAAAATCCAACTCGCAAAAATGACGTAAGTGTAGAGTTGCTCATACCGGCCGGAAAGCACCAGCAGCGCCGCCCAGCCGCTGAGCGCCAAAATCGAAACTCCGGGCGTTTGATATTTCGGATGCACTTGTCCGATAATTCGGAAGAAATACCCGTCGCGGGCAGCCGCGTACGGCACGCGGGAGCCGGAGAGAATCGACCCGTTGAGCGCCGCGAAAATGCTGATCATCGCCGCCACGGACACGGCGCTGGCGCCAGGTTCGTTGAGAATGCGCCGCATCATTTCGGCGGCGACTCGCGGGCTGGAAGCCACCTCCGAGGGCGTCAGAACATAAAAATAGGCCGCATTTGCCAGCAAATAAATGGCAATTACGGCGGTAGTTCCCCAGATCAGCGATCGCGGCAGGTTCCTCTGCGGGTCGCGCACCTCGGAAGCCACCATGCTGACGTTGTTCCAGCCGTCATAAGCCCAGAGCGCCGCCACCAGCGCGGCAAAGAAACCGGCCATCGTCAACGCACCCCCCGGGGCGTTTACGGTCGCGTGGGCATGGCCAAAGCCCAGCCCCGCCACAATAATCGCGGCGATCAGCGCCACCTTCACCACGGTGATGACTACCTGGAGGTTGCCCCCGACCTTGACGCCGTAGTAATTGAGCCAGGCCAGCGCCAGAATCAGCGCCATCGCCAGCAACTGCCCGTAACGGAATTCCAACGGACCGCCGTTGGGGCCGAGCGGCAGATCTACGGTGTAGAAAACGCCATCGAGTTTTGGAAAGAAATTGGCCAGATAATAAAAGAACGCGGTAGCCAGGGTGGCGATGGATCCGCTCTTGGCTACCCACATCTGCGTCCAGCTATAGAGAAATCCCCACAGCGGCCCGTAGGCTTCGCGCAGGTAAGTATACTCGCCCCCGGCCTCTGGAAGCGCGGCGGCCAGTTCCGCATAGGTGAGCGCCCCCGCAAGCGAGAGCATTCCGCCAAAAATCCAGACTACGAAAACCATCCCCGGCGAGCCGACCCGCTGAATCATGGTTCGCGGCACCAGGAAAATTCCACTGCCGATCACGGTCCCGACCACAATCGAGGCGGCGGCCCATTGGCCTAAATCGCGCTTCAGTTCGGGACGGCTCCGCTGGTTCACAACGCCTTTGGCATTCATTCGATGGATTCCTTAGCCGTTAGCTCAAAGCAGGACGCCAGCAAGCCCACCAGAAACGTGACCACGGTTCCCACGAGGACATACCAGGTGAAGGCGACCGGGGTGGCAAACCGCACGTACAGTACCGCGCAGAGTCCTGCCAGAACCCCGGCCATGGCGGCCCACTCGCGCGTCCTCCTGGTGAGGATCCCGAGCAGAAAGACTCCCAGCAGCGCGCCGAAAGGTACGGACGCGATGGCCAGTCCGGCTTCCAGCACCGAATGTACGTGTTGCGCCAGGAGGCCGATGGTCAGCAGCACGGCGCCCCAGAAGATGGTGGCCAGGTGGGCGAGCCGGAATTGCGATTTCTCGTCGGTGCTTCCGCGGCGCCTCAGAATTGGCTGGTAAAAATCAACGACCGTGGTGGAGGACAGGGAGTTCAAAGCCGCGCTGATATTGGCCATCGCCGCGGCCAGAATCGACGCCATGATGAGGCCGGCGGCCCCGGTGGGCATGTGCTTCCATACGAAATCGATGTAGACCAGGTCCATTCGCGCGGGACGGCAGTCGATAGCCGGCTTCAGGTTCGCGGCACAGATGGGGAGTTGCCGGTCCCCATAGTAGACGTACAGCAGGATGCCGATCAGCAGGAAAAGAGTGAACTGGATAAAAATCACCACCCAACTGGCCAGCAGGGCCGTTCTTCCCTGCCGTTCATCCCGGGCGCTCAGAAACCGCTGCACCATGAGCTGGTCGGTGCCGTGGCTCGCGGTCGTCAGGAAGCAGCCGCCGGCAATGCCGGCCCAGAAGGTATAGGTCCGCGCGAAGAAACTCATCGAGGGAGAGAAGCGGAAATCGAACACCGTGAACTTGTGCGCGGCCGCCGCCACGGCCGCCACGTGATCCCACCCGCCCGGCGTCAGTTCCAGGATCACCGCGAAGCTCAGCACCGCGCCCAGCACATACAAACACATCTGCACCACATCCGTCCAGATGACGGCCGTCATGCCACCCTCGAAGGTGTAGAAGATCGTGAGCACGGTGATGATCACGATGGACGCCTCGATTCCGGTTCCCAAGACCGTCGAGATCACCAGCGAGATCGCATACACCCGTACCCCTTCTGCCAGCGCCCGCGTCACCAGGAACATAGAGGCCGTGAGTTTGCGGATGCGCTCGCCGAATCTGCGCCGCATCAGCTCGTAGGCCGTGAACATCTCGCCGCGGAAGTAATGGGGCAAAAACAGAAACGAAATCACGATCCGGGCAAGAAGATACCCCATCACCAGTTGCAGGAAGCCCAGGTTGCCTTCATAGGCGAGGGCGGGGGTGCCGACAATCGTCAAGGTGCTGGTTTCGGCCGACACGATCGACAGCGTGATGGCCCACCAGGGTGCGGTTCTTCCTCCCAGAAAATAGTCGCGAAGGCTTTTCTGGCCGCGCCCGAATCGCGCGCCAAACCAGGTGATGCCGGCGAGATAAACAAGGATGAGGGACAGGTCGAAGTAACGCATGAATTTGGGTGGACAGTATCCGCTGAGCAGGCGGCCGGCATTTTCGGGACAGCCACCAGCATACTCCCGATCTGGTATGATTTGGGATTCGGAACCCGGCGGAGGAAAATGGAGTCCAACAGGTTGCGCCACAGGTGTGGTTCGGCTATACTCCGCAGTGTCCCATTCCGTACACAAGCGGCTGGTGGCCAAGGCGCCCGAGAACCGTTTTGTAACAAAAAACAGTGGAACTCTTGAGATCCGCATCCAATCCAGTGTTTGGTTCCCTAGTCCCGGCCGGGCCACCGAGTGGCAGACACTCGAGAAAAAGGGGAGGCAGACAGAGGGCGCACGTGCATAGATTCTCGCTCGATCTGAGAGCCACGGCAGCTTATGCCGTGATGGGTGCGGCCGCTCTGGCGGGCAGCGCTCCGTATTGCCGCGCGCAAGCGGGCCAGGCGTCCTCCCAGCCACAGAAAAAATATAAAGAAGGCGAATACGAGGTCCTCAGCCAAGCCTATAAGGACGCCGGCGACCCTTCCAAAGCGATTTCCGACCTCGATGCATGGACCCGGAAATTCCCCGACTCCGATTTCCGCGACGACCGCGCGTACCTCTACGTGCAGGCCTGTTCCAGGCTCAATCAGCCGGCCAAGGTGTTGGAGTATGGTGCCCAACTGATGGCGCGGGATTTGAAAGCGCTCTTTAACGGGCCAGGCGGCGGGCAACTGGCGGGGCTGCCAATCAAGCTGGCTATGCTGAACGTGCTCTATTCGGTGGCACTCCAGGCGGCTTCCCTGCCGGGTGCCGCTCCGGAGCAGTTGGCGCTGGGCGATAAGGCCGTGAGTCAACTGCTCGATCTGGCCCCCAAATACTTCACACCCGAGAATAAGCCTTCCTCACAGACCGATGCGGCCTGGTCCACCGCCCGAGCTGAAGTGATGAACAAGGCCAAGGCCGCCAGAGTGGCGATGACGCTGCGCGCAGGTATCGATGCTCAGCAGAAGAACGACTGTGCCGCGGCGGAAAAGATCTTTTCCAAAACGCTGGCCGATTACCCGGAGAGTGGCACGGCTGCCTATCATTGGGGAGTCGCGCTGCTGGCGTGCGAAGCCGCCAGCCCGGAGAAGGTCGCGCTGGGCCTGTGGGAGATCTCCCGCGCCGGCTCACTCGATCCGGCAACCAGCGGGCTCGATCCCAAGGACCTGCCGGAAATCGGGTCTTACCTCAAGAAAGTCTACATCCGCATTCATGGCAGCGAGGACGGGCTCGATCAGCTCCGTTCGCAGGCCGCCGCTTCTCCCGCCCCTCCGGCGGGCTTCCGGATTAGAACGGTGGCGGAAATCGCGCAGGAAAAGCAGGCGGAATTTGAATCCAGCCATCCGCAAATTGCATTGTGGATGAAGATTAAGGCGCAACTGGCAGACCCTACGACGGGCGATCAGTATTTCCAGGGCCAGCTCAAGGACGCTGCCGTGCCGCAGCTCAGCGGAAGGCTGGTGGAGGCCAGGCCTGCCTGCCACCCCCGGGAACTCCTGGTGGTGGTCCCGGTCCCGAATGGAACGAAACCGCTTTCACCGGAAATCAGTCTAAAGCTCGATAAGCCGCTCGGGGGGCAACCCGAAAGCGATCAGGAATTCCGTTGGGAGGGAGTTCCGGCCGCTTTCACAAAGGACCCTTTTTTGCTTACCATGGAGACCGAGACGGCCAAGGTCGTGGGGCTGACAGCATCACCGTGTACGGCCGCACCGGAGAAACCCGGTGCGAAGAGAGGTATCGCGACGAAGAAATAGGAATCGCAAGGTACGGCCCACGCCGTCCCCGGCAGTTCACAATTTTGGGGGTTTTTCGTGTTTGGCAGAACGCACATGAATTCGGATCATAGTTGGAAGAAAATCGCGGCGGTGGCCGCTTTGGGTGCTGTCGCACTGACGGGGATAGCCCGACACGCCTTCGCGCAGGCTGCGGCCGCCCAACCCGAGACTCATTACAAGGACCAAGGCGAATACGACGCCTACAACGCTGTCACGATGGACATCGTGGGCAAGAACTTCGCCAAGGCAATCACCGATCTCGACACCTGGAAGCAGAAATACCCGGACTCCTGGTACAAGGACATCCGGCAAACCCTGTATATCCAGGCGTACAACGAGACCAAGCAGTTTCCAAAAGTGCTGGATACCGCGGCTGAATTAATGGCCAAAGGGGATCTGGACACCGTCTTTAGCGATCCCAAGCGGGGAGCGCAGGACGAGGTCACGGTGCTTTTCATGGCCACCCTGGCGGTCCAGCAGACGCCCACGCCTAGTCCGGAACAACTGGCCACGGGCGAGAAGGCGGCGCGCAAGCTGCTGGAGTTCAATCGCAAGCCCCAGGGGGTCGCGGACGCCGACTGGAATAATGCCAAGAACCAGCTGCAGGCCGCGGCGAAAGCCGCGCTCCTGACGATCGCGGTGCTGCCGGGAAACCAGGCCATGGCCAAGAATCCCCGGGACTGCGATACGGCGGCATCCGTTTACACCAAAGCGCTGGGAGATTACCCCGACAAATCGTTCATCTCCTACAGCCTGGGGACCGCGCTGAACTGCATCGCGCGCGCCCATCCGGACAAGGCCAAGGAGATTGCTCCCAAGGCGATTTATGAGTTTGTCCGCGCCGCGGTGACGGATCCCTCGCTGGGCGGTTCGGGCGATCCCAAGAAGATCACCGATTACGCCAATAGCGCTTACACTGCCTACCACGGGAGCGACGAAGGGCTGGACGCCTTGAAGGCCCAGGCGAAGACGGCGCCTCTCCCGCCGGCCAACTTTGCCATCGAAACCTCCGCGGATGTAGCCAATCGCAAACAGCAGGAGTTCGCGCAGAGCAATCCGCAGCTCGCCATGTGGATGGGCATCAAAGCGCAGCTCGCCGACCCGGCTAACGGCACGACGTACTTCGAGAGCACGCTGAAAAACGCGGCGGTGCCGAAGCTCAAAGGGACGGTGGTGGAGGGCAAGCCGGCATGCCGCTCCAAGGAGATCCTGGTCGCAGTCCCGCTTCCGGATCAGCAGGGCGCGCCTACGGCCGAAATCACCTTGAAGCTGGATGCGCCGCTCACCGGGAAACCCGAAACCGGCGAAATCCAGTGGGAAGGCGTTCCTTCGGAATTCACTCAGACTCCCGCGTTCATGCTCACCATGGACACGGAAAAAGCCAAGATTGAAGGCCTGAAGACGACTCCTTGCGCCGCAGCCCCGGCGCGGAGAGGCCCGGCCACCAAGAAGAAGTAGCCGGAATGGCGGGGCAAGTTTCCCAACCTGCCCCGCCCCTCTGCCGGGAGGCGTGGGGTGCTCAGGTGCGGTGCTGCTGGATTCGGCACTGCGGCTGTTGGACTTTTGGTTTTGCCAAAACCAGGCTGAACACGAAGCGCTCGATCGGACTCGCGGAAGCTCCGGCCTGTTTCAAATCCCGGTAGTAGTAGCGGAAACTCTGCGCGGACGATACGACCCGGCCGATTGCCGGCGAGCTGTGCACGGCGCCCGCCGTCAGTCCCAATGCCATGATTGCGACGATGTAAGCCTTTCGTATCATCTACTCATTCAGACGCTGAGACTCGCCCGGGAGTTAGGGCCGTTCCGCCACGTTAAGGACTTTTTACACGCGAGCCCGGTCCGGAAATCTATTGGCTGGCGGCACAATCACTTAGGCCGTCCGCATCGAATTCCGCGGGTATTGCATCTGTTACAATGGAACCAGGGGTTGTTGCCTGGGTTGTTCCCCAATGTTATGCCTCTTTATGAGTATAAGTGCCACCGATGTAACAAGACCTTTGAAGTAAGGCAAAAGTTCTCCGATGAGCCGTTGACCGTCCACGATGACTGCGGCGGAGAAGTGGAACGTCTGATTTCGCTGCCGTCATTCCAGTTCAAGGGCACCGGCTGGTATGTCACCGACTATGGGCGGGGCGGAAAAACGCCCTCCACCAACGGGTCGAACGGAAAATCGGAGGCAAAATCCGATTCTGCTGATTCTTCGAAATCCGACGCCGCCAAATCGGATTCCTCCAAGACCGAGTCCTCGAAATCCGAGACCAAGTCTGACAGCAAGCCGGTCTCGACGTAAGCCAGTGCGGGCCACCCTTACTTAGGCCCCTCTCCGGGACGCCACCACACCGGAAACTCCAGCGCCGCGTATCGCACCTGGTGATCCGGCGCGTGCGGAATCCACACCCGCGCCAGCATGTGCACCACGTGCCCCGGCTGGCAGTCCGCCCGAATGGTGGGGAGCGAATATCGCATCGAGGCGCCGGCGTGGTCGTAATCGTTCCAGGAATCGTCGCCGCGAGCCGTATCGTCCACGCAGATATCGTTGGTGAACAACTCGGCGGCGCGGTATGCTTCGCCCTCCGGAAGCAGGATGGCGAAGCTTTCGCCCGGCGCCGCGTGCTCGTCGCGGTTGCCTTCGCCGAATGTCACCTCCGAGATCTGGGTACCGTGCTGGTACACCTTCATGGAGCGGCCATCCACGATGTGGAAGTCGAGCGTGGCTTCTGCCGGCGGAAACAGCGGGACGTCGATCGCGGTGCGGTTTGACGATGCCGCCGCCGGCCCGGCGCGGGATCCGGCGCGGGATCCGGCACGGGATCCGGCACGAACCGCCCCACGCCCCGCCGCAGCCGGGTGATCGCTGCCTTCCCCGGCGAAGATCCTGACGATTGGCCGGGTCACATCCGCCACGGTAAAGGTGAGCGGGACCACCGCGGAGTCGCCCGGCTTCAGCGGAAAGAGACGTCCGCTGGGAAACTCGAAGCTCACACCCGGATTGGGGCTCTCCCACTGGATGGTCATCGCCGAAGAGGGCGCCCCGCCCTTATTCCAGAACTTCACACGCAGACGGACTGGCTTCCCTGCGGTGGCCCATGCCGCATCCGAAACTTCGTACCCGCTGAGCGTGATCGCGGGTTCGGCCGAGATGCCCACCTCAAACGCATCGCCATCCAGGTCGAAACTCAGGCGGCCCTGCCCATCGGCTTTCTGGGCGTTTCTGCGGACGTTGCCGTCACGGAGCCGGATATATGTCACCGTTTGGGAGCTTCCCGGCGGGTACAGGTGCGGCGGCGAGGTGATCGAAAGCTTCACCTCCGGAATCAGGGCGCCGCCGGGAACCCACTGCCGCACCGAAGACCGGAAGCCCTTGCTCGAGACATTCTCGAGCAGCGTGAAGCCGGGCTGGCGCCGGTCGGAAACCACTTCCCAGCCCCAGACGGCGAAGTTGGGATAGACATCCGCATGGCTGAAGGCGGCAGGCTTCTGCCCGGGAGCGGCGAATGCCTGCATGTGGAAGTCGAGCGTTTTGGGGATGGCCTCGACGGCGTGCCCGGCATCGAAGCTCTCGGTGGTGTGCGCGCTCCGGGCGTACAGCCACATGCTGTTCATCCGCTTGTGATAGAACTCCGCCGAATCCGGCACGCCGGTGACCAGCCGGGTGCGCACGCCGTCATAGTTCCGGAACTGATCTTCGAGATTGTATTCGACGTCCAGATCGCGCGGTCCGGCAGGCGCTTCGGGAACGCCGTTGAAGCTGGAGGCGCTGGACACCAGGTCGGGATACTTGCCCGCCATCCAGAACGCCATGAAGCCGCCCATCGAGAAGCCCGTGACCGCGCGATGGTCGCGGTCGCCGATGGTGCGCTGCGTTTTATCGACCTGGTCCACCAGTTCCGGAAAGTAGAGAGGATAGGAGCCGACCGTCTCCACCGGACCCGTATTCACCACGATGACATCGTGAGCCGCCACGTAGTTCATCAACTCCGCGTCGCGCTCCTGGTTGGTCTGCTCGTAACCGTGGAACCAGTAGATGACGGGGTAGCGTTTCTGCGACTTGGCATAACCGGGCGGAAGGACCACCCGGTAGGATCGGTTTCCGCCCAGCACCTGGCTCTCATGGGTCAAATCCAGGACCACTGACGCGGGCGGCGCCTGGCCTGCCTGGAACAGCCACGCTCCCAAACCGATGAGCCCCGAATAAATCCGCACACTATGAGTTGGTACCACTTCGTCACCGCCGCCCGCAAGGCGCGATCCGCTGGTATCATGTATGGCGATGAACGTGGCCGTCGCATCCGATCATGCCGGCTTTCCGCTGAAAGGGCGGGTAGCCGAGGAACTTCGCAAGCTGGGCCATCAGGTGACGGACCTGGGCACCAATTCCACGGAGTCCGTGGATTACCCCGACTATGCGAAAGCGGCAGCCGAGGCCGTCCTCGAGGGGCACGCTGAGCGGGCGGTGTTGATCTGCGGCAGCGGCGCCGGCGCGTGCGTGGCCGCGAACAAGTTCAAAGGCATTCGCGCGGCCACCTGCCACGACAGCTTTTCCGCCCGCCAGTGCGTGGAGGACGACGACGTCAATATTCTTTGCCTGGGCGCGCGCGTGATCGGACCCGAACTGGCCGTAGACGTGGTCCGCGACTACGCTGCGGCGAAGTTCTCGGGCGCCGAACGACACAGCCGGCGCCTGGCCAAAGTCCTCGCCTTCGAAGCCGAATTCGGCAAGACATAAGGATGGCGGTCTTTCAGAAGGATATTTCCCTTTCCACACGGGGGCGCATGGACGTCCTCGACATCACCCGGGAAGTGGCCAGGATCGTGGCCGCGAGCGGCGTGCGTACCGGCATCGTCAACGTGGCGGGAGTGGGATCGACGCTCGGCATCACCACACTGGAGTTCGAGCCGGGCTGCGTGGCCGACCTGAAGCGCGCACTGGAGAAGATCGCGCCCGCCAACACCGATTACGCGCACAATGCCCGATGGGGCGACGAGAACGGCTACTCCCATCTGCGGAGCGCGCTGATCGGGACGGCCAGGAGCTTCCCGGTCGCCGGCGGCAACATCCGGATCGGCACGTGGCAGCAGATCGTTCTCTGCGATTTCGACGACGGCCCGCGCGAGCGGCAGGTGGTGGTGACGGTCGTCGGCGAGTAAAGATTCTGCGAGTTTCTTGTGGTGGCAGTGCCCGCAGAACCGAGACAACATTATTTGGCCTCCAGCAAAGAGACACCATTCTGGTTGACCTTGCGCAACAGGGGCGGGCCGGAATATTTCAGGATCGTGACTTCCGCCAGGTAGAGGACGCGGCACCCCTTCTCGAGATGCCCGCCGGTCGTATCCTTTCCGAGGCTGGAAAGGGTGATGTGGATGTGCGGTTCTCCGGCGGCGATGATGCCTCCCGCGTTCAGGATCTCGTAGGGGCCTTTGACCGTCTTGTAGGCATTCTTCGGCTTCATCGCCGTCGAGCTCACGTAATGGAAGGTGCATTCCTGCACCGACCCCGCGGTCACCAGGACTTCGCCATCCTGAATATCCTTCTGGTGGATGACATCCGCGATGGATTCGAGCAGAAGCGCATCGCGGTCCAGCAGCACGCGAAAGACTTCCTGCACTTGTGCCGCGCCGAAAGTCCGGACGTTGGGGTCGGCGCCCCGTCCGGGCGTGGCGGTCAGGAATAACACCAGTGCGCCGCAGGCAAAATAATTCCCTTGCATCTTGAATTTGTGCCTCCGGTTCAGAGTAGCAGGGAACCGCCGGCGCTATCCTGAGATGTCGTGGGCGCCCTCTCCTCGATTTACCGCCAGCTCTGTCCGCGTTGCCGGACGGGTCCGATTTTCCGCGTGCCTTTGTGGCGAGGCGTGCTTTCGATGCACGAGCGATGTCCGGTCTGCGGCCTGAAGTTCGAGCGGGAACCGGGTTACTTCCTGGGGGCCCTGTATTTCAGTTACCTGCTCTCGATTCCGCCCGGGCTGGCGATCGTGCTCCTCATCTGGCGCGTCACGCGCTGGCAGTTCGACGTCGTGATGGGGTGCGCCTTCGTGGCGTACCTGCCGTTCGTGCCCGCCGTGACCCGCTGGGCGCGGATCATCTGGATGTACGTGGATTGGCATTTCGATCCGGACAAAACGTCGTAATCTGCCTTCAAGAATTTAACCAGAAACAGCCTTCGAAAAACCCAATGCGGCGGCAGCACCGCATTCGCCCGACAAGCGCCGAGATGAGTAGGCACGGCGCCAGTGCGGCGCACAACCGATGAAAATGGTGTCCCAGTTTGCCGACGGGATGGGGACTTTCACCGGCAATGGTGCGAACACGAGAAGCGTCGGCAGGAGTGCCTGCGCCACGTCGCCGGCGGGCCCAGCCTCTCCAGCTACAAAACAACCGTAGGATGGTACAGATTCGGCAGTACGGCCTCACCGATGGCCACCAAATCGCCCTGCCGCGTCACGGCCTTGACGTAGCGCGAAGCGGGCTGGGAGCGGAACGGCGATGCCGGGAAGTTGCGGCCGTGGCGGATCTGCGTGGCGGTCATTTCGTCCACGAACACGCTGGGAAATCCGGGCATCATCTGGGCGGCCGGCACCAGAGCGTCGAGCAGCCGGTCGTCAGCCGCCAGCGACTCCAATTGGGCGATGGTTCGCGCCTGGCCGATCTCAAACTCCCCGCTCGCGACCCTGCGCAGATCCTGGAGGTGCGCCCCGCATCCCATCAATTGCCCCAAGTCGTGCGCGATCGAGCGCATATAGGTTCCACCCGAGCAGTGCGCCCGCAGCAAGACATCGGCTCCGCGCATCTCGAGGATGACCAGCTCGTAAACATGCACCTTGACCGGCTCCAATTCCACCGCGACCGATTTTCGCGCCAACTCGTAGGCGCGGCGTCCCTCGACTTTCTTGGCGGAGACGCGAGGAGGCGTTTGCAGGAACTCGCCGCGAAACTTCTCGAGGAGCGGTTCGAGTTCGCCGGCATCGATCATGGCTTCGGTTTTCGGGCCAACCGGGTCGCCGTCGCGGTCGCAGGTGGTGGTCGCCCAGCCGAACCGCACCACGCCTTCGTAGATTTTGTCGCTCTTGGTGTAGTACTGGGCCAACCGGGTGGCGCGGCCGATCACCAGAGGCAGAACCCCGGTGGCGATGGGGTCGAGCGTCCCCATATGGCCCACCCTTTTGGTCTTGGCAATCCGCCGGACTTTGTCGACCACGTCGTGCGAGGTCCAGCCCACGGGTTTATCGACTACGATGACTCCGTCCAATCTTATCCTTTCGGCTTGTCGGGACCTGTCCCACGTTTTTGCGCCGTGCAAATATATCCCAGCGTGAAGTTGTGGTCGCGGTCCAGGAAATCGAAAAACGGAAGAACCAGCGCCGGCGGGACCAGCAGAATCGCAGCCGGCACGAACCCCAGCCAGCGAATACCCCCTGAGAAGAATTGTAAACCGTTCAACAGCCGCCTGGCGAGCAGCCGGAAAAAGCCGCCCGCCGGACGCATCTCAATCACGCGGCAGCCGCTTTTCTCGAGAAGATAGGCCAGGCCGTAGCGCGTGTACCGGAAATAGTCGTGGGGCGCCTGGTGGACTTCCCACTCGTGCGGTGCGGCTACCAGCAGGGTGCCGCCGGGCGCCAGCGTGCGCGCGATCTCCGCCAGGGCGGCGCCTGGCTCGGGCAGATGTTCGATCGTGACGATGTGCAGCGCGGCATCGAAGGCGGCGTCGCGGAAGGGCAGGGCCGCAAGATCGGCAATGACGTCCAGGCGCCCGTAGTCCCACGAAGGGCTCCCCACCCCGAGGTCCACTCCGCAGTATTGCCGGCGATCGAAATAGTGCGCGTATTGGCCTTCGCCCGCGCCGGCGTCCAAGACCCGGGCACCGGGCCGCAGACCGCTGGCGAAGGCCGCGACGGCGTCGGCAACCTCCACTTCGAAATGCAAAATGTGCCGGCGAAGCGGGCGCGGAAGGCGGTACGCCAGGCTGGTGTAGCTCATCGGCGCCGCGCCTCGATCATGACGGTGGAACCGGCGCCGAACGCGGCTTCCAACAGCGTGAAGGGCAGCGAGGACACCACCAGCGCAAAGTACGCCAGGTCGCGCGCCAGCCGGACGCCGGGGCCCTCCTGGACATGACGAACGCGGCGAGCCATGGGGTCGAGCGAGGGCGCCAGACTGCTGGCGAGGCCGGCGGGATTATCGCGCAGGGAAAAATACTTTCGCCGTACGATGGCGAATCCGCTCTGTTCCAGGAGTGTTGCAAGGTGGCGGTCTCCGAAATCGAACAGGTGACGCGGCACGTCCATGCCGTTCCAGGCGCGGCCCAGCAGCCGGGACTGCCAGGACGCGGAGTTCGGCACCTGCACCACCAGGCGGCCGTCCGGCGCGAGGAGGCCGCGCGCGGCACCCAGATAGCCGCGTGGATCGGGGAGGTGCTCGAGGACGTGAAACATGGTCAGGCCCGCGAGGCTACCTTCGCGAAACGGCGCCTGCTCCAGGAGAGCACACACCGCCGGAGCGCGCTGCCGGCGCCAGGAAATGGCCGCGGCCTCCCGCGAAAAGTCGAGCCCCACGGCACGGAATCCGCGCTCCCGCATTAACGCCAGGAAGAGGCCGCCACCTGAACCCACGTCGAGCAGCGGTCCGCTTGCCTGGCAGTGTGCCAGTGCCTGAGACACGAATCGGACGTGGTCGCGCAGAACCACTCGCCGGTAGAATTCTTCCAGCCGGCTGGCGGCACTTGGGTCCGGGGAGAACCAGTATGTGTCGGGGTAGTACTCGTGCAGTTCGGACGGAGCGGGCTGGGGATCGAGGCGTAAGAGGCCGCATCCGCCGCAGCGCACCACCGCAAATTCGCGCGACGTGGTGTGGTAGAGGCGGTCGCTGGCGCGGAACAGGGGATCGGCGAGTTCGGAGCCGCACAGGAGACAGGCGCTCACGCCACCTCCCGCAAGCTGAGACGATGGTCGAGAATCAGGCGGCGAACCTGGCCGGGCGAGAGGCGGCGGATTTCGCGGATCGCGGACCGCTTGCGAAGCATCCTGGGCGCCAGCCGCAGCGCACCCAGGTCGCCCCGGATGAGAGCCGCGGCCATCGCGCACTTGCCGCGGATTCCGGGGAAATGGGCGGTGTCGCCGGCGCCCTGGCCGGCGGCCGCGATCCCGGCAGCCAGACGCGCCGCAAAGTACACGGGATTGAGCCACAGCAGACTCCAGGGAAAGAGCTTGAGCGCCAGCAGCAGACGGTTTCGCTCGATCAGCTCCAGCCGCAGGACCGAACTCTTCCCCAGCGTCGAGCCGCGATGATGGCGAACCACCGCATCCGGCGCATAGACGCACCGCCAGCCGGCGATGCGGGCCCGCAGGCCGAGTTCCGCGTCGTCGCCGTAAGCGAAGAAATCCTCGTCGAATCCGCCGATCCGATCGAGCATCGGTTTGCGGTACATGGCGGCACAGCCGTCCGGCCAGAGCACCTCTTCCTCGCGATCGTATTGCCCCCGATCGAGGGCGCCCGTGCCGCGGCCCCGATTCTGGCCATCCGGAAAAATCAGGTGTCCCGCCTTGTCGATGCGCCGGGGATCTTCCCAGACCAGGACCTTGCTTGCCGCCATCCCCACCTCCGGGCCCTGGGCGCAGACGCGATGCAGCGCTGCGAGCCAACCGGGCTCGGCTTCGGCATCGTTGTTCAGGAGCGCGATGAACTCGCCGCGGGCAGCCGCGATTCCCTGGTTGTTGGCGGCACAGAATCCGCGATTGTCGCAATTGCGGATGACGCGCGCGTGGAACTCTCTTTCGGCCAGCTCCGGCGATCCATCGGTCGAACCGTTATCCACCACGATGACTTCGAACGCGGCTTCGGTTTGACGGGACAATGAGGCCAGGCAGGCACGCAGAAGTTCCTTGCGATTCCAGTTCACCACCACGACGGAGATCAACCGCTTATGCTAACAGTTCAACCGACATCCGCAGGCAGGTGGCCCACTGAGGCAGGCCTCCGCAAATGTTCATAAAATTACAGAGCCCGGCGAGGGGTTCTCTTGTAGTACCGGATAAAGCTCGGGCATTCATCCGGCGTATCTCTTCAAGTCGTATAATCCAACGAGGAACGAGGAAAGCTGATGGTAGCGGGAAAGAGAGCCCGTTCCAGCAGGCGCCGTTCTTGAAAATGGCGCTATTTTACATGGGGGTAGGATATGGCAAGAGAAAGCACCCAACACAAGCTTGATCGCGTTCGCTCACCGCGCGTACAGATTACATACGATGTGGAAATCGGCGACGCGATTGAATTGAAGGAACTACCGTTTGTCTTAGGGGTCCTCGGAGATTTTACCGGGCAGCCGTCTGATCCGCTGCCGAAACTCAAGGACCGCAAATTTGTAGAGGTCAACCCGGACAATTTCGACCAGGTGCTCGAGTCGATGAAGCCGCACCTGGCTTTTTCCGTGGAGAACAAGCTGAGCGAAGACCCGAACGCCGGCAACATCAAAGTGGACTTGAGCTTCAAGAGCATGGATGACTTCGCTCCGGAAAACGTGGCTCGACAGGTGAAGCCTCTGCGCGAACTGCTGGAACTGCGGCAACGGCTGACCGACCTGCAAGGCAGTCTGCAGGGTAACGACAAGCTGGACGAGATGCTGGTCACGACCGTCGCGGACAAGAACAAGATGGCGCAGCTGCGCAAAGAGATGGGCATGCCGGAGGGATCCAATGAGTGACGCTCAACAATCCGCAGTGGCGCCGCAGGCGCAAACCGTCGAGCAGGTCAGTCTGATTGACGAGATCGTAGAAAAAGGCCGCCTGGCCCGGGACCCGGAAGCCCGGGAGCGCGGCAAGAACCTGGTAAGGGAATTCGTCGCGCAGGTGCTGGAAGGGACCATCACGGTGTCGAAAGACGCCGAAATGATGATCAAGCAGCGCATCGCGCAGATCGATCACCTGATTTCCATCCAGCTCAACGAAGTCATGCATCACCCCTCCTTCCAGAAGCTGGAAGGAAGCTGGCGCGGGCTGAAGTATCTGATGGATCAGAGCGAAACCAGCGTGATGCTGAAGATCCGGGTCCTCAACGTGACCAAGCGGGAACTGCTGCGCGACATGCAGCGGGCGCCCGAGTTCGACCAGAGCGCGCTCTTCAAGAAGGTTTACGAGGAAGAGTACGGCGTATTCGGAGGCGCTCCGTTCGCCGCGATGATCGGGGATTACGAGTTCAGCAAGCATCCCGAAGACGTGGAACTGCTGGAGAAGATCTCCAACACAGCCGCGGCGGCGCACGCTCCGTTCCTGTCGGCGGCGTCTCCGGAAATGTTCAACATGGACAGTTTCACGCAGATCGGAAATCCGCGTGACATCGGAAAGATCTTCGACACCACGGAATACGCCAAGTGGAAGAGCTTCCGCATGAGCGAGGATTCGCGCTACGTTGGGTTGTGCCTGCCCCACGTGCTGATGCGGCTGCCGTATGGCAAGGCCGGCGCATCGGTGGACGGCTTCAATTACGAAGAAGGCGTGGACGGCACCGATCACACGAAGTACCTTTGGAGCAACGCGGCCTATTGTATGGGCGCGCGGCTGACGAACGCATTCGCCCGCTACGGATGGTGCGCGGCGATTCGCGGCGTGGAAGGCGGCGGACTGGTGGAAGGCCTGCCGACCCACAATTTCACTACCGATGAAGGCGAGATCGCTTTGAAGTGTCCGACGGAATCGCCCATCACCGACCGCCGCGAAAAAGAACTGGCGGACTGGGGATTCGTACCGCTGGTGCACTGCAAGGACACCGACTATGCGGCGTTCTTCAGCGTGCAATCGTGCCAGAAGCCGAAGTTGTATGACAAGGACGCGGCCAACGCGAATGCGCGGCTCTCGACGCAGTTGCCGTACATGATGGCGGTGTGCCGGTTTGCGCACTATCTGAAGGCCATGATGCGCGACAAGATCGGCAGCTTCATGTCGCGTTCGGACTGCCAGCATTTTCTCAACCAGTGGATCCAGCATTATGTGGCGGTGGGAGATGTCGGTCCGACCATCAAGGCGCAGAAGCCTCTGGCCGCGGCCAGTATCGAAGTAGCGGAGGTTCCAGGAAAGCCGGGCGTGTACCGTGCCGTGGCCTTTCTGAAGCCGCACTTCCAGCTCGACGAGCTCTCAGTTTCGCTCCGCCTGGTTGCGGAACTGCCGCCTGCCTCGAGGAAGTAGGTTCCCGGGATCGAAGGGATCCCGGATTTCACGCGGGATCGGGGATCCCGAGTTAGTCACGGAACAATTATCGATTCCAATCGGAAGAGGAGGATATACCTATGTCTGTTGATTATTTTCTGAATTTGTCCGGCATCAAGGGTGAAGCCCAGGATGCCGTTTACAAGGGGTGGATTGACATTTATAGCTGGAGCTTCGGCGCCACGCAGGCCGGCTCGGGCGGCCACGTGGGCGGCGGTTCGGGCGCGGGCAAGGTGAACATGCACGACATCACCGTCAGCAAGCGGACCGATACCTCGAGCTGCGACCTG
>DATJWB010000034.1:0-49872 GCA_035501495.1 Bryobacteraceae bacterium | reverse complement strand
AAGGGGCAGATTTTGGCAATGGCGGGGGGAACGGATTCGCGAATGAAATCGCCAGGGCGTTTGGCGCGGTCGGTGGCGATGATGACCCATCGCCCCATGATCGGATCCTTACGTAATTCGGGCACTTCGAGGGTGTCCTCCGGGCGTGGCGGCTGGCATCGGTAACCAACGATTATAACGTGACCGTTACAGCCGGAACGCTTCCCGGATCCACTCGATCCGTACCTTGTTTCCCAGTACGATGCTGACGATATCGAAGCGCGTCCGTTCCCACTCCACGTTGGCCCGCCGCGCATAATCTTGTGCTGCCCGATGCAGATGGAGCCGCTTCTGTTCGTCCACTGCGCTCTCCGGTTCTCCGAATTCGGCACTCGCCCGCGTCTTCACCTCGACGAACACCAACTTCCCGCCATGCCACGCCACCAGGTCGATTTCTCCCGATCCCGATCGCGTCCGGTAGTTCCTTGCCACCACCGTGCATCCGTGATCGCGCAGATAGCGATGCGCCAGGTCTTCTCCCATGCGGCCGTGGCCGTCGCCGCGTGCCCGCCGCCGGATCGCATCCGTCAAGCGATAGAGAATGCCGATCATTTCAGGAAGCGCGGCGGTGAATAGAGCCGCATTTCGATGTCCGTCGCGCGTTGAGTGCCTGTTACCCTCAAGTGCGACTCCTGACTGGCCTTGAGCTCCTGCACATCCACCGCCGGCGTCTCATACTTGCCCAAAGGCGCCTTCGATTTCCGTTGGAGCGCCTCGGCCTTCGTCGCAGGTGCAATTCCGTCGTTCATTCCGCTGTCCTTTCCACCCCTGCAAGAGAACCTGTCACTTCAGCACTTCGAACTCGAACTCCATCACCTTGCCCCGCACCACGTAGCAAAGGTAGTATTCCCAAAACCGCCGATACCGCGGAAAGCGATTCACCAGGAATTGGAATCCCAGCCACCTCCAGAAAGCCAGTAGCTTCAGGTGCACGGAAATCTCACGAAATCTCGCCTTCGAGTAATACCCGAATCCGCCGTGATTCTCGCCGAAATACCGGAAGCTGAAAGTGTTCAGGTGGCTCTTGTGCGTGGGGTCGCAGAAGGAACTGAAATCCGTATAGTGCGGCGTCTCGATCCGCACCGTCCCACCGGCCCGCACCAACCGGTGAAACTCCTCCATCGTGCGGATCACATCGTCTACATGCTCGATCACGTGGATCGCCGTCAGCCGGTCGAACGAGCTGTCCGCAAAGGGATACGGGAATCGGTCCAGGTCCGCCAGAACATCGGCGCGGCTTGCGGGATTCCGATCGATTCCGATGGAACCGGGCTGCTTGTGAATCCCGCAGCCGACGTCGAGAATCCTCATCCGTTTGCCGTTGCCGCCCTCAGACACTCCTCCAGCGTATCAAGTGCGAATTCGCACTGGTCCACCGTCACCACCAGGGGCGGGCACAGCCGGATCGTGTTCGGTCCTGCCCCAAGCACCAGCAATCCGCGCTCGAAGGCCATCTGCACCACCCGGTCCCGAAGTTCCGGCGCCCGGTCCTTGGTCGCCTGATCCTTCACCAGTTCGATGCCGATCATCAGCCCCAACCCCCGCACATTGCCGACGTTCGGAAATCGCGACGGCCAGTCGCGCATCCGCGTGCGAAGATAAGTGCCCATCCGCGCGGCATTCTCGATCAGCCCGCCTTCCAACAATGCGATCGTGGCCAGCGCCGCCGCGCACGATACCGGATTGCCGCCAAAGGTCGAAGCGTGCGCTCCCGGTGGCCACGTCATCAGGTCGTCGCGCGCCACCGTGGCCCCCAGCGGCATCCCGCTGGCAATCCCCTTGGCCACCGCGAAAATATCCGGCACCGAGCCGAAATGCTCCGCCGCCCACATTTTTCCCGTCCGCCCCATGCCGCTTTGCACTTCATCGAATACCAGCAGAATGCCGTTGTCTTTTGCCACCCGTGCCAGTTCGTCGAAGAACTTCTGCGGAGGAACCACGTACCCGCCCTCGCCCTGCACCGGCTCCACCACGATCGCCGCCGTCTCCGTGGCCGGCGCGATGGTCTTCAGCAGCGTGTCCTCCACGTGCTTCACACACTCCACCCCGCACGTCTCGGGCAGCTGACCATACGGACAGCGATAGCAGTACGGGTATGGTGCGTGCACCACTCCCGGCACCAGCGGACCGAACCCCTGCCGCTGCACCGCCTTGCTCGAGGTCAGCGACAGCGCTCCCATGGTCCGTCCATGGAAGCTCCCGAAAAACGCGATTATCTTCTCCCGCCGCGTCGCCCATCGCGCCAGCTTGATCGCGCCTTCCACCGCCTCCGCCCCCGAGTTGCCGAACGATACCCGCCGCTCCGCCTCCCCGGGCGCAATCTCCGATAGCTTCTCCGCCAGCGCCACCATCTCTTCGTAGTAGAAATCGGTGCCCGACATGTGAATCAGCCGGGCGGCCTGCGCCTGAATGACCTTCACCACCCGCGGATGGCAGTGCCCCGTCGCCACTACCGCAATCCCCGCGTTGAAATCCAGAAAACGATTGCCGTCCACATCCTGAACCATCGCGCCTTCGCCGTGATCCACCACCAGCGGATACGAACGGGTATACGAGGGTGAAACGTGCGCCGCATCCCTCTCGATGACCCCACGCGCGCGCGGGCCCGGCACGGGGCCCTTCAGGTTCGGAAGATCCATACGGATCTGTTCCAGGGTCGTAGCCATTGGTAACTCCTCACTCCCAAGTTGATGTCAAAAACCTGCGCGCCGTGATCCGAGGGAGCAGCGCGCGCCGCAGTTCGCCGGCGGCGGAGGGCTAGTCGGATCCGAAAAGCCCGGGACGGGAGTTGGATGGCCTCGGTGCCATTATCCCCATTCTATCAGCGCCTGTCGAAGAAACCCACGATAACCTTGGTTTCCCACGTACCCCCGGCGAACAAGGTCCCCCCTCGCCCGTTCGATCCGTAACGAACCCCTCGTAACCTGTTGCGAACTGGACAGGAGCCCTCAAAAAAGCCACCATGGAAGTTCGCGCTATGTCAGCCGTCATCTGCCCCACGCCGAAGTTCCGTCCCGTTCTCGACCCCGACTTCGTCCCCGCCTCCTTGTGGAATCGCGCCTACCGCTGCCACGTACAAAACTCCGGGGGCGGCCAACCCCTCGCCATCACCCTCGAACGCAGCGATGGCTCGGTCTCCGTGTACCGTACCGCCATCCTCCCCCACCACGGCGCTAACGTCGAAACCAACCATCGCTACATCGAGCGCCTGCTGAAGTTCCTCCTATGGCAGAAGGGCGGCTACCGCGTTACCGTTGCCGGCGACCAGGAAACCGCCGATTACCTCCGCGCCGTCTACTCTCCCGCCGGCGCCCGCGCCTTCGACTACCGCTTCATGGGCGAGCAGGTCTACGGCCGCCCAATGACTATCGAATCCGCCACCTTCGCGGAAACTTCGCCCGAAAAGGAAAGCGCCGCTCCGCTCGGCCGCCACCTGGATGGCTTCCGCATCGGCTTCGACCTCGGCGCCAGTGACCGCAAATGCGCCGCCGTCGCCCAGGGCGAGGTCGTCTTCAGCGAAGAGGTGCCCTGGAATCCCAGCGCCCAATCCGACCCCCAATACCACTTCGACGGCATCCACGACTCGCTCCGCCGCGCCGCCGCCCACCTGCCGCGCGTCGACGCCATCGGCGGCAGCGCGGCCGGCGTCTATGTCGCCAATGAGGTCCGCGTCGGCTCGCTCTACCGGTCTGTCCCCCGCGATCTCTTCGATACCCGCATCCGGCGACTTTTCTTCGACCTCCAGTCCGCCTGGGGCGGCATTCCCTTCGATGTCGTGAACGATGGTGAAGTGACCGCGCTCGCCGGCTCCATGGCCCTCAACGACAACGCCGTCCTCGGCATCGCCATGGGCAGCAGCCTGGCCGCCGGCTTCGTCACCCCACAGGGCACCATCACCACCTGGCTCAACGAGCTGGCCTTCGTCCCCGTCGATTATCGCGACCATGCGCCCGTGGACGAGTGGTCCGGCGACTCCGGCGTCGGCGCTCAGTACTTCTCGCAGCAGGCTGTCGGCCGTTTGCTCGAACCTGCCGGCATCCAACTGCCTCGCGAAATGCCCCTGCCCGTAAAGTTGGAACACGTGCAGAAGTTGATGGCCGAGGGCGACGCTCGCGCCCGCAAAATCTACGAGACCATCGGCGTCTTCTTCGGCTACCAAATCGCCCACTACGCCGACTTCTACGACCTCCGCAACCTCCTCGTTCTCGGCCGGGTCCTCTCGGGCGCAGGCGGAGACCTCATCCTGTCCGTCGCCTCCCAGGTTCTCCGCGAAGAGTTCCCCACGGCCGCCGCGCGCATTCGCTTCCACATCCCCGGCGAGAAGGAAAAACGCCACGGGCAAGCGATCGCTGCCGCGAGTCTGCCCACAATTTGATCACAGGAGATTTCATCATGCGGTTTCATCACTCCAGTGCGGATCTGTTCGTCCCCGATGGCCTCGAGCCCGAAGCGGCTCTCGCCCGCACCACCCACCTCTCGATCTCGGCGCACCAGGACGACATCGAGATCATGGCCTACCACGGCATCGCCGAATGCTTCGGCCAAAAGGACAAATGGTTCACCGGCGTGGTCGTGACCAATGGCGCCGGCAGTCCCCGCTCCGGCATCTACGGCAACTACACCGACCAGGAAATGCAGAAGGTGCGCCTCGTCGAGCAGCGCAAGGCCGCCTACGTGGGCGAGTATGCCTGCCAGGTGCAGCTCGGTTTCTCGAGCTCCGAAGTGAAAGACCGCAACGGCACCGCGGTGGTGGACGACCTCGTTCAAATCCTGCACGCCACCCGCCCCGAGGTGGTCTACCTCCACAACCTCGCGGACAAGCACGATACTCACGTGGCCGTGTCCACTCGCGCGATTGCCGCCTTGCGCGCCATCCACTCCCAGTACACTCCCCGCCTCGTTTACGGATGTGAAGTCTGGCGCGATCTCGACTGGCTGGCCGACGAAGACAAACGCATCCTGCCGGTCTCGGCGCGCTCCAACATCGCCGCGTCCCTGGTGGGCGTCTTCGACTCGCAGGTCACCGGCGGCAAACGCTACGATCTCGCCACCGCCGGCCGCCGCCTCGCTCATGCCACGTACTTCGCCTCCCACGGGACCGACGACGAAAGCGCCATCAACTTCGCCATGGACCTCACGCCCCTGGTCGAAGACCCCAGCCTGCCAATCGCTGCTTACATCCTCGGATTCGTAGACCGCCTGCGCGCCGACGTCGAAAAAAGACTGAATGCCGCCGGTGCGCGCTAACCCGTAGCGCGCAGCCGGCCCACCAAACTGCATAGAAACCGCCGCGCCCCGACTCCTCGGGGCGCTTGTCGAGCCCGCACGGTGCCACTCCCCGCAAAGGGGCTTTCGAGGCTGCCGCGTCCCCACTCTCCTCATGGAAACGCTTGTCGGGCGTGTACAGTCCAGTTTCGGAGAAGGGGTTTTTCGAGGCTGTCGTGCCTAAGGGCACCGAAGCAACCCGACGCTCGCAAGACGGGAGAGGCAGAGAAGAGTACCACGTACCGAGTGGCCCCCGGTTCTAATCGGGACAGCCTCGAACCCTGCGCCGGAAGCAACGTCAAACGCCCGGAAAAGCGGCCCCACGAGTGGGGACGCGGCACGCACGAGTGCCTGGCAGGAGTGCCTGCGCCACCTCGTGCGGCAAGCGAGTCTTCATGCCTCGGCAGGAAGCCTTGCTACCGCTCGTACACACGCACCATCTCGTGAAGCCTCGCCGCGCGCTCTTCCGTCAGTGCTTCGGCGCGCACGCGCCAGCGCCAGTTTCCGCTGGCCACCGACGGCACATTCATCCGCCCTTCGGTCCCCAGGCCCACGACGTCCTGCATCGGAAACAAAACCGTGTCCGCCACCGATCCCAGGAGCGCCCGAATCATGAGCCAGTTCATCTCCGCGCCATCGGCCGCGAGATAGCGCCGCGCCCGCTGCTTCTCCTCCTCCACATCCTGCGCGGTGCGCGTGCTGTCGCCACCGGAGCTGTGCCACCATCCCATCACCGTGTCGTTGTCGTGCGTGCCGGTGTACGCCACCAGGTTGCGCACATAGTTGTGAGGTCGGAAGCCGGGCGCCTGCGGGTCCTTCCCAAAAGCGAATTGCAAGACGGCCATTCCGGGAAATCCGAATTCCTCGCGGATGGCCTCTACTTCCGGCGTGATCACTCCCAGGTTCTCCGCGACAATGGGCAGCGGCCCCAACGCCTTCTGCAACTCGCGAAAGAGACCCGCGCCGGGGCCCTTCACCCATCGCCCCTTGACCGCCGTCAACTCGCCCGCGGGGACTTCCCAAAACGCCTCGAAACCACGGAAGTGGTCCATGCGCACGAGGTCGAACCACTCGAGGGCGGCGCGCATTCGCTTTACCCACCAACTGTACCCGTCCGCGGCCAGGCGGTCCCAATGGTAGAGGGGGTTGCCCCACAATTGGCCGGTTGCGCTGAAATAATCGGGCGGTACCCCGGACACGGCGTCGGCCCGGAACAGCTCGGGGTGCGCCCACACGTCGGCGCTGTCGTGGGCGACATAAATCGGGATATCGCCCATCATCCGGATTCCCAGGTCCGCACAATACCGCTTCAATTCCCGCCACTGGCGGAAGAATTCGAACTGCAGGAAGCGGTGAAACTCCTGGTCCTCCGGCCGTTCCGGAATCCGCGAATCCCACTTGCTCCACTCCACACCGCCGTTGGCCGCCTTGAGCGACATGAAACGCGCGAAATCGTCGAGCCACCAGGCATGCTGCCGGCAGAACGCTTCGTACTCGGCGTCCGGACGGAACCGGGCAAACGCTTCCAGCAGCAGCCCGTTCTTCCACGGCATGACCCGCTCGAACTCCACCTTGCGGGTGGAAAACGCAGGCGCCGCGCTCAGGTCGCCACTCCGCAGCCAACCCCGTTCCACCAGCCGCTCGAGGCTCAACAGCCACGGATTTCCGGCGAATGCCGAGAACAACTGGTAGGGCGACTCGCCGTACCCGGTCGGGCCTAACGGCAACACCTGCCAGAGCTTCTGGCCTGCCCTCGCGAGCCATTCGGCGAATCGGAACGCCTCCGGGCCCAGTTCGCCGATCCCAAACCGCCCCGGCAACGAGGTGGGGTGCAACAGGATGCCGCTGGTACGCGCCAAATGTTTCCCTCCACAACAATTCTGCGAAAATCCGGCGCAATCCGCACTATCGTCCTAGGGCACATATGCTCTCCGCCGTACTGTTTGCCGCCAGGGCCTTAGCCGCAATGCGCCGGAACCGGTTGTGCCCGATCCTGCTGGCGGCGCTGCTGGCAGCGTCCGTCCAGGCCAAGGATCTGAAAATCCACGGGTACGTGACTGCCGTCCATGGGACGGGCTCATTCGACATCGACGACTACCGGATCTTGTGCCAGCAATCCGTCACCATCGAGTATGCGACCGATGAGGACGATCAGAACGTAACCGATTACCCCAAGAACATCCGGATTGGTTCCGAAATCGAGATCCGCGGCGACTACGACGCCCGCACGCGCGAAGTGAAGGCCCGTTCGATCAAGGTCTACACGCGCGAATCGCGAAAGCTCAAGCGGGCCGCGATTCTGGACCAGGCTCCGCAGCTTCACAAAACCGGCGCGCATTGGGAAGGTTCCTTCCGCGCCGATGGCCAGACCATCCTGGTGGATGAAACCACCGCGGTGTCGATCGTGCCCAACGCCTCGCAGAAGACCGCCATCCGCCGCGAGGCAAAGCAGGCGACGCAGAACCAGGCTGGCGACGCCGCCCAGGCGGCCGAACAGGCGCTGGCCCGTCTCACCGACGTCCACGTCAACATGTGGGTGTCGTACGAGGGCGCCCGGTTGGACGACGGACGGATCGCGGCGAAAAAGGTGCAGTTTCGCGACGACGAAATGACGGCCGCCAAAGCGCAGTTGTGGAGGATGTTCACGCCCAAAGTCTCGTCATTCAAAGGAACGGGCGGCGGGGAGTTGAACCTCGGGCAGGGCGGAAGATACCGGCTGACTGCCAATTCCGAGGTGCAGGATTTCGTCCGAAGCCTCGGTGAGCGCCTGGTGCCCGCCAGCCAGAGGGATCTCGCGCCCGGCGATCCGAACCGGATCCCGTTCCAGTTCTTCGTGACCGACGCGAAGGGTGTGAATGCCAGCGCGACGGCGAACGGGGTGGTGTTGGTACAGCGCGAACTGCTCGCCACGGTCGAGACGGAAGGCGAACTGGCGGCTGTAATGGCACATGAGATCGCGCATGCCACCCAACAGCACGCGTTGCGTGAGATGGAATTTCACAAGAAGAAGCGGCTGCTGTTGCAGATCGGCGCCGTGGTGGCGGAGGCCTACGGAAATTACAGCGTACGCGACCTGTTGAACCTGGCGGCGGCCGCTATCCGGAACGGCTATTCGCGCTATCTCGAAAATCAGGCCGATCGTGTGGGGATGGAATATATGCGCGCCGCCGGGTACGACCCACGCGAGGCGCCCCGGGTCTGGAAGACGTTGTCGTCCAGACTGGGCGACGCGCCGACCAACTTCTTTTGGAGCGCCCACGACAACCACACCACCCGGCGCAGCTATCTGATGTCGGAGCTGGCCGTGAACTACGCGGGGGATCATTTCGACTGGCTTACCAGAGACAGCGCGCGCTTCCAGCGCATTCACGCGATGGTGGGCGGCTCGTCTGCGGCGTCTGGCCACCAGCCCGAAACAGCGGTGGTGCGTATGCGGGCGGCGAAGCCGGTGACTTCGGCTGCCGCCGATGAGCCGAATCCCAAGCCGCAGTCGCCACCGCCTGCGCCGGCCACAGATCCCCCGACCCCCGCTCCCGCCCAACCGCCGACCGCGCCCGCCGGCGCTGAGTCCCCGGCTCCCGCACCGCCGCCAACCGCCGCCTCGCTTGATGCCGCGTACAATGCGCTTCACGCCGGTGATTACGCCACCGCGATGGCGGGCCTTCGCCAGGCCCTCGAAGCCGCGCCCGACAACCTCGCCCTCCGCAAAGACCTCGCCTACACGTACCTCAAGACCGGCGAGAATGCCCTGGCCCTCGACCAGTTCCGCGAAGCCATGCGCCGCGATCCGCAGGACCACGCCGTGACTCTCGAGTATGCCTTCCTGTGCCACGAATCGGCGGGGCCTGCGCCCTGTCCTAACGAGGCCCGGCGCATCTTCGACCGGAGCCGGCACTCCGCCAATCCCACCGAGGCCGCGACCGCCGAGAAGGCTTTCCAGAACATCGATGGCCCGCTGGCGGCCGGCATCGAGCGCTGGAAAAAGGCGATCGAAATGGGCGCGGACGACTTCAGCGCCCACTACGAACTGGCCTCGCTCGCCGAGAAGCGCGACGAACTTCCGCTCGCCGCCGAGCACTACGAGAAGGCCTGGCGCCTGCTTCCCGACCGCCGCTCGGCGCTGGTGGACCTTGGCCGCGTCTGGCAAGCGCTCGGCCGCGACGAGGATGCCACGGGCGCGCTACTGGCCGCCACGCATGGAGGCGAGCCCCGCGCCGCCGAGAACGCGCGGGACATGCTTCCCGATCGCTATCCTTACGTCCCGGAGTTCCGCCGCGCGCTGGCGCTCGACCCCCAGAACGCCAGCCTCCGCCGCGAGCTTGCCTACCTGCTGCTCAACATGGGCCATCAGCCGGAAGCCGAGCAGGAATTTCGCGCGGTCACCGAGAGCCACCCCGACGACCTCCTTTCCGCCACGCAGCTCGGCTTCCTGCTCTACGGCCGCGGCGACAAGGCCGGCGCCCAGCCGCTGTTCGATCGCGTGCTCGCCGGCAAAGACGAGAACCTCGCGAATCGCGTCCGCGCGGTGCTCCACCTGCCGCAGGTCCTGCAGTCCCGGGACACCGCGCAAACGCCCGCTCTAAGCGCCAAGGAGATGGCCGATCGCAGCATCAAGGCCGGCTACCTGAAGGACGCCGTGAAGTACCTGGAGACGGCCGCGGAGGCAGACCCCAACGATGCCGAGGTGATGCTGCGCCTCGGATGGGCGTACAACAACCTTCACCAGGATGTTCTCGCGATCCACTGGTTCGACCTGGCGCGCAAAAGCTCCGACCCGCAGATTGCGGGCGAGGCCGAAAAGGCGTGGCGGAATCTCCGCGCCCCCACCGAACGGATCCGCACCACCGGGTGGTTCTACCCCCTGTTTTCCACACGCTGGCACGACCTCTTCGGGTATGGACAGGTGAAGGCGGAGGTACGGACGGGCATCGGAATCCGGCCGTACGTCAGCGCGAGGTTCGTAGGCGACACCCGGAAGACCGAGGGCGCCTCGCTGGTTCCGCAATATCTTTCGGAAAGCTCCGTGATTCTCGGCGTGGGAGCGGCCACCACCCCGTGGCACGGCGCGACCGGATGGGCGGAGGCCGGCCGGGCGTTCAATTACCTCACCCATCAACAGTTGAAGGACTACCGCGGGGGCGTTTCCATGGCGTACGGCACCGGCCATTCCCTGCGCGGCGAATCGCCCGGGTGGTTCGCCAGTTGCTCCACGGACGGCGTGTTCCTCAGCCGCTTCGGCAACGACATCCTCCTGTACAACCAGGAGCGTTTCGGCTACACCGCCGACGCGGCGCCGTTGCGGGCGCAGATCGGGGTGGTCGGCGGTCTGACGATCGACGAGAAACGGCAATACTGGGCGAACTATGTGGAGGCAGGCCTGGGGATTCGCGTCAGCGGATCGTTTCTACCCCCATCGATGCATTTCTCGTTCGATGCGGTAAGAGGAGTGTACCTGGTGAATGAGGGGAATCCGCGTCGTCCGAATTACTTCGATTTCCGGGCCGGAATGTGGTACGCGTTCACCCGGTAGGTACACACGTCGATCCATGCCATGTTGCCGCCCTGCCATGCCAGGTGCAACGAATTAATGTTCGCAGGAGAATGGAGATGGCGGATCCCGGTGCGCTCGATATCGGCCATGCTTTCGCAGTTGCTGGTGGCATTCACGGTTGAACTCGACAACCAGTTCGAACTGCGCATGGCTCAAGCCGGCCACCCTGGTTCGCGGTTGTCTCTGGTGGTCTGGATGGGCCTGGTGCGTTTCCTCGTGGATGGCGAAGTCTCCATCCGCGACCTTGCCGCGCGTGCCGTTGCACCCGAGAGCCAGGTCAAGTTCCAGCTCGGCTGCCTGGAAAGGTGGGGATTCGTGGCGCTGCTCCCCGAACCGTCAGATGGCCCGCCCGCCAAGCGGCGCGAGGGCTGGGGCAGCGGTCGCGGCATTGGCGCCGGCTGGATGGTCCGCCTTTCGCCCAAGGGTCAGACCGCCGTCCGGGTTTGGACGCCGCTGATGGGCGAAATCGAACGCTGCTGGGAGAATCGATTTGGCGCGGATTACGTCCACCTTCTGCGCCAATCCCTCCGCGAGATTGTGCGCCAGTTGGAAGTGAACCTTCCCCTCGGGCTGCCGCACTCCCGGCTTCCGTTACCCGCGCTGCTCTCTCAACTATTGCTGGCGTTCCGCATCGAGTTCGAGCGCGATTCCTCAACTTCGCTCGTGCTCTGCGCGAACACGCTGCGAATCCTCGGTCCGGAACCGGCACGCGAGGCGGAGATTCCCCGCTTGACGGGAGGGTCTCCGGAAACCAGCGGCATCGGCTGGCAAATCAAGCCGTACATAGTCGTGACGCCGGATCCCGCGAAACGCGGAAAGCTGGTGCGTCTGTCGCCGCGAGGTTTGCGCGCGCAACAGATGTATCAACAACTGACCCACGACATCGAGCAACGATGGGAGGCGAGATTCGGAAGGGACGCAATCGTCCGCCTGCGCGAGTGTCTCGAGCGGTTCTTCGAACGCCGCGGCAACGAAGGCCCGCTGCTTTCCGAAGGCTTGATTCCGCCGCCGGGTACGGTGCGCGCGGGTGTCTTGGCGCCCGCGCTGGGCCGCCGGGATATCGGAACGGCGGCACGCCAGCGAATGCGCGATCTGGTAGCGCAAACCGAGGCGTTCGTCCGCGATCCGGCGGCGGCATTACCGCACTATCCGATGTGGGACATGAATCGCGGGTTCGGACCGTGATCGTGGTTATGGGAACTCAGTCGGCTTGCACCGGCGCCGTCCTGGCGAAGTACAGCCCGACCGCGCGGTCGATATTGGCCTTGGTCAGCCGCACCGGACGTCCTTCGTACTCGCTGATGGCCTTCACCAGCTTGTAAACGTCCATCGGGTAACAGGCACGCAGGCACTTGGCTCCGGCGGCGAAGCATTTCTCCCGCAGGTAGGGCGCGGCGCCCGCCTCGGCGCTCACCTGGTGCGCCTGCACCACGCGTTGGAAGATCTGGTCGAAGATCTCGGGGCTGACCGATTCCACCAGCACCTTCGTCTGAATGCGGCGAAGGAAGGCCTCGTCCGCCAGGTCGTGCGGATCCAGGTTCGTGGAGAACACCACCATCAGCTCAAACGGCACCTGGAACTTCATTCCCGATGCCAGGGTCAGGTAGTCCACGCGGCGATCCAGCGGCACAATCCAGCGGTTCAACAATTCGCGAGGGGAGAGCACCTGCCGCCCGAAGTCGTCGATGATCAGAATGCCGTTGTTGGCCTTCATCTGGCAAGGCGAGATGAACACCTTGGTGCTCTCGTCCAGCCGCAGTTCCAGCATGGGCGCGGAAAGCTCGCCGCCCACGGTGATGCATGGCCGTTCGCACACCGCCCACCGCGGGTCGAGCATTTCGTCGTCGCAAGGCACCTGCTTGTGGACCACCGGGTCGAACACCGTGATGATGTGGCCGTCTACTTCCACCGCATATGGCACCAGGATCGTGTCGCGGTAGATACGCAGAATGCGCTCCGCGATGCTGGTCTTACCGTTACCGGTGCCGCCGTACAGGAATAGCGACTGGTGGCCGATCAGTGACGGGCCCAGCGCATCCAGCAGGTTCTCCGGCAACACCAGGTCGCTGAAGGCCTGCCGCAGGCTCTCGCGCCCCAACCGCACCTGCGCCGCTTGCGATCGCACCACTTCCTGGTACTGCTGAATCGAAACCGGCATCGGGCCCACGTATTGACAGACTTCGTTTCGCGCGGTGGCCTGCACTCTGCCGGCGGAAGTGAGGGTGAAGACATAATCGTTCCCGATCATCCCCTTGACTTCCAGGAGTTGCTGCTGGCGGAACTGATGGAACAGGGTCTCCAGCAGCGGGAACGAGAGCTTCAGCGTGTGGTTGAGAGCAGCCAGCGTAGCGGAGCCGTGAAGCCACAGGAACCGCAGGACGATATCGCTGACCAATGCGCGGCGAACCCCAAGATCTTCGATGTCGTCGGGAATCGCCGGCCGGGCCGGCTGCTCCGGTTCTGCCAGAACGCCATTAACGGATGTCATAGTTTTGATCGGAGGTCCACCCACACCCGGGGCGGCAACCATCTGGACTATACACCCTCGGCGGCAGTAGGAATAGTACGCCGTTGGTTAGCCCATCAATGCTGGTGGTGGTGATGGCCTGCGTGGCTTTCGAGGTGCACCGGGATCGCGCAGCCGCTCTCGGAAATGGCGCAGCTCACATGCTCGAACTGCACGGTGGTGTGGGAAATGTGGAAGTGGTCGGCCAACATCGTATTCAGCCGCCGCAGGATACAGTCGCTCTCCGAGGGGGGCACGTCCTGGATCAGCACGTGACAGCTCAGCGCGTGAGCGTTCGATCCGAGGCTCCAGATGTGCAAATCATGGACGTCCAATACTCCTTCCACCGCCCGCATTCCCGTTGTCACGTCCCGCAACTGAATCCCGCGCGGCAAGCCCTCCAGCAGTATGTTGAGAGACTCCCGGATGATGTCCCACGCGGTCCAGATGATCAGGACACCGATCACGATGGACAGGATTGGATCCACTCGCAGCCAGCCGGTGTAGCGGATGACAAACGCGCCCACGACAATCGCTACGGACCCCAGGGCGTCGCCCAGGAAGTGAACGAAAGCGCTGCGGATGTTGAGATCGTGATGGCTCGCGCCGCGCAGTGCCAGCATGATGCCGCCATTCAGGATCAAGGCCAGCGCCGCCACCGCGATCATGACGGTTTCCTGAACGTCCTGCGGGCTGCGCAGCCGGTCGATGCTCTCGTAGAGAATCCAGGCGGCCAGCGCGACCAGCGTCAGTGCGTTGACGAACGCCGAGAGCACACCCGCGCGGTGGTAGCCATATGTCTTGATTTCGTCGGGCGGCTTGGACTCGAGGTAGAAGCCGAACCACGCCAGGAAGAGCGCCAGCGCATCGGTGAAGTTGTGACCGGCATCCGAAAGCAAAGCCAGGGAGTGAGCTTTGATCCCTGCAAATACCTCGATGGCTACGAACACCAGGGTGACCGCCAGCGACCACTGCAGGACACTGCTGGTGGCCCCGGTATGTTGGTGCGAATGCGAGTGCGTGTGCACGGGCTGCCGTCCCTGTACCAGTTTAATCCCTCGAAGTGCGTGAGACAAGGGAAACCCCCGGGGGTATACGGTCGGCCAGGCTTTTCGGCGCTTGGATTCTCATGGATGCATGAATTCGTTGGCGTGCGGAATCAGCTCAAAATAGATCCGGGCGGGTAGATCGGTGGCCCAGTGGCCGGTCCACTGAGCGAATCCGCAGAGCCCCAGAAACACGGCTGCCGTCCCGGCGGCCATGACCCATGCGGGGACGCGTTTGCGCCCCGGCGCTGCCATCACCAGAGCGCCCGCCGCGGGGCAGACCGCCACGCACTGGAGGCAGCCGGTACACTCGGCCGATCGGATCTGAATCAGTTGGTCCACCGGCAAAGCTGAGGGGCACGCCTTGGCGCACTTGCCGCAGTCGATGCAGAGCGAGGTGTCGCGCCGGATCGCGAGCGGGCTGGCCAGCGAAGCGAACCCCATCAGCGCCCCGTACGGGCACAGGTAGCGGCACCAGAAATTCTGTACGAAGACCGAAGCCATCACCAGAAGGCCGACCACAATCCCGCCAGTTGCGCCCAGGAAACGGAAGAAGTTCAGCATCTTCACGTCGTCCACGATGCCGTATGGGCCTCCCAAGAAGGCCCCAATGGCGGCGGCCGACATGGATCCCACCGCATATAGGAACAGCCCCAGCAGGATGTATTTGAGGCTGCGCAAAGCGATATCCAGGCGCCTTGGGAGGCGGAAATTGCGCCGGAACGCCCGCCGCCCGAAACACCAGAGATACTCGGAAATGGTCCCCACCGGGCAGAGCCAGCCGCAGAAGCTCTTGCGGAAAATCCACGACATCGCCAGAAAGGCGATCAGGAGGAACAATCCGGCCGGATGGAGCCGCGGCACATTGCCGGTCAGCAGCAGCACCTTCAGGTTCATCAGGGACGCGATGGGCAGCCAGCCTTCGACTCCAGGCGGCCGGCCGGCCCACACGGACCGCCCGCCAGTCTCGTAGTATCGGACGAAGAGGTAGAACTCGACGGCGATCCACACGTTCAGCGCGAGAAAGGCCAGCTGAAAGCCGTGCCGGAGAGTCTGCGACCGGTCGGGAGCAGCCCTCCGGATGAGCATCTTTCGGGGCGGGGCGGCAGGCGCCGGGGCAAGGGTCGCCATTTCAAGTACCTCTGTCTCCAGCCTGGGACTCGGGGAATGCAGGAGCAGTGACTGGAGTCACAGGTGGGGCGTTTCCCCGCTACAATAAGTCTTCCGCCCGTGCCCTCGCACCCCATCCAGCGCCGCTATCTGGCCGAGCGACTCGTCCGCCTGCGCCGCGCCGACGAGCAGCAGCGCTATGCCGCCGCGCAACGCCAGGGCCGCATCGATCCGAACCCGCACCAGATCGACGCCGTGATCTTCGCCCTGCAGCGCATCCCCGAGGGCGGCTGCATCCTGGCCGACGAGGTGGGGCTCGGCAAGACGATCGAGGCCGGCCTCATCATCGCCCAATTGCGCGCCGAAGGGGCTGCCGCGCGCGTTCTGCTGATCGTTCCCAAGCCGCTCCTCGGACAGTGGCAGGACGAGCTGTTCCGGTTGTTCGGAATCCAGGCCTCCGAAGGACGCCCCGAACCCGGCGGCTTCTCCGGCGAGGGCGTGTTCCTGGCCGGCCGCGAGATGGCGGGCAGCGAACGCGGCGCCGCCATCCTGCGCGACTGCGAGCCGTTCGACCTCTGCGTCATCGACGAAGCGCACGAAGTCTTCGCCAACATCTACCGCCGCTTCGACAAACACGGCACCTACACCGAAGACTCCACCGAGGCGCGCATGGCCGATCGCGTCCGCGGCTTCCTGCGGCGCGCTCCGGTTCTGCTGCTCACGGCCACCCCCATCCAGAACAACCTCACCGAACTCTGGGGACTGGTGCAGTACGTGGAGCCCTCCGGCACCCTGCTAGGGAACCTGCGCACCTTCCGCGATGTCTTCTGCGATGGCGACGACCGCAAGCTCGTCCCCGGCCAGGATCACGAACTGCGCAGCCGCATCGCCACCGTGGTGCAGCGAACGCTCCGCCGTCAAGCTCAGGATTTCCTGGCCCACCCGTTCGTAGCGCGCTGCGCGCAGATCTTCGAATACTCCATGACGCCGCGGGAGAAGTCGCTGTACGATGACATCACCGCTTACCTGCTCGAGCCCCGCATCCTCGCGTTCAGCGGGAATCAGCGGCGCCTGCTGCTGATCGGTTTTCACCGGCTCATGGCGTCGTCCGTGAAAGCCCTGGCGGCCAGCCTGCGCAAGGTAGCCGCCCGCCTCCAGCGAATGCTGGCCGGCCAGAGCCCCGAAGAGCCAATCGAATTCCTGAGCGACCTGGACGACGAGGACCTCGATGATGATTCCGCCGCCGAGACTTCCGGGCCTCCCGACCCCGAGGAGGTGAATGCCGAGCTGGCCCGCGTCCACGACTTCATCCAGCGCGCGAATTCCCTGTTGCGCGACAGCAAGGCGGAAGCGCTGCTGAACGTCATGCGCGTCATCGGCGAGCGCGAGCCCGACCGCCGCCGCGTCGTGATCTTCACCGAATCGCTGGTGACCCAGTCCTACCTCCATGACCTCCTCATCGAGCGCGGCGGTGTCCACCCCGAAGACGTCACTATTTTCCGTGGCATCAACGATTCGGGGCGCGCCGCTGCCGCCCTGGCGCATTGGCAGCAGGAAGTCGGCGACCATCTGCCGCACGACCAGCGCCCCAGCCGTTCCGTGGCCATCCGGCTCGCCCTGGTGCACGAGTTCAAGACGCGCTCGCGCGTGTTCATCTCCACCGAAGCCGGTGCCAAAGGGCTCAACCTGCAGTTCTGCGACACCATCATCAACTACGATCTGCCCTGGAATCCGCAGCGCATCGAACAGCGCATTGGCCGCTGCCACCGCTATGGCCAGCGGCGCGACGTCACCGTGATCAACTTCCTGGCCACGGACAACGAGGCACAGCGCCTGACATTTGACATCCTCAGCCGCAAGCTCGACCTGTTCGGCAAAGTGCTCGACGCCTCCGACGTAGTCTTGCACGAGCCTTCCACCGAGTCCCCGGAGGCCCTCGCGGGCGCCTTGGGGAGCGATTTTGAAACGCGCCTGCGCCGCATCTATCAGCGCGCTCGGACCCGGGAGGAGATCGAAGAGGATCTGCGCCGCCTCCGCGAGGAAATGGAGGACGAGCGCAAGCGATACGAGCAGACCTGGGCGCGAACCGCCGGTTTGATCGAATCGCGGCTCGATACCCAGGTGAAAAAATTCCTGCGGCTGCAAAACGAATTACCGGAGGGCCTGGCGCGTTTGGATGGCGAGCTGGACCGTTTGCTCACCTCTTTCCTGACCGCTTGCGGAATCCTGCATCGCCGTGTGCCCGAGCTGGGTCGCGTCCGGTTCGATGTCGAGCCATCCGACCGTTTGCCAGAAGGCTGGCGCGAGGGCGGCACCGTCATGGTGGGGCCAGTCAAAGATGCGGGCGATACCGATCAGCTCCACCTCGGGCACCCGCTCGTGCGCGCCGCGGTGGAGGAAGCCCGCAATGCTACCGGACGGCGCTTTTCCGTGAATTGGACGCCGGACTCCAGCGCACCGCCGCAACTCCACGCCGCCAGGGGGAAACGCGGCCGGCTGATTCTGACCCTGGTCCGCTACCAGGGCTTCGAACGGGTAGACCGCCTGCTTCCGATCGCGGTACTGGAAGATGATCCCGACCCTCTGGATGCCGCTTGCGCCGAGTGGCTGCTCGATCATGCGCCTGAAGATTGCCGCCCCTTCCAGCCGCCGGTTGCGCTCGACCAAGCCCTGGACGATGCCGTCGAGGAGTTGCTCTTTGCCGACCAGAACGACGTGGCCGCTCACGAACAGCAGCACTTCGAACGCAGCCTGGAGCAGATTGAGCGCTTCGTCGAAGACCAGGTGCTGGTGCTGCGCCGCCGCCTCTCCGCCGCCACCGAAAGCCTTCGCGCCGCGGAAGACAAGCGCGACGCCGCGCTCGGCTCGGACGCGCGCAGCCAGGCGGAAGAGCGCATGCGGCGCATCCAGTCCGAAATTGACGAAATGGAAACCCAAATCGAGCGTCTCCAGCGGCGCGACGATCCCGACTACGAAAAGTGGCGCGAACACGCCCACCAGCGCCGCTACCGTCCGCCCGCTGTCACCCGGATCCTGGACGTGGAGTTTGCCCTGAAATGAGACCGGAGGAGGAAGTGGCACTCAAAATCCTGCACACCGCCGACTGGCATCTCGGCCGCGCTTTTCCCTCCTTCGCCGAGGAAGACGAGACGAAGCTCACGCGTGCCCGCATCGACGCCGTGGACCGCCTGCTCGGTCTCGCGGAGAGCTACGCCGTAGACGCGGTGCTGTGCGCCGGAGATCTCTTCGACGATCCCGCGCCGTCCGAGAACTGGTGGCGCGGGCTGTTGCGGCTCTTCGAGCGCCGCACCTGGCAGAACCGCCCGGTGTTCCTGCTCCCCGGTAATCACGATCCTCTGCAGCCGGAGTCGGTCTGGTCCGGGGACCATCCATTCCGCCGCGCCCTGCCTGCCTGGGTGCGCGTGGTCGATCGCGACAACTACCAATTCGCGCTGTCCGACGACGCGGTTCTTTACGCCACTCCCTGCCGCAGCCAGGCCGGCGCCGACGATCCGGCCTTGCGCCTCCCCAAACGCGAAGCCGGTGACCGGCGCATTCGCATAGGCCTGGTGCACGGACAGACCTTCGACATCGCCGGCCACCAGACTAACTTTCCCATTGCCCTCGATGCCGCCGACCAACGCGGCCTGACCTACCTCGCCATCGGCGACACGCACGCATTCCGCGAGATGCCGCCCAAGAACAGCCCGGCAGTCTATCCGGGCGCGCCCGAAGCGACGACCTTCGGTGAAACGGACACCGGCTTCGTGGCGGTCGTCTTCTTTTCCCGCCATGGCCGCCCGCCCATGATCCAGAAGCATCCGGTGGCACTCTGGCGCTGGCGCGACGAAACCTGCCAGACCCTCGAAGAGCTGGAGTCGCTCCTGACCGAAGACCTCAAGGATTGTGTTCTTCGCCTGACCCTGCAGATGGAGGTGAACGTCGCGCAAATGCACCGCGTGGAGGCCATTCTGGTAGAACTGAAAGGCAACGAGGCGGCACATGGAAAGGCGGGCGTCCTGCTGGTGGACCGGGCGGGCCTGGAGTTGAACGCCGCCGACACCGGCGGCTTCGAGGCTGACCTGCCGGAGGTATTGAAGTCGGTGGCGGCGCGGCTGCAAGCACAGGCGCAGGGCCCGGAGGCAGAAGTAGCGCGCCGGGCCCTCTACCATCTCTACCGCACGGTGAAGGAGGCGCGGGCATGACGTCGCCACGCCCTCCTGCCTCTACCCATGGCCCCCGCCGGTCCACAAAAATCCAAGAAACCCGTGCCGGCGATGTGGCGCAGGCACTCCTGCCCGCCGCGCCGAGACTTATCTCGGCGCTTGTCGGCCGCCAGCCAGTTCAGTGCCGCAAGGGTTTTCGAGGCTGCCCCGCGAGCACTCACGCCGGCGTTTCTTGGCTTGCGACTGCGTCGGGAACCTTGCGCCGGCCGCGGCACTCAGCACGCCCGACAAGCGTCCCCATGACTGGGGACGCGGCAGGCAGGAGTGCCTGCGCCACATCGAGGGCTCCTGGCCCCTGGCCCCGCAAGCGCAGCGAGGCCATGCCGGAGGTGCGATGAAGCTCCTCTCTCTATCTGTCGAGCATTTCCGCTGCGTGCGCAAAGCGTCCGTCGAATTCGGCCCCGGCCTCAATGTCCTGCACGGTCCCAATGACTTGGGTAAATCCAGCCTGGCCGCCGCCATTCGCGCGGTGCTCCTCTTGCAGGCCTCGTCACGCGAGCACGAGGAGTTTGTCAACTGGAGCGGCTCCGGCGTCCCCCACGTGGAACTCGTCTTCGAAAGCGAACCGCAACGGATCTGGCGCGTCCGCAAAACTTTCGGCAGCGCCGCCCAGGCCTACCTCGACGAATCTCGCGACGGCGTGGACTTCCAACTTGAAACCCGCGGCCGCGATGTGGATGGCCGTCTCAGCGAAATCCTGCAGTGGGGTCTCGCCCCGCCCGGCGGCAGAGGACGCCCCAAAGGCATGCCCATGACGTTTCTCTCCACCGCTTTGCTGGCGGAGCAGGATCGTGTCGCCGCCATCTTTGATCAGGCGCTGTCCAAAGACTCGGACGAGTCCGGCAGGGACCGCCTCGTTCAGGCGCTCAAAGCAGTGGCCGAGGATCCGCTATACAAGTCTGTGCTGGAGCGTGTACAGTCGCGCTTCGATGAGGCCTTCACCTCCAACGGCGGCAAACGGCGCGGCAAGAACTCCCCGTGGACGCAAATCAGTGAAATGATCCGCCAGAAGCAAGACAACGAGCGGCACTGGAAGGAGCACCTCCAGAAGACCGACGCGATCGAGTTGGAACTGCAGTCGCTGCATAGCCGCCAAATGGAACGGCGCGAGGCGGTGGAGACCGCGGTTGGAATCGTCGAGCGGATGGAGAACGATTATCGCGCGGGGCAGCAACGCGCCCAGGTCCTCGCCCGCTTGCAACAGGCTGAGGCGCGCCTTGCCGGGATCACCGCCGCTTTCGCGGAATTGGCCCAGGCGGAAGCGCGCCGGTGCGCGCTGGTGGTCCAGGTGGAGGACCTTGGCAAGCGCGCGGAAGCAGCACGAACAGCGGCCGCAAAAGCCGCGCGTCAGCTCCAGTCCGCCAGGGAGGAGGCGGCTCGCCTTGAAAGTTCGGACCGTGCCAATGAACTCCTCCTGAAGCGCGCCTCGCTCGAGAAGCGGCAGGCGGAATTGCAGGCGGAGCAGCTTCGGAATCGTGGCGGCCTCGAGCGCATCCGCACCGTGCAGACCGTCGACAAAGAAAGTCGCGATCTCGCCGGGACCGTCAACAGCCTCCAACAGACGCGCGCTCAGCTCGACGAGTCCCTCGAGGCCGCGCGGCAACGCGAGGCATCCCTGCGCTCCATCGCGAGCCTGATTCGCTGCCGCAATGCCCGCGACGCCCTGCAGAAAGCTGCGGCGGGACTCGCGCAAGTCACCGCCTGGCGCGATGAGGCCGGCCGCATCCGAGCTGCCGCGTCGGCCTTGGAAAGTTCCCTCTCCGCGGTTCCCCTGCCTTCGGCCGCGCTGCTCGCCGACTTCCGGCAACTCGACCAGCAACTGCAGTTGGGGCGAGCGCGCCTCGATGTCGGCCTGCACATCCGCATCCAGCCCAAGCGAAGCTTGTCCGTGAACCTGGCTCGCGACGGCGAGGACCCCGTGCCATACGACCTGAACGGCGGCACGCTGGAGACCAGCGCGGCAAGCGAGGTCCTGATCGACATCGAACAGGTGGCGGAGATCGCTGTCACCGGGGGTGCACAGACCGCTCGCGAGGAAGTCGCGCGCCTGCGGAATCGCTGGCTGGCCGAAGTCGAACCGGCGCTGGAACGGGCCAATGCCGTGACACTCGATCATCTCGGCCGAATGGTCGCCGATGTCGCGCAGCGCTCTCAGGAGATTCACGAAGCGCGCCGGTCGGCCGCTCAACTGGAACAGCGCGCGGCGGACCAGCCCGACTGGGCAACCCAGAAGGCGTTGCGCCAACAGGAACTGGCGGCTGCCGAAGCGGCCCTCGGGGCGGCAGACCGCGCGGCCGCCGAGGCCTTGTCGCGCAAGCTTCGCATCACCGACCTCGCCGCTGCCGAAGCGCAACTCGAGAAGCTCCGCCCGGAGAAAGACCAACTGCTGGAAGCCAAACAGAAGCTGGACGCCGACCTCGCCGCCGCCAATGCCCTCTGCGTGGAAAAGCAGGCGGCCCTCGCCACCGCGAAAGCCGGTATCGGCGACGATTGGCACGCCCTCGTTCCGCGCCTCGAGGAGCGGCAGGCAGCTATCGACTCCGAAGCGGCTGCCATTCAGGGCCAACTCGCCGGCCTCACCACCGAGACCGGCAAAGCGCTGAAGGCCGCGAAGAAAGCCGTCGCAACCGCGGAGCAAACCTGCGCGGCGGACGATGCCGCAAGCACCCAAGCCGCCGAGGAACTGCTCGCCGCCCAGCGCCGCCAGGCGAGTGCCGAGGGCGAAATCCAAGCCCGCCGCGAAGCTGCGGCGAAGCTCGACGAGGCTGCCGCCCGCGCTGCCGTCGAGCAGGTACAAGTGGAGCTCGGCCAGGTGCCCGAGCTACCGCAAGCCGTCTCCAAAGAGTCCCTGGAGGAAGCCCGCGCCAGGCTGCAGGCCGCCCGCGACGACTTGCGTCGAATCGAGGACGATATCCACGCCAGGCGCGGCGCGCTGCAGCACGTCGGCGGCGAAGTAGCCCGCCAGAAGGCCGCCGCCGCGCAGGAGGCGCTGAAAGCGGCTCTCGCCAAAGAGCATTTTCTGCAGACCGACTACGCCGCCTGGGACCTCCTGCGCAACACCCTCCTGGATGCCGAGCGCGAAGAGAGCGTCCACCTTGGCCGCACCCTCGGAGATCCGATCGCCAGGCGTTTCGCCGAGCTGACCGATCGCCGTTACGCCGGCCTCTCACTCGGCCCCGACCTCGAAACCACCGCCATCTCCGCCGCCGGCGACGCTCGTCCCGTCTCGGCCCTCTCGGTGGGCACACGCGATCAACTTTCCACCATCTTCCGCCTCACGTTGGCCGAGCAGCTCCGCAGTGCCGTCATGCTGGATGACCAGCTCACGCAAAGTGATGGCGATCGCATGCAATGGCTGCGCGACCTGATTCGCCAACTGGCAGCGAATATTCAGATCCTGGTGTTCACTTGCCGCCCCGCCGATTACCTTCTCCCCGGCGAAATGAAAACCAGCAGGAAGTCGCCCGTCCGCTCGATTCCCCTGGCGCAAATCATCGAACGCGCGGATGCTGCAAACTCGAACACGGCGTGACCGGCCAGACTGGCGCTCGGCGTTCACCCGGTTCGCCGCACCTGCAATGTGGGCCTGCGCCATCGCGGCGCTCGCCCGCAGTGCCAACAGCGCTCCTCGCATCCCGATCTCCTCTGGCCCGACTACCAAGTGTAGTGAGCCGAGTAGGTCAGGATTTTCTCCTCGTCGGGCCGCAGCGTGACCTCATATTCGATGGTTTTGCTGTCCACCTGGCGGTGCGTGGCCGATTCCTGCGTGATCGCCCAGTTCGCCCATCGGTAGAGGTGCTCCACCACCCGCACGGTGGCCTCCTCTTTCTTGTGGTTCCGCAACGTGATCGCGAACGACTCATCCAACCATCCTCCCGGCATCATCTGCACCTGGAACTTCGTCTGCCGCCGCTCGCCCGCGATGTCGAACGCGTTGCCCGTGTAGACGCGGATGGTTTCGTCTTTGGCGGTGTGGTCGATTTCGTTCTCGCCGGTAAACTCCACCTGGCCGTCCTGATCGCGCCGATAGAAGCGCAGCCGGCCCTTGGGCAGCGGCACTCCCAGGTGGTTCGCATCGTTGTTGGCAAACTCCCGCATGATCCATACGTGCGGATTGGACTGCGTGCCGTACTGCTGCATCTGGCGGACATCCTGGTAGGGGTTGAAGTTCCGGTCGATTTGGGCGCCGTCATAAATATACAGGCGCTTGGACTGAATCCCGGAGGCGCGCAGGAATTCCACCTGCTTCGTCTCGCGGTCGTGAATCGTGGTCGGCTGTGGAAGGTTATAAAGGTGGTAATCCTCGAAGGTCTTCTCCGTTACCTGGGGTCCTATTCCAGCGCCGCCGAGCCCGGCGCTGAACTGCGCTCTCGCCTGATTCTGCGGCTGCGCCTTGTTCACGTCGCCGGCCATCAGCTTGATGTGCGCGTGGTCGAACTGCTTCCCGCTCTGGTTGTCTAATGTGACCCAGCCCACCAGGTCGAGAACGTCGCCGGTCTCCGGTGCGACCACGTTGTAGTCGCTGCTCCAGGTGAGGCCGCCCGAAACATAGCTCAGCTCGGCGTCGAATCGCGCCGGCTGCGCGGAGTACAGGATCCAATCGAGCGCGGGCTTGAGAATCGTGTCGTCGCCCAGTGCCGGGAAGATCGGCTGCCCCGGGAGCGTGAACTGAAGCTTGCCATCCACCTGGATGATCGGCTGCCCGGCGCCCTGCGGTGTGCTCACCTGGTTCGGGGAATACGCCGCACCAACCCGGTTCGGCGGCTGGAAATGCGGCATGTACCCGCTGCGCACGACGGTGCCGTTGACCGTGCGGCTGGTCCCGTCCGGATTGCGCACCGAGAACTCGATGGTCTTCCCCTCGAAGAGGTTGAGGAGGCGCTCCTGCGAGATCGGATCGTTGCGGTAGTTCTGCTCGACCACCTGCACCACTCGCCGTCCCGTGGGGTCGCGCAGAATCACCGAGTCCGGCTCCACTTGCATGGTGGCGTCGGAGAAGCGGACAGAGTTGTTGCCGGCCTTGAGATCGAGCGGCAGGATCTCGCGGACGACGGCGAAGTTCTGATTGTAGATGGTCAGAGCGGGGTCGGCGCCCAGCAGCATGGGCGCAAGACAGGCGCACAGCGCCGCCAGGCGGCCGGCGGTGCGCACGATGCGGTAATTAGGCATAACTCATTGACGCGGACGGCGGAGGAAATGTTGGGTCGCGTGGCGCGGGCCCTCCTGCCTGGCACTCCTGCCTGCCGCACCGCGACCCGTGCCGTAAGCAAACAATGGGGTGAGTGAGAGCGCCTTCGCCTTCAACCTTCCGCTCTGTTCTTAGGGCCGTCAGCGGAGTTCGCCCTCGGACTGCTCCCCGGCGGATCGGGCCACCAATGCCATTCCTACGAGCGACGCGATCAGGGTGGCGAGGTAGAGTTGTCCCACCAGCGCTTCCGCGACAGCCAGCGATCGGGCAGCGGGGCTCACCGGGTGGACATCGCCATAACCAACCGTGGTGAGGGTGACGAAGCTGAAGTAGATCAGGCGGCCGGGCTGAGTGGAGGAGACTTCGGCGATTCCGGGCTCGAAGTGGATTGCTTCGGGGAATCGCTGCACCAGCAGTTGGTATGCGAACGTCCACACCAGTCCGATCAGCAAATATCCCGCGATCCCGCCGATCACCCGGTAGACCGTTACGCGGCCCGGGCGCAACGTGCGATTCAGCGTCATGAACAAGAGAATCGAGAGACAGGCCAGCTTGAGTGAAGAATCGATTTCGGCCAGACCGATCTCGGGTTTGATCTCCCTGGTGAGGTCCACCGCCATAGTCGATACGGCCAAGCCGATGACCGCGTAGATCACACTTCGGTGGCGTATGGTTGCGAACGCGCCAAAAATCAGCGTGAGTGCGAACACAAGAGATAACGCCAGCTCTCCAAAAAGCGAGAGCGGAATGACCGGCAACACGATCGCGATGAGGACAAGGAAGGCGAGGAAGAAGACCATTCCGCGATCCCTGCCGAAGAAGAAGGACACTGGCGGACGGGTCGAACCAGGGGTTGAGGAGGCTTGCAGCGCCGGGCCGGAAACCCGCGAAGGTCCTCCCAGCGGGAGTGCGGAACGCGGCTGTGGACGAGTCTGCGGCATTCATCTACCGAGATCACCGCCGGAAGTGTCCTGTTGGCCACCAATGGCTCCAAGGCGGCGGTATTCGTGCCAACACATCCCTGTCGCCAGCGATCCTTCAAAGTGGTGAGCTAATCATAGGTGCTCAGACAGGAGAAACATCTTGAACGGGCCACAAGTCATCTACCTGGCGCGGCATGGCGAGACCGCCTGGTCGCTCAGCGGGCAACACACCGGATTGACCGATTTACCGCTGACGGCGCGCGGCGAGTGTAATGCGCGCCGGTTGGGAGAGAGGCTCCGAGGAATCGATTTCGCCCGTGTGTTTACCAGCCCGCTCCAACGCGCCAAGAGGACGTGTGAGCTGGCGGGGTACGGCGAAAGGGCGGAAGTCGATCGTGACCTGGTGGAGTGGAACTACGGCGACTACGAAGGACTGCGATCCGAGGAGATTCGAGCAAAGCGCCCCGGTTGGGAACCGTTCCGGGACGGCTTTCCAGGCGGAGAATCGTTCGACGAAATTGGAGCGCGGGCAGACCGCGTCGTGAATCGCGCGCGGTCGATCGACGGCGCGGTGTTGCTGTTTTCGAGCGCCCATTTCCTGCGAGTCCTGGCGGCCCGCTGGCTCGGTCTCGATCCGCGGGGAGCCCGGTACTTCCTGCTGGGAACCGCCAGCCTGAGCACTCTGACTTTTGAACACAATCCATCGGAACCGGCAATCGGTTTCTGGAACGACATGCACCACCTGAGCGCGCAATGCCTGGAGGCAGCCAAATGAGTACACAGACGATGTTTGAGAAAACCGCAGCCAGCGCCGGCATTTCACCCCTGGCCGGGCGGCCTGCTCCGCGCGAGATGCTGATCGACCCGGCCCGGCTGGAGCGCGAGTACTTCGAGCGGCGGCCGGACCCGGCTGACTCCGAACAGCTGGTGAAGTTCGGAACCAGCGGGCACCGCGGCTCGCCGATACGAAGCAGTTTCACTGAATCGCACATCCTGGCGATCACTCAGGCGATTTGCGATTACCGCGCGGCCCACGGCACGGATGGGCCGCTTTATATGGGCAAGGACACGCATGCGGTTTCGGCGCCGGCCCAGCGAACCGCCCTCGAAGTGCTGGCGGCCAACGGAGTGGAGACCATCATCCAGGAAAACGATGCTGTCACTCCAACGCCGGTCATCTCGCGAGCCATCCTGGTCTACAATCGCGGACGCGAACGCCACCTTGCCGACGGCATCGTGATTACACCCTCGCACAATCCTCCGCAGGATGGGGGATTCAAGTACAACCCGGCGCACGGCGGACCCGCCGAAACCAGCGTGACGCGATGGATCGAAGACCGGGCGAACGAACTGCTCCGCGGCGCTAACGCCGGGGTCAAGCGAGTGCCGTATCAATCGGCGCTCCGTGCTGCTACGACCCACCAGGAAGACTTCGTCCTGCCGTACGTCGAGGATCTTCGGAATGTGGTCGATGTCGAGGCGATTCGCGGAGCCGGCCTGAGATTGGGCGTCGATCCGTTAGGCGGCGCTGCCCGGCCTTACTGGGAGCCGATCAACGCAATTTACAAGTTGAACGTCCGCGTCGTAAATCCGGTGATTGACCCGACGTTTTCGTTCATGACGGTGGATCACGACGGCCAGATCCGCATGGACTGTTCCAGTCCCTATGCGATGGCGCGGCTGGTAGGGCTCAAGGACGAGTACCAGGTGGCCTTTGCCAACGACCCGGACTCGGACCGTCACGGGATTGTGACGCCGTCAGCCGGGTTGATGAACCCGAACCATTTCCTGGCCGTGGCGATCCAATACCTGCTTACGAACCGCCCCCGTTGGCGTGCGGATTTGTCGGTCGGCAAGACTCTCGTCAGCAGCAGCATGATCGACCACGTGGTGCGAAGGTTCGGACGGCGGCTCCAGGAGGTGCCGGTCGGATTCAAGTGGTTCGTAGACGGGCTCCTCCACGGATCGTGCTGCTTCGGCGGAGAAGAGAGCGCCGGCGCCAGTTTTCTGCGCCTCGACGGCACGGTTTGGACCACCGATAAAGACGGGCCCATCATGGACCTGCTCGCGGCCGAAATTATGGCGCGCACGGGCAGGGATCCCGGCGAGCATTACCGCGAAATGACCGCCGAATTCGGCACGCCCCACTACACCCGCATCGACGCAGCGGCCACTCCTGAGCAGAAGGCCAGGCTGCAGAATCTCACGCCGGACAGCGTGAAGGAATCGCAGCTTGCCAGCGAGAAGATAACGGCGAAGCTCACGCGGGCGCCCGGCAATAACGCCGCGATTGGCGGGCTGAAGGTCGTTACGGCCAACGGTTGGTTTGCGGCGCGGCCTTCCGGCACGGAAAACATCTACAAGATTTATGCCGAGAGTTTCCAGAGCGAGGCTCACCTGAACGCGATCGTGCGCGAAGCGCAGGAGATCGTGGGTCGGGCGCTCGCGACCGGCGATCAACCGAGGTGACACCATGAAAGCAACACATCTGCTGCACAATCTGGGCCAGAGCATCTGGCTCGACAATATTACCCGCGACCTGCTGACGACCGGTGCGCTGTCGCACTACATCGACGACCTGTCGGTGACCGGCCTCACATCGAATCCGACGATTTTCGATCACGCCATCAAAAACAGCCCCTCGTACGACAAGACGATCGGCGATCAACTGCGCAAGAAAAAATCCGGCGAGGATCTGTTCTTTTTGCTGGCGCTGGACGACCTCACACGGGCAGCCGACCTCTTTCGCCCCATTTACGACCACACCAACGGTGTGGACGGCTGGACATCGCTCGAGGTATCGCCGCTGCTGGCCCACGACACCGCCAGCACGGCGCGCGAAGCGAAGGATTTGCATGACCGGGCGGGGCGGCCGAACCTGTTCATCAAGATACCCGGCACCAGGGAAGGTTTGCCCGCAATCGAGGAGTCGATCTATGCGGGGGTGCCAATCAACGTGACCCTGCTGTTCTCGAGGGAGCAGTATCTTGCCGCGGCCGAAGCGTATTTGCGAGGCATCGAGAGGCGTATCGATGCGGGGCTGAATCCTGATGTCGGCTCGGTGGCATCGATGTTCGTGAGCCGATGGGACGTCGCGGTCTCGGACAAGGTGCCGCAGGGACTGCGCAATCGCCTGGGCATCGCGATCGCGATGCGCACCTATCAGGCATACCGCAGTCTGCTGGATTCACCGCGCTGGCAGCGGGTGTTCAATGCGGGGGCGCGGCCTCAACGGCTGCTTTGGGCCAGCACCGGCACGAAGGATCCCGCGGCTTCGGACATTCTGTACGTCAAAGCTCTGGCCGCTCCGTTCACCGTGAATACCATGCCCGAAGCTACGCTGAAAGCGCTGGCGAGCCACTCGGAGCTGGGATCGATCCTGCCCGCCGATGGCGGGGACAGCGAGAAGGTGCTCGCGGAGTTTGCCGCGGCAGGGGTCGATATCGATGCGTTGGCCGCGCAGCTTCAGGATGAAGGCGCAAAATCGTTCGTCAAATCCTGGGATGACCTGATGCGGGTAATCGAGTCGAAGAGCGCTGCATTACAGAAGGCCGCACGGGTAGCGTAAGAGACGAATCTCGGGAGCGCGCGGCTGGCCAACAGAAACATTGCCCGCGCGCTCCTTAACAGTTGAGGAGCAATCAGAATGGGTGCAACGGTGGAGAAGGCTGGGGCGCGTTCAGCCGTCGGAAGCGCCACGTGGAAGTCTCTCGAAGCGCATTACAAGAAGATTCGAAAGCTGCATCTGCGCAAGCTGTTCGCGGATGACCCCACCCGGGGCGAACGGCTGACCGCTTCGGCTGTGGGAATCGAACTCGACTACTCGAAGAACCGCATCACCGATCAGACGCTGGAGCTTCTGTTCCAGCTTGCCAAAGAGGCCGGCCTCCAGGAACGGATCGAGGCGATGTTTTCGGGCGTTAAGATCAACATCACCGAGAACCGCGCGGTTCTCCATACCGCTCTGCGCGCCCCGGTTGGAGCATCCATCGTCGTTGACGGCGAGAATGTCGTGCCGCAGGTGCACACCGTCTTGAACCGCATGGCGGAGTTCAGCGAGCAGGTGCGCAGCGGGGCATGGAAGGGATTCACCGGCGAACGCATCCGGAATGTCGTGAACATCGGGATCGGCGGATCCGATCTCGGACCCGTCATGGCTTACGAAGCCTTGCGGCATTACAGCCAGCGCGACATCAACTTTCGCTTCGTCTCCAATGTGGACGGAACGGACTTGTGGGAAGCGATTCGCGACCTGGAGCCCGCGAACACGCTGTTCATCGTTTCCTCCAAGACGTTTACGACGCTCGAAACCATGACCAACGCGCATTCCGCCCGGGACTGGTCGCTGCAGGGATTCGGCGGCGATGAGAAATCGGTGGCGCGGCACTTCGTGGCGGTTTCGACGAATGCAAAAGAGGTGGCAAAGTTCGGGATCGACACCGCCAACATGTTCGGGTTCTGGGATTGGGTCGGTGGGCGTTATTCGATGGATTCCGCCATCGGGCTTTCGACCATGATCGCGGTGGGCCCGCAGAACTTCCGCGCCATGCTCGAAGGATTCCACCAGATGGACGAGCACTTCCGGAATGCGCCCTTCGAGCGCAATCTTCCGGTGATCCTCGGGCTTCTGGGCGTTTGGTACAACGACTTTTTCGGCGCCCAGACCGTGGCGGTCCTGCCGTACGATCAGTACCTCAAACGCTTTCCAGCGTATCTTCAGCAATTGACCATGGAGAGCAACGGGAAGCATGTGACTGTGGATGGGGGTGCGGTTCAGTCCGAAACGGGCCCGGTGTACTGGGGCGAGCCGGGAACGAACGGGCAGCACTCTTTCTATCAACTGATCCATCAGGGGACTCGGTTGATCCCCTGCGACTTTATCGGGTTTGCGCGGCCGCTGAATCCTCTCGGCGAGCACCACGACACGCTGATGGCGAACGTGTTCGCACAAACCGAGGCGCTGGCATTCGGCAAAACCCCCGAACAGGTGAAGGCGGAGGGCACGGCGGAGTGGCTGGTTCCTCACCGGGTCTTCGAGGGCAACCGGCCTTCCAACACGATCCTCGCGGAGCGGCTGACGCCGGAAACCCTTGGCAAGCTCGTGGCGCTCTACGAGCACAGCGTGTTCACACAGGGCATCATCTGGAACGTCGACTCATTTGATCAATGGGGCGTCGAACTCGGCAAGGTGCTGGCCAGGCGCATCATTCCGGAGCTTGCCGCCAAAGACGAGCCGGAACTCGCGCACGACAGCTCGACGAACCGCCTGATTCGCCGCTACAGGGAACTCAAGGAGAGCGCTTGAGGCTCGCCCCTTCGATTCTCGCGGCGGATTTCGCCCGGCTCGGGGCACAGGTGGCAGAGGCAGAGAAGGCGGGCGCCGACCGGATTCACGTGGATGTCATGGACGGTCACTTTGTGCCCAACCTGTCGATGGGCGCCCCGATCGTGGCCTCCCTGCGGCCCGTTACGCGTCTGCCGCTCGAAACCCACCTGATGATCACAAATCCGGACTTCTTTCTGCAGGAGTTCGCCGACGCCGGCGCGGATTCGTTCCTGGTGCACTGGGAAGGCAACGTCAACCTGCACCGGACCGTGCAGAGCGTTCGTCAACTCGGAAAGCGCGCCGGGGTGGTCATCAATCCGGCGACCCCCGCGGCGGTGCTGGAGGAGATCCTGCCGGACGTGGACCAGGTGCTCGTGATGACGGTGGACCCCGGCTTCGGACATCAGCATTTTCTCCGTTCCACTCTGGCCAAGATCACCCGAGTCAGGCAGTTGATCGACGGCGTGAAGCCAGGGTGCGATCTGGAAGTGGACGGCGGCATCGATCCGGAAACGGCGCGCCTCTGTGTCGAGGCCGGCGCCAATGTCCTGGTGGCAGGATCGTCGGTATTTGGAACGGGCCAAGGCGTGGCGGCGGCGATGAATTCACTTCGGGACGCCGTACACGCTGTTCGGCAGTGACAGATCAAAAAGAGAGGAGTGATATTTATGCAGCTCGGATTGGTGGGACTGGGAAGAATGGGCGCCAATATGGCGCGGCGGTTGATACGGGGCGGCCATGAGTGTGTGGTCTACGACAGGTCCCCGAAAGCCGTCCAGGCACTGGTGGCCGAAAAAGCCACAGGAGTGCTGGAACTGGTCGATCTGGTGAAAGGCCTTCAGAAGCCGCGAGCCGTCTGGCTGATGGTGCCGGCTGCCGTGGTGGACGAGACCATTGCGCGCATCGCGCCGCTGCTGGAGCCCGGAGACATTTTGATCGACGGCGGCAATTCCTACTACATCGACGACATCCGGCGCGCCAAGGAACTGGCGCGCAAGGACCTTCACTACGCGGACGTGGGCACGAGCGGCGGCGTATGGGGGCTGGAGCGCGGCTACTGCATGATGATTGGCGGCGAGAAGGCGATTGTCGAACACCTGGATCCGATCTTCCGGACGCTGGCGCCGGGCGCGGGCGACATTCCTCGCACGCCAGGACGGGACAGTGTCGACGGCACTGCGGAGCTCGGCTATCTGCATTGCGGTAAGAATGGAGCCGGCCATTTCGTCAAGATGGTCCACAACGGCATTGAGTACGGTGTGATGGCCGCCTACGCGGAAGGGCTCGGCGTTTTGCGGGATGCCAACGTCGGCAACCAGACCGGGGAGGCAGACGCGGAGACCACGCCGCTGCCCAATCCGGAACATTATCAGTACGACTTCAATCTGCGCGATGTAGCGGAGGTTTGGCGCCGCGGCAGCGTGATCGCGTCATGGTTACTCGATCTGACTGCCGCGGCGCTGGTGGAGGATCCTTCGTTGGCCAAGTTCGCAGGCCGTGTCTCGGATTCGGGCGAGGGGCGCTGGACGATTAAGGCCGCGATCGACGAGGCCGTACCCGCGCCGGTTCTCACAGCCGCGCTGTATGAGCGGTTCAGTTCGCGTGGGGAAGCGGAATTCGCGGACAAGCTGCTCTCTGCCATGCGTTTTCAATTCGGCGGCCACCTGGAAAAGGTCCCCGGAAAACAGGCGGCGTAAGACTACCGCCGATCTGCCCCGATCCGCATTCATTTGTCATTCATCCGCGGCCTGCTCAGGTTGTCGTATCTGGCCGCGGATGAACGCGGATAAACATCTGGATTCATCCGTCCCCGCAGCATTAATGAGGCCCCCCTCAACTTCCGTATGCCGGTGCCGAAAAGCACAAAAGCAGGCCAATCCAGCCGTTCTTCTTTGGGCATGCGCCTTCGTCCAGCGCGAAATACCCCGATCGTGTTACGCAGACACTCACCGGCGGGTGGCACTCCAAAAGCATCCATTCGCGTGATGTTTTCGGGATGCCGATGGTTCAAAGTTGGTGTAGCGGCAAATACCGCGGAAGGGATGGAACACTCAGTGAACAATTCGCAAGAGTGCATGGTGGCGGAACGCTTTTTGGACCAGGCCGACGAAGACTCCTTCGGCGACCTGTTTCGCTTATTCTCTCCGCAACTGGTTGCGTTCTTCCGAAGGCGCGGCCATGAGAACGGCATCGCCGAAGACCTGGCCCAGGACGTCATGCTTACGGCTTACCGTAAGGCAAGGCAGCTGCGCGACCACAAATCGTTTCGCGGCTGGCTGTTCAAAGTGGCGCGAAACACCGCGTTCCGCTATTATGCACAACGTGCGCGCCAGGTGCCGACCATCGATCTGGGCGACATCGACGAGTTCCTTGCGGCTCCAAACCACGGTCCCAGCGGACCCGTCTCGGAATTCAACGAGTGGATGCAATTCCTGGACGCCCAGGAACGAGAGACCATGACACTCCGGTTTGTAGAACAGTGGGAATACCACGAGATCGCAGCAGCCAAAGCTGTTCCGATCGGTACCGTTCAATGGAGGGTATTCAATTCGAAGAAGAAGTTGGCGGCGCACTTGAGCCCGATCCGCGAGCTCGATCGTAAGGCCGCATGACCCGCGCCCGCTCGCCGGACGATGTGGTGCAGGCACTCTTGCCTGCCGCGTCCCGACTCATCGGGACGCTTGGCGGGGGGTGCACAGTGGCGCTGGCGAAAGGGGTTCTTCGAGGCTCCCGCAACGGCACTCATGCCGACGCTTTTTCCCCGCGTCGAACTCCTGTGCCGGTGTACGCTTTTCGAGGCTGAAGGTCCGGACAGCAAACTTGCTCCGCCCGCTGCCCGGACCCTTGAGGAGAACCAAACTCGAATTTCAGTCTCTTTCGGCACGGTGCTGCTCATCGCGCATGAGCGAGCGGGGCACACCCGGCCTGCCGAGACACTTTTCCAGAAACGCTTTGATACGGAGGATAACGCTGCGGGGCTGCCGCCGCTCAGGCGGCGACGAATCCGGCGGTCTTCCAGGCATCCCGCGCAGTGGCTTCACGAAAGAAGCAAAGCGTGGGCGCATCATCGCGGTGACTAACCCGAATGGAGTCGCCTGGTTGGATCTGGCCGGAAGCCATGAGGTTGGACAGCGGCTGTACCAGGAGGCGCTCGATGGCGCGTTTCAGGTGACGCGCACCATATCGGGAGTCCGTGCCTTCCCGAAGCATCAGCTCCCGGGCGCTATCGACTACTTGAATCTCGAAGGGCAGGTCCGCGACGGCCGCCTCAAGACGCTGCTCGACGGCTTTGAGCTCGATATCGAGAATCCTGCGGAGTTCGTCCTCGCCGAGTGGTTTGAAGACGACAATCCTGTCCAGACGATTCATGAACTCCGGCGTAAATTTCCGCCGGGCAGCGGCCGTCCCGATCTGCGACAGCCTTGTGTCGCGTCCACTCTGGAAACCTGCGCCCGGTGAAGGACTGAACCCCAGCCGGGGACTCTCGAGGGCACACATTTCGCCCGCGCCGAGATTGCTCGTGAGGAAAATCATCGACGACGTGAAATCGACCTTGCGGTTGTCCCCCAGCGTCAACACGCCTTTGTCCAGGATTCCCAGCAGCAGATTCCACAAGGCGTCGGATGCTTTCTCAATTTCGTCGAAAAGCACGAGGCTCATCTTCAGCTTGTCGGAGTGATGGCGGTTCAAGGCCTCCTGAGAGAGCAAGGCATGGGTTTCGCGGTGGCCGAGGTATCCGGGAGGAGCGCCAATCAGCTTGGCGATGTCGTGGCTGTGCTGGTACTCCGCGCAATCGATCTTGATAATCGCCTTGGGATCGTTGAGCAGGCACTGGGCGGTGGCCTCCACGATGCGTGTCTTGCCCGAGCCCGTGGGCCCCAGGAACAGGAAGTTTCCGATCGGGCGGCCGGCCGGCGCCAGGCGCATCATATGGTTTTGGTAAGCGGTGACTACTTCGCGAATCGCTTCGTCCTGTCCCACCACCATGCTCCGCAGTTTGTTTTCCAGTTCCTGGGATTGACGACCGGTCTTGGCCGTGTCCAGTAGTACGAGTCTCGGCATTTTACTCTCCTTCCCGCGCTCCGAGGTGACCCCGGTGCGTCCTTCTCAGGCGGTCTTGCAACCGTTAACCAAACTATGCGCCTTCTCATCGGAGAAGCCATCACGAGATCGAAGGCTTTTTGAGTAACTCACTCGTCAACGTCTGCGGTAACCTCATCGAGTTAGCAATTCCCCCATCGGATGGGTAACCGGCGGCGGGCAAGCCCCACTCGGATTCCGCCCGGCGCCAATCCATGCCGAATCCGCCAGGTTCAACCGTGTACTCGCCGGCCCAGGGGACGAGATAGCGGCGGCCGCAAGTGGCGCACCGGTAGTGCCCGCGAATCGGCCACGTGGCGTGATCGTGCATTAACTGGCACCACAGTACACCAAGCCTGGCGCCTATCGCGCGATTTTGCTTCAAGTCTTCAGACATATTCATCTCGCTCGTCGCTCTTGGGCCGATCACTTCTGGAATGGAGGCCGCGCCCGTCACGCAGCCTTCCCCAGAAAATCGTCGTACGCTACGAATCGCTGCCGCGAATTGCGGTCCGCACTTTCCTGGCACGCGATGCAGAATGTCGCCCACGGCATCGCCTGCAGCCGTTTCTGGCTGATTTCCTCGTCACACTGAAGGCACGTTCCGTAGGTGCCCTCGGCGAGCCGGTCCAGGGCCGCGCGAAGGTTGCGTAACAGAGTTGAGTCCCGTTCGAGGGCACGGCCGGTCAATTCGCGGTCCGCGGCGAAACGCACTTCATCCAGTGCGTCGGCGGTCCGTTCAATAGTCAGGCCCTCGCGCCGTCCCATGGCCCGCGCCACTTCCGCGTGTTTCGCGCCCAGGATCGCCTGAAATCTGTCGAGTTCGGTTCGAGTCATTTCTTGGTTCGCTCCTGTGAACGAGTATGCTGCGGGGATCGTTTGAATTCGTCACGCCATTGAGGAGTTTTCGATTACCCCCGACGTCAGAGTGCCGCATCCCACATTCGTGGTAACAGCGGCCGGCCGCGACCCGCGAGTTCGACGGCATTCCACGAAAGGGTTACCGGCACGGCCCACAATCGAATCATGGAAAGTTAACTCGACTTCGTCATGACTCTTTTCTGGCGGCGGTTCATAGTGTATCCAGGGGAGCGAGATGGGAATTCTCAGAACCACGGACGGCACGCAGATTTACTACAAGGACTGGGGCACCGGACAGCCGGTCGTTTTCAGCCACGGTTGGCCGCTGAACGCGGATAGTTGGGAGAGCCAGATGCTCTTGCTTGCCTCTCACGGGTTCCGCGCGGTCGCTCATGACCGCAGGGGTCACGGGAGATCGAGCCAGGCGTGGGACGGCAACGAAATGAATACCTACGCCGACGACCTCTCAACTCTCATCGAGGCTCTCAACCTCAGGAGCGTGATCCTGGTGGCATTCTCGGCCGGAGCAGGGGAGGTTGCCCGTTACATCGGTCGCCACGGTTCGAAGCGCGTCGCCAAGGCTGTTCTGATCTCCTCGGTCACGCCGCGGCTGTTACGAACCGATGCGAATCCCGCCGGGGTGCCGATAGGAGTTTTTGACGCCCTCCGAGCGGCTTCGCTTCGGAACCGCGCGGAATTCTACAAACAACTGGCCGGCGGCCCGTTTTTCGGATTCAACCGGCCGGGAGCGGCGTTCTCGCAGGGAATGGTCGATTGGTTCTGGATGCAGGGAATGACCGCTGGACTGAAAAACACATTCGACTGCATCAAGGCGTTCTCCGAAACCGACTTCTCCGAAGATCTGAGGAAAATCGATGTGCCCACACTGGTGGTGCACGGCGACGACGATCAAATCGCGCCAATCGATTCCGCGGGGCGGGCGTCAGCGCGACTCCTTCGAGACGCGACTCTCAAGGTTTACCCGGGCGCACCGCATGGTTTGACCGCTACGCATGAGGATCAGCTCAACGCGGACCTGCTGGCATTCTGCCGAGGCGTAAACGCAGAGTTGGGAGTTGCGGCATAGCCGGCTGGAATCGATCATGAACCGGACTATTCTCGGAATTCATCACATCACGGCTATCGCCGGCGAGCCCGATCGTAACATCGACTTCTACACTCGCCTTCTGGGGTTGCGCCTGGTGAAGATTACGGTCAATTTCGACGATCCCGCCAGCTACCACCTGTATTACGGCGATGGCAACGGCAGCCCGGGAACGATCCTGACGTTTTTCACCTGGCCGGGAGCACGGGGCGGACGCCACGGAAACAGCCAGGTGACGCAGACGGCCTTCGCGATACCAAAGGGCTCCGGTCCGTTCTGGCGCGAACGCTTGCAGGCCGGCGGGGTCCAGTTCGCCGGCACAACGGAACGCTTCGGGGAGATGCTCGTCTCGTTCGCCGACCCGGACGGTTTGCGGCTCGAGCTGATCGAGTCCGATCGCGCCGATCCCACCTGCCAGTGGTCCGGTGGTGGCCTCCCGGCCGATGCTGCGATCTGCGGATTCCACAGCGCTACGATTTCCGAAACCGGATACGAACGGACTGCCCGATTGCTCACCGAGACGATGGGATTCCGACTGGTTGGGAGCGAGCAGAACCGCTTTCGCTACGAAATCGGCAATGCGCAGCCTGCCCGGCTGGTGGATGTCGTCTGCGCCCCCGGTGGCGTCGAGGGACGGGTAGCGGTGGGCACGGTCCACCACATCGCCTGGAGGACCGCCGATGACGCGCAACAGCTCGAATGGCGGGGCGAGTTGAGCCGCCTCGGATACAACCTCTCGCCGGTGATGGATCGCGTCTACTTTCACTCCATCTACTATCGGGAACCCGGGGGAGTGCTCTTTGAAATTGCGACTGACCCGCCGGGATTCACCGCCGACGAGCCCTCGAGTCAGCTTGGCGCGGCCTTGAAACTTCCGCCTTGGTTCGAACGCAGCCGGGCGCAGATCGAGGCGTCGCTGCCACGCCTTAAAATCCTGGGCGGAGGCCGTTCATGAGTCCGGCGGACGATCTTGGATTCCGTCATCGATATCTGCCGGGTGCCCCGGGAGCCGGCGGCGTTACCCTGCTGCTGCTGCACGGCACCGGCGGAGACGAGTCGGATTTGATTCCCATCGGGCAAAGCCTGGCCCCCGGCGCCGCATTCCTGAGCCCGCGCGGCAGAGTGCTGGAGAACGGCATGCCGCGTTTCTTTCGCCGGCTTGCCGAAGGTGTGTTCGATCTGCAAGACCTGCACGTGCAAACTGCCGCCATCGCCCAGTTCATTGCGGCCGCCTCGCAGAAATATTCGCTGCAACTGAACCGCATGGTGGCAGTCGGGTATTCGAACGGCGCCAATATCGCCTCCAGCGTTCTGCTGAGCAATCCAGGCCTGCTTACCGCGGCCGTCCTGTTCCGTCCCATGGTGCCCTACGTCCCGCAGTCCCGCCCGAACCTGCGGGGTCTGGATATTCTGATCGCTGCCGGGAACCGCGATCCGATTGCTTCCCTGGGAGAAACCAAACGCCTGGCCGGAATCTTCGAGGCGGGCGGCGCAACTGTGTCGATGCATTGGCACCAGGGAGGGCACGAGTTGGGCAAGGACGATCTGGACGCAGCCGCAGGCTGGATTTCCCAATGGCGGGCGGCCCGATAAACTCCGCCGCCCATGATCTGCTCGACTTCGCTTGCATTGTGCGATGCTAGGGCCATGCGACTTTTCATGGCAGTGGTGATAGCGATAATGGGGGCCGCCATGGCATCCGCTCAAAACGGATTCCGCGGTCCCGGGCTCTACGAGATCATGAACCTGAAATCCTCCAGGATGATGGCGATCGACACCAGGGACCGGGCCTCCGTGATTCAGATCGTCTCGCGCAGTCAGGAGGATCAACGCTGGGTGGTTGAGCCCGGTCCCGGCGGGACATTCTTTATCCGGAGTGCCGTCAACGGCCGGGCCATTCAAATCACCAACAATGCCCAAAGCACTCCGGTGGTGTGCGCGCGGTTCGACAGAAGCCCCGCGCAGCAATGGCGCATCGAACCCGGCAAGGACGGCAATCCGCTGATTGTCTCGGCGGCGGGCGGACGGGCTTTGGACGTGCCAGAAGGCTCCAATCGCGAGGGTGTCCGCATCCAGATCTACGACCGGAACGGGGACTCCAATCAGCGATTCGTATTTCACCCGATCGATGAGCGGCCGGACCGGGATCGCGATCGGCGGGGGCGTTGGGATCGCGACGATCGCGGCGGCCGCTAACACGTATGGCGCGGTTTCGCCTGCCAGGATTTTCATGCCTGAATACCGCTGAAGATTGCCTCATTTCCAACCCGACAACGCAATTGGAACTTCGGGCTAAAGCGAAATGTGCGACGCTTTTGGCCGCCCCGAAAACCCCTTCGCCGGCATTGGCACTGTACACGCCCGACACGCGGCCCCGATGAGTCGGGGCGCGCAGGCAGGAGAGCCCGCGCCACATCGCGCTACAGCCGCGATTGTATCGCCGAAGGCACATCGGCAAGCGACACGTCCACTGAAGAGCGGCTCTTTCGCTCCAACAGTTCCACCATGCCCGACCCGAGCTTCTTGCCGATCACCACCCGGAAAGGCACTCCGATCAGGTCCGCATCCTTGAACTTCACACCCGGACGTTCGTCGCGATCGTCCAGAAGCGCGTCGAGGCCCGCGTCGAGACACTTCTGATAAATACCTTGGGCCGCCTCTCTTTGAGCGGCGTCGGAGTAGTTCGCCGGAGTCACCACCACTTGAAACGGCGCAATCGGCGCAGGAAGCGCCATCCCGTCTTTGTCGTGAAACAGCTCGATGGCCGCGCACAGGATGCGCTCGATCCCAATGCCGTACGATCCCATGATGGGGGTCACTTCCTTGCCGTCGGCACTCAGCACCCGGAGTCCCATCGAATCCGAATACTTATACCCGAGCTTGAAGATGTGCCCGATCTCCATCGTCTTGCGGATCTCCAACCTGCCGCCACATGTCGGACAGAGATCTCCGGCGGTCACCTGCCGTAAGTCGTGGATCTCCGCCTGGAAGTCTTCCCCCATCGTCACGTTGCGAAGATGGTAATCGTCGCGGTTGGCGCCGGCGATCATGTTCCGCCGCCCCTCGAGCGCACGGTCGGCCAGGATCGGCATCTTCTGGACACCGACGGGCCCCAGCGATCCAGCCTCCGCCCCGAACCACTCGCGGATCTCGTCGGGACGCGCCGGACGGAATTCCGGATCGCCCGAGATGGTGCCGAATTTGGCTTCGTTCAGTTGATGGTCGCCGCGCAGCAAGACCAGGACCGGCTTGCCATCCGCGACCAGGACCAGGCTCTTCATCTGCGACGATTCCGGGAGACGGGTGAATTCCGCTACATCCGCGATGGTCTTCCGGCCAGGCGTGTGGAACTCCTCGGGCGTCAGGTCCCCTTGCGGGTCCGCGGTCGAAGGCGACGACGGCACTGCCGACGCCTTCTCCAGGTTCGCAGCATAGCCGCAGCCTTTACAAATGGCTACGAAATCCTCGCCGGCGTCCGACACCACCATGAATTCGTGCGACTGGCTGCCACCCATGGCCCCCGAGTGCGCCTCCACGACAACGTACTGCAGGCCGCAACGGTCGAAAATCCGCCGGTAGGCCTTGTCGTGCTTTTCGTAGGCGACGTCCAGCCCCGCCTGGTCCATGTCGAACGTGTAGGAGTCCTTCATGATGAACTGCCGCACCCGAAGGAGACCCGATTTCGGCCGCGGCTCATCGCGGAACTTGGTCTGAATCTGGTACCAGATCTGCGGGAGCTGCTTATAGCTGCGCAGTTCGCCGCGCGCGATCGTAGTCATCACCTCTTCGTGGGTCATGCCCAGGCACAGGTCGCGCTGGAACCGGTCCTTCAGCTTGAAGAGATTGTCGCCCATGATGTCCCAGCGGCCGGATTCCTGCCACACCTCCGCGGGATTCAGGCCGGGAAGCAGCATCTCCTGGGCGCCGATGCGATCCATCTCCTGGCGCACGATCTGCTGAATCTTCAGCAGGGAGCGCTGCGCCAGGTACAGGTAACTGTAAATGCCGGCGGAAAGCTGCCGGATGTAGCCTGCCCGAAGCAGCAACTGGTGGCTTGCCACCTCGGCCTCGGCCGGCACTTCGCGCAGGGTAGGAATGAACAACTTGCTCCAGAGCATAAAGTTGTGAAGGGGGTAATCCCAATTCTAGCATGGTAAAATCAGGCTTCCAGCCAACGCCGGACAGGCGGACCCGCCGGGCACACCGACCGTCCGGGCAAACGGAGGAATTCTCACCATGACGACAGCAGATGAAATGGCGCGGCCCCTCGCCGAGGTCGATCCCGAAGTTTACGAGGCCATCCAGCATGAAGTCGAGCGGCAGGACTCTCAGCTCGAACTGATCGCCAGCGAGAACTTCACTTCCGAAGCAGTCCTGGAGGCTACCGCCAGCGTCTTCACCAACAAGTACGCCGAGGGCTATCCGGGCAAGCGCTATTACGGCGGATGTGAATTCACCGACATCGTAGAGAACCTGGCGCGCACTCGCGCCAAGAAGCTTTTTGGCGCGGAGTACGTGAACGTACAGCCACACTCGGGGTCCCAGGCCAACCAGGCTGCCTATGCCGCGGTGCTCTCTCCCGGCGACACCATCATGGGTTTGAACCTGGCACACGGCGGCCACCTCACGCACGGCCACCAGCTCAACTTCTCCGGCAAGACCTACCACGTGGTGCCTTATAGCGTCCGAAAAGACGACGAGCGCATCGACTACGACGACGTCGCCAGGCTCGCGAACGAGCACCGGCCGAAAATGATCATCGCGGGCGCCAGCGCATACCCGCGCACTCTCGACTTCCCACGTTTCCGCGAGATTGCCGATTCCGTAGGAGCCGTCTTCCTGGTGGACATGGCCCACATCTCCGGACTGGTCGCCGCCGGTCTGCATCCGAATCCCTGCCAGTATGCCGACATCGTCACTTCGACCACTCACAAGACCTTGCGCGGGCCGCGCGCCGGCATCATCCTCGCGAAGGAGAAGTATGCGAAGGAGATTGACAAGACGGTCTTCCCGGGCATTCAGGGCGGGCCGCTGGTACACGTGATGGCCGCCAAAGCGGTGTGTTTCCACGAGGCCATGCAGCCCGGCTTCGCCGATTATCAGAAGCAGGTGGTGGCCAACGCACAAGCGCTGGCGCGGAGCCTGATGGACGCGGGGTTCCGCGTGGTGTCGGGCGGCACCGACACGCACGTGATGCTGCTGGATGTCTTCTCCAAAGGCGTCCGCGGCAAGGAAGCCGAGCAGGCGCTCGACCGCGCCCGCATCACCGTCAACAAGAACGCCATCCCCTTCGACACCAATCCTCCGCTCAATCCCAGCGGCATCCGCCTGGGATCACCCGCCGTAACGACACGTGGATTTCGCGAAGGCGAGATGCGCGAAGTCGGAACGCTCATCGCCCAGGTCCTGCACCACATCGCGGACGAGAGCGTGCTTGCCGCGGTGAGACAGAAGGTGGGAGCGCTCACCGCGCGTTTTCCGCTGTATCCCTGGAAGCTGGATGCCTCCAGGCGCCGGCGGCATGATGCTCTGGCTCCGGACTCCGTGGTCGAGGCCTAGCCGCCGCGGCCGGAGACCGGGTTCCTGCCATGGCGCTCCATATCGTCATCGATGCCCGCCGGATCCGGGACTTTGGAATCGGTACCTACATCCGTAGCCTGGTTCACGGGCTGAGCACCATTGACGACACCAACCAGTACACCCTGGTGAGCGGTCCGGCGGACGTGCGGACCATGGCGGGCTTGCCTGAGAATTTCCGGACGGCAGTCTACCGGCGGCGCGATTCGGACTATCTCGATAACCTCACCTTTCCGATCTTCCTGCACGGACTCTCTCCCGACCTCGTGCACATTCCCCTGAATCGCGTGCCGCTGCTCATGATCCGGCCGTACGTGGTCACCATCCACGATATGGCCAATTTGATTTTCGACAATGGCGGCTCGGGCTTTCGCATCTACATGCGGCGCCTTCGCTTCGAATTGGGATTGAAACGCGCCAGCCGGATCATCGCGGTTTCCGAAGCCACCCGGCGCGATGTCTGGAAACGAGTGGCCGTACCACCGGACCGGATCCGCCGCGTCTACAACGCGCCCGATCCCGGGTTTCTGACCCGCAATTTCGCGCCGGGATCCGAGGAGCAGCTGCGCACCATGGAGCGGTATCAGATCCACTATCCGTTCCTCCTGTACGCCGGGAATATACGCCGCCACAAGAATGTGCCGCGCCTCGTGGAAGCCTTCGCCGTGGTGCGCGACCAGTTGACCACCCACCCGGTCTACAAGGACCTCCGTCTCGTCATCATCGGCGACACAATCTCGCAATATCCCGCCGTTCGCCAGGCTGTGATCAAAAGCAGGGTCGAGCACGCAGTCCGGTTCCTGGGGTTTGTGCCGTTCGAGACGCTCCGCTGTTTTTACGAGTTCGCGGCGGCATTCGTGTTCCCGTCGCGTTACGAGGGATTCGGATTACCACCCCTGGAAGCGATGGCATGCGGCACCCCGGTGGTAACCTCCAATGTCAGCTCGCTTCCCGAAGTGGTGGGGGACGCCGCCGTTTTGGTCAATCCCGAAAACGTTTTCGATATCGCACGCGGCATAAAGGAAGTCCTGCTCGACGAGGGCCTGCGGGCCGAGTTGATTCGCAAGGGCCGCGAGCAGGCGGCGCGCTTCAGTTGGGAACGCACGGCGCGGGAAGTGCTCGAGATCTATCAGGAGGCTGCGCGCGGCCGGTAGAATAAGACTAATGCCCCTGGCACTGCTGCTTTACGTATCCCTGGTGAACGATGTCCGCATTCTGATCGCGCAGCACGATCTCGCGTCGGCGGAACGGATCGCCCGGAGCTATCAGAAACAGGCCGGATCCACTCCGGAATTAGCGGCCGCGCTCTCCTGGATCGCACGCGGCGAATTGGATCTTCACCAGCTCGATCAGGCCGATAAGTACGCTTCCGAAGCACGGGATTTGTCGCTGCAACTGCTGCGCACACGCAAGCTCGAAACGGACCCGTGGCTCCCCACGGCGTTGGGCGCTGCCATCGAAGTGCACGGCCTGGTGTTGTCGGCCCGCGGCGAACGGCCGGAAGCCGTCAGCTACCTGAACCAGCAACTCGCCCTGTATCGATCCGCGCCCATCAGCGAGCGCATCCGCAAGAACATCAACCTGCTGAGCATCGAGGGGAAGACCGCGCCTCCGCTCGAGGTGAGCGAGTGGCTGGGCGGCCAGAAACCCCCGGCGCTTTCCGCGCTGCGCGGCCGTCCCGTGCTGCTCTTCTTCTGGGCGCACTGGTGCCCCGACTGCAAAGCGGAAGGGCCGATTCTGGCCAACCTCATGAAGCGTTATGGTCCCAAGGGCTTGGCGTTGGTCGGTCCGACCAGGCTGTACGGCTACGTTGCGGGCGGAGAAGATGCCGCTCCCGTGACAGAGAAGCGCTACATCGAACAGGTACGCCAGCAGTTTTATCCGGAGTTGGCAGGCATGCCAATTCCGCTGAGCAATAACAATTTCCTGGTGTATGGCTCCAGCACCACCCCGACCCTTGTTCTGATCGATCGCGCCGGCGTGGTCCGCTACTACCACCCCGGCGCTGTCTCGGAACAGGAACTAACAGCCCGCGTCGAAAAAGTCCTCGCGAAGTGAAGCCTGCCTCTTAGGCAGTCTTGCGCTTGTGCTCGGTGGTGCCTTTCGCCCGGTAGCGGTCATAGTCCTGCAGCGATCGAATCAGGGCGTCGATGGCAGATCGCCGTGCGTACAGGTGTTCCAGGTTCTTCCGGGCAAATCGAACTGGGCCAATCGTGACTGTGGCTTTCTTCACGGGGGACATAGTACACATGTACCAAATAGGTTAGGAGAACACAATAGTAAATACAGGAGTTTCCTGATGAAAAATTGCGGGTTAACTTCCACCCCTATTTGCGGGTACACTAAACCTAAGTATCTAATAATGTTGTAATACGAGACAGGTCGTAGGGTACCAATACCGGCTCGTTCGCAAGGTTCGATTCGATTGGGGTATTATCCCGGGATAGCAGTTTTCGCGTATGGTACTCATAGGTGTACGTGGGATCTTTCAAAACATTGCCCGTGAGCACCGCAACCACCTCGTCGCTTGCCCCCATCGATCCCGCTGACACCAGCTTTCGAATTCCAGCCAGAGTTGCCGCGGAAGCCGGCTCACAGCCGATGCCGCACTGTCCGATAACTGCCTTGGCATCCGCGATTTCTTGCTCCGTCACCATCTCCACCACGCCGGAGGATGCGGTGACCTCCGCGAGCGCCTTAGGCCACGACACGGGATCTCCGATCTTGATCGCGGTGGCGAGTGTCTCGGGGTGCTCGACGGCTATCAGACGAGATCGATCCTGAGACTGCATCAAATGGTAGAACGGCGCCGCCCCCGTGGCCTGGATGACGGCCAGCCGCGGCAGCCGGTCGATCAGTCCCCATTCCTTCATCTCGCGGAAGGCCTTGCCGAAAGCCGAGGTGTTGCCCAGGTTGCCGCCGGGCAAGACCACCCAGTCCGGGACGCTCCAGTCGCGCTGGTCCATCAGCTCCAGCATGATCGTCTTCTGCCCCTCGATGCGGAACGGATTGACGGAGTTCAGCAGGTAGATTCCCAGTTGCTCGGCCAGTTGGCGCACCAGCGCCAGGATCTGGTCGAAGTTGGCTTCTACCTGGAGCGTGCGCGCGCCATACTCGAGGGCCTGCGCCAGTTTGCCGAACGAGATGTTGCCGTGCGGGAGAAAGATGAGCGGCTCGAGGCCGGCCGCGCTGGCATAGGCCGCCATCGAGGCCGACGTGTTGCCGGTGGATACGCACGCGACTCGCGACAATCCCAGGCGTAGCGCCTGCGCCACTCCGCAAGTCATGCCGTTGTCTTTGAACGATCCGGTGGGGTTGAACCCCTGGTGCTTGAACGACAAGTGGTCGAGGCCCCCAAATCGTGCGGCCCGCGGCGCATCGAGCAGAGGTGTGTTGCCTTCGCGAAGGGTGACGACATGGGAATAGTCGGAAAGGAACGGCAGAAATTCGCGATAGCGCCAGACGCCGCTCTGTTCCAGCGGCGCGTTGGAGAGGCGGCGGTTCCGCCAAAGCTGCTTCCACTCCGCGGCGGGCGTCTCCGGCTTCGGATACACCGCCTCCAGCAGACTCCCGCAACGCGGGCAGCTGTAGATCACCTCCGTGATCGGAAAACGAGCGCCACACTGCTGGTCAAAACAGGCAAGTTCCGCGGGCATGAAGCCCTATTATAGAGGGGTTCAGGTTAGGGGAAGCAGGGGCAATTTGCCGCGGCTATTGCAGGGTTGGTTCGGGCTGTGCGCCACTCGGATTGACAGCCTGCGGCGCATAGTTTGCCACTATACTCAGGACCTCCTGCCGGCGCACAGGTTTCGATAGATACGCATCCATTCCGGAGGCGATACATCGTTCGCGGTCCTCGGACATAGCGTGGGCGGTCATGGCGATGATGGGAATCTGGCAGGACGTCCCTCGCTCCTTTTCGCGAATCGCCTTGGCCGCCTCGAAACCGTCCATCTCGGGCATTTGCACACCCATCAGGATTATGTCGAACGCTCCGCGCTCGAGGGCCCGCAAGGCTTCCAGACCGTTTCCGGCCAACACCACCGAGTGCCCAGCCGCCTCGAGGATGCGCGTGGCGACGAGCTGGTTCACGAGATTGTCTTCAACCAGGAGCAGCTTCAGGGGCGCTGGCGGAATCACCCCCTGGCGGGCATGTGATGCCGGGTTGGAGTCCTGATGGCAAGAACTTGGCTTTCGTCGCGGTCCCGAACGAGAGTTCCATCTGGAACCTCGATCTCACTTCCGGCAAGGTCGAGAGGTTGGTCCAGGTAGGACACGAACTCCCGAGCGCCTACACCACACGCTGGAACCTCCTCCGGGATCCCAAATTCAGCCCCACAGGCAAGGGGCTCTATTTTGCGGCGATGAGTGACCAGGGCAGTTACGCCATTTACTGGCTGCGGCATCCCGGCGAGCAGCTGAACGAACTGTACGCCACCAGCGGCGACGCTCCCATGTCGATCGGATTGTTGCCGGATGGAAAGCATCTCGCCTTCACACGATTCCTGAACACGAGCCAGCTCTGGTCCGTGAAAACGCCGGCTGAGCCCAAACCCCTCTTTCAGGGCGCCGTCCTGCGAGCGTATCGCCCTTCCTTCTCGCCCGACGGCAAACTTCCGGCCTTCGTGGTGGAGACCGTGGGCCGGAATGTTGACATTGGATCATGAATGCCGACGGACGCTCGACGGTTCGGGGCTCCTTTACACCTATTTCGACGGGCCCCGCATCGAGTTCCGGCGCTATGATACCCTCCGCAAGACAAACCAGGTGCTGTATACCTGGCCGTCGCTCCAAGGACTGACCCGCCCCATTTTGATGCCCGACCAGGAGGTGGTGCTGGCATCCTGTTCACGGCCGCTGAACATCTGTCTTGCGCCGGGGCGAGGGGGGCGGCCCGTCAAACACGTTCGAACGGCAGGGCGCCAGCCATCCCAATGTCTCCGGTGAGGGCCAATGGATAAATTACTCGGTGCTCGGCAACCCCCGGCAGATCGGCATCATGGACCGCAACGGCGGCCACCAGGAGAGGTTGACGGATGATTCGGACGTGCATTTCCCGGGTTCGTTCTCAGCCGACAATCGGCGGATCTCCTATGCATCCTACCGCGATGGAGTGTGGAACCTCTGGTGGATCGATCGGATCACTCGCGAACGTAGACAGCTCACTCACCTCACGAGTTACGGACCATATGTACGTTATCCGGCGTGGCGGCCCGGCAGCGGGGAAATCGTCTACGAATACTCCCAGGTGAAGGGTAATGTGTATTTATTGAATTTGCCTTGAAGGCTGGGCAGCTGAGGACACCGAAGCCCGCGTCAGATTCCAGCAGTCGGAACGGCAGAGCATCCTCCGATTCCTCTGGCAGAATTGATCCTCGGGCGCCGCGTTACCGGCGCGGGTGATCGGCGCCACCTCACGCGATCTTCAGCAGCTTTTCCGCATTCCCGTGCGTGAACTTCTCCCAATCTACCGGGGCGAGCGTTATCTTTTCGAGAAACTCGCGGCCCGCTTCGTTCGGGCTGTACGGATAGTCCACTGAGAATAGGAGGCGGTCGATGCCTACCACTTCGAGACACAGATTGAAGGGCGGCGCGGTGAAAATTCCGCTGGAGGTGATGTGGATGTTGGAGTGGAAGTAGTCCGCGAACTCCTTCCGGAGGTTGGTGAACGGCGTCACCACCGCGTTGATGCGCGCCAGGAAGAAGGGAATCATCTCGCCCATATGCCCGATAATGATTTGCAGCTGGGGATGCCGGTCGAAGACGCCATTGGCGATCAGGCGGACCGTCTGCAGCCCGACTTCGGCGTGCCATCCCCATCCGGCGATCGAGAGCATGCGCGCCAACCCCGGTTCGAGCCCCGAGAAATAGGCCTCGCGTACCGGTTCCGGCGGCGGCGCGGGATGAATATAGATCGGCACACCCAGCGCTTCCGCGCGTTCCAGCAACGGCGTAAAGAACGGGTCGTCCAGAAATCGCCCCTGCGTAACGCCGTTGATCAATGCGCCCTTGAACCCGGCCCCGACCGCCCATTCCAGCTCCGCCGCCGCGGCCTGCGGGTCCGCAACCGGCAGCGTGGCGAACCCCGCGAACCGCCTCGGGTAGCGTGCGGCCGCCTCGCCGAGTTCCTCGTTCACGATGCGGCAGAGCGGAATCGCGCGCGCCGCCGGCAGAATTTCGGGCGACGGATGCGTATGCGACAGCACCTGGACGTCGATTCCGGCCTTGTCCATGTCGGCCAGGCGCCGCTCGCCCAATTCGCTCAGATTCGCCAGCCGACCCCCTGCCATCCGCTCGCCCGCGGAGTTGGCCGTGCGGAAATATTCGCCCGCCTCGCCGATCTCCTGGTTCACGCGCTCGCTCCGATAGTGCTCTTCCAACGTGATCAGCCGCATAGCTCCGATTGTAAGCTGGCGGCTCTCGGCTTAGAGTGATCAGGATTGGGGGTTACGGGCGGTTCGCCCCGGTTTACCGCGCTTCGATCTCGGCAGCCTCTTCGGCGCTCAGCCGGAACTCCAGCGCCGGCAGCACACCGCGCGCCTGCTCGGCCGACCGCATCCCCACGATTGCGGCCGTCACCGCGGGGTGACGCAACGCCCAGGCAATCGCCACCACACCGGCCGACACGCCGTGACGTTCGCCGATCTTCTTCATCAGGTCCGCCAGCCTTAGGTTCTCCGTCAACTGCGGCTCCTGAAAGGCGGGCGCGCGCTTGCGGAAATCGTCCTGCGGCAAAGCGGCCACCCTCTCCTTCGTCATCTTGCCCGACAGCAATCCGGACTTCATCGGCGAATAGACAATCGTGCCGATCCCGTGCCGCTGGCAGTACGGCAGGGTCTCCTTCTCGATCTCCGGGGAGACCGCGGAATACGGCGGCTGCAGCGACGTGATGGGTGCGGTGCGCCGGCATCGCTCCAACTGGCTCACGTTGAAATTCGAGACGCCGATCCAGCGGACCTTGCCTTCCTGCTGCAATTTGGCCATGGTCGCCCAGCCCTCCTCGATATCCTCATCGGGTTCCGGCCAGTGCATCTGGTAAAGATCAATGGTCTCCATTTTGAGGCGCCGC
>DATJWB010000033.1:0-90418 GCA_035501495.1 Bryobacteraceae bacterium | reverse complement strand
GTGGGGGCGCGGCAGGGCAGGAGTGCCGGCGCCACGTTTACGCAGTGACGCTATGACTCGACGGGAACTTCTGGGCGCTCTCGCCGCTGCCGCCTGCCTTCGCCCGCGCCATCTCTCCGCCGCCCCATTCCCCGTGCATTTCCGCCGGCCGAGTCCGCATGAACTCCTCGCGCCCTACATCCTTCCCGGCGCCGACAACTTTCCCGGCGAAAAGACCGCCATGGAGATCGCCGCGCAGCTCAGGAAACTCGCCGCGGCCGGCAGCATCCCGTTCCCCACGCGCTACCACCAAATCTCCCCGGATGTCTTCGAAGCGGACATCACCGCAACGCAAAGCGCCAACCCCCAACCCCCAACCCCTAACCCCCGGTTTTATGTTCTGCCCCTCGACACCATCCGCTACGAGGTCCAAAGCGTGCAGCCCACCGGCCTCGAGTACCGTGTCGGCTATCTGCGCTACCAGTGGCGGGACGGCAGATTTACGGAACTGCAGCCCGTGCGCGAGACGCTCGCCAAATCGCCGCGCCCGCTGTTTCGCGATGTCACCGCGGACCTTTTCGGCGCCACCGATTCGTTCCGCGAGCAACTCCTGCGCGGCATCCCCTACTGGCGCGCGCGTCTCGATTCCGCGTCCGGCATCGACATCTACGGCAATCAGGGCATCGCGGTGGGCGATATCGACGACGATGGCCTCGACGAGGTGTACGTCTGCCAACCTGGCGGCCTGCCCAATCGGCTTTACCAATTCCGCGACGGCCGCATGCAGGACATCACCGACCGAGCGGGCGTCGGTCTGCTCGACGACACTTCCTCGGCGCTGTTCCTCGACCTCCGCAACGTGGGACGGCAGGACCTGGTGGTGCTGCGCGCGTCCGGGCCGGTTCTGTTCCTCAACCAGGGCGATGGAACCTTCGCGCTGCGACAGGACGCCTTCCGCTTCCGCAGCCCCATGCAGGGCAGCTTCACCGGCATGTCCGCCGCGGATTTCGATCGCGACGGGCGCATTGACCTCTACCTCTGCACGTACACCTATTTTCAGAGCGAAGATCAGTATCGCTACCCCGTTCCCTATCACGACGCGCAGAACGGACCGCCGAATTTCCTGTTCCGCAATCAACTCGCCGCCGATGGGTCGGGCATATTCGAGGATGTCACTGCGGCTACGGGCCTCAACCAGAACAACAATCGCTTCAGCTTCGCCCCTGCCTGGTGCGATTACGATGGCGACGGCTGGCCCGACCTCTACGTGGCCAACGATTTCGGGCAGCACAACCTCTACAAGAACGACCGCGGCCATTTCCGCGACGTGGCTGTGGATGCTTACGTCGAGGATATGGGCCCGGGGATGAGCGCCACGTGGTTCGACTTCGATCTCGACGGCCGCCCCGACCTGTACGTCTCCAACATGTGGAGCGAGGCCGGGCAGCGCGTGGTGCGCGAGCCCGCTTTTCGCCCGGTGAGCGAAGGCGGCCTGCGCGAGCCGTACCGCCGCCACACCAAGGGGAACTCGCTCTACCAGAATCGCGGCGACGGCACGTTCGCCGACGCCAGCGAGGAGCAGGACGTCGAGATGGGCCGCTGGGCCTGGAGCGCCGACGCGCACGATTTCGATAACGACGGTTCGCCCGAGATCTACATCGCGTGCGGGATGCTGACCGGTCCGAACGAGACCGACCTGATGAGCTTCTTCTGGCGGCAGGTGGTGGCCAAGTCGCCGGTGACCGCCGGGGAACGCTCGGAAGCGTACGAAAGCGGCTGGAACGCGATCAATCAACTGATCCGCGAAGACTACAGTTGGAACGGGCGGGAGCGCAACGTCTACTATGCCCGGCGCAACAACAAGTACCACGACCTCTCCGGCGTGAGCGGCCTCGATCACGCCCTGGACAGCCGCGCGTTTGCGGTCACCGACTTCGATGGCGATGGCAATCTCGACATCCTGCTGAAGAGCCGCCTCGGGCCGCAGGTGAAGGCTTTCGAGAACGATTGCGCGGGCGGACGCAATGCCGTCGCCTTCCGGCTGGTGGGGACGAAGTCGAATCGCGACGGCATCGGCGCGCGTGTGGAAGTGGACGGCCGGGTGAAGTATTTGCAGACCGGGTCGGGATACGTCTCGCAGCACACCAAGGTGCTGCACTTCGGCCTGGGCGGCGCCAGCATGATCAATGCGGTGCGGGTGTGGTGGCCCTCGGGGTTGCGGCAGGAGTTCCACAACCTGGCCGCCGGTTACCGCTACGAGATTACCGAGGGGTCGGTGGGCCTCCGCCGCCAGGTATTCCGCCAGCGGACATCCGCACCTCCGGCCACGCAGAACGCCGCCGGGGACAACCTGCCGCGCCTGCACGATACCTGGCTGATCGAACCGGTACCGCTTCCCGACAAGCGCAAGGGTCCGGGTCTCCTCTATATCGGAGAAGGCGAGAGCCCCAACCTGCCCGCCGAGGTGATCAACCTGCGCCAGGAACCAGGCGATGTGGCCGCGGGCTATGCGCTCTTCCGCCGCTATCTTCTCGACTGGCGGACCGCGCTGGTGCTTCCCTGGGCGCTGCTGATCGACGAGCAAAGCCGCGTGCACAAGCTGTATGCCGGCGTGCCCGATGCCGCCGCCGTGGCGGCCGACCTCAAGCTCATGCGAAGCGGCAATCGCCGCGAACTGGCCCTCCCGTTCCACGGCGACTACCTGAGTCTGCCGCGCCGCAACTACTTCAAGCTGGGCGCGGCATTCTACTGGGCGGGCTATCCGGATCTGGCGCTGCCGTACCTGGAGGAGACGGTGAAGCAGTCGCCCGAGAACGACAAGGCGCTCAACGCCATCGGACAGATTCACCTGGATGCGGGCCGGTTCGACGCGGCGCGGCCTTACCTGGAAAAGGCGGTCGCCGTGAATCCCCGCCTGGGCGAGGCGTGGAACAATCTCGGGGGTGTGGAGTCGGGCCTGCACAAGCTGCCCGAGGCGCTGGCCAACTATCAGCGCGCCATCGACCTGCTGCCCAAGGCGGCGTATCCGCTGGTGAATGCCGGCGAGGTGCAGGCGGAAATCGGCGACACGGCTGCCGCCGCCAAACTGTTCCAGCGCGCCATGGAAGTGGATCCCACGGACGCCGAGGCGCCCAATCAGCTCGGCATGCTGGCGGCCCACGCCAATCGCAACGCCGAAGCCAAGGACTGGTTCCAGAAGGCCATCACGCTGAAGCGCGACCATGCTGGCGCGATCAATAATCTCGGCGTATTATATCTGCAAATGGGGCAGACCAACGATGCCATCGCGGCCTTCGAGTACGGCATCAAGATGGCGCCCAACGACGAGCTTCTGTACATGAATCTGGGGCGTACGTATATCAAGATGGGCGATCGCAACAAGGCCAAGGAGACCATGCAGAGGTTGCTGGAGCAGAAGCCCGACAGCAGCGCGGCCGCCAAGGCGTTGCGCGAACTGGAGGTTCGATGAGGCTGGCGGTGCTGGCGATGATGCTGTTCGCGCTCGACGAGAGCACGGGTGACCTGGTGGAGCAGGTGGCATCCTCAGGCCAGGTGGTAGAGATCGCGGCATCGCCTTCGGAACGATTGGCGCCGCCCGCGCGCATTGCTCCCGGCGCGCCGCCGGCATTGGGCTTTCGGCTGATCGAAGGCAAGCTCCGCCACCGCTTCGGCGACCTCGACCTGGTGCTCGACGATGCGGGGCATTAATGTGGCTCTTGTGCCTGTACCCATGGGCCGCGTCAGACTCACTTTGGCGCTTTCTCTCCTTGCCTCCCTGCTCTCGGCGCAAACCACCAATTCCGCCATCGAGGCCTTTCATCGCGGGCAATATCTGCAAGCCCGCCAGGTGCTCGAAAAGATCGTAGCCGCGTCGCCCAACGACTCCACCGCGCGCACCTTTCTGGCACTCAGCCGAGCCGCTACGGGCGCCTGCGACACCGCCCGCCCCGATCTCGAACAGCAGTTCGCCTCGAACTCCGACCCCACCCAGCGCCGCCTCGCGGGCGTCGCTCTGGTGGAATGCGATGTCGCCCAGAACCGCCTCGAAGAAACGTACCCGCTCCTCGACAAGCTGCAGAAGGCCTTCCCCACCGACGCCGACGTGCTCTACGAGTCCGCCCGGGTGCACATGCGCGCCTGGAACGACACGGTCTTCCAGATGTACCAGAAAGCGCCCGCATCCTACCGCGTCAACCAGCTCTCTGGCGAAATCTTCGAGATCCAGGGACGCTACCAGGAGGCCGCGGCCGAATACCGCAAGGCCGTCCAAAAGAATCCCACGGCGCTCAACCTGCACTTCCGTCTTGGACGCGCCCTTCTGTTACAGTCGCACGACCCGGCCAACCTGCGCGACGCCCGCAAGGAATTCGAAGCAGAGCTCGCGTTGAATCCGAGCGATGCCGTCGCGGAGTTCGAAGTGGGCCAGATCCTGCTGACCCAGCAGGACCGCGCCGGCGCCGCCGCACACTACGAAAGAGCCGCCGCCCTCAATCCCGATTTTGCCGAAGCTCTCGTGGCGTTCGCCAAGACGAAGTCCGAAGCGAAGAAGGACGCCGAGGCGATCCCGCTGCTGGAGCGTGCCGTCAAGCTCCAGCCCTCCAGCGAATCGGCGCACTACAGCCTGATGCTCGCCTACCGCAATGCCGGCCGCACCGCCGACGCGCAGCGCGAGAAGGCGGTAATCGACAAGCTCACCAGGCCGCCCGACGGCGAGTTCACCGATTTCCTGAAGAAGCTGGGAGAGAAGGCGCCCAAGCAGTGAGACTCGCGGCCGTACTCTCGGGCCTGCTCTTCTTCTGGGGCGGGGGTTACACGCCGCAATTCCGGAACGTGGCAGCCCGCGCGGGGCTCACCGCGCTCTTCCCCAATGGCGGCCAGGAGTCCAAGAGCTTCATCCTGGAGACCACCGGCAGCGGAGCGGCCTTCTTCGATTACGACAATGATGGCCTGCCCGACATCTTCATCGTCTCGGGGAAGGCTGTGGGCAACCCCAGCCGGCTTTATCACAACGACGGAAACGGGCACTTCACGGACGTCACGGTCAAAATGGGCCTGGCCTCCGCCATCGGGTGGGGGCAGGGCGTCTGCGCGGCCGACTACGATAACGATGGTTTCACCGATCTCTTCGTCACCTCCTGGGGCCAGAATCATCTTTATCGCAATGTGGGCGGGCGCCGATTCGAGGACGTGACGGAAGCGGCCGGCCTGCGCCAGGACCGCGTCCGCTACAACACCGGCTGCGCGTTTCTCGACTACGACAACGACGGGCACGCCGACCTCTTCGTGGCCAATTACCTGAAATTCGATCCGGCAACGACTCCCAAGCCGGGCGCCAATCCCTACTGCTTTTACCGCTCCGTGCCGGTCGCCTGCGGCCCGCGCGGCCTTCCCTTCGACCGCAATATCCTCTACCACAACAACGGCGACGGTACCTTCACGGATGTCTCCGACGCGTCGGGCATCTCGGGGCCCGATCAGAACTACGCCCTCGGCGTCCTCACCGGGGACTTCAATCACGACGGACTCACCGACATCTACGTGGCTTGCGACCAGACGCCGTCGCTGCTCTACATCAATCAGGGCCACGGCAGGTTCACGGAAGAGGCTCTGCTGCGCGGGGTCGCCTTCGACGAAAATGGAAAGGCGATGTCCGGCATGGGAGTCACCGCGGCCGACTACGATGGCGATGGCTGGCCCGACATCTTTCGCAGCAACTTCTCTGACGAGCGCGAGACTCTCTATCGGAATCGCGGCGCAGGCGAGTTCGACGATGTCACCATCCCGGCGGGGCTCTCCCGAAACACGCGTTGGGTCGGATGGGGATGCGGCTTCTTCGACTTCGACAACGACGGTTGGAAGGATCTCCTGCTGGTGAACGGGCATGTCTTCCCCGAAGTGGACCGCCTGCGGACCGATATTCACTTCAAGGACCGCGCGATCCTCTATCGCAATCTGGGCGAAGGCAGGTTCGCGGACATTTCGGAGAAGGCGGGCCCCGGCATTCTGGAACGCCACGCCGCGCGCGGCGCCGCCTTCGCCGATTATGACAACGATGGACTGGTCGAGGTGCTGATCAACAATCAGAACGAGCCGCCGACCCTCCTGAAGCAGGAGTCGCGGCCCGCGGGACACTGGGTGCTGATTCAACTCACGGGCCGGCGGTCCAATCGCAGCGCGCTGGGAGCGAAGGTCAAGGTGACTGCCGGGGGGCGGACCCAGGTGGACGAGGTCCGCAGCGGGGGAAGCTATCTTTCCCAGAACGATTTGCGTCTGCACTTCGGGCTGGGCGCGGCACCGAAGATGGAACGAATCGAAATCGAGTGGCCCTCCGGAACGCGCCAGACGATGCAGGACATTCCCGCCGATCGCGTTGTACAGGTCGAAGAGAAATAGTCGTCCGGAACCTCGATTACAGACGTCTAGAAGCAACTGGGGGCAACGCACGCGCGGGCAGGAAGGCCGCGCTCGGCACGATAGCGGTTCTCCGTCACCCATTTGGCCGGTACGGTGCTGTCTCCAATCACTTCCCGCTCGTCTACCGTCAGCCATGTGCCGTCTGCCACGGTGTTGTCGTTGGCTTTGAACACCGGTGTGCGATTGGCGATCCCGTCGATGTGCCGGAGGCAATGAATCAGTTCGTGAATCAGGCCCACATCCGCTCCCGCGTTCGACGACTGCCGGATCCCGGGCGCGTTCAACGGAAACATGGAGGGAGAGAAGCGCACCGCGCTGCTGACGCCCTTTCCGCGAATCCCCGCGACCCCGGCGCCGAAGACGACGATCTTCGAGATCGGCGGCTGCACTACGCCATCCGCGCTGAAGTCCGGGAGGCCGTTGGCAGCCTTCGGACGGATCGGCTGGCTGGAATAGACGGGGGAGAGCGAGTCGGGCTGGGCCTTCAGCCAGTCGAGGTCGCCACCGCTCCCAGGCCTGGTCGAAGGGCCCGGTACACCCGCGTCGGGCTTGATGATCTGCACCGTCAGGTTTCTCTTTTGACCATCCGATTGGATGGCGTTGATCAAAGCCGCACCGCTGGGCGAGCGGGAAATCGTATCGAGCAGGCAGAGAATTCCGGTCAGGTCGGCGTCGGGGGCAACGGAAATAATTCCTACCGTTGCGGTGGCTCCATTGTAGGTGACCGGGTTCGAGAGGATTTGCGTGGGGGCTTGCGGCGTAGCGGCGGTGCAGCCACCCTGCGCGGAAGGAGGCTTGGACGGAGGTGGAGGCGCCGCCGGTGGATTCTGTCCGAAAGGGCTCTGGTTGCCGGTTCGCCCCGTCGTTCGGCCGGGATTGCCGCCCGGATCCGTGGTGTACGGCTCGCCGACCTGGATCGTCTGGGTGCGCGTCGGGTTCCCGGTGGAATGATTGGGCGCGCCGGTGGCTTGGGCGAAGAGTACAGAGCCAAAAACCGGCAAGACTGCCAGCACCGCAAACCCGCGCATCATCTGCATCTCCCCCGGCAGGCCGACGCCTGCGTTACAGATGTATTATGCCTCGTTGAATCGCGGCGGTGGCGGCCTGCGTCCGGTCCTGTACCCCCAGCTTGCTGAGGATGTTCTTCACGTGGTTCTTCACGGTGTGCTCGGCGATGCTCAGCGAATAGGCGATCTGCTTGTTGGCCAGTCCCTGCACGATCAGCTCCAATACCTGGATTTCGCGGGCGCTCAGATCGGGGCGGGGGATCTGCGCAGCGAGCGCAGCCGCCACCGCGGCCGGCAAATACGTCTGCCCCGCGTGAACGGCGCGGATCGCTTTGAGAAGCTCGTCGTGGAGCACGTCCTTGGTGAGGTAAGCCTGAACGCCCGCGGCCAGAGCGCGGCGGATGTCCTCGTCGCCGCCATAGGTGGTCAGGGCGATCATGCGCGCCGAGGGGTACTCGCGGCGGATGACGGTGGCGGCCTCGACGCCAGTCATACCAGGCATGCGCAGGTCCAGCAGGGTCACATCGGGCAGGTGTTTCCGGAATAATTCCACGGCCTGCTGCCCGTTGGACGCTTCCGCCACGACCGTCATGTCGGGCTGCATGTTGACGATCGTGCTGACACCCACCCGCGCCACCAGGTGATCTTCGGCAACCAGGATCCGTATCGGCTCACTCATGGCAGCGGCACCTCCACCTGCACCTCTGTTCCTTCTCCGCGGTGGCTCTCCAGGTGCAGTTCACCGCCGAGGCGCTCAGCCCGCTCGCGCATGCCGATCAGACCGAAGTGGCCGCCTCGCGACGCGAATACGCCGTCCTGCTCGAAGCCGTGGCCATCGTCCTGAATTCGCAGGTACAGCTTGCGCTCCTCGGTGTGAAGCTGGATTTGGATCTTGCTCGCCTCGGCGTGCTTCAAAACGTTGGTGACGGCTTCCTGCGCGATGCGCAGCAAGTGCTGTTCCATTTCCTCGGGCAGGGGCCCCGGTGTCCCGCTGATATTCACGTCCACATCCACGCCCGATCCGGCAGTCCACATGCGCGTTCCCGACTGCAGGGCGTCGGCGAGATTACGGCCCTCGAGCGCGGACGACCGCAAGTCCATTACCGAGCGCCGCGCCTCGGTGAGGCTGTGCCGCGCCATACGCCGCGCCAGATCGAGAAACGTGCGTGCCGGGGTGCTCTCGCCCGCCATGCACATGGCCACGGCATCGAGCTGCGAAGAGATGCCCACGAAGCCCTGCGCCAGGGTATCGTGAATCTCCCTCGCCAGCCGGGTGCGCTCCTCGAGCACCAGCGCGAAGCGCGAGCGGATCTGGCGCAGGCGCAACTGGTAGACCGCCCACGCCAGGGCTGCCACCATGGCCGCGGCGAGCATCCGGAACCAGGCCGTCTCGTAGAACCGCGGCTCCACTTCGAAGGCGATCGATTGCTCGCTCGGAGGGGCTCCCGGGACCTCGGCCTTGACGGTGAACCGGTAGGGCCCGTGGTGCAGGCTGTTGTAATCGATAATCCGGCGGCTTCCCTCTTCCCGCCATTGGGTGTCCACGCCATCCAGTTTCACACTGTATTGAACGCGCTCCGGCGCGCGCAGATGGACGCCCGCATAGCGGATCTGGATCCGTTCGCTCTGCGGGCCGATCTTCCGGAACGTGGCCAGGTCCACGGGACTTCCATCCACCGCGATCTCCACAATCTGAGCGGCGGGGGAGAGAATTGCCTGACTGCGCGCTCCTGGCTCGTACACCGCCAGACCGCGGCTGGTGGTGAACCAGATCCGGCCGTCGAAGGTGCGCAGCCCGCCGCTGCCTATCGGAAAACTCGGCGAACACGAAGCGCTGCGCAGCCCGTCTTCCACGCCATAGTTGACTGCATCCAGCTTGGTCCGCCGGCCATCCGCCAACTCGCGCAACTGCAGCTTGGAAATCCGGCAGATTCCGCGCGTCGTGCTCAGCCACAGGGATTGGCCGTCGTCGGTCACATCCGTCACGTTGTCGCTGAGCAATCCGTCCCTGCTGGTGAACTTCTGGAATTTTCCGTTGCGGAAGGCGTTCAATCCGCCGCCGAAGGTTCCGATCCACAGCGTACCCTCCGGGTCCTGGTAGAGCGATCGGATTTCATCGCTCGCCAGCCCGTCGGCCGTGGTGAAGAGATGGTGGTCGCTGCCGCGGACGCGCCACAGTCCCTTTCCGTAGGTCGCCGCCCACACCGCGCCGTCACGGCCCTGGCACAGTGCGACCACCGCGCCGATCAGCAAAGGGACGCTGAGTTCGACCGTTCGAATCCGCCCGCCCTGTAGTTCATCCAGGCCGCCGGGAGTGGCCAGCCAGATGCGTCCGGTAGCATCCTCCATGGCGTCGTAAACATTCACGCGGCCAAGCGGATCGGGAGGTACGAACGTCGTAAAGCGGCCGCCGTGCATGCGCGCGAGACCGCCTCGGGCGCCGATCAGCAAGTCCCCGTCGCGGGTCTCGCGGATCGAAAAAACCTCGTTGTTGGGCAGGCCCTCGCGTGTGGTGAATACGCGGGAATCCCGGCCGGAGAACAACATCAGCCCCTGGTCGTGGAAGCCGACCCAGATGCGCCCGGCATGGTCTTGGAAGACCGCGTTGGGCTCGTCGCTAGGCAGCCCCTCGCTCTTGCCGTAGACCGTCAGGATGTCGTCGCGATAGCGGGTGAGTCCGCTGTTCGACCCGACCCAGAGGTTGCCTTCCCGGTCCTCAAAAAGGGCCCGCACAATGTTGCGGCTCTCTTCATCGCGCGAAGTGACGAAGCGGTCGCCATCGAGGCGTGCGAGTCCCAGGTTCGTGCCCGCCCAGATGTTGCCGTCGCGGTCCTCCCACAAGGCCCGTACCAGCATATCGGGCAGTCCGTCGCGGACCCCGTACCGGCGGATCTCGCCCGTGGCGGAGCGCCTCAGAATCCCCGCGCTCCCGCCAATCCAGAACGTGCCGTCGCGGGCCGCGGCCATGCAGGTGACGATGTCGCCATTGAGATCCTTGGGATCGACCACGGTCACGAAATGGCCTCCCGCCATCTTCACGATGCGGCTGAAGCCCGCCACCCACAGGTCGTGATTCAGGTCTTCGCGAATCTGGCGGACGGAAGTCACCGGGAATTCCGCGTCGGGGGCAAAGTTCGTGAACTTGCCGTCCTGGAAGCGGCTGAGGTACACGCCCGCCACGATCCAGAGAGTGCCTCCGTGGTCCTCATAGAGCGCCGTAATGGCGTTGTCGGGAAGCCCGTCTTTGGTGGTGTAGGTGTGAAACCGTCTATCGCGGTATTCGGCCAGCCCGTTCGAGGTTCCGATCCACAGAGCGCCGCCGGCGGCGGAGGCGAGTGCGGTGATGGAATTGCCGGGCAGGTCGCCGTTGCCTTTATCGAAGACCTTGAACTCGTAGCCGTCGAAGCGGGCCAGTCCCTCGTCCGTGCCTACCCAGAGATACCCGTCGGTGGTCTGCGCGATGGCGCGGATGGTGTCCTGGGGCAGGCCATCCTGCTGGGTCCAGACCAGCCGCGAATACTGGGTGAGGCTCTTCCGCGGGTCAAGCGCGTCAGCGCTGTGCGGGTAAAGAGACAACACCACGAGCGCGGCCCACAGAATCCAGCGATGGCGCGCCACCCGGGGTTTCACTCTTCTTTTCAGTATAATGCCGCGACGCACCCCCGAAGCTCGCGTTACCGGATCGCCCGGAAGCCGCGCGACACGAGCCATCCTGACAGCCGGAATCGTGTTGGCTTGGAAATGGTGCGCCGGCCTTCGCCATCATCCAAGCCAAATCAACTCGATTGGCCTATTGGCCTACGATCAGAATTCAGAAGGGTGGACGATCAAGCCTGAGTTCAAGAATTTCGTACACAATTGGATCGAGCGCATTTCCCCGATATTCGGCATCTGACCCATCGGTTGAATGACGACGAAGATTTCCCCGAATTGGTCGGAACAAAAGAGCGCAATTTCAATGAATGACAAAATCTCCCCAGGAGAAAAGGCAGCGCGCACCAGGAAGCGGCGTGCGGCTGCCGCGAAGGCCCAACAGACGCGCCGACGCATGAATGCCTTCACGAAGGCCCGCGCAGCGGAGGCCGCGAGCAAGGAAGCGCTGAAGGCATATTGTACCGAGCATGGCTGGCGTGTGGCCTTCCTCAAGGGTACTTCTCCACGCACCGGCATTATAGATGCCATAGCCTTCCGTCTGGGCCGCAAGAATTCCGACTTATTGGACGTGCGGCTCATTCAGTTGAAGGGCGGGAAAGCGGGCGTCAGCGGTATGGAAATCGCGCGGCTGAAAAGCGCGGCTGCTGGTGCCACGGTCAACCGGCTGATTGCCGAATTCGACGGCGAGACGTTACACCTCTTGCCCGATGATCCAATTTGGCTGAAAACTATCGCAAATTGCAATCAACGCACCTTTCAGGCACTACCCCCGAGTTGCGGGCACGGACGGCGTTGCGCTATCCTGGAAACTCAATCACTTTGTAAGGATTAGATTTAGCGAAGATGGCCAATACTTTTTCCGCACTCAAGCGGGTGCGTCAGACCGAACGCCGCACGGAATACAACCGGCAGAATAAAACGCGCCTGCGGCACCAGATCCGCGCCATGCGGAAGGCACTTGGCGGCAAGGATGCCAAAGTGATCGCGGAACTGCTGCCGAAGACTTTTTCGTTGATCGACCGCTCCGCGAAGACGGGCGTCATCAAGAAGAACACCGCCGCCCGGTACAAATCGAAGTTGCATCTGCGGGTCAAGGCCATCCAAGCGTAACAGTTTCCGAGTCGCCCCAACCTCCCCAGCAGCGTAATGTCAGCTTCTGTTCGCCTTGGGGCGAAGCTGTCAGCTTTCCGGAGGCGCGGCGTAAGTGCCGCGAGTCCGTAAAACGTTTTTGTCCCACCCCGCAAATCCCACTCGAAGATTTGTCGATTCTGCCGGCCCTCATTCGTCATTTCCTTGAAAATTCACCCCCAAGGAGATACACGCATGAAGACAAGTCTTTTGCTTGCAGCCCTGTTCCTGGCCGGCAGCGCGAGCTTCGCGGCCGATACCAAGACCGAACCCAACACCAACGCCGCAGCCGCGTTCGCGCGCCTCAAAACGCTGGTCGGCGACTGGACGGCCGACACCGAGATGGGGAAAACCCGTCTGAGCTATGAACTGATCGCCGGCGGTACCGCGCTGGTGGAACGGTTTACCTCGGAGAAGGAGGCTCCCATGCTGACGGTCTACCACTTCGACGGCAATCGCCTGATGCTCACCCACTATTGCTCCGCGGGCAACCAGCCGCGCATGCAGGCCGGAACGTTTAATCCCGAAACAGGGGAGATTCAGTTCCTTTTCCTGGACGCGACCAACCTGGCCAGCCCTTCAGCCGGGCACATGCACAACGCCAAGATCCGGCTCGTGGACCAGAATCACATGTCCGCCGAATGGCAGTTTTACGAAAACGGCCAGCCCAAGTTCACCGAGCATGCGCAATACACTCGCGTAAAATAAGGAGAAACCAAACATGTCGCAATTCATACTGCTGCTCCACAGCGATCCATCCGGCTGGTCGAAACTGAGCCCGGAAGAAATGCAACGCGCCCTGGAGAAGTTCATGGGCTGGATGCAGAAGCCCTTCACCGTGGGCGGAAAGAGACTGGCGAACGACGGAGGACGCGTGATGCGGGCCGACGGCGGCAAGCTGCGCACCACCGACGGGCCGTACAGCGAAAGCAAGGAAGTCCTGGGCGGCTTCTATATCATCGAGGCGGCCAGCTACGAGGAGGCCGTGGAGCGCACCCGCGATCATCCCACCCTGGAATACGGCGGCACGGTGGAGGTCCGTAAGATCTGGGAGGAGTGACCCAGGCACCGGCGGCCGCGCCTCTGCTGGAGCACCTGTTTCGCCGGGAGGCCGGCCGCATGGTGGCGCACTTAACGCGCCTGCTCGGGCCGGCGCACCTCACCCTCGCGGAGGACGCGGTGCAGGAGGCGATGCTGCGGGCCCTCGAAGCCTGGCCTTTTGGAGGAGTGCCGGAAAACTCCGCCGGGTGGCTGTATCGCACGGCCCACAACGTGGCGATCGATGCCCTCCGCCACAATCGCCTGCTGGGGGAAAAGACCGAAGCCATCGTGGCCGACCTGTCCCGTTCGGCCACGATTTCGCCCGGCGATCCCGACTGCGAGGAGCAGCTTCGCGACGACGAACTGCGCATGATCATTCTCTGCTGCCACCCCGCGCTTACCCGCGATGCCAGCGTGGCGCTGAGTCTGAAGACGGTAGGTGGATTCAGCGTGCGGGAGATTGCGCGGGCGTTCCTGGCGGAGGAGGCAGCCCTTGCCCAGCGGCTGGTGCGCGCCAAACGGCAGCTTCGCGAAGGCCCACAGACGTTCGAGATGCCGCGCGGCGCCGAATTGCAGGAGCGCCTGGCATCGGTCCTCGACGTCCTGTATTTCATGTTCAACGAAGGGTACGCGGCGCACGAAGGCGAAGCGCTGATCCGGCAGGACCTGTGCCTGGAGGCACTGCGCCTGGGTTGCCTGGTGGCTTCGTCTTCCATTTCGACCCCGCGCGTGGATGCCCTGGTGGCATTGATGGCGTTGCAGGCAGCGCGCCTGCCGGCTCGCGTGGACGAGCTTGGCGACCTGGTCCAATTGGAATTTCAGGACCGCAGCCGCTGGGACCAGCAGTTGATCGCCCTCGGGTTCCACCATTTTGAACGTTCGATGACCGGAGAGGATGTCACGGAATTCCATATTCAGGCGGCGATTGCGGCCACCCACGCGAGAGCCGTCGATCCTCAAACCATAGACTGGAGAACCATCCTCAGCCTTTACGACCGGCTTCTGGAGATGAACGCTTCACCGGTTGTGGCGCTGAATCGCGCGGTGGCCGTGGCCAAGGTCCATGGGCCGGCAGAGGGACTGGCGGCCGTCGAAAGGCTGGACGGCAATCCGAAGCTGGAAGACTATCACCTGCTCCTGTCCGTGCGCGGCCACCTCCTGCAGGAGGTGGGCCGTCACGCCGACGCCGCCGTCTGTTTTCGCGCCGCCTTGGAACGCCCTTGCTCCGAGCCGGAGCGCCGCTTTCTGCGAAGAAAACTCGCTCAGTCAACATTTTGAAACCTGAAATATACATATAATGTTCGGCGGAGGTACTGAATGAGCGTCAAAGCTACTGTTCGCCAGTCAGGGGATGTCTCGATCGTCGATCTGGCTGGCCGCATCACGCTGGGCGAGGGCTCCGGACTGGTGCGCAACACGATCAAGGATCTGATCAATGCGGGTCACAAGAACATCCTCCTGAATCTCAAGGAGGTGTCGTATCTCGATAGTGCCGGATTGGGCGAATTGGTGGGCTCGTACGCCAGCGTGACCAATGGCGGCGGCAGCATCAAACTGCTGCACCCGCAGGCTAAGGTCCATGACCTCCTTCAAGTGACCAAGCTGTATACGGTTTTCGTGGCGTTCGATGACGAGATGGAGGCGCTGCGAAGCTACGCCGCGGCGGCGTCGGCCAACCGGTTGTATCTGTAGATCTGTCGTGGATGGCAGGACCTGACGCGCGAAGCCGGTCTGGTGACTGCGCTCCGGTCAGGTCTCCTGGCCCTCGTAGGGGAAGCGGTTGATCGCCCGGACGCACTCGGATAAGGCTTCGAGCAGCGACTTGCCCCAACCGCAAGGCGTATAGGGTGCGGTGTTCTGGTTGGTCTGGCGGTTGGCTTGGGCGAAGAAGTGCATGGTCGGCTCCTTGGGGGTCACGTACTCTTTCACCGTAATGACGAACTCGATTTCGGTGCCTGCCTGGAGCTTCTTGATCGAGAAATAGTGCAACTGTGCCATTTCCTGCGATGGGTCGGTCTGGGCGAAGCCCCAATCTCTCATAATTCTCCTGATGGATTCGAAGCGCCCGCTTGGGCCGATAGGGTAAGACCTATTATATGCAATGGGGCGTGGAATCGGCGCAGAGGTAGCTCGGACACGTGTCTGCCGGGCCGAGCCAGAGGTCGAAGCTTTTTGCCTCGCAACTCCGAGGCGCGGCAGCCTCGAAAGCCAGCCCTGCGAGCGGGCCACCAAGAATTACGTTCCATCTGTGATGGTGTGAATCTCGGTGATTCGAACGCTGTCGGTAGTGATGGGTACTGTGGCCGCGGGGCCCGGCTGAAGCTATGTGTTTCATGAGTATCTCCCATCAGTAGGATTCTCGTTCATACCCCAGCACGGATCCCCGGACTGAGAACCGGGATCCGCGCGGAGGAAATTTGGGGGTGAAACCTCCCTCCCCGAACATGAACTGGAGCGCCTGCGTCGCACCTGTAGACGGAGTTCATTCGCCTCATTGCGGCGCATGGCGCTTCTTGAAATCCTCCGGCGGCCTGCCTGCGCTCTTCGCTTTCCGCCGGAGTCAATCCGCCTACAGAGCGGCCGCGGATGTCACGCCACAGTTCACTGTTTGGGGATCTCGACGTCCATACGCACGGCATGGCCTTGGATACCCGAGACTACCTGAAGCTCGTTGCCGGCGGTGTCCATTACCACACGCTCGGCTTCGGAGCCGTATCGGCCGTCGCGACGAGGCGCGTCAAGTGAAGGCCGATTTTGAACGGCGGGGATTGAAGCCCTTCGATGTGTGCCTCGCCCTCGGCCAGTATGACGAGGCCCTCGCCAGGATCGAGAGGGAAGTCAGCAATCGCAATCCGATCGCGACCTCTCTAAAGGCCGATCCGGTCTATGACCCGGTCCGCAGCGATGCGCGCTTCCAGCGTTTGCTGAAACGAGTGGGCTCACGCAGTAGGGCTGGTTGGACAGCCCACTGCCTGCAAGGCCGCAAAAGCGCCCCGATGAGTCGGGGCGCTGCAGACAGGAGTGTCCGCGCCACAACTCCTACCGTGATTTGATGATGGCCGCGAGAGCGCGCATACGGTCGGCATCCGCCGGGGTCTTGGCGCTCGACGCGTCCTTTTCCAGGCTCGCGCCCATGGTCTTCAACTGGGCCAAGTCCTTGGCGCCCGACGAGGAGTCCGCCTTGTCGATTGCGCCACTCAGCGCCTTGAGCCGCTGAGCCGTGACCGAGGTGCCGCGGGCCAGTTGATCGATGTAGGCGCGGGCTACGACGAAATTCTGGGGCCAGACGATCTTCGGCTGATTCTGGACGTTGAGTTCGTCGAAATGCACCTGGTTGGTGGCATCGATTTCGTTTTGCGTGATGTATTTGTTGGGCACCAGCTTAAGGACATCCACACCGCGCGCGATCTCCGAGCCGTAGATATAGCCGTTGTACCAGTAGGTGGACCACTGCCCGCCCATGGCGCGCTTGGTGCTGTCCACCGGGCCGCGATCGAAGTAGGCAATCTCGAAAGGATGCGAGGCGTCGGTGAAATCCACCATCGAGATGCCGCCCTGATACCAGGACTGCACCAGGATGTCGCGCCCCGGAATCGGCACCAGCGACCCGTTGTGCGCCACGCAGTTCTCGTTCTCGGTCTGCGGAGCCGGCATCTTGTAATACGAGGCCAGCGTCAGCTTGCGATTGGAGAGGGTAAAGATCGCGTCGGCTCCCCAATTCATGGGATCGGTTTCGCGGCAGCGCGGCTGCCCTCCACCGCCCCACTCGTCGGTGAATAAAACCTTGGTGCCGGCGTTGTTGAAATTGGCGGAATGCCAGAACGCGTAGTTGGGATCGCTCACGGCGTCGATGCGGACGGGATGCGCGGGATCGTGAATGTCGAGCAGGATCCCGTTGCCTGAGCACGCTCCGGCAGCCAGGCCGATCGCGGAGTAGACCGTGATGTCGTGGCACTTGTCGGTCTCGGAGGTGCGCTGTGTGCCTTCGCCGTGCGTGCCGCCCTTCCACAGGCCGTTGATCGCGCCGGTCTGTGTGTCGGTGAAGATGCGGGGGCTGGAGATGATCTTCGCCTGCTCGGGGTGCGCCAACGGTACCTTGATGATGTCGATGCTGAAGAGCGAGGTATTCGGATTGCTGGCGGGATCGCCGCTCGAGCAGCCCGACAGTTCCTCTGCCTGACGCACGGGCCCGGTTCCGGAGATGTAGATATACACGTTCTCTTTATCGTTGGGATCGATCACCAGGGTGTGGGTGTGCGAGCCGCGGCAACTCTGCACCGCCGCGACCTGCTTGGGATTGGCAAAATCGGTGACGTCAAAGATGCGCACGCCGCGGAAACGGTCGGGGCTGGGAGGCGGGGGCTGACGCGGACCGCGGGGCGGAGCGGAGCCATCGGCATTCGCCGGCGGCGGGGGCGGGGGCGGCGGAGGCGTGTAACCCGGAGGCAGCGGAATCCCCTGTGTGCCGCAATCGAGCCGCCCGTTCATCGCCTCCGCGGACATGAACAGCAAGTGGCCGTAAACCGAGACGTCGCCCTGCCCGCCGGGGCAGAGCACCGAGGTCCGCAACTTGATTTTGCCCGGATTATCGATGTCGTAGAAATTGATCCCGTTGTAGTTGCCAACGAACAGGTGATTGCCGCTGAAGGCGAGGTCCGAATTCGTGGAGCCGTATTGTGCCGTGGGCTGTCCGCCGCGTCCCTGGCCTCCTCCGGCATTTGCGGGCGGCGGGGTGGGAGGCGGACCGGCCGTATCGCCGGGGGCGAAGCCGGGCGGCTTCGGCAAGGTCGCGAGGTGCTGCATGCCGAACGCCGCTTCGCCGGCGTCCTGGTATCCGCCCTTGAGTCCGATGCGCGGGTCTTCGTGTCCCGATCGCGGATTGGTGTAGACGGAAGTCGTGGGCGCCCCGGCCTTCTCGGTTTGCCCGAAGCTCAGTACCGGCAAGCCGGCGGCGAGCGCCAGCGAAAGGATCATGGCACTTCGCGAGCATAGTGAGGTTCGTTCGGCGATCATCGTTTCTCCTTATTGAGCATGCCCTTCATGATCTCGATTTCGGCGCGCTGGGTGTTGTCGATATCGGTAGCGAAGTCGAACAGGATGCCGTCCTGCCCGGCTCCCGGGGAATCGAACAGATCCTTGACCATGATGAGGGCGCCGTTGTGATGCTGGATCATCCCGGTCAGGAAGAGGTGGTCGAAGGTTTTGCCCGAGGCTTTCGCCAGGGCCTGCATCTGCGCCGGGGTGAGCATGCCGGGCATGAGTGGCATGGATCCCATGTCCATGTGGTTCATCCCCTGCATGTTCATTCCCGCCATGTGCTGCATGTGGGCGTGGTCCATGGGCACCGCCTGGCCGCGCTCTTCCAGCCACTGGCGCATGAACTTGATCTCGTCGGTCTGCGAGATGCTGATACGCTTGCCCAACGCCAGCAGGTCTTTGTTGCGCGTGCGGGTGCGCATCAGGTCGGTCATCTCGACGGCCTGGGAATGGTGGTGGATCATTCCCTGCATGAAATCGGTGTCTTCCCTGGTGGGCGCGCGCAGGGTCACGCGGACCGATTCGGGCGACAGGGCCTTACCATCGTGGCCGGGAGCGCCAGGCTGCACGATTGGCGCCGTGCCGGATTCCGGCTGCTGACCGGAGAGGATTGCCGCGCACACGAACAGCAAGGGAGCGGAGACAGCCCGAGTGCAAAATGCCATGTGCCACACTATACAACCGGGGGTTAAGCGGGGTCAAATTCGAAGAGCCGCGACAAGCGGCGCGCGCGTCGCGGCGGCGGTTCTCGGTAAGAACAGTCCGTTGACGATCGCATTCGGTCCGGCGATTCTGGAGATCCGAATGCGAACCTGACCTCTCAGTCGCCAGGTAAGACATTCCCCGGTGGGAAGTCCGGAAACGGTACGGCTGTCGAGCAGACTATCGGGTTTCGATTCCCGGCCGCCGAAGACCTCGATCCTTTCTTATCTTTGCCCGCCGTCAGACACCATTCTGGCCCGGACCTTCGACCATGGACGCATGAAGAAGGTCTGCGAGGATCACACCAAGCAGTTCTATAGTTCCGGACAACCTGCCGGCGGGATTGCGCTGATGCTGGGTTGCGCAAACATTCAGTCTCTTGCAGAACAAACGACTCACTGCCGATTACGATAATTCCTTCCTATGGGATCGAACCAATGCCATCGGTCAGATTGACATGGCGCGGGCTGCCTTTGCGGACTGGAGTTCGATCAAGGACGACCGAAGAGGCACAGGACTTCCTGCTGACGCTGTTTCTGCCGAAACGACGGGATTAAGGGGGAACAGGATCAGAAGCTTAGATTGATGATGCAGTCTTCGCCGGCCGCCACGTGCACTCGAATCTGCAGATTCTTTTGCGCCGGCATCGAAGAAACGAAGTGCCATGTCGCGGGTGCGCATCAGGTCGGTCATCTCGACGGCCTGGAACGATAGTGGATCATCCCCTGCATGAAGCTGGTGTCTTCGTCGGTACGCGGCGCGGAGTGACGCGAACCGATTCCGCCGATAAGGCCTTACCATCGTGACCGGCAGCGCCAGGCTGCACGATGGGCGCCGTGCCGGATTCAGGCTGCTGACCGGAGAGGATTGCCGCGCACACGAACAGCAAAGGAGCGGAGACAGCCCGAGTGCAAAGTGCCATGTGCCACACTATACAACCGGGGGTTAAGCGGGGGGCAAATTCGAAGAAGCCATCGACCAGGCGACATCCATGGATCCCGTCGTCGTTGATCCCTGACGCGCCACACCGTGCTCCCGAAGACACTCCGCGGCCGCTCGAGCCAAGCCTATTTTCAATCGTTAACGGCACGGCATCCGGCGTGCCTTCCGGCTTTCCATGAAGTTGCTTTTCAGTCTCGCATTGCTCCTGGTGGGAGCTTGGACGATCGCCGCGGACCCGGCACTGCCGGACGCGCACGCACGATCGAAAAATCTCGAACCCATGCCCGCCCGCGACGAAATCGATGCCATGCTCCTGTTCGAAGATGGACAGGCACGGCTTCGCGCCGGAAAATACGGCACCGCTGCCGTAACTTTCCAAACCCTGATCGCGGTCTACCCGGAAAGCCCCCTCGTGGCCCGCGCGACGGAGGCACTACGGTCTTCCGAAGCGCTGGAACAGGCACAGTCGAACTCCCGGATCGTACGCTCGATCCGCTTCGAGAGCCTCAAAGGGGTTCGGATTCACGAGGTCCTCGAGCGCTTCAACGAGCGCGAAATCGAACTGGCCGTGGAAAAGCCTGCCACCGTGCGCACGATGGAAGAAGCCAAGACCGCCCTGAGGGAACTGCTGTCCGAAAGGGGCGTCGAGAACCCGCGTGTCGAAGTTGAGTCCCGCGAAATCCCGCCGCGGAGCCTCGAGATCGTCTTCCGCGTCGCCAGGTAGGCTGCCTGGAAAACCCCTTCGCGGACACAGGAGTATGGCCGGCCAAAAAGCGTCGGCATGAGTGCCCGCACCACGTCGCCGACACGGGTTTTCATGATTTTCCGGGGGCTGGCGGGTACCACAGCGATAAGCATGTCGAAGTGAGTACCTTGATTCAGTACGTCTAATCCCTCAATCCAGCGGGGCGGGTGGTATCGTATTATGCTAGGGGGCCGGTCCAGAAACCGGATTCTTGAATGCCCAAAATCTCAGCTTTATTCATGCGGCTATGGGTTGCTTCGAGCCTGGCGGCGGCTCTCGCCGCGGCCGCGCAGGATGCGCCCAAGCAATTCACGGCACGAGAGTTATTCTATGCCGCCGGGGACGATACCGATGCCAAGCCGGCGGCTAAACCAGTGGCCAGGCCGGCTCAGACGGCGGTGACCGCGGCCAAAAAGCCACCTGCCCAGGTAGCTGGTGCGAATCCCGCACCCGCAAGTACTCCCCAACCTCCTGCGAGGTCCTCGACCGTGACGGCCTCGCGAGTTCAGGGCTCTAAGGTCGCGGCCGCACCTGACGGCAGCCCCATCATCCGCGCCGCCGAGACGCGTCCCGCGACCGCTCCCGCACCGACCAATGGCCCAGCCCTGGGGCTCAAGATCACGGTCCTGAAACGCGTTGGCAACGATAACGTCGAAGTAGCTCCGGATACCGTATTTCACGCCGGCGATCGTATCCAGTTCAGCGTCCAGACCAACGGTCCCGGCTACCTCTACATCGTGAACCAGGGGTCCAGCGGCACCTGGAAGCCCATTTTTCCATCGCCCGAAGTGTCCGACGGCGACAATCATGTGGACGGCTGGCGAAGCTACCTCATGCCGCCCAGGTCGCGCATGGTTTTTGACGAACAGACCGGGACGGAGAAGGTCTTTATCGTGTTTTCCCGGGAGCCGGAAGCCGAATTCGAGAACATGATCTACTCGCTGCCGGGCTCCAAGGGACAGTCGATGACCCCGACTCCGGCCAAATCGGCTCCGGAACCCGCGGCCCGTCCGCAGAAGTCGATGCTGGTGGTCGCCCAGGTCAATCTGCCGGATTCCGAAATCAGCCGCATGCGGCAAGTCTATTCCCGCGACCTGATCGTGGAAAAAGTGGACGATACCGCGCCCGGCCCTGGGGAGAAGAAGGAAAAAGCAGTTTACGTCGTGAATCCGACTGGAAGCACTGACCCGCGCGTGGTGGCGGATTTACAGTTGGTGCATCAGTAAGCTTCAAGGCGGCTGACTCCACGGGGAATCACCAGAGTACCCGATTGGTACTTATAGACCCGGCAGTACCCATCCGGCGCTTTGGGTGGTATCGTACAGAACAGATGGGAGGTCGGGTCTGGCGATTAACCGGGCACTGAACATGTCATTTTCCTCGAACTTTCTGATTTCCCTCTCCACCGCAGCGGCTTTCGTTTCCATCGCCCCAGCGCAAACGGCGCAGCCTGCGCCCCAGTCCAAGCTCACTGCCCGGGAGTTGTTTTACTCCGCGGGTCCGGAGGCGGACGGCGGAAAGAAAAGCACCCCCAAGGGCAGCACGTCGAAGGGCTCCAAGGGTTCGGGATCGAAGGCGTCCCAGCCGGCGGCCAGCCCCAAGAACAATGCCGTGACACCGACTCCCGGCGGCAGTGCGCTTCCGGGGGGTGGGCAGGTCATCAACGCTTCGGCGGGACCACCCATCGGCATCACTTATACTGTCCGCAGGAGGGCGGGCGGGGCGATGGTGGACGTCTCCCCGGAATCCGTATTCCACAAGGACGATCGCATCGATTTCATTGTCCAGACCAATTACCCCGGTTACCTCTATATCGGAAACAAAGGCCCGGCCGGCGGCTGGACGCCTCTGTTCCCATCGCCCCAGATCGAAAACGGGGACAACCGGGTGGAGGCGTTTCGCAAATACACGATGCCGCCGGGATACCGGTTCATCTTCGATGAGAAGACCGGCGTGGAAGAGGTCTTCATTCTGTTCTCGCGCGTGCCCGTGCCCGATTTCGAAGAACTGCTCTACTCCGAAAAGGCCGGTTCGAAGCCGTCCGAGAAGCCCGCACCCAAACCACTCAGCGTTGCCAAAGTGGATCTTCCGGAAACCACCGTGGACCGCCTGCGCAGTGCCTTTTCCCGCGACCTGCTGATCGAAAAGATCGATGACGAAAAACCCGGAGACCACAAAGAGAAAGCCGTCTATGTGGTGAACCCCACCGGCGCCTCCGATTCGCACGTGTGGGCAGATATTCGACTGGTGCACAAATGATTCGCAACCTCCTTCCGCAGCTCGCGCTGCCCGTCCTTTTCCTGTGCTCGTTTTCTCCCGCCTCGCCGCAAGCCCGCAAGATGAACCAGGGTCCGCACCGCATGGAGATCACCCTCGAGCGTTTCGATCTGGGGATGTGGCACGCCATCGATCCCAGCCTGGTGTTAGCCGAGGGCGACCGGTTGCGCTTCCGCTACCGCACCAATTTCGACGGCTACCTCTACGTGACCAACCAGACTTCCTCGGGAAAATACGAGCAGTTGTTCCCGCTCGTGGAAACGGGTCAGGACAACCGGATCGCCAGCGGCAAAGAATACCAGGTGCCCGCCACGGCTGCCGACTTCCGGGTGGCCGGGCCGGCGGGCTATGAGGTCGTTTACTTCCTGGTAACGCCGTCCAGGATCTCGGCGGCGCCGCCGCGCGTCGAGCCCGTCCCACCGGACTTCAAGACCAATCCTCCAGTGCTGATTCCGCGCTGTGACGACACGGTGTTGAAGGCGCGCGGCGACTGCATCGACCATTCGGCCGGTCCCAACCTGGTTCCCCGGGGAGTGGAACTGCCGCAGACCCTCGCGGACGCCGCCGATCAGGGGCGCCGCGACCTGCTTTTCATGCGTCAAAATGATAAGGCTGTGATCTCTTCTCCGGCGCCGCTCACCGGCCCGGTGATTTACGAGTTTCGCCTGGCACACAAGTGATCGACATGTTCGTGAAACGGATACTTCTTGTCAGCGCTTGCGCCGCGCTGGTCCTGGCGCAACCACAATCGCAACAGTCGCCGCCGAAACAGGGGCAGCGCGACCTACGGCTGGAAAAAATCGAAAACGAAGGTGCCGAGCCTCCGGCGCCTAAAACCACTATCCCGATGCCGCCACGCAGTTATGCGCTGGTGGTGGGCATTTCGAAATACAGCAAGCTTCCCGACAAGCTCCAGCTTCCGTACGCCCAAGCCGACGCCCAATTGATGTATACGATTCTCATCAGCCCCGAAGGCGGAAGCTTCAAGGCGGAGAATGTGCACGTGCTGACCAACGAAAAGGCCACGCTCGCTAATCTTCGGCAGGAGATCAACGGCTGGCTGCCCAGCGTGGCGAGGGAAGAGGACCGCGTCCTGGTCTACTTCGCCGGGCACGGCTTCCTGGACGAGCGCACCGGCAAGGGTTTTCTGGCGCCCTCCGATATCGACCTCAACAACGTCCGCGGCACCGGTTTGCCGATGGACGAATTGGGCCAGGCGATGGGCGGGAAGATCCGCGCCAAGTCGAAGATCCTGCTCACCGACTCCTGCCACAGTGGCGCCATCACTCCCGAAGATACCGAAGCTTTGAACCACACCCTGGCGAAGCTTCAGACCTCGCTGTTCACGCTCACCGCCAGCCGCGACCGCGAGCGGTCGTTCGAAGGCCCCAGTTTCGGAGGCGGCCATGGCGTGTTCACTTATTACGTGGCGCAAGGCATGGCGGGCGCCGCGGATGTGACTCCCCGGGATGGGGTGGTGACGGCTGACGAATTGGCGGAGTACGTCCACACCCAGGTGCGCGAGGCTACCAACGGCCAGCAGAATCCCACATCCGAAAAAGGCAGCTTCGATCCCAACATGTTCATCGCGCTGGTGCCGGCCAATGCTCCTCCCGGCGTGCCGCCAGCTCCAAAATTCGGGACCTTCATATTTGAATCCAACATGGACGATGTCACCGTGCTGGTGGACGGCAAGATTCTGGGTGTGGTTTCGAAGGGCAAACCTCTGAGCATGCCCGGCCTGCCTCCCGGGACTCACACCGTGCAGGGCACCCACAACGGCTACGAGCCAGACGGGCCGCGCGAGGAGACGGTGTATCCGGGGCAGACCAGCACCGTGAGTTTCAAGATCCTGATCCCCAGGCGCCGCAAGCAGGCCGCGGTGGACCTGCTGGACAAGGGACTAAAGGCATACCTGAAGGGCGGCGCCCAGAACTACCGCGAAGCGGCCGGTTACTTCGACCAGGCTTTCAAGTTGGATGCCACCTACAGCCAGGCGGCCTACTATCTGGCGCGCAGCTACAACTCGCTCTTCGATGAAGCCAACGCGGACAAGTATTACAAGATCGCGATCCAGATCGATCCCGACTACATGGAGGCGCGGACCAACTATGCCGGCATGCTGCTCGACCGCCTGGACGTGGATGAAGCGATCCGGCAACTGAACATGGTGACGCAGCGCGAGCCGAAGAATGATGTGGCGCTGCGGACGCTGGCCCAAGCCTACCGGTTGAAGGGGCTCTACCCGCAATCGATCGAAGCCGCGCAGAAGGCGATTCAACTGGCGCCCACGGTCGGCGAGCCTCACCTGTGGCTGGGAGACAGCCTGCGGCTCAGCAACCGGGAGGCGGAGTCGGAGGTCGAGTATGAGAACTATCTCAAGCTCACCAACTTCGATCCGAAGCTGTCCGGCCAGTTGAATTACTATGTGTTGGGTTCTCTGTTCGGCTTCGGCAAACGGAAGAAGGCTGCCGAACGCGACGTCTGGAAGGACCTGCGGAGCCTCGCCTATTTCGGGCTGTGCGATTCCGAGAAGCGCCTGAAGCATTACGACACGGCGATCGCATTCTGCCAGAAATCGCTGAGCTATACGCCCGATGATCCCTACGCGCATTATGCACTTGGGCTTTCTTATGCCTACCGCGCGGATGCCACCAACAATCCGGCCGACCTGGATCCCGCCGTGCAACACCTGCGCAAGATGATCGAAATCAACCCCGATCTGGAAGAGGCGAAATACGCCACCGCCACCATTGCCAACATCCAGAAGGCCATCGCCGCATACCAGAAGGCCCTCCACACCAATATGTAACCGGCGCCTTGGCCGGGTCCTGCCGTGGTACGCTGGCGACATGCTTCGCCGGCTTTTCCTGATCTCCTTTCCCTTTCTCCTGCTCGCCCAACACCCCAATCCCAATGCGGAAATCCGCGCGATGATGAAGGATTCGGAAGACGCCTGGAATCGCGGTGACCTGGTGGCCTTCGCGTCCTACTATGAGGATTCTCCGGAGACCACCTTCATGGGCAAGGAAGTGGTCCGCGGCGGAACCAAGGCGATTCTGGAGCGCTATCGCCGCTCCTATCCGACTGCTGAAGCGATGGGCACGCTGACGTTCTCGGAAATCGAGGTGCGTTCCTTGACGCCCGATGTGGCGCTGGTGACCGGCAAATTCGCGCTGAAGCGAACGGCCGCGGGCGGAGGAGACGCGTCGGGGCGCTACACGCTGATCGTGCGGCGGACGCCGGCGGGGTGGAAGATCATTCACGATCACACGAGCTGAGATTCTATCGTCGGAGACCGGCGGGCGCGCGCGGTAACCTTCGCGGCGGCGTGTTCATCAACCCGGTAACCTGCCACTGGTCTGCGGAGACGCCGGTATGGAGCGGGATTCTCTCTTTCCAGGAGACCGCGTTGATCAGATACAAACGGTTGCCCGCCCCCATGATGTTCCAAAAATCGAATCGGTCGGAAGACCCTTTTCCGTAGGCCTTGATATCTTCTGACAGCCGCCCGTGTTTTTGATACCGCGGATCTCCCTTAAGCCCCATAATGTGGCACTGCCCCAATAGATGCCCCACCTCGTGCCCGATGGTGTTCAGGTACACCCGATTGTCCGCGTCCACGACCCTGCGTGTGATGACGTCGGTATCGCACAGCCTTCTCCCGCTCGATCTCCAGAATTTCTTCTGGCCTGCGCCGAACGTTCGGTGCGGAACAGAGGAGTCGAACTGGGGTTCCCGGGATGTCTTGTTCAGGTTGACGACTGTTATGGTTTGATGCGGTGGGCCGAAGCGCATCGGACCAGCGGCCGGCGACCTGTCGAGGGGAGCATCTTTCGAGTCGAGCACCGACAAGCGGAACAGACAAAGTATGTTGGGGCGGAAGGTGTCCCCGCCGGACTGGTAGTCCAATTCGGAGTAGTCCTCGGGGGTTTTCAGCAGGAACTGGTAGTTCCAGGTGTCCTCGGCGCACCTGACGTATGCTCTTTGAAACTGGGCGATCTCCTCCGACGTCCAGTCCTGCGCCTCAAACAGGTAGCCGTCAGCGTCTATGGCGAACAGTTTGCCATTCCTGACGATCGCCCCGCCGTTACCCAGGTTATTCGAATCTACAAAGTCGAGCTTGACCCGCAATTGGAGTGTCAGCCACGCATTTTGGCCGGGATTGAGTCCGCTCGGTTTCTCGAGGATGGAATCGTGCGTGTCGTAAGGTGGTATGGCCTCGTCAGACTTGATGATTGCCTTCATGTGCGCCTCCTGCCCGAGTGCGGCAGGGTCCCTCTGACCTCCATTACGAGTTCGAATCCGCCGCCGGATGGCCGCCAGGATATTAGCGCGGACAGACAGCCAGGTAAGTCTCCGCGCGGCGGGTTGCTGCGGGCGCGCGGAAACCAGGCGCCGAATCTGGGACACTGCGCGGACATCCCGGATCTTTTCCCGCGCATCCGCGAGAAAGCGCGGCGCGGAGGTAAGATAACCCTTAGCGGAAGCCATGAAGACCGTAGAGCGCCAGTTTACGACCATCAGCGGAGTCCCCATCGAACCCGTCTACGGACCGCAGCACCTTGCGGCGCTCGATCCCGGACGGGACTTGGGCGCGCCGGGCGAGTTCCCTTACACGCGCGGCATTCATCGAGACATGTATCGCGGAAGGCTGTGGACCATGCGCCAGTTCTCGGGGTTCGCCACCCCTGAGGAAACCAACCGGCGCTACCATTACCTGCTCGAGCAGGGGCAGACGGGGCTGTCGGTCGCATTCGACCTGCCCACCCTCATGGGCTATGACGCCGGCCACGCGCTGAGCGAGGGCGAAGTGGGCAAGTGCGGCGCTTCGGTCTGCTCCCTCGAAGACATGGAGATCCTCTTCCGCGGGATCCCGCTGGGCGATGTAACGGTCTCCATGACCATCAATTCGCCGGCAGCGGTGCTGTGGGCCATGTACCTGGCCGTGGCGGAACAGCAGGGCGTGGAGTGGAAACGTCTCTCCGGCACGATCCAGAACGACATCCTGAAAGAGTACATCGCGCAGAAGGAGTATATCTTTCCGCCTCGGCCCTCCATGCGGCTGGTCACCGACACCATCGAGTTCGGGGCGCGCCACACGCCGCGCTTCAATCCGATTTCAATCAGCGGCTACCACATCCGCGAAGCCGGATCGACCGCGGTCCAGGAGTTGGCCTTCACGCTGCGTGACGGAATCGAGTACGTGGATTGGGCGCTGGCGCGCGGGCTGGCGATCGACGACTTCGCGCCGCGCCTCAGCTTCTTCTTCAACGCGCATAGCGACTTCTTCGAGGAGATCGCCAAGTACCGTGCGGCCCGCAAGATCTGGGCCTACGTCATGCGCGATCGCTATGGCGCCCGCAACGAACGCAGCACCAAGCTGCGATTCCACGCGCAAACCGCGGGCTGCTCGCTGACCTGGCAGCAGCCGTACAACAACGTGGTGCGGACCGCGCTGCAAGCCATGGCCGCGGTTTTGGGAGGAGCGCAATCCCTCCACACCAATTCGCTCGACGAAGCCTACGCCCTGCCCAACGAGCACGCCGTCACCATTGCGCTGCGCACCCAGCAGGTGTTGGCCTACGAAAGCGGCGTGACGGAAGCGCCCGATCCCCTGGGCGGGAGCTACTTCCTCGAAAGATTGACGCTTGAGAGCGAAGCGGCCGCCAATGAGTATATCCGCCGCATCGACGAAATGGGCGGGATGATCGCTGCCATCGAGGCGGGCTTCCCGCAATCCGAGATCGCTTCCGCCAGCTACCGCTACCAGAAGGAAGTGGAATCGGGCGAACGCGTCATCGTGGGGGTCAACCGGTTCCAGGCGGACGACGAGCCGATCGAGTTGCTGCAGGTGGATGAGAGGTCGGCCCGCCACCAGGAACAGAAGCTGGCCGGGCTCCGCAAACGGAGGAGTCAAGCCGCAGTGGACAGTACGCTCGATGCCCTGAAAAGGGCCGCCGAGCGGCCCGCGGAGAACACCATGCCGTTCCTGCTGGACGCCGTCCGGGCATACGCCACGCTTGGCGAAATCTGCGATGCGTTACGCGCGGTCTTCGGGGCGTACCAGGAAACGGCGCACCTTTAACGAACATGTCACGACCCATTCGAGTGCTGGTGGCCAAGCCCGGGTTGGATGGCCACGACCGCGGCGCGAAGATCATCGCGCGGGCGTTGCGCGACGCCGGCATGGAAGTCATCTACACGGGGTTGCGCCAGACTCCTGAGATGATCGTCAACGCGGCGCTGCAGGAAGACGTGCAGGTGATCGGCCTGTCGATCCTCTCCGGCGCGCACAACGCGATCGTTCCGCGCGTGCTGGAGTTGCTCCGGGACAAGGGCATGTCGGACGTGATGCTGGTGGTTGGCGGGATCATTCCCGACGAGGATGCCGAGGCACTGAAGCGCCAGGGAGTTGCCGCGGTTTTCCAGCCTGGAGCTTCCCTGGATTCGATCGTCCACTTCATCCGGAGCAGCGTGCCGGTGGGATGATCTCGACTCGCCGGATTACCTTCGCCCGGGCGGAGCAGCATGCACATTCTGACTGATGCTGCTGTCCTGGAACCGATCCTCAACCAGGATTGGCCCTGGGCTGGATTTGCCATTGGAGACCTGGAGCCGGACTGGATGTCGCTTTGCGAATGGCGGCAGGAGGCCAATACCATCGTGCTCCTGTTCGACGGCCTGCGGCCGCGACTGCTGGGCCACTACGGCGACGCCTCTGGCCTGGCATCGATTCTTGCCTCCATCGGAGAATCGCGGGTATGGGCAAATATCCGCCCGGAATTCGAAGAAATCTTCTTCCGGTTCTATCGCGCGGAGCGTTGGGTGCGCATGCGCCGCATGCACCTGGAAGGATTCGTGACGGCCTCTGGTGACGCCCAGCCGCTTTTTCCTCGAGACCTCCCCGAGATCGAAAGCCTGCTGGCAGAGGGTGAGTGGGTGCTTTTCCTTCCGGAGCGGCTCGCAGGGGGCCATTACTTCGGGATCCGCCGAGGCGGCCGCCTGGTTGCCATGGCGGGAACTCACCTCGCCAGCCCGCGCTACAACATCGCGGCTCTGGGGTCGGTGTTCACCCATCCGGGCCAGCGCGGCCAGGGGATGGCAACCATCTGCTGCAGCCACGTCCTTGCCAGCGTCCGGCGCGCGGGAATCGGACGCGTGGTGCTCAACGTCGAAGACCAGAAAGCCGGCGCGATCTCCGTCTACGAGCGCCTGGGCTTCCAGACAGCATGCCTCTACCTGGACGGCGAATGTGTCCGCATCTGAGCATCAGAGCACAGCATTAAGTTGATTAGAGCGCCAGGCTGCGCGTCCGGGGCCTGGCAATCCGCGCCTTCAGGCGCTCCTCGCGGCGGCGAATGTCCGGGGTGTCTTCGATGGCCAAGGCGCTGCGCGTCATCTCGAGCGCCATGGCGTAATTCCGCTCCCGGTGTTCGTAGTGCTTGGCAAGCTCTTCGAGCGCTCGCGCGCGGAACGGATTCGGAGAGGCCGCCAATTCAGCGACCAGCGCCAGCGCGGCGTCGTCGCGTCCGAGGCGCTTTTCGGTCGCCGCCGTGTCCCACAGCGTGCGGAACAAGAGATGATCGGGAAGCCCCAATTCCACCGCCCGCCGAAACAGACGCAATGCCTCCTCAGGCCGCTCCGACTGGAGAAGCCACCGCGCCAGCCCAACCAGGTCCGCGCCATGACGCAGTGCCAGGCCCGGCGCTGCTCCCTCGTCAGAGCGGAAATGCGCCGGCACGATCGCCGTCAGGCATGCCAGCGAGAGTATGTCGAGCGCGTTGTGGTGAAAAATCGGCACCAGCCGGAAGGCGTGCTGGGTGCGCAGGAAATCGAAATAGAGGTAAGGGATCAACTCACCGGGAAGATCGCCTTGGCGCTCCACTCCCAGAATGCGATTTTCGAGGTCCACCAGGCGGCAACTCTCCAGGCGCAGCTTCCAAAGGCGGCGCGCGCCGAAAAGCAGATCGAGGTGCTCCATCCGGCCGAAGGGATGGCGCGAGCGCGCCATGCGGAAACGCGTTTCGAGCAGCGGCTGATCATAGGACTTGCCGTTGTAGGTAATCAGGACATCGAAGGGCGCGAGATACTCAGCCAGGCGATGAAGCAGGGAGGCCTCTTCGCCGTAATCGCGCATGAAGAACTGGCGCAGGCGAAAGCCCGCAGGCTCGATTGTGCCCACGCCGATGAGGAAGGCATAGGTGCCTGTACCACCCGCCAGACCGGTGGTCTCGGTGTCGAGGAACGCCCACTTCGTGGGATGCGCGTGAGCGATGGCGCCTTCGGAAAGCGGATCGAGCAAGTCCGCGGGGAGTTCCGCAAGGTCTGAGATATCGACGCTTCCGTGGCGGCGGTGGCGCTCCCAGAGCTTTTCGGTCTCGAAGTGCTCGCCGTGCTCGGTGCGAACCACTTCACCGCTCATCAGATCCTGGATGAATTGGGCCGACGAAGCGTGGCGCGGCGTCCTGGGCGGTGCGGCGGCGCGCGGCGCAATGGGGGAGGTGTATTTGCGGTCGATGCCGGAGATTCGCTTGCGGAGCTCTGCGAGTTGTTGCTGGATATCCTCCATACCCGGCCGTTCGCCTTTTCTTTGCCCAATATAACATGTGTTGATTCTCCCCAAGGTCCCGGCAGCGGTGTTGATGAGGTGGGTGAAGGGATCGACGTCTCCGGGAGCGCTAACTTGCCGGCTTGGCGCGATCTCCACAGTGCTGGCGGTGGTCCATCGCCGGCGGGCAGGCGAAACCGCCTGCCCCACCAAAACCCACCTGCCCTCTCAGCTAAAGGTACAAACTCCTGGCGTCGGCATGGGTGCCGACGCGGCAGGCAGGAGCGCCTGGCGGGAGTGCCTGCGCCACTACACCCCCCAGCAGTAATCTTCGACGGCCTTCTCTACCGAGGTGTCGGTCTCGGAGAGCCGCATCAGCTCCAGGCGGATCGCATCCACCAGCGCTTTCCAGCTGGCCTCGATGATGTTGTCGGACACGCCGACCGTAGACCAGCTCTTGCGGTGGTCGCTCCATTCGATCAGCACGCGCACCTTGGCGGCAGTGCCCTTGTTCGAATCGAGCACCCGCACCTTATAGTCCGTCAGACGCACATCCTGAATCTGGGGGTAGAGCTTGGAGAGGCACTTTCGCAGGCACAAGTGCAGCGCGTTGAAGGGGCCGTGTCCGCTCTCGGTGGCCGAATGGACGCCGTCCTGCGCCCGCAGGGTGACGGTCGCGGTCGTGCGCGACGGGCTCACGCCTCCGACGCGGGTGGACACCTCGTAGCTGTCTACATCGAAGAAATGCATCCCGGGGTGCAGCGCCTCGCGCACCAGCAGCTCAAAGGTGCCCTCGGCCGCCTCCAGTTCGTAGCCCTCGTACTCCATCTGCTTGATGCGCTCGAGCAGTTCGCGGCGCGCGTCTTCGTCGAGGCGCCCGGTCATGCCGTGCTGCTTCAGCTTGTAGAGGATATTCCCCCGCCCCGAGAGATCACTCACGAGCACGCGCTGGCGGTTCCCGACTTTTTCCGGCTGGATGTGCTCGTAGGTGGCCGAGTCCTTCAGTACGGCGCTGACATGCACACCGCCCTTGTGGGCGAAGGCGCTGCGGCCGACGAATGGCTGGTCGTTGCGCATCGGCAGATTGGCCAGCTCGGCGATGAAGCGGCACACCGCCGACAGGCTCGCGAGCTTCTCGGGGCCGACGGTGGTGTGGCCCAGCTTGAGCTCCAGGTTGGCGATGATGGAAGCCAGGTTGGCGTTGCCGCAGCGCTCGCCGTAGCCGTTCATGCAGCCCTGCACGTGAGTGGCGCCGGCTTCGACCGCCGCCACCGAGTTGGCCACCGCCACGTCGGAATCGTTGTGGGTGTGGATGCCGATCACGCCATCGAAGCGCTTGCGGACTTCGCTTACGATCTCCACCAGCCGGCCCGTAATCGTACCGCCGTTGGTATCGCAGAGGACCAGCACATCGGCGCCGGCGCGGTGCGCGGCTTCCAGGGTCTCGAGCGCGTAGGATGGATTGGCGGTGTAGCCATCGAAGAAGTGCTCGGCGTCGTAGACCACTTCCTTGCCCTGGTCCTTCAGATAGCGCACCGTCTCCGAGATCAGTTGCAGGTTCTCATGGTTGGCGATGCCGAGGGCGCGGCGGACATGGAGATCCCAGGTCTTGCCGAAGATGGAGACCACGGGCGTTCCGGCCTCGACCAGCGCGCGCACGTTGCGGTCTTCCTGGACCGGGTTCTTGGCGAATCGCGTGGAGCCGAAGGCCGTGAGCTTGGCGTGGTGAAGAGCCAGCTCTCCGGCGCGGGCAAAGAAGTCCTTGTCCTTGGGATTGGACCCCGGCCAGCCGCCTTCGATGTAATCGATGCCCAGCTCGTCCAGCTTCTGCGCAATGATGAGCTTGTCATCCACGGAGAAAGAGATGGACTCGCCCTGCGTGCCATCCCGGAGAGTGGTATCGAAAGTGAAGATTTTCATAAAAACTCACTACTTCCTGGCTGCTGCCGCCTCGGAATCCTGGGGGATGCCCGCCTCCTTCTTCTTTTTGAGGAACGTCATCATCTCGCGCAACTCGCGTCCCACCTGCTCCACGGGCTGATTGCGGGCCTCTTCGCGCATCGCCAGGAACCGCTTGCGGCCCGTCTTGTTCTCTTCGATCCACTGCCGAGCGAACTCGCCCGACTGGATCTCCGAGAGAATCTTCTTCATCTCGGCACGCGTCTGATCGTTCACGATGCGCGGTCCGCGGGTATAATCGCCGTACTCGGCCGTATCCGAGACCGAGTAACGCATGTAGGCCAAACCGCCCTCCTGCACGAGGTCCACGATCAACTTGAGCTCGTGCAGGCATTCGAAGTAGGCGATCTCGGGAGCGTACCCGGCGGCCACCAGCGTCTCGAAGCCGGCGCGGATCAACTCGCTCGTGCCACCGCACAGAACGGCCTGCTCGCCGAACAGATCGCTCTCGGTCTCTTCGCGGAAATTCGTTTCGATCACGCCGGCCTTCAGGCAGCCGAGCGCCAGCGCGTAGGCCAGTGCGCGCTCCAATGCCTGGCCCGAGGCGTTCTGATGAATCGCCACCAGGGCCGGCACACCCACGCCTTCGGTGAACAACTCGCGCACGCGATGTCCCGGCGCTTTGGGGGCCACCATCGACACATCGATATCGGGTGGCGGCGCGATCTGCTTGAAGTGGATGTTGAAGCCGTGCGCGAACATGAGGGTCTTGCCGGCGGTCATATGCGGGGCGATCTCGCGGTTGTAGAGGTCGGCCTGAATATGGTCGGCGACCAGAATCATGACTACATCGGCGGCCTTCGCGGCATCGGCGGTGGACATCACTTTCAGTCCGGCGGCCTCGGCCTTCGTCCACGACTTGCTTCCCGGATAGAGGCCCACCACTACGTCTACGCCCGAGTCTCGCAGGTTCAAGGCGTGGGCATGTCCCTGGCTTCCGTAGCCCACAATCGCGACTGTGCGACCGCTCAAGTGATCCAGGTTCCCGTCTTTTTCGTAAAAGCGTCTTGGCATTTGTGCTCCAGAAATTCGTCAGTACACGGACTCTTCCAGCTTGACTCCAGCCTTGGTGGGCACGGGCGGCTGCAATTTGAGCTTCTTGGATTCGAGGGCGATTGCGAGGGCGCCCGACCGCGTGACGTCGATCTCGCCCCAGCTTCCCATCACGTCGATGAATTCGCCCAGTTTTTCGGGGTCGCCCGTGACCTCGATGGCGAAACCCTCGGTCGAGGAGTCTACTACCCGGCCACCGAAGATTTCGGCCTCCTTGAGGACGGCGGTGCGCGACTCCTGGGGCGTGCGGATCCGCACCAGCACCAGTTCGCGTACTACGGCCGGCGATTCGGTGAGGTCGGTGGCCTGGAGGACATTGATCAGCTTGTTCATCTGCTTGATCACCTGCTGGCGCTGGTGGACCTCCACTTCAACCACGATGGTCATGCGCGAAAGCTCCGGATCGAGCGTGCGCGCCACAGTGAGGCTTTCGATGTTGTACCCGCGCTGGCTCAGCAGCCCGGTAACCCGCATGAGGGCCCCGGGCTTGTTCTCGAGAAGTAGCGAAATCACCTGCAGCATGGAGAGTCGTTCCTTTCTGCCTTCATCGGATATTCGGGTTGCCGTCACGGCACGGCCACCGGTTGCGGCGGCCCCAGCACCATCTCCGAGATCGCGCCGCCGGCAGGCACCATCGGATACACGCACTCGAAGGGCGTCACCTTGACATTCAGCAAATACGGCCCCGGTTCCTTCACCGCTTCTTCCAGCGCCGGCGCCAGCTCCCACGGCTTGTCGATCGTCTTGCCCTTGAACCCATAGGCGCCGGCGAGCTTTTCGGCATCCGGGAAGCAGTCCAACTCCACGGCGCTCAGGCGATTGTTGTAGAACAGGGTCTGCCATTGCCGCACCATGCCGAGGTAGCCGTTGTTCATGACCACGATTTTGATGGGCAGCCCGTAACTCGCCACGGTCGCCAGTTCGGGAATGGCCATCTGGAAGCCGCCATCGCCCACCAGGGAGAACACCAGTTTGTCGGGACGCGCGAACTGCGCTCCCACCGCGGCCGGCAACCCGAAGCCCATGGAGCCCAGCCCGCCGGAGTTCAGCCACAGCCGCGGCTCGTTAAAGCGGATGAATTGCGCGGCCCACATCTGGTGCTGGCCGACGTCCGAGGTGACGATTGCCTGGCCGCGCGAGATCCGGTCGATCTCGGACACCAGGTGCTGGGGCTTGATCTCGGTATCGGAGGTGACGACCTGCAGCGGATGCTCCTGCTTCCACTCGCGGACCTGCTGCCGCCAGGCGCGGCGAGCGGCCTTCAGGTTCTCGCCGGGCTCGGTCCCGCTTTCCTTCAGGGCCTTGATGATCTTCGTCAGAACGCGCTTGACGTCGCCCACGATGGGGACGTCGGGAGCGCGGTTCTTACCAATCTCCGCCGGGTCGATATCGACGTGGATCACCTTGGCGTGCGGCGCGAAGGCGGCCAGCCTGCCGGTGACGCGGTCGTCGAACCTCACGCCGAGGGCGATCAGCAGGTCGGCGTTCGACATGGCCATATTGGCCGCGTAGCTGCCGTGCATTCCGGGCATGCTGATGAAATTGGGATGCTCCGAAGGCAGCGAGCCGAGGCCCATGAGGGTGTTGACGGTGGGCGCGTCGGTCAGTTCGACGAATTCGCGGAGCTCGCGCGCGGCTTCGGCCGCGATGATGCCGCCGCCCGAATAGACGAGGGGCCGCTCGGACTCCTGAATCATCTGCACGGCGCGCCGGATCTGGCCGGTGTGGCCCTCGGTGAAGACCTTGTAGCCCGGCAGGTGAATCGAGGTCACGGGTTGGTAATGCCCCTGGCCCTGGAGCACATCTTTCGTGACGTCCACCAGGACCGGCCCGGGGCGCCCGCTGGATGCTACGTAAAAGGCCTCGTGAATGGCCTGCCCCAAGTCCTCGAGTTTTTTCACGAGGTAGTTGTGCTTGGTGCAGGGGCGGGTGATGCCGAAGGTGTCGGCCTCCTGGAAGGCGTCGCTGCCGATCAGCTTGGTGGAGACCTGGCCCGTGATGGCCACGATGGGGATGGAATCCATCATGGCGTCCACCAGGCCGGTGGTCAGGTTGGTGGCTCCAGGACCGGAGGTGGCGCAACAGACTCCGACCTTGCCGGTAGACCGGGCATATCCTTCGGCGGCGAATGCGGCGTTCTCTTCGTGGCGCACCAGCACGTGGCGGATGTGGTGCTCGTACAGGACGTCATAGAAAGGAAGAGTGACGCCGCCGGGGTAGCCGAACATACAGTCCACGCCCTCGCGGACCAGGCATTCCACCAGCATTTTCGCGCCGCTCATCAAGGTTGACATATGGCTTCTATCCTCAAAAATCGTTACCAAACGAAAAAGGCCATCGGCTGGGCTGCTTACCCCGCCGATGGCCTCGGGAACCTTAGTTCCGGCTGGCCTCAGGCGGGGCCGGCTACGATGACCTCGAGAATAATAATGCCTACAGGAATCGCGCTAACGAGTGAGAGGGTCGGCCGGCCTGTAAAAGCGAGGAACATCGGAGAACTAAAGAACGAGTGTACCCTAACAAGTTTCCCAAATGCAAGTATGTCCAACTATAAATTCTATTTATACCAAGTCGTGAGGGAGGCAGATGGATTGCCGATTTCCGTAAAAGCGATGCGAGTTGCATCGCCCAAAAATGCCAAGTTGTTGAAAAAGCAGAGGAGTGTGCGCGGAAAACGATGCAGGTTGCATCGCCTGCGGCGAAGAGCGCTTCCAGGCAAGGGCCGGCCCGACGCGATGGAATACCGGCCCGTTGCGGAAGCGTACATCATTGCCTACAAAGTAGCAGGCGGATCGGGGCGCGCCGGACGTGCCGGGCGGTAAGCGTTTGAAAAGAAGGGATCGAATTTTGCGGAAAGCCGGTGACCGCCAAGGTTCGCAGCTCCGGATTTGCCGGGAAATCGAGTCCCGTTTGGCACCTACTGGGGTCTCGAGTCAAGTGGAGAATTACAGAACGCGCCGGTCGAACACCATTACGCCGAGTAATGCAGGCAGATAGAAGACCGTCGCGAGAAGCAGCGCATGGGCGCGGGACAAGGTCCTCTCGCCTCGCAGGCGCGAGCCGAAGTAGAGCACTCCGAGTCCGGCGACGATCGCGGCAGCCGCGTACAGCGCACCCGTCATTCCAAGGAATGATGGCACGAGGCTGATCGGGATGAGAAGGAGCGAGCAGAACACAATGCGACGCGCGGTGGACTCACCATCGGGATCGATGACGGGCAGCATGCGAATGCCGCCGCGGGCATAGTCGTCCCGATACATCCAGGCGATGGCGTCGAAGTGGGGAAACTGCCAGACGAAGAGAATGACGAACAGCGCCAGCGCACCGGCGTCGATGCCGTGGCCCGCGGCCGCGTAGCCGATGAGGGGAGGCATGGCGCCCGGGATCGCGCCCACGGTGGTGCACACCGGCGAGCGTCGCTTCAGAGGGGTGTAGAGCAAGAGGTACGTGAGAAGCGTGAACAGACCAAGGGCCGCCGCCAGCAGATTGGTGCCATACCACAGGTCGGCGAAGCCCGCCACGGAGAGCAACAGGCCGAAGGCGAGCCCATGGCTTCGTCGGATTCTTCCGGCAGGTAATGGACGGCGGCGCGTGCGGCGCATCCTGGCATCCGAGTCCACCTCGTACCATTGATTGAGTGCCGAGGTGCCCGACGCCAGCAATGCCGTCCCGAGGAGAGCGTGAGCCAAAATGCTCCAGTGAAACGAGGCGCCGCAACCGAACCAGTAGCCGACCGCGGCACAGATCAGAATGAGCAGCGTGATTCGCGGCTTGGTCAACTCCAGGTAGTCTCGCATGATCTAGTCTTTCCGCCGGATGACCCCGTGAAACAGGAAGGCGGCGGCCATCGCGGGCAGAAACGCCACGTAGGCCCAATACGAAACCACCATGGTCAGAGTCGGTACGGTGTCTTTCATACGGAAACGGCCTCCCGGAATGCGGGTTTGGGCGAAAGCATCTGAATCGAAAGAATCGTTCCGGCCACCAGGAAGACCACGGTCACGCAAGTCCACATCAACGCCGCGGCACACTGCTGATCTTCGAGAGGCGAGAGGCCGCCATTTCGTGGTGTGCAGAGATACATGGGGTACGCGACTCGATCGGAGAAAACCAGCAAACCGGAAAGGACGTCGCATGGCAGGGTTGCCAGGAAAAGATACAGAAGCATCGACCATTGCGGCCATCGTGCGACCGATGGCGAGGGCTGAATGATGGGCCACCAGAAGAGGAGGCCGGTGGCGAGGAAGGAGGCGTGTTCGATGAAATGCCACGTTGCCGATTGCATGCCCAGCCGGAAGATCGCCGGCACATGCCACACGACCAGCGCCGCAGCCGCAGCAAGCCAGCAAAACGCAGGGTGTCCGAGCAGGTTGCCGAGACGCTTGGGGAATCGCCATCGAGCCGGCGGCGCCATGAGGAGCGGCTCGCCAAGCCAGATGAGGGGCGGGGCGACCGTCATGAGCAGCAGGTGTTGGATCATGTGCGCCGTCAACATAAGGCTGTCCAAGGAAGCGACGGGCGAAACTACCGCTACCCACACGGCGAGCAGGCCGAGAAAGAAGCTCCAGGCCCGCCAGACCGGAATCGAGCGGCGGTGAAGCCACCCTCGCAGGTACACTCCTCCCGCCAGGAGGACAACCGCTGTGAGGGCGACTGCAGCCATGGAACGCTCCTATTGCCCCTGGGCGAATTCGCGTGAGGCATCGCGCGCGGGCGCCTGTCCCGAGGGATGGAGGGTTTCGAGAAATGCGACGAGCGCGGTGGTCTCCGGCGGGCTCAGATTCTTGCCGTAGGCCGGCATGTTGCCACCACCCTGGATCACCTGGCGGATGAGCTGGTCCTGCGTGAGCCGTACCGCGACGGCGTCGAGGGCCGGACCTCTTTGGCCGCCGCTCCCGGCAAGCGAATGGCAGTTGCGGCACTGTTTCACCTGGAACGTGAGCGCGCCTTGTCTTTCGAGGGCGGTCGTGGCATGCAGGAATTGCGCCGGCACGGGAGCGCCGCTCCAGGCGTTCATCTCCGGACTCCAGGGCGCATATCCGGCAAGATGGGTAAATGTCGCGAGAGTGACGGCAATCAACATCACGGTCAGGACCGCGATGGGGCGCCGCTTCCAGCTCTTTTCTCCTTCGCCCGAAAGAAATGGCAGCAGGAGCAATCCGACGATGACGACGACGGGACCGATCAGCAGAGCGGGAGTCTCCATCGACGGAGGCAGCAGCGAGAGCAGGGCATACAGCCACAGGAAGAAGTAGTCGGGCTTCGGCACGGTCTGGATGATCGTGGGATCCGGCCTTCCGGTTGGCCCGAAAGGTCCGAACCAGAGCGCGCAGGCCGCCACTGCCAGAAGAATGAAGGCCGCGAAGAACATGTCTTTCCACACGGCATACGGTACGAACGGAGCGCCATCCCTCTTGGTCAGCTCGTGATAGTCGTTCAGATAGGTGGCGCGCTTGACGATGCGCCCGGGCATTGGCCATTCATTGATTCCGAGCTTCAACACCATCAGGACATGAAGGCAGACGAAGCCGATCAGCAAGCCAGGGATCACAAAGACGTGCAGGGCGAAAAACCGCGAAAGCGTGGCGCCGGCGATAATGGGTCCGCCTAGCATCAGCCTCACGATCGCAGGACCGGCGACCGGAACGCGGCTGGCGATGGAGGCGCCGATGCCCAGACCCCAATAGGCATCCTGATCGAAGCGCAGCACCTGGCCGGTGAAGGCCATGCCGAGCGTCATGAGCAGAAGAAAGATGCCGATGATCCAGGTAAGCTCACGAGGAAACTTGAAGGCGCCAAACAGAAAGACCTGCATCATGTGGATGAGGACAATCGCGATCATGAAGTTGGAGCCCCATCCATGCAGTGCGCGAATGAACCATCCGAGCGTGATGTCGTGATTGAGGGCCTGCAGGCTGTTCCACGCCTCTCCGGCGGAGGGCACATAAGTGAAGGCCAGCAGGATGCCGGTGACCAACTGAAGACAGAACACGACGAGCGCGGCGCTGCCGAATACGTACCACCAGCTTGCGGTATTGCGCGGAACCGGATGTTCGGCCGCTTCGCGGATGGGCGCGGCGAGTTGCAGGCGCTGGTCGAACCATTGACCAATGCTGGAGATCAGGCGCATGGCGGTGCCTCTCGCATGAGCGACGCTCCAGGCCCCGGCGTGGGCATTTCGCCGGCCTGAATGGTGATCAGGCCGTTCTGCACTTTGTATGGATATTCGAAAAGACCGCGCTCCGGCGGGCCCGAGGCGCGTGAGCCGTCTCGGTAGTACGCCCCGCCATGACACGGGCACATGAAGAGGCCGGATTGCGGAAACCAGCGGACCGGGCACCCTAAATGCGCGCAGTTGACGGCGAAGACCTGGAACTGGTCGCCTTCGACGCGCCGCACCCAGCAGGCCGTGTCCACGGTGTTGCCGTCTGTGGGCATCACGAGAGGGTTACGGAACGTAGCGAGCCTGGTTTCGCCTTCCGGGAACTGACCGACTGGGCCGAGCGATACCCAGTCCAGGTAGCCGTTGGCGCGTCCACGCGTAATCGAGGACAGCAGGAACCGGCCGATGGGCACGGCCAGCGCGGCGGCGACCAGGCCGTTGAAGAGCACCCCCACCTTCATGAGCAGCCCGCGCCGGGAGAGTGTGGTATCGTTTGGCATCGTTCAGTCTCCTAGTGCCGAGGATAATTAGCGGCGGAATATGGTTGGCCGGGGAATGCGACGCGCCTTGAAGCCAGCCACGCGACGACATCGGTGACCTCCTGGTCGGACATCGGTTTGCCCGGAACGTTTCCACGCCAGTCGGGCGCACCTAACTCCGGGCGGCCGGCGATAACGATAGTCCGCAGTCCCTGGTCGCTGACCAGCGCCAAAAAAGAATCGTTGGTGATGGCGCTGCCTTTCGGACCGCCGCGGCCTTCGGGGCCATGGCACGATTCGCAATAGGTCTGGTACACGTCCTGGCCGCGGTGGGGATCGCCCGGAGATTTCGCGGCGTAGCCAGGCGGATTGGCGCCGTCGAGAATGCCCGGCTTGCTCCATCGTGCGCGAATCTGCCGGGTGATCACATCGACCTGTTGGTCGGTGAGCAGCCCGCCGGCGCTTTCGGCGAATGGCGGCATCGCCGTACCGCGCACACCCTTGGCAATGACGCCGCGGACCGTCCGATCGTCGGCAACCGCGAGGTACACGGGGTCGGCCAGTGCGATCGCCGCACCGCCACGTCCGTTTTCGCCGTGACAGGCGGCGCAGTTTTCGGAATACAGAGTGCTGAATTCCAGGACCTCGTTCGGCGCAAGCACCTCCGCGTTCACCTGAGGCTGGCCATGAGGCCTTCCGCACGAGGAAAACAGGATCGCTGGGAGCGCCACAAACGGAAACAACCGGTTCACGGCCTCTCCTCTCCGCCGGTATGCGGCGGCATGATCCCTGGAGCTTCTACCCCGGCCCGCAGGGCGAAGGCGACGTTCTCGCGCGTCGGCACTCGGGGCTGCCGCACGACGACCAATCCAGCGACGATGCCGAACGCCACCTGCGAGGCTACGAACCACAACCAGTCGATGCGGCTCTCGAGCGTGGGGTTCAGAAGCGAAAGCATCGAATACAGCAGCCCCGACCACAGCACGGGGCCGATCAAGCCTCCGAGGATGATCGGGCGCCGGGCGAACATCGGCAGCATAGCGCCATAGAGCAGTCCAACCGCGGTGGAAATGAGCGCGTGGAGGAACAAGGCGATGGCAAAGCTATCGGCGTGAAACGAGTACAACTCCGTCGTACCGAGTTTCACCGACTGCGCATAGACAGAAGCGGCGAGCAGGTTGATGGGATACCAGATGCTGCCGGCCTTAAGGAGACCGTACGCGCAGGCCAACACCGCCATAGCTGCGCCGCCGGCCAGTCCACCCTTGAGACCGGCCGAGATCGGGTGCGTATGTAGAGGGAGCCAGGCGCGGACCTGATCGGGCGCCACGGGAAGGCGGTCAACCACGCGGCGCGTCGTGACCAAAACCACATCCTCGGGAACGACGGGCTCCACGACCTCATGTTCACGGGGGAGGACTTCGCGGAACCAGCCGGCGCAGCCTGCAACCGCGAGGACCGCTCCGAGCAGGCTGACCGACACGCTGGTCAGCAGCCCGGCGAAGATCAGCGTGAATCCAAAAGCCAAGACCAGGGGCCACGCGGTCGGTGCGGGCAGTTCGATTTCTCGAGGAGCCCGCGAAGTTGGCCCGGCTTCAACAATTGACTGCAGTGTCGCCATAGCTTCTCCTCAACGTCCCAGAACGTAAACCACCGTGAAAACCACGACCCAGACCGCATCGACGAAGTGCCAGTACATGGAAAGTACTTCGACACGGCCCGACTGATCCCGCTGTACGCGGCCGGCCAAACCAAAGACGAGCACGACCAGAAGCATGACCAAACCAGCCGTGACGTGAAAGGCGTGCAAGCCGACCAGCGAATAATAGGTTGTCCCGAAGAGGTTCGTGGAGATCGTCAGGCCTTTTTCATAGATCAGCCGATGCCATTCCTGAGCAGTGCCGAACAGAAACAGGCTGCCGAGCACGAATGTCAGAAGCCACAGGCTCAAGAAAGCGCCCTGCCTGCCGCGCTTCAGAAAGGTTCCCGCCAGGTGAACGGTGAGACTGCTGGACAACAGGCAAATGGTGTAGAAGACCGGCGTCTCAAGCACCTGGCTTGGCGTAGGTCCCGCGAGGCTCTTTCCCACATAGAAGAGATACGCCACCACGAAGATCGTGAAAATGGCCGACTCGGCGATGATGAGGCTGGCCATCGCGACCTTGCCGCGATCGGGGAGAACCCAGGGTCGTGGGGGTTGAGTGATTGGGATGGTAAGTGCGCTCATCTGTACTTTCCTTTATTCGTATCGGCTGTCCGGATCTTCCGGGTGCTTCTGATCCCACAGGGGGCGGCGGCTGGCGACGACTGGAACTGTGGCAAAGTTGTAAGCAGGCGGAGGAGAACTAACCGACCATTCCAGGGTCCAGGCATCCCAAGGATCGTTGCCCGCCACGGCTCCCTTCCAGTAAGAAGAGAGAAGGTTCCAGACGAATATCAGAATAGCGACAGCTTGGATTACCGCCCCGAGTGTGACGATGAGGTTCAATATCTCCCAGCCGGGACGGGGCTCGTAGGTGTAAATCCGGCGTGGCATGCCCAGAATGCCGGGAATGTGCATCACGTCGAACGTCACGTGAAAGCCGATGGTGAAGAGCCAGAAGTGGAGTTTGCCGAGGCGCTCGCTCAGCATCCGGCCGGTGAATTTCGGGTACCAATAATAAAATGCGGCGAACAGCGCGAATAGAATTCCGCCAACGATCACGTAATGAAAGTGGGCGACAACGAAGTAGGAGAGACTGAGCTGCCAGTCAAACGGCGACGAGGCGAGCATGATTCCGGTAAGGCCGGCGATCAAAAACTGAAACAGAAAGCCGATACAAAACAGCATGGCTGTCTTGAACTGGATCCGTCCGCCCCACATCGTGCCGAGCCAGTTGAAGATTTTGATTCCCGTCGGGATGCCGACGCACATTGAGGTGATGGTGAAAAAGCTGTTCGCGTACGAGTTCATGCCGATAGTGAACATGTGGTGCGCCCAGACGCTCATACTCACGAAGCCGATAAACACCGTCGCGCCAACCATCACTGGATATCCGAAAATCGGCTTCCGCGAAAACACCGGAACGATTTCCGAGACGAACGCGAAGGACGGCAGAATCAGGACATAGACCTCGGGATGCCCAAAGATCCAGAAGAAATGCATCCAGAGGGTTGCCGATCCGCCGGCTTGCGTGTCGAAGAAGTGGCCGCCGAGGTAGCGATCGACCAGCAACATGAGCTGGGCGGCGGTTAGCGGGGTTACCACGATCAGAACCATCCCGGACATTACCAGGTTCAGCCAGACCAGCAGAGGCATACGGCCCAGGTGCATTCCGGGGCATCGCGCGCACAGGACTGTGGCGATGATATTGATGGCGGTGCCGACGCTGCCGAATCCCGAGACCAGCAGGGCGACGGTCCAGAAGTCCGAGCTGTGGCCCGGCGAGAAAGCCTTTGCTCCCAAAGGCGCGTATGCCCACCAGCCGACGTCGGGTGCGTTTCCGGCGCCGTATAAGCCGTTACCGCCGACAAAACTGAAGTAAAGCAGCAGCCCGCCAAGCGCGGTCAACCAGAAACTGAAAGCGTTGAGCCGGGGAAACGCCATGTCGCGCGCGCCGATCATCAGGGGAACCAGATAATTCGCGAACCCGAACAGGACCGGCATAGCCACGAAGAAGATCATGGTGGTTCCGTGCATGGTGAACATCCGGTTGAAGACCTGCGGCGAAACAAAATCGTTGTGCGCGTGCATCAACTGGATGCGAATGATCATGGCTTCGACGCCGGCGACGACCAGAAAGAACAGGGCGTAAGCGATGTAGAGAATGCCGAGTCTTTTGTGATCGACGGTGGTTACCCACTCGTGAAGGGTTTCCGTCCACGGCCGCCCGGCGCTCCGGAGATTTTCGATGGCGATAGCATTCGTTGACATTCGGTGGCTTCCAAATTTCCGGCTAACGGAGTGTCTCCAGATACGCGGTGACGGCGTCGAGATCCTCGTCACTGAGCTTCATGGCGGGCATCAGGGAGCCGGGCTTAATGGCGTCTGGATTCTGGATCCAGAGGCGCAGATTCGCGGGAGTATTCTCCGCGGCTCCCGAAGCGATCGTGCCGCGGCTCATGAAATGGCCCAGGTCCGGGCCGAAGCGTCCGTCCGCGGCAGTGCCGCTCACGGCGTGGCAGTTGATGCACGAGGTGGTTTCGAAAACATGCTTGCCGGCAATCACCTTTTGGTCCTGGATGGCGGCTTGCTGCTGGGCGCTGACCCAGGCGGCAAAATCCGCCGGCGGTTCCACGTAGACGCGCAACAGCATCTTGGCGTGCTGCGTTCCGCAATACTGCGCGCACTGGCCGAGGTAGATTCCCGGACGCGTCGGGTCGAGCCACATCTGGTTCACACGATTCGGAATCAGGTCGGTTTTGCCGCCAAGCTCCGGAACCCAGAAGCTGTGGTTCGTGTCCGCCGAGAGGAGTTTCAGGAAGGTGGGCGTGGGATGCGCCGGGTCGCTCGCCGGAATGTGGAGCTCGTTTGCGGTGACGATGCCGAGCTTGGGATACCGGAATTCCCACCAGTATTGGTGCCCGATGACGGTGACGTCGAGCGCAGCCGCGGGTTTGGGCGCATCCTGGATCGCGTGGATGACCCGGGCAGTCGCCAGGAACAGGACGGCAACGATCAAAACCGGAATGACGGTCCAGGCCAGTTCGATTTGAGTGCTTCCGTATACCTGGGCCGGTTCGCGGCCGGCATCGCCGGCGCGGCCTCGAAACTTCACCAGCGAGTAGACCAGCAAACCAGCGACGACTACGAATATCAGGCCGGTGACGGCCAGCACGAACATCGACAGGCCGAAGATGGTCTTTGCCGGCGTAGTCGCAGGCGCGAAGATATTGGTGGAGCTCAAGGGCGAGTCAGGCGCTGCGGCAGCCGCCGCCATTGAGCAGAACAACAACGCGACAATCCTTATCACGCTTCGTGTAGCCGAGTCAGATCCGTGCCGCATATCTCACAGATAGGGATCCGGGTTGGCCGCGATTTGTTTGGAGGTTAAACGGGCGAAACATCACCACTGGATGTGATTAGAGATACGCCAGCGTGACGATCAGAAGCGGAGACGGTTCAGACTAGTGGGTCATGGCGTAGACGACGTAGTTCACCCCCAGCCGGATGCCGAGCGCCGAGTATCGTTCCGGATAGCGGGGGTCGTCGGCCCATTCCCAGGAGTCACCGATATCGGAGTTAAACGACATCGTCACCATCAGGCGGCCTTTATCGTCATAGATGCCGCGCCAGTGCGCCACCGTTCCGACAGCGCGCTGTGCCATCCAGCCTCCGCCGCCGCGCAGGGACCACTGTCCCAGCACTTGATAGCGGTCGTGGAGGTCGTAGACCGTGTGGAAGATGGGGTCGGCATCTTCGATTTCCACGATCTGCCGTTCGGGAAAGATGGCCTTCATGCTTTCGTCGAAACGGTCCCACTCCTCCGGTCCCCAGAAGTCGTCCATATAGATGAAGCCGCCCCGCAGCAGGTATTCCCGAACGGTCTTCACCTGCTCCGGAGTCAGCTTCCAATCGCCCATCTCGCCGGCCACCATCCAGGGCCAGTTGAAGAAGTCATCCAGCTCATCGGGATTGGCGGGCTGTTCCGACGATCGGGCGTGAACGCGGGTCAGGCGCCTGACGGCCTGCGCGAAGTGGCGGTCGGCCCTCGGATAATCCTGGGTCCAACTGGTGCCCCCTTCGCGCCAGTCCCCGAAGCGGCCGCGCCGGCCGTAGCCGCCGAACCCGAACAGGATGCTGTTGGGATGATTCGGATACATCAGACGGGCCTGTACCCATTCGCCGGGCTCCAGATAATCGGGCGGCAACGGGATGTTGTCGTACCCCTCGAGGCTGGGGTAGACGCGGAAAGGCCTTTGGAAGGCGTACACTGCGCCGCTGACCAGAGCCAGCCCCAATCCCAGCCTCCACCACCAGGCTCTCTGAGAAGTCATCCTTCGGCGCTCCCTTCCCGCCGAAACTTTTAGCCCCGGCTGCCCGAGTTCCCCAGCCCGTACGCGGCATTCACCTGCTTCCGGATAAAATCCACATCGTGCCGGATCGCCGATAGTTCATCTTTAGGTCGATAGTCCATCTGGATGGAGACCGGACCGGTGAACCTGGCGCGAGCCAGCATCCCGAAGAACTTCGTCCAGTCCACCATGCCTTCCCCCAGGGGGCAAGGCGTCATGCTCCAGGCCCCATTGGCATCCTTCGTCCAGATGAAATCGCGCGCGGTCACCATCTTCAGACGCGGCAGTGCGAGGCGCAGTGCGATCGCCCAGCCTCCCATGCCGCCTTCGGCGGTTGCCGAGCCGATGTCGAAATCATACCCCACCGTTCGCGGGTCGGTGCCGCGGATCATCATGTTGATGTCCCACACGGCTTCGCCGACGTTATCGCCGGCGAGATTGGGAATCGCCAGCGCCATATTGACGGCTCTCGCCAGTGCGGCCAGGCCCGACAGGTCGCGCTGGACTTCGGCCAGGCGCGCTTCGATCTCCGCTCCTGGCGGGTATTTCCAGTGGCCGGCTTTGAAAACCGGCACACCCATCTCTCCGGCGATGCCTGCCACATTGCGGATCGTGGGGTCGGCCAGGCTGGTATATGCGGTGGTGATGACCGGGACATCCAACCCAACGCCCGTGACCGCCTCCACGGCGCGCATCAGGTCGACCGCCGACTGTTCCGGCAGAACGTGCCCGCCGGCCTGCACCGAGAGATCGCAGCCATCCACGCCCAGGCTTTGCAGAATGCGGCCGAGCTCGTCATACGGCACCTTGATCAGAACCTGAGAATAGAGGCAGACGGCGGGAGACGTTCTCACCTTGGGGCCGTTGCCCGCACGGAACTGCGCGAGGGCAAGCGGGCCGCCCGCCGCAGTTCCTGCAAGAAGCTGCCGTCTGGTGAGTCCCATGGAGGGTCCAACTCAATTATAAGCTACAGCCTATTTCCTACCTTTTCCGGGTGGCCTTCCCGATCACGGTTTCCAAATCCGCGTTCTGCCAGTTCTTCAGAATCTGATCGTCGGCGAGCCCGGCAACCCGGCCCAACAGCAGAAACGGAGGCAAGGCATAGCGCGGTGTCTTCCAGCGGGCCATCTCCACGAGAGCCGGGAGCGCCCGCTCGCGGACTTCCGCCAGCACGGCCTTGTCCCCGTGATCCGTCAGAGTCAGCAATGCTTTGACCGATTCCATGCGGTCGCTCAGCACGATGGAGTTCAGCAGCTCGATGAACCAGGTAGGCTCGACGCGGATTGCGAGTCTCGGCTGCTGGTTGGCGAGCACCGCGATGGCCGTCAGCGACCGTATGGCATTGGCGCGGACCGCCTCGTCCGGGTCCTGGACCGCATACTGCAAATCGCCGACGATTTCCTTTTTGTTGGGCGCGTAATCGATCGCGGCGGCGGCAACCGCGCGCTGGTCGGCTTCCGCGGAATTACGCAGCACGTCCCGCAGTTCGCTCAAGTGGCTGCCGGCGAAGGCAACGAACCGGGGCACGTACGCCCGGGCGGCCGCATCGCTCATCATGGGGTGCCCCGCCGTCAGATCTTCCGCGGTTTCGCCGCGCATGGCGGCCCGGGCGACCGCAGACACGAATTCCTGATAGGAGTCGCGCAATTCCTGGGGCAACGCGGCGTTGCCGGTCGGCTCCGAGTGGAACGCCGTATGGGGAACGCCCCGCTCTTCGATCCCGATAAACAGGGCAGCCCGCGGGCCTTCACAGCACACCGCCTCCACGCGGCCTTCGGCCACGCTCGAGATTCTGTCGAGGGCCTCCTCCAGGTCGCCTTTTGAGGGTGGAATCGGGTCTCCGGTCCTGATCTTCAAGGCACCGAGGATGTGCTCGGCAGAGATCTTGTGGAGGCCGTAGAAGTTGATGTCGCCGATTATGGGCGCCTGTGCCGCAGCGGCACACACCAACCCCGCTATCACCAGAATTCGCGTCACAATCATCAGACGCGCAACACCCCTGTTTTGTTGCTCAGGCTTGCTTTTGCGCAAGCGGTCCAATAATGGGCAGGACGACGGTCTTGCCCTGGTAGGCGGAGATGATCAGGTAAAGCCAGCCCAGGAAGAACGCCAGCCACACCAGGTTGCCCAGGATTGACAGAATCCCGAGATGCAGGATCGCCAGGATAATCCCCAACACGATCGAGAAGACGATGCCCACAATGATGCACGCCACGTGGTAAAAGATGGACTGAAACGCGTGGAATCGAACCGTCCGATTCTGGTTGTAGGGCGCTAACACCAGGAAAATCACGCCAGTGATCAGCCCTACCGCGTAACACAGGGCGGAAGCCACGTTGTCGGCCATGGGAGCCGATGCAACCATCGGCTGCGGACCGGGCTGCGGCTGGGGAACCCCAGAGCCTGCCGGCGGGGAACCGGCGGCTACCGCACTGCCGCACTTCGCACAAAAGCGACCTTCGACCGGGGCACCACACGATGCACAAAATGCCATATAAAGCCCTCGCTTTCCGATTCTACGGAGTCGAAGTATAACACGGTCGGAGCACCATAAACACATGTTACCTGCCGGGAGGTCAGCCGCATTTGCCTTCGGGCCGGATTCCCCGTATGATCATCGGCCATGAACCGACGAACCTTCATTGGCTCCGCGATCGCATCCTGCTGCCTGCCCGGCTTGCGGGGACAGGTGGAATACTCCGCTCACGGCGACCTGGTGATCGAGCGGGCCGTACCTGGAAAGCCCCATGCGGGCAAGGTGCTCGCCGCAATTCAGCCGCATTGCGACGACATTCCTCTGTTCGCCGCGGGCACGGTGGCCAAGTTGTTAGAAGAAGGATACACTGGCCACCTGATTCGAACCACGAACGACGATTCCGCGGGCGCGGGGACGACCGGCGAGGTGGTACCCGCAAACGAGAAGGACAACGCCGAAGTGGCGCGAGCCTTGGGGCTGAAGAGCGTCTTCAACCTGAACTACCCCAACCACAACATGGACGGCACCTCTCGCCCGGAGTTGCGCGGAAGGCTGATTTTCCTGTTCCGGCTGCTCCAGGTGGACACCGTGATCTCCTACGATCCGTGGGCGCACTACGAGGAGAACCCCGACCACTACGTGACCGCGGCATGCGTGGAGGCCGCCGCCTGGATGGCCGCCGGCGACAAGGACTATCCGGAGCACTTCGCGGCCGGCCTGAAGCCGCATGCCGTACGCGAAAAATACTATTACGCGCGATTCGACCAGCGGGTCAACCGCGTGGTGGATATCTCTTCGACCGCGGAGCGGAAGATCGACGTCAACCTCGTGAACGTGACGCAGGGACCCGCGGGCATCAACGGCTCCCGGCTGCGAAAATCACTGGCCGAGAGGGGACAATCTCTGCCGCTCCTGGGCAACGACGACCGGACCGCGAACCGCGAGTATATTCGCCAGTTTGTGCTCTCGCGCGATGCCGCGATCGGGAGCCGGTACGGGCTGAAATACGCCGAGCAGTTCCACTACATCGGGCCGCCCAAAGATGAAGTCGGCGACTATGTAAAGGGCCATGCGGTGTCGAAATGAGGCTCAGGCGGAGGCCGCGGCCTGTGCCGCCAGCACTATGCCCCGGCATTCGCCCAGCCCGATCCGCCGGAATCCGGGGGCCTCGCACCACCCGCGCAGGATTACTTCATCGCCGTCGTCCAGGAACTGCCGCGTTTCGCCGGACGGCAGGGAAAGCGGCTCCGTGCCGCGCCACGTCATCTCCAGCAGGCAGCCCCGGCTCGACTTCTCCGGCCCCGAAACTGTCCCGCTGCCGATCAGCGACCCGGCGCGAAGGGGACATCCGTTCGACGTGTGGTGCGCGACCATCTGCGCCAGGCTCCAATACATCGAGCGGAAGTTGCCGCTGCTTACCCGCACGGGGGAGGACAGCCGCGCCGTGCGCAGCCAGACCTCGAGCGTGATGTCGAATGCCGACGGCTCGGCCGGGGTCAGATGCGGCAGCGGATGAGGGTCGGAATCGGGCCGCGGGTCGCCGGCACATCGAAACGGCTCGAGCGCCTCCATGGTCACGATCCAAGGTGAGATGGAGGTCGCAAAGCTTTTGGAGAGGAACGGGCCAAGCGGCTGGTATTCCCAGGATTGAATGTCGCGTGACGACCAGTCGTTGAGCAGGCAAACACCCACCAGGTGGCGGGCGGCGCCGCTGATGGGAATCGGCACTCCCATTTCGTTGCCGGGGCCGGTGAATGCACCCAATTCCAGTTCGTAGTCCAGCCGGCGAGTGGGCGCGTAGACCGGCGGGCCGGCGGGGCTCCCGGCGATCTGGCCCCAGGGCCTCCGGACCGGCGTGCCGCTGACTGCCACGGAAGAGGCGCGCCCGTGGTAAGCCACCGGCACCCACTTGTAATTCGGCAGCAGCGGGTGATCCGGACGAAACATACTTCCGACGTTGGTAGCGTGGTGAATGGACGCGTAGAAATCCGTATAATCGCGAATCTCGCAAGGCAGGAGAAGTTCGACTGCCTGCAGAGGTGTGAGCAGGGACTCGCCGCCCGGGGAAGGCCGTGACAAAAAGCTGCTGATCTCGCGGCGCAGGTCCGCGCGCGCGGCCCGTGTCATCGACAGGAGCGAATGGATCGAATCGATGTGGAATGCGCGAGTGACATCGAGCACCTGATCGCCGATCGCCACTCCGACAGCCGGCGGGCCGCTCGCACGGCGAAAGGTCGCGAACGGCAGGTTTTGAATGGGGAAGTCGGTGCCGGGCAGGTTGGCTGAATCGACCCAGCTTTGGAGGGCTGGGTCGTGGGTGCGGTCGAGCATACTTGATGCTACTCTCCTGCAGCCTCGAAAACCCATTCGCCGACAGCGACACTGTGCACGCCCGACAACCGCCCCGATGAGCCGGGGCGCGCCCGAAGACCGGCGGGTTTTCATGAATTTCGGTGGGCCGACGGGGCCCATGGGTACAGGCAGGAGTGCCTGGGCGTCTAGACTCCGCGTGTTCCGTTCTCGAGGAATGCCCGCAGGCGGTGGCTGCGGCTGGGGTGGCGCAGTTTGCGCAGCGCCTTTGCCTCGATCTGGCGGATGCGTTCGCGGGTGACCGCGAAATTCTGGCCTACCTCTTCCAAGGTGTGTTCGCTGCCGTCCTCCAGGCCGAACCTCATCTTGATGATTTTCTCTTCGCGCGGCGTCAGCGTCTTCAACACCTGCGCGGTCTGCTCGCGAAGGTTGAGATTGATCACGGCGTCGGAAGGCGAGATGCCGTTGTGATCGACGATGAAGTCTCCCAGGTGGGACTCCTCCTCTTCGCCGATGGGCGTTTCGAGCGAGATGGGCTCCTGCGCCACGCGCAGCACCTTGCGGACCTTGGAGACCGGCAACTGCAGCCGCTTGGCGAGTTCCTCGTTAGTCGGCTCGCGGCCAAGCTCCTGCACCATCTGGCGGGACGTCCGGATCAGCTTGTTGATCGTTTCGATCATGTGGACCGGAATCCGGATGGTCCGCGCCTGGTCGGCGATGGCGCGCGTAATGGCCTGGCGCACCCACCATGTGGCATAGGTGGAGAATTTGTAGCCGCGGCGGTACTCGAACTTATCCACGGCCTTCATGAGACCGATGTTGCCTTCCTGAATCAGGTCGAGGAACTGGAGACCGCGATTGGTGTACCGCTTGGCGATGCTCACCACCAGCCGGAGGTTCGCCTCGATGAGCTCTTTCTTGGCCGCCTCGGCCTCCTCGTGCGACTTGGTGATGATCTCGACCGAGCGCCGCAGTTCGGCCGCCGAAGCTCCGAACTGCTCCTCCTGCTGCTGCAGTTGCTGACTGTAGCCGCGCTGCTCCTTCCGCAATTCGCGGATGTTCTGCGCGCGCACGCCGGGCCAGGTCTCGAGCTTATGCTGAACGCGCGCGATCTCTTTCTCGAGCGGCTTCAGCTCTTGCACCGCGGTCTGAATGCATTCGATGAGGTGACGGATGACCGGGCTCTGAAACTTGATGGTCCGAACCTGGCGTGAAATGCGAACGATCAGCCGCCCGATCTCCCATAACTGATGGCGATACTGCTTCGGCTTCATGCCCCGCGGAATGGCCTGCAGTTTCTGGCGGCACTGCAGCACGCGGCGGTACTGACGTTCGATTTCCTCCAGGCAGCGGCACAGTTCCTGGCGCTTCTCCTCGACCAGTTCATCGGTCATGAGCGGATCGGAGATCTGGATGAGGTCTCTGGCGGAAAGAGCCTCCTTCTCGATATCCTCGCCCATGGCGATGATCTCCTGGATCACCAGCGGCGTGCGGGAGAGGGACTTCAGGACGGTGTTCTGGCCGCGCTCGATGCGCCGCGCAATCTCGACTTCTCCTTCGCGGGTGAGCAGCGGAACCGTGCCCATCTCGCGGAGGTACATGCGCACCGGATCATTGACCTTTTCGCCGAGGCCGGGGGGCAGCTCCAGATCAATGAATTCCTCCGACTCGTCGAGTTTTTTCTCGAAGTCCTTGGGCTCCTCGAGAATCTCGATTCCGGCGCCGTCGAGGCCGGCGAGGACATCCTCCAGTTCGGCGCCGCCGGGCAAATCGCCGGGCAGGACTTCATTCACGTCATCGTACAGAACGTAGCCCTTTTCCTTGCCTAGCTGCACGAGCCGCTGGACGCCATCGTATTTGTCGTCTATCGCCAACTGAAGCCCCGTACTCCCGGCGGAGGAGAATCCAGATCATTGTACACCACGGCGCGGCGCATTACAGGCATACGAATGGCTATCGGAGACGTCATCTGCGGCCCCTCGCAACGCTCTCGAGTTGTTGCAGTTCGGCCACTAATTGGAGGGCTTCTTCCCAGCGCCCTCCGCGCTCGAATTCCTTAATGCGAGTCTTCAATTCAGCACGGCGGTTGTGTGACTCGGAGCGGCGAACGCTCTCCAGGGCGGCCAACACCTCTTCGCGGGAGTATTCGAGATCTTCGCGGAGAACGGCTTCGGCCAGCAGCTTCTGGTCGGCTTCCTCGAGCCGCGCGTTCACCTGATCGAAGCTCAACGGCCCGCCCGATTCATCGAGCGCCATGACGGCCTGAAAAATCCGCCGCGACGTAAGCCGATTCAGAGCGTCCGTGGAACGCAGCTCCCGGATGACTTCCGCGGACACTTCCTGGTCGCCAAAGAGGGCGTTCAGCAGGACGCGCTCGTCGGGCCGGATCTCGATTTTGGGAGGCACGAACGGTGTCTCGCGCCGCTCGGCCACGGCCTTCAGAAAGCGGTCGAGCACCATGCCGCGATCGACGCCGATATAGCCGGCCAGATCGTTGGCGATGGCCATGCGCTCGAGCCGGTCCGAGACCTGCTGCACCGCGGGCATCAGAAACTGGAGCATCGCCACGATCCCCTCGGTGGTATGCATGTCGTATTTCTTCCGGGCCCGGTCCGCCAGCCAATAGAAATACCCCTTGGCATCATTGAGCCGCTGCTGGTAGGCCGCGGCGCCGCGTTCCTGGCAGTATTCGTCGGGATCCAGGCCGCTGTCCAGTTCCATGATGCGGACCTGCATCCCCTCTTCGAGCAGGATCTTGATGGATCGTTCGGCGGCGTCCGCACCCGCACCGTCCGGATCGAAATTGACTGCGATCCTGGTAGCGAACCGCTTGAGCGACTGCACCTGTGGCGTGCCGAAGGCAGTCCCGCAACTGGCCACCACCGGGCGGAACCCGGCGGCGGTAACGCCGATCGCATCCATGTAGCCTTCCACCAGAATCACCTGGTCCTCTTTTCGAATGGCCTCCTTGGCCCGATGCAGGTTGTAGAGCACCCTGCTCTTCTTATATATCGACGTTTCCGGGGAGTTTAAATACTTGGGCTTGTCGTCGGACGAAAGCGCACGGCCGCCGAAGCCGATGATTTTCCCCGATTCGTTGTGGATGGGAAACATGAGGCGGTTGCGAAAATAATCGTAGAAGGAACCGTCCTCGCGCTTGCCCAGCAGGCCCGAGGCTTCGAGCTGAGCGTGGGTGAAGTGCTGCTGCTCCAGAAGCCGCAGGACCGTGCGGCCGGTTCGATCTGCATAACCGAGTCCGAACTGCTCGACGGTTTCGGGTGCCAGCCCGCGGCTTGCCACATACGCCCGCGCGGCCTCTCCTGCCGGGCCTTGGAGGCTCGCGCGAAAGCTCTGCTGCGCCAGTTCCTGCATCTGAAAGACGGCCTCGCGAAGCTTCGATTCCTCGTCGGCGACCATCGAGCGCTTCGGCATGGGAATGCCGTGCTGCTCGGCGAGCATCTTCAGGGCTTCATAAAAGCTGATGCCCTCGATCTCCATCACGAACTTGAAAACGTCGCCGCCGGCCCCGCAGGAAAAGCACTTATAGAGCTGATGCACCACGTGGACGGTGAAGGAGGGCGACTTCTCCTGGTGGAACGGGCACAGGCCCATGTAGCGCTGGGTCCCGGACTTCTTTAACCGCACATACTTGCCCACCACGCCGACAATATCGACGGAGGATTTGAGCTGCTCCTTGAAGTCCATCGCGGCCCCTTTCAGGTTATTATCACAGGCCCGCGACCGGGGCGCGCCGGGAGGGTATCAGGTATACACCCGCGCCCTAACCGACGATATCTTGACCGACGTGGTCTAGGAAACCGTAGACTTCGGTTGTGCTGAGTCTGCTGGAGCACCTGAGTCCGCATGCCCGGGTAGCCACGGCCGTCCTGCCGTTTGTTCTGGCTGTCGTCGCACGGATCGTGTTGGGAAGGAACGGGGTCACGCGTGCGATGATCTCGCTCGCTACCATGTGGTTCGTGGTGAATGTCCTGATGGCGCCCTATTCGATCGGGATGCGGCAGGACATTGATGAACTCCAGTCCATGTTCCGCACCGGGATTCGGCGCTGACCCGCCCCGGCGGCCAAGGTCGATTTATTTGGCCGTGAACTTCGCCCAACCGCGGGCCGGCATGTCTTTGAGGATGTCTTTCATCCAGGCGAACTCGGGGTGCTTTGCCAGGTGCTCCTGAGCTTTGTACGAAATGCCGCAGGAGTGGCCCAGCGCGGCCGTGAGCGACATCTTCTCCGCCCCCGCGGCATCGGTCACCTTGTTCTGCACGGCGCCCGCCGGGGCGTAAGGCGCCTGCCAGGTCCCCATGCCGCGCGGCGAGAGTTCAATGTGCCCGCAAAGCGTGCGCTCGCTGGGCTCGGTCTTGCCGGTATAGCTGTCGAAGTGGTCGGAGAGGAAGCGTTGCCCGGCGGCCACATCGATCTTGCCTTTGTTCTGTTCCATCAGCGTGAGCCAGCGCGCGTGGCGGGCATTCTCGCTCTTGCTCTGGTCGTTCGGGTCGAACTCGGTCTCCTCTTTGATCAGCTTGGGGTCGGCCGGAAAATTCGATCCGACGAAGAACCCGTCCCTGGTGCGCTGGAGGATCACGTTCTTCAGACCCAACTCGAGGCTGGCAACCTCGTTGGTCTTGCGGTCGGCCACCAGCCAGTTGTTGGCATAGCCGCCGTTATTGCCTTCCTTCATGATCCGCGCGAAATCGTCTATCGATTCGGAATACTGCATGGCCTTGCGCGCCCGGACGAACTCCGGAATGCCATTCGGATCGAAGCCGCTGAATCCGCTGATGGTGGTTTCGGTGATGATGATGCCGGATGCGTTGATTCCGAAATCGTCGCCGCTGTGGATCAAACCCGCCGCTCCATCCATCAGGATCCGGCTGCCCTTCGCCGGCACGATGTCGAACATGATGTTCCAGCGCTCGCCGGACGAATAGCTGGTCCAGTTGTTGTGGCCGATCACCACCCGCCCGTCCTTCGTATAGCTCCCGGTCGCGGCGAAGGCGCTGCAATGATCGCCTGGGCCTTTGCCGCCTTCGGACGATCCGGTCACGGGCGTGACGGACTTTCCGAGCCACTTATCGTAATACGGCAGCTCGAGCCAGGCGTTCATCGCCACCACGTCCCACACGTCGAGCTTCACGCCATGGGCGGCCAGCCCTTCGGAAATCCCGGCCAGCTCGTCGCGATACTCCTGCTCGATGTGCGGCCAGAAAACCTCGCGCGCGGTCTGGCGGAAGAATTCCCAGTTCTTCTTCTCTTCGTGAGTCATCTCCGTGGAGATGGCTTTGAAATTGTCCTTGATTTCGGGCGCCAGGAGGTAGCCGTGCTGATATCCGATTTGGGCGGGGGTTCCTTCCAGGTGCACCGGGACCCACCCGGCGCGCTCCGCCAGGCGGCCGCCCTTCTTCAAGCGGGGATCGGACACCGGCTCCCGCGAGATCAGCGTGAAGGCCACACCCAACAACAGGACGACGAGCAGAACGGAAATGCGACGCATGCCGCTATTATATAAGCTACATGGAAGTTCCGACGCAAACCCGTAAACTCACGGCCCACGTGAAGGCTGCCGGTTGAGCGTCCAAGCTGAGTCCAAAGTTGTTGGACAAGGTCCTGGCCTCGGTACCGCGGTGGGCCGATGAGAACGTGCTGGTAGGGTTTGACACTGCCGACGATGCCGGTGTGTACAAGCTGACACCGGAGCTCGCCCTCGTGCAGACACTGGATTTTTTTACGCCGATCGTGGACGATCCGTTCACCTACGGCGCCATCGCGGCCGCCAATTCGCTCAGCGATGTGTGGGCGATGGGCGGCCGGCCGGTCTCGTCGCTCTCGGTGCTGGCTTATCCGGCCAAGGGCGACCTCTCCGACCTGGAAGCGATCCTGAAAGGCGGAGCGGAGAAGATGCGCGAGGCCGGTTGCGCCATCCTGGGCGGACACAGCATCTCGGGCGACGAAATCCTGTTCGGCTATGCGGTCACCGGCCTGGTGCATCCCTCCCGCTTCAAACCGAACGCGGGCGCGCGTCCCGGCGATGCACTGGTGTTTACCAAGCGCCTGGGCACGGGCGTGATCTCCACCGCTTTGAAGCGCGGCATCGCCTCCGAAGAGCATGTGGCCGCCTCCATCGATTCGATGCTGACGCTGAACCGGCGCGCCTGCGAGGCGATGCTGGATTACGACGTCCACGGCTGCACCGATGTCACCGGATTCGGACTGATCGGGCACGCCCGGGAGATGGCGGTCGCGAGCCAAGTCACGATCGAGATCGCCACGAGTTCCCTGCGCTTCCTGCCCGGGGCATTGGACTACGCGCGGCAAGGCGCCATTCCCGGGGGCCTCAAAAACAACCGCGAATTCGCTTCCTGTGCGGTGGAGGGCTCGGCAGACCCGGCGGTCGAAGACCTGCTCTACGATCCGCAGACCTCGGGGGGGCTGCTCATCGCCCTCCCCGAATCCGACGCTGCGTCACTCGAAAGCGCGCTCGACGGCGCGTACACCATCGGCCGCGTCCTGCCGCGGCAGGAGAAACCGATCCGTCTGATATGAACCACAACCCCATCATCGTCGCGCTGGACCTGGAATCGGCCGGTGAGGCACGCGCCATGGTCGCGCGTCTTGGCAGCCGCATCGACTTCTACAAGGTGGGCATGGAATTATATGCCGCCGCGGGCATGGGAATCGTGCGGGAGCTTCTCGACCTGGGCAAACGCGTGTTTCTCGACCTGAAGCTGTACGACATCCCGGAGACGGTGAAGCGCACCGTGGCGCAGGTGTCGCGCAGCGGAGCGACGTTTCTGACCGTGCACGGCGTGGGTTCGGTGATGCGGGCGGCCATCGCGGGGCGCGAAAACGACGGCCTCAAACTGCTGGCGGTGACCGTGCTCACCAGTTTCAGCCGCGAGGATCTTCACGACCTCGGGTACGGCTGCGAGGTGTCCGAGATGGTCGCCGTGCGCACACGGCAGGCGATGTCCGCGGGCGTGGATGGAGTGGTGGCGTCGCCTCTGGAAGCGGCTGCGGTGCGCCGGATTTTGACACCGGGCGCGCTGCTGGTCACGCCCGGTGTACGCTCGGCGGGGCGTGCGCAGGGCGATCAGAAGCGCGTGGCCACGCCGGCTGATGCGGTCCGCGATGGCGCGGACTACCTCGTGATCGGCCGCCAGATCACGCGCGCCAGCGATCCGGCGGAGGAAGCTGCACGCGTGCTCGAAGAGATCGCCGGGGCGTCGCTCGTGGTGTAGTGCCGTGTGCGATCAGGCGTCTTGGGGGTGGCGGGAGGCCGGATTTTGGCGTATTTCCAGGCGCGCCGATTCCGCTGCTGGCGCGGCGGCCCCATCCAAGCGGGCGGGACCGCCGGACGCTTGACCCGATGGTAGCCTGATAACATATGGAACTTCTCGAACTCGCGCAGGATGTGGTGAGGCGCGCCCAAGCCGCCGGGGCCACCGACGCGGAGTGCACCATCGCGGAGGGCGAGGAATTCTCCGCCAATATCCGCATGCGCGAAATCGAGAATCTCAAGGAGGCTGGCTCCCGCGGCGCCGGACTGCGGATTCTGGTGGGCCGCAAGACCGGCTCCTCGTATACCTCCGATCTTTCGGAGGATGGCATTCGCCACATGGTAAAGTCCGCGATCGAGCTGGCCGATATTACTACTGAGGATCCGCACGCCGGGCTTCCCGATCGGGAGGAACTCGGCAGCATCCCAGGCGATCTCGGGTTGTACTCCCCGGACGTCGAGGGTCTGGAAACCGCCCTCAAGATCTCGACTGCCAAGCGCGCCGAGGAAGCAGCGCTTTCGGCAGACCCGCGGATTTCCAACTCCGAGGGCGCCTCGTTTGACACGCACCTCGGACGTCACATATTCGCCAATTCCCGCGGCTTCGCCGGGGAGTACCGCTCCAGCTATTGTTCCTTGAGCACCGTGCCCGTGGCGCGGGACGGCGATTCCATGGAACGCGACTACTGGTACACCATGGCTCGCGGGTATGGCGGGCTGGAGTCGCCGGAGGAAGTCGGGCGGATCGCGGCCAAGCGGGCTCTCCGCCGTCTGAATGCGGTGAAGGTCGAAACCCAGAAGGTGCCGGTGGTCTTCGAGCCACGCACCGCCCGCTCGTTGCTGGATAACATTTTCGAAGCCGTGCACGGGATGTCGATTTACCGCCACGAATCGTTCCTTGCAGGCAAGCTTGGTGAAAAAGTGGCGGTCGAAGGACTGACGGTAGTCGACGACGCCACCATCCCCTGCCTGTTCGGCACATCGCCCTTTGACGACGAGGGAGTTCCTTCCCGCCGAACCGTGGTCATCGAACGCGGCGTCCTGAAGAGTTACCTCATGAACACCTATGCCGCCCGCAAGCTGGGACTGAAGACCACCGGCAACGCCTCGCGCGGGCTGACCGGCAACGCCGGGATCGGACACGGGAACTTTTTCATCCATAAGGGCGTCCAAACGCCGGAACAGATCCTTGCGGGGATCCCCAACGGCTTCTATGTCACAGAGCTGATGGGCTTTGGCGTCAACATCGTCACCGGAGACTACTCCCGGGGCGCCGCCGGGATGTGGATCCGCAACGGGGAACTGGCGTTCGCGGTTTCCGAAGTTACGATCGCCGGCAACCTCAAAGACATGCTCCTGGGCCTGGAGGCAATCGGCTCCGACCTGGAATTCCGGGGCTCCGTGGCTGCCCCCACTTTGAAGATCGGAGAGATGACCGTTGGTGGCAAATAATACTGCGATTCCCACAAAACAGCCGGTGGTCATACCGCCGGCCGCCTACATTATCGGCTTCGTGGTGCTCGCCGGTGTGGCGGGATTCTGGTATCTGGATCGCGCGTCGAAGAGGCCGGTTCCGCCTCCGCCTCCGCTGACGGGTCCGGCCAAGGCTTACGTGAAAAGCCTCAAGCTTAGCGAAGTCGATATGAAGGCGCACGACAGCTACATGCAGCAGTCGGTGGTGGAAATCACCGGCAAGATCGAAAACGCCGGCGACCGGGTGCTGGAACTGGTGGAGATCAACTGCGTGTTCTACGACGCGTACGGGCAGATGGTCCTGCGCGAGCGCGTGCCGATTGTCAGCAAGAAAATGGGTGGTCTGGCGCCGGGTGAGATCAAGAGCTTTCGCCTGCCGTTCGACCACATCCCGGAGAGCTGGAACCAGGCTCTGCCGAGCATGGTGATCGCGCGCATCGACTTCGCCTGAGGCGTCATTTTTGCGACAGAAAGTAGTTAGGCGCCTGCGGTAACGTGTAACGCCCAGAACGCTAACCACGCGATGATCGCCGACATGGGGATGGTGAGCATCCAGGCGCCCACGATATTGGTGGCGATCCCCCAACGGACGGCTTTCAGGCGATTGATGCTGCCAACCCCGGCGATGGCTCCGGCGATTGCGTGGGTCGTGGAGACCGGCAGTCCAAGGTGAGTGGCCAGCAGAACGGCGCCGGCGGCTCCGGTCTCCGCGCAGAATCCGCTGCGCGGTTTCAAGCGAGTCAGGCGCGTCCCCATCGTGCGGACGATCCGCCAGCCGCCGCTCAACGTTCCGAGAGCGATCGCCGCATGAGCAGCGAACAGGACCCAAAGCGGAATCTCGAAGGATTGGAGCTCGTGCGAGGTGAACAGCACACCGGTAATCAAACCCGCCGTCTTCTGCGCGTCGTTTGATCCGTGCGAAAGACTGAACGAGGCCGCTGATAACAACTGTAGTTTGCGGAAGTAACGGTCCATCTTCGACGGGCTGGCGTCGCGGAAGATCCAGTAGACCGCGATCATCAGCACGTAGGCCGACAGCAACCCGATGAGCGGAGCCACGAAGATGAACATCACGGTGAGCGGCCACTGCCCGCCGCCTGGGACCTGGAGTGCGTCGAGGCTGTGGGGAAAACCGCGCAGGCTTCCCGCTCGCGCCATGGCGGCCCCGGCATAGCCGCCGATCAATGCGTGCGAGGAACTGGTCGGCAGGCCCAGCCACCAGGTCAGGACGTCCCAGATAATCGCTCCCGCGAGGCCGCAGAGAATCACTGGCGGCGTGATCAGCGTCAGATCCACGAACCCTTTACCGATCGTCTTCGCCACTGCCGTGCCAAACACAAACACCGCGACGAAATTGAAGAAGGCGGCCCACACCACGGCCTGAAGCGGCGTCAGTACCCGGGTTGCCACGATGGTGGCGATGGAGTTCGCCGCGTCGTGAAAGCCGTTGATGTAATCGAAGATCAGTGCGATCGCGATAATGAACACGGCGAGGCTGAGGACGGACATGGTTCAGCCGTTCTTGACGACGACGTTTTGGAGCACGTCGGCGACATCCTCGAAGCGGTCGATGGTGTTTTCGAAGAACTCGTAGACTTCTTTCAGTTTGATCAAGGTGATGGGGTCCTTCTGTTTGTGGAAGAGGTCGGCTACAGCACTCCGGCTGATCAGGTCCGCCTCGTTCTCCAGCCGGTTGATTTCGATGCAGTGTTCCAGAATGGGCCCTTTCTGCGCCAGCGCTTCAAACGCCTTCTTCCCTGCGATGGCGCAGGAATTCACGATCGTGGCCAACTCCACCATGTCGCGCGGTACGGGATCGATCTCGTACGATACCAGGCGGTGAGCGGTGTCCTCGATACCGTCCAGCACATTGTCCAGCGCGCTGGATACCGCGTGGATGTCCTCTGGGTCGAGCGGCGTGATGAAGGTCTGATTGAGACGGGTGAAGATGCCGTGGATGACTTCATCTCCACGATGTTCCAGCACGCTGATTTCGGTGGCCGCGCCCGCCATCCGCGCGTTTCCGACGCGCACGCCTTCGAGCAGCACATGAGCCGCCTGCGAAATGATCTCGACCTGTTTCAGAAAAAACGAGTAGAACTTGTCGTCCCGCGGGAGCAGATTCATAACGTTGTCGGGTGCATACGAAGAAACCGGGAACTCCATCGTAATCGGTTTGTAATATTTCCGGCAAGTCTGTCGGGAACCGCCCTGCTCTACCCAGCGGGGAGAATGACGGTAAAGACAGAGCCCTTGCCCAGACGGCTTTCTACGGTGACTGACCCTCCCGCGCGCTCGACGGTTTTGCGGACGATGGCGAGTCCGAGCCCGGTCCCGCCGGTTTGCGGCGAGCGCGCCTGGTCCACCCGGTAGAAGCGCTCGAAGATGCGCGGCAGGTCCTTGGGTGCGATGCCGATGCCGTTATCCGTGACGGAGATCCGGACCGCCGCGGCGGCACTCTGCACGTCTACCCGGACCTCTCCGCCGGGCCGGTTGTAGTGGATTCCATTGAACAACAGGTTGGCGATGGCCCGCTCCAGGCGCGCCCTCTGGCCGGCCACGTAAACGTCTTCGACCTCGCCCAGAAAGGCGTGTACGTCGTGCTCTTTCGCCAGCGGCGCCGTCATGCAAAGAGCGCTTTCCGCCAGTTCGATGGCCGACACTCTTTCGGCCGGGGCCGCGGCCCTCTCGGTCTCGATCTCCGAAAGCGTCATGAGGTCCGCGGCGAGGTTGGTCAGTCGTTCCGTGTGCGATGCAATGATGTCCAGAAACCGTCGATTGTTGTTCGGATCCTCCAGGGCGCCGTTCAGCAGGGTTTCGGTGAACCCGTGGATGGCGGCCAGCGGCGTGCGCAGTTCGTGGGAGATATTGGCGACGAAGTCCCTGCGCACCCGTTCCAGACGTTCGAGTTCGGTGATGTCGTGGAAAGTCGCAATCGCGCCTGTGCCACCGGGGCCTTTCAACGGGGCGGCCTGCACATCGAAAATCCGGCCGTCGGCGTGGATCGGTTCAAGCCGTTCGCGGGCCGGCGCTCGGCTGGCGATCACCTGCGAAAGCAGCGCGCGCAACGCCGGATCGCGGACCACGTGGAGCATGGAGTGTCCGATCGGCGCCTGCTGGGGAGCGTGAACGGAGCGAGCGAAGGCCTCGTTGTAAAATGTAATGCGGAGATCCGGTTCTACCGCCAGCACGCCTTCCACCATGCTGCTCAGGATCGCTTCCCGCTGCACGGACTCTTGCGCCAGACGGGCGAGCATCTCCCGGAAATGCTCCGCCATGGTGCGGAGGGAAACCGCTACCGAGCCGAGTTCATCGTCCGATTCCGCGGCCAGGGTTTCCGAGTAGTCGGCATTCTCCAACTGCGCCGCGTATCTCTGAATCCTGCGGATGCGCCCGGCAACGGAGCGCGCGATCAGATAGGCGATCACCAGCGCAATCAGTGCCGCGAATGCCGATGCCCGCAGAATGAGGCGGCGCACCGCGGCGATAGAAGCGCCGACCTGCTCAAGCGGGATTGCCAGCCGGAGGACAGTGTGGGGGCGTCCAGGCAAGTCCACCAGCCCGGCGTAATAGCTGAAGTCCACGTCCAGAGTGGCGCTGCGGCGAATGTCGGAGCCCGATTGTCCGGCGAGTGCGGAGCGAACCTCCGGGCGGGTGCCGTGGTTCTCCATGGTTTCGGGGTCGTGGCGTGAATCCGCGAGCACCACGCCGTCGCTGCCGATCAGGGTGACCCGCGCATTGAGTTTCGCGTCCGTGTCCTCGGCCCATTGCTGAAGGTTCGCCGGCGGTGCGGCCGTCAATGCCGGCGCGATATATCGAAGAGACTGGCCCATCTGCTGTCGCGCGACCGACTGCTCGCGAGCGGTTGTGTAGCGCGTCAGAAGAAAGTCGGCGCTAAGCAGCGCGACTCCGATGAGCAGGACCGACCCCAGCAAGAGTTTGCGGAAGGTAGGACTTTGGAGCGTCAAACCTCCAGTTTAGATCCTTCGCTCCCAAAACTGCTGCCGGGGAGTGAGATAAGGCCTCGGATGGCAGGCCGTTTCGCGCGCCATCCGAACTACCCCGCGGTTCCCGGTCAAGTACGATAAAGGGCCTGCCCGAGGTGCTGCGCCATCGCTCCCGGCTTCGCAGTCAAAGCGCGGTACCTGAGAGGCGCCTTGTCCCATATCGATTATCCCGGGCATGGCCCCGTTCTGGATTCTGGACAAACGCTGGAGGCACTTCACACGCAGTGACGTCGATATGAAGGCGGACGAGAGCTTTATCGAAGCCTCTTGGCGGCGGCGCCATCTGCTCGGACCGGCGACACAGAGAGGCCGAGCCTCAACGAACCCCCGAATCGAACCGCGAAAGGTGCGGATCCCAGTCCGCAAAACCTCGCTCACGTGTCTCTTGCCGCTCCCCCGTATCGAGATGGTGGTACAGTATTTTGCTGCAGGGGCGCCCGGCAGAAGGAGGCCGAAACCATTCGACCGTCAATCGCTTTTCTCAACCTTGCGGGACTGCTGTCACTCTCCCTGCTTGTGGCCCAGGATCAGGTTCGCTGGAGCCGCTCGTCCGCGCCCGATGGATCGCTATCGCTGCAGCAGCCGGAAGGCTGGACGGCGAAATTCGGCGCGAATAACGTTCGGCTGGCGAATGCCGCCCGCGACGAAGAGATTATTGTCATTCGGCTGCCTCGCGACCCTTCCAAATCAGCCTCTGTCTACGCCGAGGCGGTCGCTCGCAGTTTTCAGCAATCGCTCGCGTCCTTTCAGATGACGAATCTGACCACCGCCCAGGACACGGCTGCTTTCGCGGTCAAATACAACAGCGCCGGCAAGAGCTACACCGGGACTGGAGTGGTGGTCTTGAAGCCCAGCGCAGCCTGGTGGGTGGGCTACGGCAGCCCGTCGGCGGCCGACCTGGCGCGAGGCGCCGCGCTGATTACCGGGGTCGCGAGATCGGTTTCCGACGGCAGTGGACAGGCCTCGGCCATACCATCCTCGCCGCCGGCCGTCTCGTCCGCCGCAACCGCATCTTCGGGCGGTTCCCCGCTTGTCGGCGACTGGAGCACCACGGGTTATTACGGCGAGCTGGTGAATCCCGCCAACGGAAGCTTCGTGGTGTCCAGCTACAGCGGGGAATGGTACCGCTTTGGGGCGGATGGCACCTATCGATATACCATCGCCGGTTCCGGCCAGATTATCGTCGGAGTGGTTATCTGCAACGGCACCTACGAGACCAAGGGCAACACGCTTCTGCTGCATCAGAAGACGGAGAGCTGGTATCCGCTGCCGAGGGACCCTACTCGAAAGCCGATGTACCGGGATCGTCCAACTCCGGCCGAGAAAACGCTGAGGGTCGAGCCCAAGGGTCCCGGAGAGATTGTGATTCGCGAGGGCACTAGCGCCAGCACGTTCCACCGGGATCCCCAGAGCAGGTAGCGCGGCTTCGCGGAGGCGAGGTTCTGCAATTGCGGCGGGCTAAGTGAAGGTGCCCCGCAATGTGGTCCTGAACTCGTCCCGGGGAGGGGCCGTCGGACTCCGACGGGTACTCTCTTTTCGATTCATTGAGTTACGGGCGAAAAGCGTCGGACTCAGACGGTTTTCAGCGGTGCGCACGTCAATAAAACGCGCCTGACTCCTCGATCGGCCAGCCGCCACGTCTCCCCAAGAACGCGCGCTCCAGCAGGCGATGTACGCCAACGGCGCCGTCAATGCCGGCGCGATGTGTCGAAAGGACTGGGCCATCCGCGGACGCACGACAGCCTGCTCGCGAGCGGTGGTTTAGCGTGTGAGGAGGAGGTCGGCGCAGATCAGCGCGACTGCGATGAGCAGGACCGACCCCGGCCGGAGTTTGCGGAAGGCAGGACGGAGCGTCAAACCTCCGGTTTGGATGGTTGGCGCGGCGAGGACATTCGTGTCTGCCGCGCCCTGCTTCACGGGGCGCTTGCCGGGTGTCCACAGTCTCGGCGGCCGCAAGTGGTTTCCAGGCTGCCCCGCCACCGCATCCGCGCCACCGCTGGTGTATCCTGTCATCTACTGGAGAGCAAATGCTCGGCACGATGATGCAGTTTCCGCTGACGCTGACCCACATCCTGGAGCGCGCCGAGCGGCTTTTTGGATCGGTACCGATCGTCTCCCGCCTGGCGGACAAGAGCATCCACCGTTCCAACTACGGGGAAGTTTGCCGCCGAGCGCGAGCGTTGGCCGCGGCGTTGACCGCCGCCGGACTCGATCGCGGCGACCGCATCGCCACCCTCATGTGGAATCACGTCTCGCACCTCGAAGCCTACCTCGGAATACCCACGGGCGGGTTTGTCCTCCACACTCTCAACCTGCGCCTGCATCCCGAAGAACTCACGTACATCATCCAGCACGCCTGCGACCGCGTTCTGCTGGTAGACGAATGTCTGCTGCCGCTCTACGAGAAACTCCGCGGCAGGATCGGCGTGCAGCGGGTTGTCGTGGTGCCCTCCGCGGGCCGGGCCGTTCCCCCAGGATACGAAAGCTACGAGTCCTTTCTGAGCTCTGGAAGCGCGGACTATCCGCTTCCCGCCCTCGATGAAAACGAAGCCGCGGCCATGTGCTACACGTCGGGGACTACGGGAGTGCCCAAAGGCGTGATGTATACGCACCGCTCCATCGTTCTCCACTCCTTCTGCGCCGCGCTGCCCGATGCCTTCAACCTTTCGCAGGCCGATTGCATCCTGCCGATTGTCCCCCTGTTCCACGCCAACGCATGGGGAACCCCGTTCGCTGCCGCCATGGTGGGCGCGAGGCAGGTGCTGCCAGGACCGAATCTCGATGCGGTCAGCCTGCTGGATCTGCTCGAACTCGAAAAAGTGACTTGCTCCGGAGCGGTGCCCACCGTATGGATGGCGATCCTGGAATTGCTCGACCAGAACCCCGGACGCTGGAAACTGCAGCCCAGGCTCCGTGTCCTCTGCGGCGGTTCGGCTGTTCCCGAATCCATGATCCGCGCATTCGACCGCCATGGCATCGAAATCCGCCAGGCTTGGGGAATGACCGAGATGAGCCCGCTCGGAACCGTCTGCTGTGTCAAGAGCGGTCTCTCGGACGAACCGGAGGCCGCGAGATGGGCGATCCGCGCCAAGCAGGGCTTCGCCACCCCCTTTGTCGAACTCCGCGCCATGGTGGGAGAGCGCGAAGTTGCGTGGGACGGCGAAACGCTCGGCGAACTACAGGTCCGCGGTCCCTGGATCGCTTCGAGCTATTACAATCTGCCCGACCAGCAGGGGCGCTGGACAGACGACGGCTGGTTTCGCACCGGCGACATTGTCAACATCGATTCGGAAGGTTACATCAAGATTGCCGACCGTGCTAAAGACCTGATCAAGTCCGGCGGAGAGTGGATCAGCTCGGTCGATCTGGAGAACGCCCTGATGGGACATCCCTCCGTACGCGAAGCGGCGGTGATTGCGCTTCCCCATCCCAAATGGGTGGAGAGGCCCCTGGCGGCGGTGGTCCTGAAGGAGGGCCGTACGGCAACCGCAGAAGAGTTGCGCGCCCACCTCGCCCAGAGGTTCAACCGGTGGCAAATGCCGGACTCGATCGTCTTTGTCTCCGAAATCCCGCGCACGTCCGTCGGCAAATTCCAGAAGTCCCGTTTGCGCGAGATGTTCGCCGGATGGCAGTGGACTAACGCCGCCGAGGCTCCGTCCAGATGAGTCCGGCGGCCCCGGCGCGGCCGAAACCGCTCGCGCATGTCCGCGTGCTCGATCTTTCGCGCCTTCTGCCGGGACCCATGGCCACCCTGCACCTGGCCGACCTGGGCGCGGACGTAATCGCCATCCGCCCCGTTGCCGAAACCGATCCCCCTGGCCCGCGGAAGGCGCTCCACCGGATGCTGCACCGGAACAAACGCGGCCTCGCAATCGACCTCACGCGCCCGGCGGGGCGCGACCTGTTTCTCCACCTGGCCCGCCAGACAGACGTCGTCGTCGAAGGCTTCCGACCGGGCGTCGTCGACCGCCTCGGCATCGGCTACCAGTCCATGCGCGAGATCAATCCGCGAGTAGTTTACTGCTCCATCTCCGGCTACGGTCAGAGCGGCCCCGACCGCCTGCATGCCGGGCACGACATTAACTATATGGCAGCGTCCGGCGTGGCCGACCAGATCGGCGCCTCCGGAGGGCCGCCGGCCATCCCCAACCTCCAGATCGGCGACCTGCTCGGTGGGAGCCTCACCGCCGTGATGGGGATTCTCGCGGGCCTCGTCGATGCTCAGGCTCGCGGCATGGGCCGCTATGTGGATGTCGCCATGACAGACAGCCTGATGGCCCACTCCGTGCTCGCGCTGTCGGCCCTGTGCGCGTCGGGCCGAACCGCTCCGCGCGGCGAAGACATCCTCACAGGCGCGCTGCCTTGCTACGGCTACTACCGCGCCGCCGACGGCCGGTATCTTGCGGTGGGAGCGCTGGAAGCGAAGTTCTGGGAGCGGCTCTGCGTCGCCCTCGGACATCCCGAACTGAAGAGCAAGCATATGGTATCGGGCGACGAGGCGGAGCGCGTTCGCGCCGAACTGCAGGCGATTTTCGGCGCGCAGAGTTCCGACCATTGGGTGCGCGAACTCCGCGGCGTTGACTGCTGTGTGAACGTGGTGCTGACATTGGAGGAGGTCATCGCCGGCGAACATGCCCGCGCCCGGGAAATGGTGCGGGAGACGGAGTGCGACGAGACCGGAACGTTTCGCGAATTCGCGCCGCCATTGAAGATGAGCGATTTCCGGTTCGAATCCGATTCGCCCTGCTCCCGCGGGCGAACCCATACCGACGAGATCCTGGGCGCCGCCGGGTATTCGCTGCAGCAGATTAACGACCTGCGCGCAGCGGGTATTGTCGGATAGGACGTCGCGCGTCACTCATTCCCGGCGGGAGCGTCTAATCCAGGAAGGAGTAGCGGCCAATGCGAACATGGACAGCGATCGAGACAGTCGCCCAGGATCTCCGGTATGCCGTCCGTGCCGCGCGGAAGGCGCCCGGCTTCACCGCGATTGCGGTGCTCACGCTGGCGTTGGGTATAGGGGTGAACACCGCGGTGTTCAGCGTCATCGACGCCGTGCTATTGCGCCGGCCGGACTATCGCGACCCCGGCCGGCTGGTGAGCCTGCATCAGCGCTTTCCGCGGCAGTCGGACGCCACCATCGGCGCCTGCCCCGGCGAGTTCCTCGATTATCGCGATCGCAGCCGGGCGTTCTCGTCCGTCGCCGGATATGAAGACGAGGTGTACGACCTGACTGGCGGCGGCGAGCCTCTACAGGTCCCGGCGCTGCGCGCCACGCATACCTTGTTTTCCACTCTGGGGGTGGCACCTTTCGCCGGCCGGACGTTCACCGCGGACGAGGATCGGCCCGGCGCCAACAACGTCCTCGTGCTGAATTTCGATTTCTGGCAGCGGCACTTCGGAGGCAGCCCGCAAACCGTCGGCGCGGTTGTCCGCCTCAACGAAAAGCCGTACACGGTCATCGGCATCATGCCGCCCGGGTTCGAGTTCCCTTTCACCGCGGCCAGCATTGGGGAAGCACCGGCGTTTTGGGTACCGATGGCATTCACTGCCAAAGAGATTCAGGATCGCGCCGCGGAGTTTCCGGTGCGCATCGTCGCACGCCTCAATCCGGGCATTACTCCCGCCCTTGCGGAGCAGGACGTCGAGCGCGTAGCCGACGGCTTCCAGCGCGAGCACCCCGAGATCTACACCGGCAATCTGGTTCTCCAGGTGAATCTCGATCTGCCGGGAGCCGAGAGCGCGGCGCGCATCCGCCCGGCACTGCTGACGCTCGCCGGAGCTGTCCTTCTGGTCCTGTTCACTGCCTGCGCCAACGTGACGAACCTGCTGTTGGCCCGTGCCGCCGCCCGCGGGCGCGAGATGGCCGTGCGGAACGCGCTCGGCGCAGGCGCCGGCCGCCTTGTTGTGCAGATGCTCTCCGAAGGCCTTCTGCTTACGGCCGTGGGCGCCGTCCTCGGATGTGGGCTGGCACAAGCGATCATCTCGCTGGTGGCAAACCTCTGGCCTTCGTTCATCGCCGGCCTGGCGCAGGTGCACATCGATCGGACGGCGTTGGCATTTCTGGTGGGAGTCTCGGGGATCACCGGTATCGCCAGCAGCCTGGCGCCGGCCCTGAATTGGGTACGCCCGGATATCGGAGTGGCGCTCAAGCAGGGAGGCCGCACCGGCACTTCGCGCGAGCAACATCGTCTGCGCGGCGCGCTGGTGGTTTTGGAAGCCGCCAGTGCGGTAGTCCTGCTGGTAGGTGCGGGGCTGCTGATTCATAGCCTCATCGAAGTGCTCCGGGTGCCTGCCGGCTTCTCTCCGCGCGGCGTGCTGATCGCGCGCACTACCTTCAATCGCCAGCGATATTCATCCGCCGACCGCCGCCACGCGGCTGAACGCCTGATGACGGACCGCCTGTCGGCCTTGCCCGGCGTGGCCTCGGTGGCCCTGACCACCCACATCCCGCTCGCCGACGACCGGCAAATCGGGTTCATCCTGGAAGGCGAAGATATCCGTTCAGCCCGTTGGGCGGACAACGCCCTGGTCAGCGGCGATTATTTCGCGGCAATGGGCATTCCTCTGCTCCGCGGCCGCACCTTCGACAGCCAGGACCAGCCGGGTGCGCCGCTTTCGGCCCTGATCAACGATTCCATGAGCCGCCATTTGTGGCCGCACGGCGACCCGATCGGGCACCGCATCGTCTGGGGCGGGCGCTTGCTGACCATTATCGGCGTGGTGGGCGATGTCCACATCGGGGCGTTGGAGTCCTCGGTGGGGCCCACCATCTACGATTCCGTTTATCAGATCGAAAGCGGCGCCACCACAAATGCGGTCTTCATCCTGCGCACGCGGACGGAAAATCCGGCGGCTCTCGCGTTCCAGGTCCGCGATGCCATCTGGTCGGTGGATCGCGACGTCCCGGTATTCGGCATTCGCACCATGGAACAGGTGGTCTCCGGCTCTCTTGCCACTCGTAGATTTGCAGTGGTGCTTTTGTCGGCGTTTGCCATTCTCGCGCTCGCCCTGGCGGTGGTCGGACTGTACGGGGTTCTCTCGCACGGCATCACGCAGCGCACTTCGGAACTGGGGCTGCGGTTCGCACTGGGAGCGACTCCCGGACAAGTCCAGCGGCTGGTGATGGCCGACGGCCTGCGCCTCACACTGGCCGGCCTGGCAATCGGCGCTATGGCGGCGCTCGCTGCTGCGCGCGCCATGTCGCACCTGCTGTTCGGCATCGGCACAATCGACTTCGCGGCGTTCGCGTGTGCCTCGGCGACCTTGCTGGCGATTGCTCTGGTCGCGGCCTGGCTGCCCGCGCGCCGCGCTTCGCGCGTGGACCCGATCGTGGCGCTCCGCAACGAATAGCGCCGTGCAGCCAGTTATACTGCTACTTTCCGATAGCCGAGACGGAAATCAACCGTCCGAAGTTTGTCAGAATAGTAGTTTCGAGGAAATGAAATCGTGAGCCAAACCTATCTCGACTGGGTCATCCAGCATACCCGCACCCGGTGGTGGCACGACTCCGCGGAGCAGGCCGAATTGGACCTCGGCCTCAAGCGCGGCGCGGTCGGGGTCACCACCAACCCGTTTCTGTCGAACATCGCGCTGAACAAAGATCGCGAAATGTGGAGCGCTGCCATCGATGAGGTGCTCGCACGCAAACTGCCCGCCGAATCGAAGGCGGAAGCCCTCATGCAAATCGCGGTAACCGGGGCGGCCGCGAAGTTGCTCCCGGAACACCAGGCCAGCGGCGGCCGGTCGGGATTCGTCTGCGCCCAGGTGAACCCGTTGCACGCCGGCGACCGCGATTGCATGTATGCCATGGCGAAGCGTCTGCACGCCTGGGCGCCCAACATTGCCGTGAAGCTGCCTGCCACGCTCGCCGGGCTCGACGTGCTCGAGGACTGTGCCGCCGAGGGAATCACGGCCACCCTCACCGTCAGCTTCACCGTGCCGCAAGCCGTCGCCATCGCGGAGCGGCATCGCGCCGGAATCGCGCGCGCCAGGGAGAAGAACGTGGATCCGGGGAAATGTTTCGCCGTGCTCATGATCGGCCGCCTGGACGACTACCTGCGCGACGTGGCGCACGACAACCAGGCGGTGATCAGCGAAGCCGACATCCGGCAGTCGGGCCTGGCCGTTGCCAAACGCTCCTATCAGATCTACCAGGAACGAGGCTACGAGGCGGTGCTGTTGGTCGCAGCCCTGCGCGGCGCATATCATCTGACCGAACTTGCCGGCGCCGACCTGATCATGTCGATCCACCCCTCCTGGCAGGAGCCCTTCGTCACCCAGGACTATCCGCGCGAGGAACGCATCCACGAACCGATCGCCGCCGAAGTGGTGGAGCGGCTTTGCCGGTTGCCCGAATTCGAACGCGCCTATGAGCCCGACGGCATGCCGCCCAGCGAGTTCATCGGTTTCGGCGCCACCCAGCGAACTCTCAGCCAGTTCAGCGAAGTGGGCTGGAAGCTGATGGAGAACTTCCGGTAAATGGCCACGCCGGTGGAGGTCCCGAAGCTCGGCAACACGGTGGAGGAGTGCCTCGTCAGCCGGTGGGTGAAGGGCAGAGGAGATGCGGTCGCGGCCGGCGATGTGGTGGCCGAGATCGAGACCGACAAGGCTACGTTCGAGGTGACCGCGCCGGTTAACGGCACGGTTATCGAGACCTTCTTCGAGCAGGGAGCGCTGGTTCCGGTGTTCACCACGCTTTTCGTAATCGGGGAGCCTGGCGAGAAATGGACGGGCGAGGAGCCTTCGGTGAGCGCGGCACCGGCGGCCAAGGTGAATACGCCGGCCGCTGCGGCTGTTCCTGCGGTTGCGTCGCCCGTGGCCGCTCCGGCATCGCGATCGGAAGCAGGTGCCTTCAGTCCGCGAGCCCGCCGTTTCGCCGAAGAGCATCGATTCTATCCGGCGGCCGTGAGCGGGTCCGGACCTGGCGGCAGGGTGATGGAAGAGGATCTGCGCGCGCTGTATTATGCGCCGGCGGGAGCGATTCGGTCTGCAAAATCCCAGTTGCCTGCGGTCCCGGCGAAAAAAAGCGTCCCGATGAGCCGGGACGCGGCAGGCACGAGTGCCCGCGCCACGTCTACGATCCGCGACAAAATCGCGAGGCGCATGCGGGAGTCGCTCTCCAGCACCGCGCAGTACACCTTGAACGCCTCGGCCGATGCGGCGGGACTTCTCATCCTCCGCGCCCGCATCAAGGCTTCTACCGGCGTGCCCGACATCAACCTCAACGACCTCGTGACGTTCTGCACCATCCGCGCCCTGCTCGACGTGCCCGCGCTCAACGCCGAGTACATCGAAGGCCGCATTCACACCCATTCGGAGGTCCACATCGGCTTCGCCTGCGATACACCTCGCGGACTGCTGGTCCCGGTAGTCCGCAACGCCCACACGATGCCCATCGGCGACCTCGCAACAGCCATGAAGGCGCTGACCTCGCAGGCGGTGCAGGGCACCATCTCGCCCGACTACTTGTCGGGCGGAACCTTCACCATCAGCAACCTCGGCAACCTGGGCATCGAATCGTTCACGCCGCTGCTCAACCCGCCGCAGGTGGCCATTCTGGGAGTGAGCGCCGTCCAGGTAAAGCCGGTCCGCAGACAAGGCAAGCTGGAGTTCATGGACGCCATCGGACTGTCGCTCACCTGCGACCACCAGGTGATCGACGGCGCCCCCGGTGCCCGTTTCCTCCAGGTGGTGAAGGAGAAGATCGAGAGCGTGGAGCGGCTATGCACGATCTGATCGTGATCGGCGCCGGTCCGGGCGGATACGAAGCCGCCGCTCACGCCGCGCGCATGGGCAAGAAGGTGGCGCTGGTCGAAAAGGAGCGCGTCGGCGGAATTTGTCTGCATGCGGGATGCATCCCGGCCAAAACGTTCCTGCGCTCCTCCAAGCTGTTCCAGGAATTCGGCGAGGCTGCGGCGTACGGCATCCGCGCGGAATCGTTCGCGTTCGATATGCCGGCGGTGGTGGACCGGAAGAATCGCGTGGTAGGGACGCTGGCCAGGGGCGTCCAGGGGATGCTCAAACGCGCCGGAGTGGAAACCATCGCCGGCCATGCGCGGCTTGTATCCCGAGGCGTGGTCGCAGTGGGCGGCGAACACTACCAGGCGCGGAACATTTTGATTGCGACCGGCTCGCGGCCGGCAGTCCCTCCCATTCCCGGGATTCGCTCGGAGCGCGTACTGGATTCGAACACCGTCTTCGCCCTGACCCACGTGCCCGAGAGAATCGCCATCATCGGCGGCGGCTACATCGGTCTGGAGTTCGCATGCTTCTTCCGCGAGGCGGGATCGCAGGTCAGCGTCTACGAGATGCTGCCGCAGATCGCCGCAGGTTGCGACCACCAGATTTCCGGACTCCTCCTCCAGGTCCTCAAGCGAAAGGGCATCGACTTCCACCTGTCGTGCCGCGTGCTCGCAATCGAGGGGAACAGCCTGCGCTTCGCCGTGGCGGACGGGGCCCAAGCGAGCGCCTCGGCCGATTACATTCTGAATGCTACAGGGCGCGCGCCGGTAGTGCAGGATTTGGGACTCGAGGATGTCGGCATCGACTTCGGCCCGAAAGGCATTCGCGCCTCCGACCAGGGCAAGACGAACATCCCCGGAATCTGGGCATGCGGCGACGTCACCGGCAGGCGCATGCTGGCGCACGCCGCCACTCGCGAAGGCATCGTCGCGGTGAACAACATGTTCGGGATCAAGGACCGCATTCGCTACGGCGCCATCCCAGCCGTCATCTATACGCACCCCGAGGTCTCATCGGTAGGAAAGACCGAAGAGGAACTGCAGGCGGAGGGAACGGAATACCGGAAGTCGGTGGTGCCCATGGCGGTGGCGGGGCGGTTCGTGGTGGAGAGTGAGGGCGAGACCGGCATGGTGAAAGTGTTGGCGGGCGCACGCTACGGGGAGATCCTCGGCGTTCACGCGGTGGGCGATGCGTCGAGCGAATTCATCGTCGCGGCGGCCGCCATGGTGGAATCGGGAATGAGCCTCACGGACGCGAGCCGCATCATCTTCCCGCACCCCACGGTGTCCGAAGCCTTGCGGGAAGCCATCGATCGCGCCGCGCCCCATGCGGCCGAGGCCGGTGCCATGGATCACCAGGAACAGTCAGGAGCCAGGCGGCATGCCTAAGTCGATTGTCATAGAACCGGAAAAAGTCTTTGCCAGCGAGACCATTCACTTTCACGACATCCAGGTGAATGCGTATCGCAAGAGTTGGGAAGAGGAGCGCGCGGCGTTCTCTCCCCTCGATTTCCTGAATATCTGGCAGGACATGTGCGCGATTCGCGAATTCGAATCGATCCTCAACGAGATCAAGACCAAGGGCGTCTACAAGGGCGTCTCCTACAATCACGCCGGTCCCGCGCACCTCTCGATCGGGCAGGAAGCCGCGGCGGTGGGGATGGCCTTCGCGCTCACCCCCGACGACCAGATCTTCGGCTCGCATCGCAGTCACGGTGAAATCCTGGCAAAAGGCTTCTCCGCCATCCGCCAGCTAGGCGACCAACAGTTGATGTCGATCATGGAATCCTACCGCGATGGCGCGATCCTGCGACCGGTCGAACGTGGTTTCCGGGGCGACGTGAAAGTGCTGGCGCTGCGGTTCTTCGTCTTCGGCGCGTACGGGGAGATCTTCGCGCGAGAGACGGGCTTCAATCGCGGGCTCGGCGGTTCGATGCACGCGTTTTTCGCGCCCTTCGGCATCTATCCGAACAACGCCATTGTGGGCGGCTCGGGCTCCATCGCGCCTGGCGCGGCACTCTTCAAGCGCGTCAATCGCAAGCCGGGGATCGTGGTGGCGAACATCGGCGACGCTTCCTTCGGCTGCGGTCCGGTGTGGGAAGGCATCACCATCGCGGCGATGGACCAGTACCGCAAACTGTGGGATGAATCGCTCGGGGGCGGGCTGCCGATCATTTTCAACTGCATGAACAATTTTTACGGGATGGGCGGCCAGCCGTTCGGGGAGACCATGGGAGTGGAGCAGACCGTCCGCATCGGCGCCGGCGTCAATCCCGAGCAGATGCACGCCGAGCGGATCAACGGATACGACCCGCTGCCGGTGATCGACGCCTTCCGGCGCAAGAAGCAGGTGCTGCTCGAAGGCCGCGGCCCCGTGCTGCTCGATACCGTCACCTACCGCATCAGCGGCCACTCGCCCTCGGATGCTTCGAGCTATCGCTCGAAGGAAGAGATCGAGCGCTGGCAACAGGCCGACTCGATCCGCGCCTTCCGCCAGAAACTGATCGAGCACGTGGACGCGAGTGGGAATGGGAGCGCAGCCATCACCGCGGACACGCTCGACGCCCTGAGAGCGACCGTCGAAACCACTGTCTTCGAGATGTTCCAACATGCCGCCGACCTGAAGACCAGCCCGCGCATCACGGTGGACTCCGACCTGGTCGGGTCCGTGATGTTCTCCAATCGTCGCGTCGAGAAGTTCGATTCGCGCCCGCCCGAACTCCTGCACGATGTGAAGGACAATCCGCGCGTCCAGCAGATTCGCGGGAAGGTCCGCACACCCACCGAGGGCGGCAAGCCCGTGCCGAAGATGAAGGCGTACAACATCCGCGACGGCATCTTCGAAGCCATGCTGCATCGCTTCAGGATCGACCCCACGATGATCGCATTCGGCGAGGAGAACCGCGATTGGGGCGGCGCCTTCGCGGTGTATCGGGGCCTGACCGAGGCGCTGCCGTACCATCGCCTCTTCAACACCTCGATTTCGGAAGCCGCGATTGTGGGCGCGGCGGTCGGCTACGGCCTTGCCGGCGGCCGCGTGGTCGCGGAGTTGATGTATGCCGATTTCATGGGCCGGGCCGGAGACGAAATCTTCAATCAGCTTTCCAAATGGCAGGCGATGTCGGCCGGACAACTGGCTATGCCCGTAGTGCTGCGCATCTCCGTGGGCGCGAAGTACGGAGCGCAGCATTCGCAAGACTGGACGGCGCTCGTGCACCATGTCCCGGGCTTGAAAGTGGTCTATCCCGTGACTCCCTACGATGCCAAGGGCATGATGAACGCCGCGCTCGCCGGCACCGACCCGGTGGTCTTTTTCGAGAGCCAGAAGATCTACGATTACGGCGAGCTGTTCGCGGAAGAGGGCGTTCCCGAGGGCTATTACGAAATCGCTCTGTCCGAGCCATCGGTCAAGCGCAAAGGCAAAGACCTGACGGTGATCACCCTGGGACCGGCGCTGTATACCGCCATCGCCGCGGCGGATGAACTACGCACGCGATTTGGACTGTCGGCGGAAGTGATCGATCTGCGGACGATCAATCCCCTGAACTACGATCCGCTGGTGGAATCGGTGCGCAAGACCGGGAAGGTATTGCTGGCGTCGGACGCCGTGGAGCGCGGCTCCGTAATGCATACCGTGGCAACGAATCTGACGCAACTCTGCTTCGACGATCTGGATGCGCCGCCGGTCGTGATCGGTTCGCGCAACTGGATCACCCCCGCCGCCGAACTGGAAGCGCTATTTTTCCCGCAGCCCGCGTGGTTCCTGGACGCCATTCACGAGCGCATCCTCCCGCTCAAGGACTACCAGCCCGCCAGCAATCAGACTCTCGGAGAACTGGTCCGCCGCGCCAGGCTAGGCGTGTAAAGACTTGTGGCGCGGGCACTCCTGCCTGCCGCGTCCCGACTCATCGGGACGCTTGTCGGGCTTGCACGGCGCCGGTTGGGGCGAAGGGTTTTCGAGGCTGCCAGATCGACCCTTCGTTATGCCGTGCTCCTGTTCTCGGCGGTCAGCTCGAAGCCGTGGTCGGCGATATGCGCGAACAGCGTCTCGGAATCATGCCCGTTGAGCCGGAAAATCTGCCGCACCAGGTCGCAGACTCCGTCGTACCCCTGCTCGTAGAAAACCAGGATCGAAGGTCCCGCGCCGCTCAACACGCAGCCCAGCAGCCCGGGCGCGCGCAGTTTCAGAATCTCGTCGAGGCCCGGAACCAGCGGCACGCGGTAGGGCTGATGGAAGCGGTCTTCGAGCGCCGCCGGAAATGCCCACGTGGAACCCGTCGCCAGCGCCGCGATCAGCAGCGAGGCCCGCTGCACATTGAACACGGCGTCGCGGCGGGAGTAGGAATCGGGCAATACCGAACGCGCCAGCGTGGTCGGCAAATCGAAGTCCGGAACCACCACGCCGATGCCGAAACGCTTCGGCAAGTCCAGGCGAATGGAGCGCGTGACCCCGCCCGAATCGATGGCGCTGGCCACGATCGAGCCGAGCGTGCACGGCGCCACGTTATCGGGATGACCTTCCAGGCGGGCGGCCTCGTCCAGAATGCGCAGCGGCTTCCAGCGCAGTTCCAGAAGATGATCCGCGATCACCACACCGGCGGTCAGCGCCGCCGCGCTCGATCCCATCCCCTTGGCGATGGGAATGTCATTGGAGATCTCGAGTTCGATCGGCGGCACCTCCATTCCCAGGCTGGTTCCCACCGCCAGGGTGGTCTGCCAGATGAGGTTGTCAGGCCCGGTGGGGATCTGCGCCGCATCGCGCCCTTCCGCTCGGATCGACAGCGCCCCGCTGGGGCGGAAACGACAGGTCAAATAAACGCCGAGGGCCAAGCCCAGGGCGTCGAACCCCGGTCCCAGGTTTGCGCTGGAAGCCGGCACGCGGACTCTGTACCAGCAGGTGCGGGGGTCGGGCATGCCCGGCCCTACCGGATCTCCATGATTTCTTTTTCTTTCGTCCTGGCCGCCTGGTCGATCTTCTGCATGCAGGCATCCGTCATCTTCTGGATTTCGTCGTGCGCCCGCTTGTCGTCGTCTTCGGTGATCTTCTTGTCCTTCAGGAGCTTCTTCACCGCCTCGTTGCCGTCCCGCCGGATGTTGCGCACCGACACGCGATGGTGCTCGGCGGCGGCATGCAGCTTCTTGACGAACTCTTTGCGGCGCTCCTCCGTCAACGGGGGAATCGGCAGCCGGATGATCTTCCCGTCGTTGGACGGATTGAGGCCGAGGTCCGATATCCGGATGGCCTTTTCGATGGCGCCGATCTGCGAGACGTCCCAGGGCTGGATGGTGATGAGCGCAGGTTCCGGAACGTGCAGGTTCGCAACCTGGTTCAATGGGGTCGGCGTCCCATAATAATCGACGCGGATATGATCAAGAATCCCCAGGGAAGCACGGCCCGTGCGGATGGCGGCCATTTCGTGCTGCAGATCGGTCAGGGCCTTTTCCATCCGGGCTTTCAAGCTGGCTTCCACATCCTTGATCGAGTTGAACGTTGGACCGCTGGGTGCTGCTTGTGATTCGGTCTTCATAAGCGCAGTGTCTCCAAAAAGCGGCTTTCTAATGGATCACGGTGCCGATGGCCTCACCCATCGACATACGCATTATATTGCCTGTTGTATTCAAATTGAAAACAATAATCGGCAGCTTGTTGTCGCGGCACATGGCGATCGAAGTGGCGTCCATGACCCCCAGGGCCTGCGACAGAACCTCGATGTAGGTGATCTCCGAATACCGCACCGCGTCCGCGAATTTGAGCGGATCTTTATTGAAAACGCCGTCCACCCTGGTGGCTTTGGCAATCACGTCGGCCTTGATCTCGAGCGCCCGCAGGGTGGCGGCGGTGTCGGTCGAGAAGTAAGGATTGGAGGTGCCGGCGGCGAAGATGACGATCCGCCCCTTCTCCAGGTGTCGGATGGCGCGGCGCCGGATGTACGGCTCGGCCACCTGGTGCATCTCGATCGCGCTCATCACCCGCGTGGCGATGCCCATCTGCTCCAGAGCGTCGGAAAGCGCCAGGGAATTGATCACCGTGGCCAGCATGCCCATGTGGTCGGCGGTCACGCGATCCATCTTCTGGGCCGCGGCGGCCACACCGCGAAAGATGTTGCCGCCTCCGACCACGAGCCCCACCTGCACACCTGCCGCCGAAACGTCCGCGATTTCGCGGGCAAGGTCTTTGACGCGCCCGGCGTCGATTCCGAAAGAAGCGCCCCCGGCCAGAGCTTCCCCGCTGAGCTTCAAGAGGATGCGCTGGTAGCCGGGCATTACTGTGCGACCGGTTCGGCCGCGGAGGCCGGTTCGGCGGCCTGGGAGTCGCCCACCTTGAACCGCATGAACCGCGCGATGGTGATGTTCTCGCCCAGCTTGGCGATCTTGGTCTTCACCAACTGGCCCACCGTCAGCGTGGCTTCTTTGACGAAGGGCTGCTCGAGCAGGCAGATCTCCTCGTAGAACTTGTTGAGCCGCCCCTCGACAATCTTGTCCACCATCTTCTCGGGCTTGCCTTCCGCCAGGGCGCGGGCCCGCTGGATTTCGCGCTCCTTTTCGAGCACGCCGGCGGTGACGTCTTCCTTGCGGATGAAGCGCGGGTCGGTGGCCGCAATGTGCATCGCGAGATCCTGGACCAGTTCCTGGAAATCGTCCGTCCGCGCCACGAAGTCCGATTCGCAGTTGACTTCCAGCAGGACGCCGAGTTGCCCGCCGTGATGGATATAACTGCCGATCAGGCCCTGCTTGGTGACACGCGAAGCCTTCTTGTGCGCCGAGGCAATCCCGCGCTTGCGCAGTACCACTTCTCCTTCCGCCAAATCGCCGTTGGCTTCCACCAGGGCGCTCTTGCACTCCATCATCCCCGCGCCGGTGCGCTCGCGGAGCTGTTTTACCAATGCTGCGGTGATTTCCGCCATAGTCTTATTCCTGAAAGAAGATTTCGGGCCGCGGAGGAACGCCGATGAACGCAAATCATTTCTGGGATCTTTCTGCGTGAATCTGCATGCATCCGCGGCTGATTCTTTAGTGGCCGCTCTCTGTAACCGCCGGTTCGCGGACAGGCTCTCCGGTCTCCGACGCGGGGCCCTTACGCGGCGACGCCTGGGAAGGTTCGTCTTCCAGGCTCAGGCTCTCCGCCATGATCTTCTCGGCATACTTGGGGTCCACGTATTCGGTGTACTCCATCATGCCTTCCTCCACCGGAGTTTCGTCCTGAACGATCTTGTCGGCAGTGAAGTCCTGTTCGGTCGCCAGGGAGCGGCCCTCGACCACCGCGTCGGCGATCTTGCTCGCGAACAGGCGGATGGCGCGTAAGGCGTCATCATTGCCGGGAATCACATAATCCACCTCATCGGGATCGCAATTGGTATCCACGATGGCGACCACGGGGATTCCCAACCGGCGCGCCTCTTTCACGGCGATGGCTTCCTTGTTCGAATCGATCACGAACAGCACGTCGGGAAGACCCGGCATGTCCTTAATGCCCGCCAGGTTCTGCTCCAGGTGCTTGCGCTCCCGCTCCAGACGGATGACTTCCTTTTTGGGGCGGCCCGCATAGCCGCCTTCCACCGATGCCATGCCCTCCAGTTCCTTGAGCCGCTTGATGGACTTCTGCACCGTCATCATGTTGGTGAGCAGCCCGCCCAACCAGCGCTGATTCACGTAGTACATGAGGCAGCGCTTGGCCTCTTCCGCGATGGCTTCCTGTGCCTGCCGCTTGGTGCCCACGAAGAGCACTGTCTTGCCTTGCGCGGCCATCTCGCCCACGAACCGGGCGGCGTCTTTGAACATCTTCAGAGTCTTCTGAAGGTCGATGATATAGATTCCATTGCGTTCGCCGAAGATATACTCCTTCATCTTCGGATTCCAGCGCTTGGTCTGGTGCCCAAAGTGAACGCCAGCTTCGAGCAATTCCTTCATGGATATTGCCGGCAAAAAACTACCTCCTGAAAGGTTAGAGAGGGGCGAACCTCCCCGGTGAGAGCCTTCCACTACCCTGTTCCGCCGCCGCTGCACGGCCCAAAGCGAAATTTGTGCCGCGGAATCGGAACGGAAGACTGTTGTAAAGGACGAGCAGGGACCGGGCAACCCAGCCCCCACGGAGAACTAACGTTTGGAGAACTGGAACCGCTTGCGAGCACCCTTCTGGCCGTACTTCTTGCGTTCGTGCTTGCGCGGGTCGCGGGTCAGGAAGCCGAGCTTCTTGAGTTTCGGCCGCAGTTCCGCATTGAACTCCACCAATGCCCGGGCAATCCCCAAACGGGCTGCACCCGCCTGGCCGATGACACCGCCGCCATCGGCGAGAATCAGCAGATCGAACTTGTCCATGGTTTCGGTGGCCGCCAAAGCCTGCCGGACCATGGCCCGCGAACTCTCCGTGGGAAAGTAATTCTCGAACGCGCGGTCGTTGATCTTGATCTCGCCCTTGCCGGGCCGTAAGAACACACGGGCCACCGAACTCTTACGCCGGCCCGTTCCCAGATATTGAACCATCGTCGCTGCCACTACGCTTCTACCTTCCGCGGTATTACCAGCGCGGCCGGTTTCTGCGCCGCGTGGGGATGCCGGTTGCCCGCGTACACTTTGAGCTTCCGGTACATCTGTTTACCAAGCTTGGTCTTGGGAAGCATGCCGAAAATGGCGTCTTCCACGATGCGAATCGGGCGCTCGGCCCGCACCCGCTTGATATGCGTCTCCACCAGTCCACCGGGATAGCCGGTGAAATGACGATAGACTTTGCTTTCTTCTTTACGGCCGGTAAGGCGTACCTTATCGGCGTTGATGACGATCACATGATCGCCGGCGTCCAAGAACGGCGTGTAGATCGGTTTGTTCTTCCCCATGAGCAGCATAGCCGCCTTACTGGCGAGCTTGCCCAAGACCACGTCCTGGGCGTCGATGACATGCCACTGCCGGGGAACGCCATTCTTAGATGGGAACTCGGTACTCATTGACACACGTCTCCAAAGCTATCTGGATGCAAACTTTTAGGTTACCGGGCAGGGGGTGCCCTTGTCAAATCGGCGATCCGGAGAATCACCGGGAGCTACTGCTTTCCTCCCGTCGCTTTATCTTCGGCCAGAAGGCGATGGATCTGGTTGACCGCATACTCCACCTTCATATCGAAGATGCGTTTGCCAAGTGCCGCGGTGGAGGGACGCGCGTCCCCCGTAATCCCGTTATTCACGCGTTTCGCGTTCGAATCCCGCGCCTCGCCCGGCTTCCGGACCGGATCGCCCACCGCCGCCGCAATCAGGTCCTTGCGAACCCAACCCAGGTCTCCGCCGAGGTAGAGCATTTCGGAAGTGTCCGGAATCCCGGCGTGCGAACTCAAAGGCATTCCGTTGGCCGCGAGGTATTGGTCAAAATCGCCGTTGGCCTTCTCGTACACCTCGTCGCAATACACCACGCGAATGCCCTTCCCCGCGTACTTCGCGTCCAACCTCCTGGCCACCTCTCCCAATTCCTTCTGCCCGCCCCCATGATCGCCCATCAGCACCACATTCTGGAAGCCGTTGGCGATTAGCTGCTCGGCAACGCGCTCGTTCACCTCTGCGAAAATCGGCGCGGTCAGCCCGATGGTGCCCGGGAGGTTCGAGTTGGCATTATTGGGCGAAAACGGAAGCACCGGAGCGGCGATGGCGTTGCCCAGTTTCCCGGCGATCGCAATCACGGTGGCGTGTGCCATCAGGGTGTGGCCGCCATTCACGTTTTGGGGCCCGCGCGTTTCGGTACCGCCGTTGTAGACCAGAGCCGTAGTCTTTCCGGACTGCATCGCCTGCTTCAATTCCGGCCACGTCATCATTTCGAGATCGACCCGCGAGTGCGGCACATTGCCCTGAGCGCGGCCGGCGCATGCCGCAACCGTCAGCGCGCAAATAGCCCCTGTCCAGAAACGCAGAGTGGTCATTCCCCCTCCTGATTGTCCTAAAACTGTCTCCGCGGCAGCATATCACCGCCAAGGCAGACAACACAACCGGTAGTACTTTTCGTGTGATTGCGGCTGGAAATCGGGCAAAAGTCCTGATACGACCCCGTTACTGGCGGTTCTAGGATTGAATGACGGCCAGTGATGAAATGTACACATGAACTTCGTGGACAGCGCGGTTTTCGCACTGCTGGCGATCGCCGACATCGCACTTTTGGTTCATTTGCGGCGTGCCCGCGGGCGCCGCCTCTGCCAATACCGGATGATGCGCAGCTTGCGCCTTGCCCTCGAGCGCGAGTTCTCCGATGAGGCATTCTTGAAAAGGCGCAAGTCCTGCGACCTCCGCCGCGCCGGCTGACACCTTCGAACCACGTTGGACGTGGCGCGCCCGAAGACCGGCGGGTTTCATGGATTCTGGTGGCCCGGCGGGGCCCATGGGTAAGGGCGGGAGTGGCAGTATCAGGAAGGTTGGCGGTGAAGGCGGGTGGCGGCGGGCTCGCGGAACGCTCTACGGACATGCTGCTGCAGGGGAGTGTTGCTGGTTTGCGCCAGAGATTCCGCTTCGGCGGTGCGATGAAGAGCCGAGAGACATGCGCTCAGAGCACTCTCCACCTCCGCCACTTGCCACGGCAGCAGCGGAAAAGGCGCGGTGCGGGCTGAGGAGAGAGCCTCTCTGAGCAGCGGCTCGGCCTGGCTGGCCTCACCTTCGGCAATCAGTGCCTCGCCCAGGCGGGTCTGCGCGGAAATCACGGCGGGGTGCTTCGCGCCATATTTTTTCTTGCGGATCGCGAGGGCCTGGCGCAGCAGAGGCTCGGCGCCGCGAGGATAGCCCTGAAACAGTTGGTCCTCGGCCACCTCGATCAGCGATGACGCGATGGCGGGGGTTTCCTCGCCGCCAAGCGTCCGGCGCATCTCCAGGGATTGCCGGGCAAAGGTCTCGGCGGCAGTGTAGTTGCGGGCGTCGAACTCGAGGATGCCCATGTTCAGAAGAATCGCGGAGGCGGTCCAACCGGGGAAATTGTTGGCGCGGCGCAAGGTGTCGAGGGCGCGTTCGAAGTACTTGCGGGACTCCGCATAATCGCCTTTGGCGTCAAGCAGGCGCGCCCAGTTGTTGAGGTTGCCGGCCAGCAGCGGATGGTTCTCGCCGAGGCGGCGGGTGTTCAGTTCAATGGCCTCGTGCAGAAAAGGCGTACCCTCCTGCCACTGGCCTTTTTCGAGCAGGACGTATCCGAGGTTGTTGAGAGTGTAGGCCAGCGCCGGATTGTCGCTGCCGAGAACCTTGCGGCGGATGGCGAGGGTGTCGCGGAGTTTGCTTTCGGCTCCCGACAGGTCACCCAGGTCGATGTACACGCTGGCGAGATTGTGCAGGCTCACGGCGTAATCGGGATTCTCCACGCCCACGGTGCGGCGGTCGATATCCACGGCGGCGGTCAACAGCGAAAATGCTTCCTGATATTCGCCCTTTCTCTCCAGCAGAAGCGCCAGGTAATTGCGCACGTCGTCGCCGTAATCCGGGCCGTGGCTGCGATCGATGGCCAGCGCGCGGCGCAGTAAAGGCTCAGCCTCGGCGTCCTTGGATTGCAGATAGAGGCACTCGCCCAAAGCGCTGAGTGCGTGCGCATAGAGCAGGCCGTTCTCGCCGGCCGACTTTCGCCGGAGTTCGACGAGATTGCGGAAGAGCGGCTCGGCCTTGGCGTATTCGCCATTCAAGCGCGTGAGGTTGGCCACCAGAAAGAGGGTGTCGGCGATAGCCGGGCTGGAGGAGCCGAGCACGTCATTCTTCAAGGCGAGAGCACGTTCGGCCATGCCCTCGGCCTCGGGAATGAGGCCGAGGCTCTGGTAAGCCTCGGCGATGCTGGCGAGCAGCGAGGCGCGCGCCTCGGGAACCGAGGCCAGGTCGCGATCGACCTGTTTGGCGCCCATGTCCAGGAGTTCGCGGGCGGTGACGGCATGGCCGTGAGTCACCTCGGGTGTGGCGCTCTTGAACATGTCCTCCAGGAACTTGGCTTCGCGCCCGGCGATCAATCTCTCCTGGTTGGCGCGATGTGCCCAGACGGCCATTCCCGCTCCGAAGCCGATCACGGCGAGGGTGGCGAGGGCCGCGGCGGCGACGGTTTTCTTGTGGCGGGCCGTGAATTTGGCGGCGGCGTAGCGCCAGTTGCCGTTGTGCGCGGCAATCGGATAGCCAGCCAGGAAAGCGCCCACGTCATCGGACAGATGCGACACCGATTCGTACCGCGCGGCCGGATCCTTGCTCATGGCCTTGCGGATGATCTCCTCCAACTCACCCGCGGCGGTGCGCGCATCGGGGGGCGCGGAGTCGAGATTGGCCTTGGCTACCGCGGTGGGAGGGTCGGGTTCCTGTTCGCAGACTTCGCGGGCGATGTCGAAGCGGCTCTCGGCACGCACCCCGAAGGGGCGGCGCCCGGCTACCAACTCGTACAACAGCACTCCCAGCGCAAAGACGTCGGAGGCAGTGGTGATCGGCCGTCCACGAATCTGTTCCGGGCTGGCATACTCGAGCGTCATGAGCCGCTGGGTGGCGCGCGTGACTTCGCCGGGACCATCCGGATTCATCAGCTTGGCGATGCCAAAGTCGAGGAGCTTGGGGACGCCGCGGCCGGTCACCAGAATGTTGGCCGGCTTGATGTCGCGATGGACGACGAGATTCTGATGGGCGTACTCGACGGCGGCACACACCGTGCGGAACAGGTACAGCCGCGCTTTGAGCGGGAGTTTTTCGCGGGTGCAATACGCGTCGATCTCCAGGCCCTGGACGTGCTCCATCACCAGATACGGGGCTCCCTCGGGGGTGATGCCTCCGTCAAGCAGCCGGGCGATATTGGGATGATCGAGGTTGGCCAGGATCTGGCGTTCGCTGCGGAAGCGCGGCAGCAAGTGGGGATTGGTCACGAACGCCGGTCCCATCAGCTTAATCGCCACCTGCCGCTCGAACTGGTTGTCGGCGCGGGTGGCCAGCCAGACTTCTCCCATTCCGCCTTCGCCGATGAGGCTGAGGAGCTGGTAGCTGCCGAGCCGGCGGCGCGCCGGGGCGGAGGCGCCGGAAGCGACCTCCTGCGCGACGTTTTGCACGGGCTTGCGCAGGAAGTCCGCGGGCTGTTCCGCGGAGGCCATTAAAGACTCCACTTCCTGGCGCAAGGCGATGTCGTCACCGCAGGCCAAGGCGAGGAAGGCCGGCCAACTCTGGGAGTCCATCTCGGAGCAGGCGTAAAACAGGGCTTCGAGGCGGCGCCAACGTTCGGGTTTCGGAGCAGGCGTGCCGGAGCCCGCGACCGGTTCGGTTGGAGCGGAGGCGTTGGGCGCAGGAGGCGCCTGGCCGGCCTTGCCCGCAGGCAGGGGGACCTGGGTGTTCAATCCTGGATTTGCGTCAGTTCCCGGTGCAGCCATGCTTTCGCCATTTTGAGTTCGCGGTGCAGAGTCGCTTCGGAGATGTTGAGCGCGGCGGCGCTTTCCTCGTAGGTGAGTCCTCCGAAGAATAGCAGTTCGATGACCTGGCTCTTGCGCGGGTCGTTAGCGGCAAGACGCTGCAAGGCCTCGTCCAGGGCCAAGAGGTCAACCGAAGTCTCTTCGCCGACCATGACGGCTTCGTCGAGCGCCACCTTTTCGGCGCCGCCTCCGCGCTTCTGGCGGGTGTTGGCGCGCGCATGATCCACCAGGATGTGGCGCATCGCCTTGGAGGCTACGGCGTAAAACTGGATGCGGTCGCGCCATTCGATATGAGCGCCGGCCAACTGGAGGTAAGCTTCGTGGACCAGGGCCGTGGCCCGCAAGGTGTGGCCCGGCCGTTCCCCCATCAAACAACGCGAAGCCAGCCGCCGAAGCTGATCGTAGACGATGGGGATTAACTGATCGACCGCCTGCTTGTTGCCGTCACTCAGCTCTTTCAGGAGCCGCGTAACCGCCTGCCCTTCCGCTGCCACGCTACCCTCCAAAAAATCCGCGAGGCCTGTGAGGGAATCGCGCCGGAAAGATCGCCTGACTGAATGGGAGCGGTTGAATGAGCTGCTCCGAAGCCAAACCGGCATGATCCCGGTTCACCACAGCGTGAACCACTTAATCAAGTATATGCCACCGGGCAGGAACCCCTGTGCCCCGGAATCAAAGGAGAAATCACATGAAGACGACGATCTACAACCTCTGCGCCGCAGCTCGAAAGCTGACGGAAACCGCCGCTTTCTGCGGCATTCTCGCAACTGCTGCCATCATGTTGACCAGCTCGCCGGCGCGCGCGCAGTTCACCGGCACTACACCGCAAACGCAGCCGTTCTTCCCGCTGGCGATGCCGACCGTTTCCACGGTGCCGGGCAACGGCGATGTCAACCCGTACGGCGTGTTCTTTACGCCGCGCAACATTCTGACGGATGGCATCCTGCAGCCCGGCGACATCCTGGTTTCGAACTTCAACAACAACCAGAACCTGCAGGGCACCGGGACGACCATCATCCGGGTGCCGGAGCACGGGCCGGTCTCGACCTTCTACCAGGGACAGAAGGGGCTGGGTTTGACGGCAGCGCTGGGCGTGGTGTCGCGCGGTGTGATGTTCGTGGGGAACCTGCCGACGATTGACGGAACCTCGAATACCATTCAGACGACTTCGCTGCTGGTCATCGATCGCAAGGGCAAGCTGCTGGGCAACCTGACGGACAAGAACCTGGTGGCCGGCCCGTGGGGCATGGCCATCAACGACCAGGGCGGCACTGCGCAGGTGTTCTTTTCGAATGTGCTGAACGGCACCGTGACCCGGCTGGATTTGGCCTTCAGCGGCGATGGTGAGACGGTTTCGGTTCGGAGGGCGCTTACCGTGGCGCAGGGGTACAATCATCGCACCGACCCCGCGGCGTTGGTGCTGGGTCCTTCGGGCCTGTTCTACGACGCGCGGCACGACATCCTGTACGTGGCATCTTCCGCGGACAACGCGATCTACGCGGTGCCGGATGCCGGCAGCCGCGGCGATGCCAGCGCCGGAACGGGGACGATCATCTACCAGGATCTGAACCACCTGCACGGACCGCTCGACCTGGTGATGGCTCCCAACGGCCACCTGCTGGTGGCCAACAGCGATGGATCGAATGCCAATCCGAATGACCCCAGCGAACTGGTGGAATTCACGGTGACCGGACAATTCATCGCCCAGTACTCCGTGGATCCGAACAACGGCGGCGCGTTTGGGATCGGCATCACGACCATCGGCAACGGCGCGGCGATCCGGTTCGCTGCCGTAGACGACAACATGAATACCCTGACGATGTGGACAACTCCTGTAGTGAATTAGCTGCCAGGTACAGCTAACAGTCTCCGCGTTGAACCCTTCGGGCCGCCGGTCTCACGATCGGCGGCCCGTTTTTTTGGGGGGGTTGCGGATAGCCGATCCCGCCTACTCGTCGAGCATTTTGATGGCTCTCTCGAGGCTGCGGCGCATCCGATTGAACGAGTCGGCCAAGGTGGCAACCTCGTCGTTTCCCGTTACCGGCAGTTCCGGGATGCTGAGGTTGCCCATGCTGAGTTGATTGGCCGCTTCCGAGAGCCGCCGCATGGGACGAATGATGGAAAACACCAGCGCGAGGTTCAGCAGAATGAGGCTGAGAATCGAGAAACCGGCGAGCAGCCAAATGAGATTCAACAGAGTACGATCCGCCATCTTCTCGGGAACCGACAACGGCAGGCCCACCATCTGCACGCCGACGATCTCGTTCAGCTTCCAACCGAAACCGTTCTCCGGGCCGTAGATTGCGACCATGGCCTGTGGAGCCGCGGCCGGCGTACTGTGGCATTCCAGGCAACTCGCCACGGATTGGATGGGACGCGCCAGGTACATCCAGCGGCCTTCGGGCGTGTCTCTCTGTTCCACCAATTCGGTTTTGTCGGGATGACCGCGAAACTCCTGCACGAGTTCGGATTCCCACCCGACCGCGCGATCGATGGGATTGGTGGGGTTGAGGGTCGCTTCCTTGTAAGTGTACTGCGGGTACTTCTGACGCAAGTAACCGAGGACTTTGGAGGCGGAGAATGCAGGCACGGACTCGGCGTAGAACAGATCTTTGTTAGTGCGCTGGTAGCG
>DATJWB010000032.1:0-8851 GCA_035501495.1 Bryobacteraceae bacterium | reverse complement strand
GGCGCCGCACCATCCTCATCAAATTCGGCGCCACCCGCCCCTTCTCCGACCTCGGTGGCTTCACCATGATTGAATACCATGAGGGCCGCGGCTTCCGCCGCGAGCTCCTGTCCGCACTCCGGACCGCCGGCTGCAATCTCCAGTGATGCTATCAGGCTTCCCCCCAGCCCACAGCCGTTAACCACAATCTTCAAAAAACAAACCCCGCCATTCCATTAACTTACAGATCCCCCCTCTGCCCGCCCCCAACCTCTCATGCTGTCCTGGAGTTTAGGAAACCCCATGTCAAACAACCTGACCGAACTTCAAAAGCAGGTGCTGGCCGCCATAGCCGCCGGCGCCACGCGATCTGCCGCCGCGTCGTCGGCCGGCGTAGACCCCCAAACCATCTTCGATTGGCTTGGTTCGCCCGATTTCCGTGACGCCCTCCGCCAAGCCTGTAGCCAAAAAGCCCTCGTCTTCCGCCGCCATACCGAGGCGCGGGTCCCCCACGCCCTGGACGTGCTCTACTCCATCCTCGATGATCCCTCAGCCCCGGTCCGCGATCGGGCGAAAGCCGCCAAGGCCCTCATCCTGTACACCCGCCGCTCCGGGAGAAACCTGCCTGTCGTGGAACGCGAAATCGTGCACAAAAATGCCCAACCACCCGCTACGGGACCTGTACGCCTCGTCAAAACCAGCCGCCCGGCCTGGTCCTGATTTTGCAGCCTTGGGGGGGGGATGGCTTCGTTTGTTCAGAACAAAGTGGCTCTTGTAATCTACTGAAACTATGAGCCTTAGGAAGGCACAGGAAGCTCTGAAATGGCCCTCTCCATGTCAGTATTTTCAAAATCGGCGTCGCCGCGGGCTACCGCATCGTCTCCAGATACTGCCCCGTGCTGGCATCCACGAAAATCGAGAAGTTGCTGGTCCCCACCGATTCGCCCCAGACCACCCGCCACGTCGTATCCGGGAACTTCGAATTGGCCTCCAGCACGAACGTGATCGGCTTGCCCGGATTTTTCTTCTCGTAATCCGCGGCCTTCTTCAGCGCTGTCTGATAGGCATCGCTCGAATCCACCTTCACCGACGCCATCAAAAACGGCTTGGTGCTACCGGATGGCCCCGACCAGCTTTGGTCCAGCCCCGCGAACACGCCCTTATGCAGATTCCCCGAGGACTCCACCACCGAGTAGGTATAGATGCGTCCCTTCCGCTCGCTCGGCGAAACGAACATCACCTGCCAGGCCGCCGCCTTGCCCGGCTCCGCTTTCAGCTCCGGCAGCAGAATGCTGTTCATCTTGAGCGGTTGAATATCAGGCGCCCAGCCGCGCCCGGCAATGTACATCTGTTGCAGCGCCTGCCGGCCCGTCACCGGCTCGGCGGGCTTCTCCTCCGCCTTCTTTGCTTGCGGCGCCGGGGTTTCCGACGAGCACCCCGTCAGCAGCAGGAACACGGCACAGCCGCCGAGCAGCGCAATTGTCTTCGTCATAAGTCGCTCCTGCGAAGCATTATTCTACCAGCACCCGGAAACCATAATCGGCGTACTCGAACTCCTGCGGAATGCTGCTCCGCGCCGCGCACCGCGCGATTTTTATATGATGCCGCCACGCCCCCCCGCGCGATGCCCGCCGCGTTCCCGCCGCCGCGCCCTGCGGATTGTCAGCCGGCGAACTGGCATAATACGCCGCGTCGTACCAGTCCGCGCACCACTCGTGCACGTTCTCGCACATGTCGAACAACCCGTATCCGTTGGGTTCCGCCGTCCCCACTGGCTCCGGACCACGCGCCCAGCGCGCTGCATACCCGCTGCGCTCGAACACCGGCGCGTTGCCCCATGGATAAAGCTGCTGCTCCATCCCCCCCCGCGCGGCGAACTCCCACTCCGCCTCGGTCGGCAGGCGGCAGCACGCGCCCGTCTCCACGCTCAGCCAATCGCAAAATGCAACCGCGTCGAACCAGCTCACGCCCACAACCGGCTGCCTCGCGTCCGCGAATTCCGGCCGCATGCGAAACCGGGTCATCGCCCGTCCCGTCGCCCGCCGGAACACATCATACTCTGCGTTGGTCACCTGGCAGCGGCCCAGCCGGAACGCTCCCACCCGCACGCAATGCACCGGCCGCTCTTCGTCCCGCCCGTCGGCCTGCCCCATCAGGAACTGCCCGCCGGGAATCTCGACCAGCTCCGGCGTCACGCCTTCTTCTTTCTCCGTCGCGGCCGTGCCGGCTCCACAATCGAAAACTGCAGCTTGCGTTCCGCCGCATCCACGCGGTCCAGCGTCACCCGCACCTTGTCGCCGATCGCGAACTCCCGCCGCGTGTGCTGCCCGATGATCTTTCGCACGTTCTCGTGATACAGGTAGCGGTCTCCCGGCAGCGTGTCGATCGGCACCAGCCCCTCGATGAACAGCTCCTCCAGTTCCACGAACAGCCCGTACTTGGTCGTGCTGATCGCCAGCGCCCCGAACTCCTCGCCCAGCCGCGCCTCCATGAACTTCACCTTTTTCCACTCCACCAGTTCCCGCTCGGCGTCCGCCGCCCGCCGCTCCGATTGCGAACACTCCTCGGCGACCGGCCACAAGTCCGCCTCGGGCATGCCCGCCCTTCCGCCCAGCGCAGCCTTCAGCAGCCGGTGCACGATCAGGTCCGGATAGCGCCGGATGGGCGACGTGAAGTGCGTGTAGCAGTCCGACGCCAGCGCGAAGTGCCCAAGGTTCTCCGCGCTGTAACGCGCCTGCTTGAGCGACCGCAGCATCAGGTAGCTCAGAATGCGCTCCTCCGGCTTGCCTTCAATCTTGGCCACCAGCTTCTGGTAGTTCCGCGACGAAATGCTCGCTGCCTCGCCGGCCACCACGATCTCTTTCCGCGCCTTGCTTCCGTCGCGCCGCCGGTCGGTGTATTGGAAGCGCTTCACCGGACTGGCTCCCCCCCCCAGCGAGTATCCGAAGTGCGCCGCCACTTCTTCGAACTCCATCACCCGCTTCGGATCGGGCTTCTCGTGAATACGGTAGATCGAGGCCTCCAGCGCCGCCTCCAGGTGCGACGCCACCGCTTCGTTCGCCGCCAGCATGAACTCCTCGATGATCCGGTGCGCGATGTTCCGAGGCGCGCGGATCACCCCCGTCATCTGCCCGAACTGGTCGAACTCGATCAGCGGCTCCGGCAAATCGAAATCGATCGAGCCGCGCCGCGCGCGCTTCCGGTTCAGCGTCAGCGCCAGCTCGCGCATCGTCTCGAACCGTGCCGTCAGCGTCCCATAGCGCTCCCGCGCCGCCGCGTCTCCCTCCAGCACGCGATGCACATCGGTATAAGTCATGCGTTCCGCGCTGCGGATCACCCCCGGCATGAACTCCTGCCGCACCCGGTCGCCCTGCCGGTCGAACTCCATAACCGCCGACAGCACCAGCCGGTCCACCCGCGGCTTCAGCGAGCAGATGTTGGTCGAAAGCTCGAACGGCAGCATGGGCACTGCCCGGTCCGGAAAGTACACGCTCGTGCCGCGCAGCATCGCCTCCGCATCGATCGGCGTTCCCGGGCGCACGTAGTGGCTCACGTCCGCGATGTGTACGTGCAGCTCAAAATTGCCGTTCGCCAGCACTTCCACCCACACCGCATCGTCGAAGTCGCGCGCCGTCTCGCCGTCGATCGTCACCACCTCGTAGCCGCGGAAGTCGCGCCGCCCTTCGAGTTCCTTTCCCTTGATCGCCTCCGCCACCCGTTCGGCCTGCTCCACTACCTCCGGCGGAAACAGGTGCGGCAGGTGATGCTTGCGGATCACGATCTCCACGTCGATGCCGAAATCGCCCGGATGGCCCAGGATCTCGATCACCCGTCCCGCCGCCCGCCCGCCTTCTTCGGGGAATTCGAGCAGCTCCACATTGACGATCAGCCCATCCAGATCCTCCACCGCCGACACCACAATCGGAGGCGCGCCGATGCGGTCAATAGGCCGTTGTCCCGCCGGAATCTCCAGGCCCTCCGGAATGTCGATCCATTGCCGGATGCGCTCGTCCTGCGGCGCCACGTAGTTGCCCCGGCGGCCCACGCGAAACTCGCCCACCACCGTGGGATGCGCGCGCCGCAGCACCTTCACGATCTCCCCATCGGCCCGCCCACTGGCCTCGATGCGGGCGATCCGCGCCAGCACGCGGTCGCCGTGCATGGCCTCCCGCGCCGAATCCGCGGGGATATAAATGTCGCCTGCCACACCCTCCACCGGGTGCTCCGGAATCACGAAACCGTAGCCGTCGCGATGCATCTGCAGCCGGCCGGTCGCGTACTCGCGCGTCCGCGCGGTCACCACGTAGTGGCCCGGCCGCAACTCCACCAGTTCGCCGCGCGCCGCCAGGCGCGCCAGCCCGAGTTCCAGTTCGCCGCGTGCCCCCCCCCGCGCTCCCAGTTCCCGCACCAGTTGTTTGAAGTTGGCCTTGGCGTGCGGCAGCTTCGAGATGTGGTCGAGCAGCGCCGCGTCCGTCATAGTCCGATTGTAGCCGCGGCCGGCGAGCACCTACCGGTCGCGCCCGGTCGCGCTGGCATACTTGATCGACAGCGAATGATACAAAGGGCGCGGGAAGCCGCGCATGATCCAGACCAGCAGTCGGTAGCGCCAACCCGGAATGACAAACAACTGGCCCCGCTCCAGCCCGCGCAGCGATGCCTCCACTACTTGGTCGGAAGTCATCCACATCCACTTCGGTATCGTCGAGCGGTCGAGAGGCATCACATCGTGGAACTCGGAGAGCGTGAACCCGGGGCACAGCGCCTGCACCTTCACCCCTGAACCGGTGCTTCGCAATTCCATGTGGATGCCCTCCGTGAAGCTGTTCATCCAGGTCTTCGTCGCCGAGTAACTGACGCTGCCGGGGTTCTGCCCGTACGCCGAAACCGACGAGACATTAATTATGTTGCCGTGGCCCCGCGCCACCATGACGCGCAGCGCGGCGTGCATCAATCGCATGGGCGCCAGCACGTGCAGCCGGTGCATCCGGTCCTGGCCATCCAGCGGAACGGAGAAGAAGCGTCCGACGATGCCGAAGCCCGCGTTGTTCACCAGGTATTCCAGGTTACTCGCGGCCGCGATGCGTTCCTCCACAGCCCTCAATTCGGCCTCGCAAGTGAGATCGGCGGCCAGCACTTCGGTGCGCGCTTGGTGGCTGGCGTCCAGCGCGCGGGCCGCGCCCTCCAGCCGGTCCCGCCGCCGCGCCACCAGTACCAGGTCGCAGCCGCGCGCCGCCAGGTGCCGCGCAAAGGTCGCGCCGATACCGCTGGAAGCGCCGGTGATTAAAGCGAGGGGACGCGCTGGCTGCATGTTGATTATGTTAGATCATCCCGAGCGCGCGAAGGCTCGGTGTGGTATCATTAAAATGCCTTTCGATCGTCCCGCAACAACCTGGCCGTTGGTCTGCCTCGTGAAACCCGCACAATTGAAAGACAGAAGGATAACGATAATGAAGAACATTTTTGTAGGCAATTTGGATTTCAGCGCTACCGAGGCGTCCATCCGCTCGCTGTTCGAGCCTTACGGCGCCGTCGAGCGCGTCAACCTGGTCACGGACCGGGACACCGGCCGCTCGCGCGGATTCGCCTTTGTGGAGATGACGGACTCCAAGGAAGCTGACCGGGCCATCTCCGTACTCAACGGACACAACCTGGACGGGCGCGCGCTCAACGTAAACGAGGCCCGGCCTAAGCCGCAAGGCGGTGGCGGCGGATTCGGCAGGGGAGCGCAAGGCAATCGTGGCCCCCGCCAGCGGCGAGAGCCTCGCTGGTAAGTTCAGCTCGGGAAGATCATCCGAGCCATTCGGTGACTACGATGCCGCCATCCCGATTGCGATGGTGGAAGCGGAGTCGCCTGCCATCCGCCAGGCTCAGGGTCATGATCTTGCCCTGATGCACACTCACAAACGACCCATCGTAAGGACACCACACCTGGCCCGACAGCTCTTTTTGCGAAGTCTTGGTAGGGCCCTCGGAGTTGGTGTCCGTTTCGTCCTTGGGGTAAGACAAGTGATACTCGACGGAGAACTCCTTACCGCTGGCGGTAGTAACAATTCCGGTTCCGCTGAGACGCTTAACGGGCCGGGCGCGGTTTCCCGCGGCGGTGGATTTGGACAGCTGTAGAGCAAAGATATCCTTCAAGAAACCTCTCCTCACAAGATTTGAAGGCAGCTAACCGTCGTGGAGGCGCCAGGGCGATCGGCGGGGATCAAATTCATGATTCAGTATAGCAGGCCGGGAGTGCTAACGGGTTCCCGGCTCCCCCCCCCAAACTCTGCACTCTACACCGCCTCGGGCTTGCCTGGACCACAATCATCAGCTCTACCTGGGGGTGCCGGCGGCTGGCTGTCCGATCGTTCCTGGCGGGTCCGTCTGCGTCTGGTACCACTTGGAGGCGCCGCGTAGTCAAAGCAAGGAGACCGTGTCGCTCGCGATCATGCGATCTCCGGCCGCCTCGCTATCGTCCGCGCAGACGACTCGATTCCGTCCGGCGCGCTTGGCGCCATACAGCGCCCAGTCCGCCCTCCGCAGCAAAGCCTGAGCGTCGGGAAAGCGGTCACGCTCGGCCGCCGCAACCCCAAAGCTGGCCGTGATCACTTCGCCCGGCGACTCTGGACGCTGTAGGCCCAACCCTTCCACCCCCCGCCGCACGACTTCGGCGAAGTCAGCGGCCTGTGCGGCGCCCATCCCAGGCAAAAGCAAAACGAATTCCTCACCGCCAAACCGCGCCACCAGGTCGCCGGCGCGCCGCAGTTGCGATTTCAATTCCGCGGCGATCCGGATCAGGCACTCGTCGCCGCGTGCGTGCCCCAGCGAGTCGTTCAGCGCCTTGAAATGATCGATGTCGATCATGATTACAGCCAAGGCGCTGTTGCCACGCGCCGCGCGCCTCCATTCCTCCTCGAGGGCTTCGTCAAAGATCCGGCGATTGGCTACTCCCGTCAGCCCGTCGACAGACGAGAGGCGGGCCAACTGCCGGTTGGCTTCGCGAAGCTGCGCCTGGCTGAGTTGCAAGCGGCGCTGGGTAATGATCAAGCGGGCGCTGAAGCAGGCGAACGAAGCCGGCGCAATGATCGCGGCCAGGGTCGGATAGGCTTTGGCCAGGCCGGGCGAAAGCGCCAGAATGAGACCGGGATATAAGAGCGGGAAGAACTGCTGCACGACGATACCGGAGGTCCGCACCGGCGCTTCGGCCGCCTCGTGGATGGCTTCCGCTTTGTTCCACGTCACGGCCAGCGTCAGCGGTATTGCGGTCAGCATCATCCAGACGATGTCAAACCACCCGCCGGCCCGCAGACTTCGCCCCGGATAGGTGGCGTAAGCGTCCGCCACACTGGAAAGTAGCAGGAAACAAAACATCCGGCCAAAGAGCGCTCGGACCACGCCCGAGTTGGTCAACGCGGCGCGCAGGAAGAAGGCGCCCGTCAGCACGGCATCGTAGAACATGGAGCGCTTCCACGGCGCAAAGGCCACTCCTGGTCCGGGTTCGGCCTTCAGAAAGTAAAGATAAACGGCGCACCAGAACAGCAGCGCCTGCACAAAATCCAGGATATGGATCCGGTCGAATTGATTGGGCTCGTTGTCTGGATCCAGGAACAGCGCCATGCCCAATGGAGTGGTAGAAAGCACGAACAGGATCTCGGCGACGCTTTCCAGGCTTCTATCCTGGACGAATTCGCTATAGGTGTCGACGATCTGGCCTGCAGCCCACACCGCAAAAGTCACGGTCATCAAGCGCCAGAAGTAGCGGCCGAGGCTGCCCGAGCGGTGCGCCGCCAGTAGGCAAGCGGGCACGCACAGCGAGCCGAGCGTCAATTGAATCAGGTCGGATACGAGAGGCCCGCGCGCGCTGCGTCCCAGAAAAGACAGGACCGCCAACTCCGCCACGAACAGGGCGCACACCGCGCACAGCCATGCCCGCGTACGCGCAGCAGGTCGATCGCCGCGTGCGATCGAAAAACGCACCCGATATACCTCGGTTCATCTATCGGCGGTTGGGGGGATTTCCTGTAGCCGGTGCATCTGCGGAACTCCTTGACTATTGGCTCCATCTTCTGGTACAACTCTACCGATCAAACCGGAAATTTCGATGTTACAACCGTGTTTCCGAATTCTGTCACTGGGTTTCTGTCTGGCCGTCGCCGGCCTCGCGGCCACCCCAAAAGCCTACTTCTCGCAGGCTAAGAGCGGGAACGTCACCACCGTGAGTACAGCGACGAACAAAACCGTAGCCAGGATCACCGGTGGCGCGGGCAGTGCAGGTGTGATCTCAGGAAACGGCAAGGTTCTCCTGGAACCCACCGGCTTTTCTCTTGTCGTGATTGACACGCAAACTAAACAAATCCTCAGGACAATCAGTTCTGCGGAGTTTATGCAACACTCGGCCGCGATTACAAGTGACGGCGCCACGGCCTTCGCCCCCATGGCAAACGCGCTGGGAAGCTCGATCGGTTTCTTCGACGTGGCCTCGGGAACCATGACGAACTCGGTTTCTCTTCCGCATGCCAACGGTGCTCAATCCTTCGTGGCGATCTCGCCAATAACAAGACGATCTACACGTTGTACGGCAGTGCACGGTTGTGTGCCATTACGGTGGCGACGGCCTCAATCCGGGCCTGCCGGCAGATAGCAGCCGGTTACAACACCGAGGTCATGACCCGCGCTCTTACCGTGAGCGCGGATGGAACTCGCCTCTACGCCTTCACGTCCGATACTGACCTCGGGGAGATCGACAGTGCCAGTTTGGCCCTGCTCAATAGCATCCCGATCGTCAGCCCAGGGTTTCCCGTGGACAGCCTGGTGTATTCCAAGGCCCAAAATGCGGTCTATGTGACGAGCTTTAACGATGGAGCCGCCACCGGATTCTTGTATCGTG
>DATJWB010000031.1:0-11353 GCA_035501495.1 Bryobacteraceae bacterium | reverse complement strand
TTGAGCCGTGATTCCACCCTCAAGCATTCCAGAGGTTGCCAGAAGGTTGCTAAGACACGCGATTTTGGCTTCACATCGCAGTCCGTTCGTGCATCTTACTGCCGGTCCTAATATATTAACCATCAACTAAGTCCGCGTTTTCTCGCGACTTAGCTTTTCGGCGAGAATCTGGTTCGATTCCCCGTGGGGACGCCAAACAAGCGTTGCTTGTTTGGCGCCGCGAAGCGGTTCGAACCCCGGCCTGTCCGCCGAAGCCTCGGCGAAGGCGGAAGGGGTTAGTGAAGCGCAGCGGAACGGGCCGCCGCAGGCGGCGGGCGCAGCCCCGAGCCCGGGCGAGCGGGAGAGCCAATCCCCGTGGGGACGCCAGCCTTCGCCTGCGGAACCCGAAGGCGTCGGCTTGGCAAGCCATCCCCATGTTGCGCAAGGATCACAGCCAGCGTACAGACTGCCGAAGGCTGTCACGCCGGAGTCAACCTTGGGTTGACGGAGGCGGACCATGTCCCGTTTGGCAAGCCAGCCATCGGGAGGGAGACGGGTTACGGCGGGCTCGCAAAGCGAGCACCGACGGAGGTGCGCTCACACGCACGAAGCAACGGAGCCTGGGTGGTGAGGGTGCACTGAATATCCGGCATCGGGGCTCGCTGCATGACAGTTGCACGCGAAGGGTAATTAGCCGATTGTCCCGACCTAGGACTGCGGCGAACCGTTCGCATGGCAGCGACCCCATCGGCATGATCGCCCAAAGCTGGAAAAGCGTTGGATTCGCGCTCCTGACGTCCGGGGCGGCGCTCGTGGCCGGCCCCGCGGCGGAAGACCCGGTCAAGGTGGGCGTGCTTCACTCCCTGACCGGCACGATGGCATCAAGCGAGACCTCGCTGCGCGACATGCTGCTCTTTGCGTTCGATGAGATCAACGCGCAAGGCGGCGTACTCGGACGAAAGATCGAGCCGATCGTCCTGGACGGCGGGTCCAATGTGGGCTTGTTCGCGGAAAAAGCCGGGCGTCTGCTGGACAAGGACCAAGTGGCTGTGATCTTCGGCTGCTGGACCTCGGCCAGCCGCAAAGCGGTGATTCCCATCCTCGAAAAGCGCGACGGCCTCCTGGTCTACCCGGTACAATACGAAGGGGAGGAAGAGAGTCCGAACGTCTGCTACGCGGGTGAAACGGTGAACCAGCAGGCGATTCCTGCCGTGGACTACCTGCTGGCGAAAGGGTTCAAGCGATTCTACCTGCTTGGCTCCGATTACGTGTATCCGCGGACCACGAACCTCGTGCTGGCGGGTTATCTGCTCGGCAAGGGCGTGCCGGGGGAAAACATCGGTGGCGGCATCCGGCGGGACGATAGCGGGCGGATCACCTCGGCCGGCCGATACACGCCGCTGGGCCACACGGATTATCAGCGAATCGTGGCCGAGATCAAAGCCTTCGCCGCGGGCGGCCACGCCTGCGTGATCAACACTCTGAACGGCGATACCAACGCCTCCTTTTTCCAGGAGTACCTGGCCGCCGGTCTCACTGCGAGGAGCTGCCCGATGATGTCATTTTCGATCGCCGAAGACGAGCTGCGATACCTTCCGGCGCCCAAACTGGCCGGGCAGCTGTGCGTCTGGTCCTATTTCCAATCGCTCGCCACGCCGGGAAACAGGAAGTTCCTCGCCCATTTCCGCCGGTGGCTGGACGCCACCTCCAATCCCAGCTTGGTCCGGCGCGGCCGGGTCGTCGATTCGCCGATGGTGTTGAGTTACGACGGCGTGTACCTCTGGAAGGCCTGTGTGGAGAAGGCGGGCACGTTCAACGTCGATCGCGTGCGCGAAGTTTGGCAATCGGGCGTGGCTTTCGATGGCCCCGGGGGAGAGGTAACCACTCAGAGGAACATGCATCTCACCAAGAGCGTGTATGTCGGCGAGATCCAGCCCGACGGTCAATTCACCGTGCTCCAGGCCAGTCACGACATCTACGCCAAGCCGTGGCAGCAGGGCACGCCCGTGCCGGCCGCACCCCGCCCGTAGGCGAAGCAACGGGTGGCGAACGAGGGTCCCGCCGTCCCGGCTAAACACGTTGCAGCCATTTGCCATTTTGCGGAGCAGAAGTTAGTTCCGTTCCGCCCCAGTCGGTCCACCCCAAGACCGGCGAAAACTTCCAGCGATGAATGCCACGTCGGCGAGGCCAAGCGTTCCTGATGCTTCGCGCTCCAGGGCCATTCGATTGATTCGGTCAGCCTGCCCCTCGTTGCTCCTGGCCATCGCGGCGGCCAATCTGGCCTGGTGGTGGGCGGTGGCAACCCAGCGGACCGCCGTGGATTTTCTGGTGCCCGCCGCTCCCAGCACCTCGGTCTGCTTCCTCTTCCTCGCCGCGGCGCTTGGGCTGCGGATCTGGCTTCCGAACAGAAACTGGGCGCGATCGGTCTCCTGGAGCTTGGTGGGGTTGGTCGCGATCGCGGCTTCGCACGTCATGCTCGCCGCATACAAAGGCGAACATCCGTTCTGGGAGCATTGGTTCGGGCCGGTCGATCTGATCGTCAAAGGGTTCCCGATCGCGCACATGGTCGCTTATACGGCGGTCTTGCTGCTGGTCTCGATCTTCGGCTTCGCGACCTTGTTCATGCCGCGACTGGCGCGCTCCTGGTTGGTGAACGTGGGGATCGCCGCCACCAGCTTGGGCACGGTCATCGCGATCGGACTGACCATTTCATACGCGAGCGGGGATCAACTGGTCTCCGGCGGCGGTTCGGCAATATTCTCCCCGTCAACCGCAGTCGAATTTCTCCTGTTCAATACCGGCCTGCTGGTGAGTTCCGAATGCATCCGCTGGCTTCGGCGGTGGTTGTTCGGCGCCACCGGCGAGTCTGACCGGCTGTCCCGCGACGAGCGCCTGGTGTTGACATCGGTCGTGGTGACCGGGCTGATCATGATCGTCGCCGGAATGACGCTCCTGCATGTGCAGGCTCGTCGGCAACGGGAGAAGGTCCTGAGCGAGCTGCTGGCCCTGACGAAACTAAAGGTCGAGCAGATCACGGCCTGGCGGCGAGAGCGACTCGGTGATGCGCGCACAATCACGGGGGTTCCGGGCCTCCCGGATGTGATGCATGCGGTCGTCGCCGGGTCGGCCACAAAGGCCACGCAGGTCGAACTGGCGGACTGGTTCAAGCGCCTGGAGCTGGATTACGGGTACGCCACCGTCATGCTGCTGGACGGGGCGCTTGATCCAGTACTATCCGAGCCGGTCGGGGCGGTCGTTCCGGCGGGGGCGCGGCGCTTCCCGCTATCCTACTTCCGCGGCAATCCGGATGTGGTGGAACTGCCGCCGTACGTCGATCGCGCTCGGGAACTTCACTGGGATCTCCTGCTCCCTCTGCAATCGCACACGGAAAGCAATCCCTTCGGTGCGCTCCTGCTGCAAACCACTCCGGAGCGTTTGCTGCTTCCGCTCGTCCGGTCGTTGCCGACGACGATCACGACCGGCCAGAGCGTGTTATGGTTCCGCGACGATGAACGCCTGATCTCGCTGGGTGGTTATCGCGCCCAACCGCACACGGACGCCACCGAGCTCCAGCCCTTTGGCATCGTTCGGCTCGTGTCCGACCAGAATCCGCAATCCCTGCTGTTTCGGGCCGTGAACAGGCAGCCGGCGGAGGGTGAGGGGGTCGACTACCGGGGTGTGGCCGTCATCGGGGTCGCTCGGGCGGTGCCCGACTCCTCGTGGTTCCTGGTCAGCCAAGTTGACGCCCAGGAGGTCTACGCGCCGCTTCGGCGCGCCGCCGTCGCCGGCACGGGCGGTGTGATGGGACTGTTGCTGCTCACCGGCGTCGTCGCCGGCGGTCTCTGGCGGCAGCGCCAGAAGAACCTCCTCGCGGCGCACCTGGCCGTGGAATTGGAACAAAAGCGCACCGCGGCCCGGCTCGGCATGGTCATGCAGGAAGCGAGAGACGTGATCCTCGTTTTGGACGAAAGCCTGCGGATCATCGAGGCGAACGAGCAGGCTCTGGCGGTATACGGCTGGTCGCGTGAGGAACTGCTGGGCATGCCCGTGCGCGACTTGCGGGCCGCAGAGGCGACCAGCGACTTCACGCACGTCTCTCAGTCGGTCACCGCGGGGACCGGCGCGACCTTCGAGACCGAGCACCGCCGCAAGGACGGATCCACCCTCCCGGTGGAGGTGAGCGCCCGGATGGTCGAAGGCGACGGCCAGAAGCAAGTTCTATCGATCATCCGCGACATCACTGAGCGCAGGCGCGCCGAGGCCGAATTGCGCGCGAGCGAGGAGCGCTACCGCCTGATTGCCGAGAACACGTCGGATGTGATCTGGCTTTATGATTTTGCACAGGACGGTTTCACTTATGTGAGCGCATCGTCGTCGTCGCTGCTCGGCTACGCGCCGGAAGCGCTGGTCGGGACCAAGCTAACCTCCACCCTGACTGACGAGTCAGCCGCAAAAGCCGGCGAGCTCCTGCGCGACCTTCTCGCCGAAATTCGCCCCGGCGCTCCTGCGCACCACATCGTCGTCGAGCTCGACCAACGCCGCAAGGATGGCAGCACCGTGCCCACCGAGGTCGTGGCCTCGGTGATGCCGGACCCGGCGGGCGGGGCCCGGCACATCCTCGGCATCACCCGTGACATCACGGAACGCCGACGCGCCCGCGAGGCCCTGGAGAAGTTCAACACCCAACTCGAACAACGCGTCGAACAGCGCACCAGCGAGATCCAGGCCCTGCTCGACGCCATCCCCGACACCGTCCTGTTGTGCGACGAGCAGGGTGCCGTGGTTTTCGCCCACTCCATCCGCTATCCGGGCATTGCCGGTCTGGTGACGGGCGAGGCTGTCGCCGACCGCCGGCCTGAGCTCGACGTAGCCATCCGGGAGATCGTGCGCGACATGCATGCTCTGTCGCTGGGGGGAAGCCAGACAGTCGTGAAGGAGTATGAGCGGCCGCTGGAAGCCGGGAAAACGGCGTGGCTCGAAGCCCGGGCCGCCCCGATGCCCCAAGGCCGGGTACTGGTGTTCCTGCGCGAGATCTCGGAGCGGAAGCGCCATGAACTGGGCGTGCTGGCGAATCTCGCCCGCGAGCGGCAGCTGTCCGAGATGAAATCGCAATTCATCTCGGTCGCCTCCCACGAGTTTCGGACGCCGCTGGCCGCGGCGGTGGGAACCCTGGAGCTGATTGAGCGCCATGCCGCGAAGTTGACCGAGGCCAAGCGCACGGAGTTGATCAGCCGAATCCAGCGCTCCCTCGGCCGGCTGACCGAGATCATGGACGACGTGCTCCAGCTCAGCCGGGCCGACTCCGGCCGGGTGAAGGCGACGCGGATCAACGCCGACCTGGTCCGGCTTGCGCAGGACATCCTGCGCGAGGTTGAAAGCGGCGACGGACAGAAGCACCGCTTTGTCTTCGAGTCCGGCGCGGGGGTCGGGACGGTGCCCGTCGACACCAAACTGACCAACCACATCCTGTCGAACCTGGTGGGCAATGCCGTCCGCTACTCGCCAGCCGGGACGACGGTGACGGTGAAGCTCCGCATCGACGAGACCGCATTCACCTTTCTGGTGATTGACGAAGGGATCGGCATTCCCGAGGCCGAGCGCGAGCACGTCTTTGAGCCGTTCGCCCGGGGCAGCAACGTGGGCCAGATCAGCGGCACCGGGCTTGGTTTGAACATCGTGAAGCGGTACACCGAGCTCATGGGCGGCACCATCGAACTGCTGCCCGCGGAACGCGGCACCACCTTCAGCGTCCGCATCCCCTTGACCCAACCCTCCGCCTGAATGAAAGCCCCCCACAACGCCCGCATCCTCGTGGTCGAGGACGACAGCGCGATCCGCGCCACCTTGATCGACATGCTCGAACTCAACGGGTTCGAGGTGGTCCAGGCCAGCAACGGCCCCGACGGGTTCGAGCGGGCAAAAGCGCAGCACCACCGCCCTGATGTCATCCTGACGGACGTCTCGATGCCGGGATTCGACGGCTTCGAATTCATCCGGTCCCTGCGCACCGCCGAGGAAACGCGGGCGACGCCCGTCATCATCATCTCCGCTTCGGTTGAGCCGGAGAAGATGCGCCAGGGCATGGACCTCGGGGCCGAAGATTACATCGTCAAGCCGTTCACCGAGGACCAGATCCTCGGCTCCATCCGGGCGCGACTGGAGAAAAAGGCGCTGCTCGACGAGCTCGACGCCTTCGCTCACACGGTGGCCCACGACCTGAAGAATCCCATTTCCGTCCTGATGATGCGCACCGAGCTGCTGCAGTCGGTCTGGCCGACGGCTGATGACGCCACAAAACTCAAACATGTGAACGAGCTGGCGACAAATTCCGCCCGCCTGAACAACATTGTTGACGAGTTGCTGATCCTGGCCGGGGTCGGCCGCCAGACGGTGGTGCCCCAACCGGTGGACATGGCGGCGGCCGTGCAGGAAGCGGTCGGCCGGATCGAGAACATGGTGCAGAAATCGGGCGCGCAGATCGAGCGGCCTGACCGGTGGCCCCCCGCGCTGGGCCACCCGCCGTGGATCGTCGAGATCTGGACCAACTACCTCAGCAACGCCGTCAAGTACGGCGGGCAGCCGCCGGTCGCCCGCCTGGGCGCCGAGGCGGTGCCGGGACGCCGCTGCGTGCGCTTCTGGGTCGAGGACAACGGTCCCGGGCTCTCCGCCGACCAGCAGGGACAGCTGTTCAAGGCATTCTCCCGCGTCACGGAGACGCGGGTCAAGGGCCACGGGCTCGGACTGTCGATTGTCCGCCGGATTGCCGAGAAACTCGACGGCCAGGTCGGGGTCGCGAGCGAGTTGGGCAAGGGCAGCCGTTTCTGGTTCGAGCTGCCGGTCGTTCCCGAACCATGAAGATCCTGATCATTGAGGACCAGGAGGACATCCGGGCCACCCTGCGCGATCTTCTGGAGATCAACGGTCACGAGGTGCTCGAAGCGGCGGACGGCGTCCAGGGAGTGGAACAGGTGGCGCAGAAGCCGGACTTCATCTTCTGCGACCTCGCCATGCCCAAGTTGGATGGCCACGGCGTGTTGGCGGCCGTCAAGCAGATGCCCGAAGTTCGTGACGTACCGTTTGTGTTTCTGACCGCCAGAGCCGAGCGCCATGATCAACGGGAGGGCATGGCGTTGGGAGCAGACGACTACATCACAAAACCCTTCTCCGAGCGGGACATCTTGGATGCCATTGCAGCACGCACTCAACGCCAGCACCGCCTGCACGACCGAATCCAGGAACTGGCCCGACACCATCAGCGTCAAGTGAATGCGCAATGGTCACACGAACTGCTAACGCCCTTGAACGCGGTCATGGGCATGGTGGGGATGCTGGAGGCCGAAGCGGAAACCATTCCACCGGGAGAGCTGAAGGAAATGCTCGCGATCATTCGGTCGGGCGCGGAACGACAGGAGAAGCTGGCCAGGAAGCTGATCCTCTATTTTCGCCTGGAACAGATGTCGCTCTCACCGGCGAGTGACCGTGGCTCCAGCGAGGCCGGCAGGGTGACGATGGAGGAGGCGGCGCAGGCAGCCCGAGACCGGAATCGGGAGGCGGATTTGACCGCATCCGCAGAACCCGGACAGGTCGCCATTGCCGAGGAGTTGTTGCGGACCGCGCTTTACGAGATCGTCGACAATGCCCTTTGCTTTTCCAAGCCGGGCCAACCCGTGAGGGTCATGGGTACGGTTCGGGCCGCCCATTATCGGATCGACGTCATCGACGAAGGGCCGGGCATGACCGCCGAGCAGTGCGCGAACGTGGGCGCGTTCACACAATTCGACCGCCAGAAGCGTGAACAGCAAGGGCTGGGCCTGGGTCTGGCGATCGCCCGATCGACCGCGAAGCTCGCGGGCGGCCATCTCCACCTGATGCCGCTCGCGGTGGATCGGGGTCTCACCGTTACCTTCGATCTTCCATGCGCCGCCGGCGTTCCTGGGCCATGAAAACCATCGATGCCTCTCTGGCGGCTCCGCCGCGACCGAAGACCAGGCCTTGGGTGCGCTGGGCGGCACTTTTGACCATCGCGGTTCTTGAAGTGCAGGCGGTGACCCTGCCCCAATTGCAGCATGACCAGCGGATGGCGCCCAAGCGGTTCGCCAGCTATTTCGAATACTTCGCCTTCGAGCTCAACGAGGCGGTGCAGCCCGCCGAGGTGTTCCTGGCCCGCGAAAAGGGTGACTGTGACGACTACGCGGTGCTCGCCGATTTCGTTCTAAAACCCAAGGGGTACACGACTCACCTGATCTGGGTGCGCATGGTTGGCCAGATTCCGCACTGCGTGTGTTACGTCGATCAATCCAAAGCCTATCTGGACTACAACAACCGCGACGTATTCTTCACTTTGGAGCGCTCACACCCGAGCCTGCGTGAGATCGCCAACAAGGTGGCGGCATCCTTCAACGCCAGCTGGACTTCCGCCACGGAGTTTACGTACTCGTACGCGACCGAGATTCATGGCTGGGGGGCAACCGTGGTGAGAACCGACCCGCCGAAAGACGATCCGGCCCTGGGGCAAACCAATCTCTCCAAGATCTATGTCAATTGACCCCCCAGGCCCGGCGGGTGCGGAGAACAAGGTCTTTCGCCGCTTCGTGGTTCTCTTGTTGCTGGTGCTCGCGGTACTCGCCTTTGTCATCGTCAGATCTCTGCAGAACCTGAATCGATCGATCGCCTCCAACGACTGGGTCAATCACACCCACGCCGAGATCAGTGAGGCTGACGCCATTGAAGCGGGGATGGAAGCTGCCGAGGCGGCGTTACGCACCTATTTGCTCACCGGCGATCCCCGCGATCGAGTGACCTGCCAGGAGGCTTTCGCCGACCTGGCCGGCCACGTGGAAGTGGCCAAGGCGCTGGCCAAAAGTGCGCCCGTTGAAAGCCAACAGATCCTCCAGATCGAGACCTTGCTGGCGCAGCGCGCCAGTTTCGCCCGCGACCTGCTGAAGGCGCGTGATGGAGCGTCCGGGGCCACCGTGCCACAGCTGCTTTCGGGCGACACCGGAGCGGTGGCGATTCACGAGATCATCCGGCGACTTGGCGATTTCAAAGAGACGGAGAACAGTCTGTTGGCGGCGCGGGACACGGCCGAGTATCTTCAGGCCCAAACCACCCGTTGGACGGAATTGAGCGGAGTGGCCCTGGACGTCCTCTTGCTCGCGGGCGCGGCGTGGCTGGTTTGGGATGACCTCGCGGCCCGGCGGCGTGCGGTCGCCGCGTTGCAGGAGGCAAACACCCTGCTGGAAGTGAAGGTCCAGGAGCGCACCGCAGAATTGACGGCGGCCAATCGGCGGTTGACGGACCAGAATCTTGAGGGCCGCTGGACGAATCAGGCCTTGGATCACCAGCTCCGCTATAGCCAGCTGATCATCAATTCGATTTCGGACCTCGTCTTGGTGGTGACCAAGGCTCTGAACATCTCGCGGATAAATCCCGCAGTCACCCACTTGACCGGCTGGAATGCGGCCGATTTGGTCGATCGGCCTCTCGCTCATCTTGTCCGGTTCGTTCGTGAGGGCGAAGCGAAGGAGTCCCTGCTTTTCGATCCGGTTGCACAAGCCCTGGCCGACGGACACGACCTTCGTGCCCAGCCCGCCCTCGTGACCGACAGTCGGGGACGTCAGACGCCGGTCCATCTCCACGCATACCCGGTGCGTGACCGTGACAAAGTCGTTGGCGGCGTAATCGTCCTGCAACTGGTCGCGCCCGCCTCCACGGAGGCTAAATGATGCATCCATGACTACCACGGCTTCCACCTCAGCCCGGCCCCCAGCAGAGCCCGGGAAGAAACACATCCTGATTGTGGACGATGAGCGGCCCATCCGTGAACTCGTGGCCGAATATCTGATCGCACGTGGCTTTCGGGTCACGGCCGTCTGCTCGGCGGCTGAGGCCTACAAGGCCGCACGCGACGACGCGGCAGACCTGGTCATCACGGATCTTCAACTCGAAGACTCTGACGGACTGGAGCTCGTCGAACAGCTGAAGAGCGAGCGGCCAGACATGCCGGTCATTCTTCTGACCGGTGTTCTATTCGACCAGAAGGTCGTCGACGAGCGCATCAGCAAAAAGGTGAGCGCGTACGTGAGCAAGACCTCGGCTTTGAGTGAGCTCCTGACAGAGGTGCTGCGCCTGCTCAAACCGTGACCGACACTACCAAGGGGGTGGTGAGGTGATTCCAGGCCAATGCCACGAGGTGGCTCCCCGGAATCGGCACCGATTCTCGTGACGCGCCCCCGATTTCTTAAGCCCTGTTTCGGTTTTCGCCCGGCCAGGACGTTCCGCCACTAAAATGGCGATACATGCCTCGCCCCTCCTGCCGAAGAGACCTCAGAATCCATACCTTAAGCCCGCCTCGGGGTGCGCGTTCGCCGGACGCCATTTTTAAATCCGGTCCGAACTCGAGATGCCGCGCCGCAGCCCTGCGCGAAGTCGAAGGGGCGAAGGCGGCCAGCCTTTGCCTGCGGAACCCGAAGGCTTCGGCTCGGCGAGCCAGCCATCGGGAGGGAGCCGGATCACGGCGCGAGCGCCTGCGCGACGGCCTCCAACAGCTGGGTGGCCCGGAACGGTTTTTCCAAGGTGCCCGCGACGCCCAGCAGCCGGGCCATTTCCAGATAGGGATCGGTCGGGGCCGCGCCGCCCGAGATGGCGATCACGGGAGTGCGGGCATGGTTGCCGCGCAGGGCCATGATCACGTCAAAGCCGTCCTTCTTGGGCATCTCAATGTCGGTGATCACGAGATCGATCCGGCCCGGATGATAAAGCTTCAGGCCCGCGTCGCCGTCGCCCGCCTGCGCGATCTCGTGGCCGGCCGCGCCGAGAACGGCGGCGATGATCGAGCGGATTTCCGCGTCGTCGTCCATCACCAGAATCCGGGCCATGCGACAAGTGACACCCGTCCGGCGATTCCGGCCAGCGGCGGGGTTGCATACATTCTGTAAATCGCACCGCGCGCCGATTCCGGTATGCCCATTTGGCGCCGGGCCGGGCGGGCCTTTCGCCGAGGCGCGGACAACGTCGAATCCAGCGTGGTTGAAGGCCGGGCGGAGCGGAAATGCCGCCGGTTCTCCCTCGGCATGGCTTCCGGGGCGAGTCACGATGGCGCCATGGCCACTTGCATTCCGGCGTCCGAGCGGATTGGAGGCGTGTACTACGCAACGACCCGGAACGGGATCGAACTGCCCGTCATCGACGTCACCCATCCGAGCTTCGCGATGGATTCGAGCGACGCGGCCGTCCGCACCCTCCGGGAGCGGGGCCGGGAGGAAATCGCCCGCTGGAGCCGGCGCCCGGCGTGGATCAGCCGGCTGATGCTCTTCCTGTTTGCGCGACGCTCGGCGATGCTGCGGGCCGTGCGGTCGAGCAAGGGTGGTTTTCT
>DATJWB010000030.1:0-14448 GCA_035501495.1 Bryobacteraceae bacterium | reverse complement strand
CCCCTGCGCAATACCGTTGGCGATGTTGCCGCTGTTGGGGACGATGTAGCCGATATTGGCGGCCGGCACTGTCTGCCCAGTCGTCGGATCCACGCCCATGCGCACACCGTTCACCATTTGCGGGTAGAACAGACGTGGCGCGGCCGAGGCCTGCCATTGAGTGTTGACCCAGGTGGACGCCTGCAACGACTGATCGTATTGGGGCTGCACCCAGGCCACGCGCATACCGTAGTCCAGGGTCAGGCGGGGAGTGATCTTCCACGTGTCCTGGGCGTAGAATTCGATGTTCCAGTACCGGTATTGGCCGTTGATCATGTTTGCCGCCTGCGAGAACGTGTTGTAGACGCCCATGGCGGCGTTGGAGAAGCCGAATCCCGTGTCGTAGGGGTTGTTGCTGTTGTCGCCGAAGTTGTAGGCGCCGTCGAATGCGCCAAACGACGTCTGGTCCTTCACGCTCTTCTGCATGTAATAACCGAACTTGAGAGTGTGCCGGTTCCAGACTTTCGAAAGCGCGTCCGTCACGTCGTAGGTGGTGTTGAAATTGACGAACGGGCCGGCGCCGTTGTTGCCCTGGTTGGCTGCCGCCGAATTGCCGATTTTGCTTCCACCGAAGGTAAAGTACGGCAGGTAATCGTTCTGCACGGCGTTCGGATAGAGCACCGGCAGGTTGACACCGCTCTTGGCGCGGGAGAAGTCGTTGGTCGTATAAGCGATCAGGATGTTGTTGTGGCTCGATCCGACGTTCAGCTCGTTGGTCATGGTTGGGCTGATCACGTAGGTCATGCCGGTGGCCCAACTCCAACCCGGGTTGGCGTACGCAATCGGGGCAATGGGTAAGTTGGTGCCCAGAATCCACGAACCGTAGACCACGTCAAAGGTGTTGGAGTTGTTGATGTAGTGGCCGAAGAGCCGGATCTTGGAGTTCAGGTTGTAGTCGATCCGGGCCAGATCTTCGCGCCGCGGATAGGGGTTCGAAACCTGGCTCTGGAAGTTGTAGCCCTTGGTGCAACCGCCTACCGCGGGGAGGGAGCAGGCATTGGCCACGTTGGGCTCCGGCATGAACGCCAGCAGTTTCATGCCCGGGGCATACTGCAGGTTGGAAGGAATCACGTTGCCCGGCAGCGGGATCTGCGTGGTGGGATCCTTGATGACGACCGCATTCCCGTTCTGATCGACGCTCTTGGAGAAGTCGCCCTTGCGCTCCAGGTCGGTCGGAACCGTGACATAGCGGGCCGACTGTGGCTGCAACTGGCGCTGGAATTCCTCGCTCCAGAAGAAGAAGAGCTTATCGCGGCTCTTGAGGACCTTGGGAATGTAAACCGGGCCGCCGAGGGTCCAACCCTGATCGTTGAAGCGGAAGAGATTCCGCGGCAGACCGTCACGGTTGTTTTTCCAGTTGTTGGCATTCATGCCCTCGTTGCGGTGATACCAGTAGCCGCTGCCGTGCAGGTCGGACGTGCCGCTCTTGGTTACCACCGAGATCTGGGCGCCCATGGCGCGGCCGTATTCCGCCTGGTACACGCCGGTCAGCATCTTGAACTCTTCCACCGAATCCAGGCTGAGCGTGACGTTCTGGCTGCCGTTCGAGCCGGTATCGGTGTTGCTGATACCGTTGATCATCAGCTGGTTGGAATTCACGCGGTTGCCATTGGCGGAGATGTTGCTCAGACCACCCATGCCCGCGGTCTGCAGGTTGATGGTGCTGACTACACCGGGAACCAGCTTCACCAGGTCGAGGTAGCTGCGGCTGTTGACCAGAATGTTCTGGAGCTGCTTGGAGACCAGGGCCGCCGACCGCTCGGCGCTCTCGGTCTGCAGCAGCACCGCATTCGCGGCGACCTCCACGTATTCCGTGGCCTGTCCGACTTCCATCGTCAGATCGCCAAGCGCGAGCTTATCGTTGGCGTTCACAACGATGCTGCTCCGTTCCAAGGTCTTGAATCCAGCCGAGCCGATCTTAATCGTGTAGGTACCCGGTGGCACCTGCGTGAAAACGAAGCGGCCGACGTCGTCTGTTTTCGCTGTAAACGTGAACTTCTGCTGAATCTCCTGAGCCGAAACGGTGGCGCCCGGGATAGCTGCGCTTTGGGCGTCCAACACGGTGCCCGAAATCGAACCGCTCGTCGTCTGAGCGGGCGCGATGGGGCACAACAGAAGAGGTATCAGTAGCAAACATGTCTTCCTGGACGTCATGATCACCCCCATGTTGACTAAGTGAGGCGAAGACTGGCGTGCGACTCACACGGATGCGGCGGCCACAAAAGAAGCGTGGCGCCGAGCGAGCAAGCACATTGGCCGGTGACGCCGGTTCCTGCCAGTGCCTACTGGCAGACCGCACGTCGCTGCCGAAAGCAATCGACCCCTGCGGGTATTTCACGTACCCGACTACCCTGGTGTGCGGACAGGCACACAAACAGTAGATTTCGCCCGAATTATCACTCGTTGCACCGGTCATGTCAAGGACGTGGGTGTCCTAAAATGCCACAACGTCTATCCTCAGGGCGTTAAAAAGGCCAAGACCGCAGATTTTTCGGAGTATCGGACTCTTTATAATCCATCACTGCGCCGGGCCGGCAGCACCACCGATCGCGGGTGCCCGGCGTTCGGGTTGCGTCTGCGGTTTCGCCAGCCGCCGAAAGTTCGTACATAATAAGGATCGATCCCGATGCTGTTCCCTGGAGCCGACATGAAACTCCTGTCTCTCATTCTCGTCACCGCTTCCGCTGCCGCGGCCGCAACGCCGTGCGCCGGGCTTTCCGAGCTCATGCTCCCCGGCGCCACCATTACGGCCGCGCAGTCCGTGCCCGCCGGCCCATTCACTCCGCCCGAAGGTCCGGCTATCCCCGGCGTGCCCGCTTTCTGCCGCGTGGCGCTGGTAGTCAAGCCATCCTCCGATTCCAACATCCAGGTGGAAGTCTGGCTTCCCGCCTCGAACTGGAACGGCAAGTTCCAAGGGATCGGCAACGGAGGGTTCGCCGGCTATATCGGATACGGCGCCCTGGCCAATGCGATCGCGCACGGCTACGCCACCGCGTCCACCGACACCGGCCACCACGCCGGAGGCACCGACGCGTCGTGGGCATTGGACCACCGCGAGAGGATCGTGGATTTCGGTTACCGCGCCATCCACGAGACGGCCCTGAAGGCCAAGGCGATCATCAACGCCTTCTATGGCGAAGGTCCCAAACGGTCGTATTTCAGCTCCTGCTCGAACGGCGGGCGCCAGGCCTTGATGGAAGCCCAGCGTTATCCGGCCGACTACGACGGCATCATCGCCGGCGCGCCGGCCAACTACTGGACGCACCTCCTCACGCAAGCGGTAGTCAATGTTCAAGCCACCCTCGGCGACTCCGCCGGCTATATTTCCGCCGCCAAGCTGCCTGCGATCCAAAAGGCCGCGCTGGCCGCCTGCGACGCCGGCGACGGCGTGAAGGACGGCGTCATCGAGGATCCCGCGCAATGCCGCTTCGATCCCGCCGTGCTGCTCTGCCAGGGCGCGGAGTCCGATTCCTGCCTCACACAGCCGCAGCTCGCCACTCTGAAGAAGCTCTATGACGGCCCTCGCACTTCCAAGGGAGCGCAGATCATGCCCGGCTACTCGCCCGGCGGCGAAGCGGAGCCCGGCGGATGGGCGGCATGGATCACCGGCCCGTCGCAGGGCAAGAGCCTGCTCTACGCTTTCGGCACGCAGTTCTTCAGCAACATGGTCTTCGACCAGGCATCCTGGGACTGGAAGACGTTCCAGGTGGATCGCGACATGAAGGTTGCCGACGACAAGATGGCCGGCATCATGAATGCCGGCGATGCCGACCTGAAGAATTTCCAGGCGCGCGGAGGCAAGCTGATCCTCTACCACGGCTGGAGCGACGCGGCGATTCCCGCCCAGAGCACCATCAATTACTACCGGAGTGTGGAGAAAAAGATGGGTGCGAAGCAGGTCTCCCAATTCGTCCGTCTCTACATGGTGCCAAGCATGGAGCACTGCGGCGGCGGCGCGGGTGCCACTACGTTCGGCCAGGGCGGCGTCGGCCAGGGCGACGCGCAACACGATATCGACGCGGCTCTGGAGCGTTGGGTGGAACAAAACTCGGCGCCGGCGGAGATCATCGCCTCCAAATTCCAAACCGGCACGAACCCGGCGAGCGGCATTGCCCGCACGCACCCGCTCTGCCCCTACCCGCAGAAGGCGTATTACAAGGGCACCGGCAGCACCGACGACGCGGCAAATTTCGTCTGCAAGTAAGGGCCGCGTGAGTCCCACACAGCCGTAAGCGAGTACCGTACCCGGGCGGCGCGAATCACCCGAGGGCCCTACCGCGACCGGTACAGCCGCCACGCCTCCAGGATGTCTTGCCCCTTGAACCGGATGGTGCGATCGTCCAGGACCTCGGCGCCCGTCCGCAGCTCGGCATCCGGTGGAAGAGAGTTGCGCGTGGTGTACTCCACCTGCAAGGTTACCGGCCCCTTGACCGTGTAAGGCTTGATGGTTCCGATCTTGGCCACGCTTTTGCGTGCCGCCTCGCGCACCGCCTCGCGCGCCGCGGGCGCCGAAAGGCTGATGCACGTGTACCGTCCGATCCCCTCTTTCACAACCGCGACCTCTGCGTCCGGCACGATCTCGCGTAGCTCGTTGGCCGCCGCCCGGTCCCCGCTCAGCATGATCACCGGTGTGCCGAAGTGCCCGGCCATCGCCGCGATGACATCGATCTCGCCCACCGGCTTCCCGTTCAGGAGCATGTTCTGAATACCCAGCGAACTGTAGCTGTGGGCCATGATCCCGCCTCGTATGTTCGCCTTGCTGTGCTGCCCCACGTATGCGACGGCGGAGAAATGCCGGTCCATCATCATCGAGGCGCCCAGAGCGCCCATCACCAGTTTGGCCCTGGGATGGATGGTCAGGGTCGAAAGCGTCTGGCTGCCGTCGTGTCCGTCCCAGACCAGCACTTCCTCGGCGCCCCCCGCCAGGAAGCCCTCCACCGCGGCGTTGATCTCGCCGGTCAGGAGTTGGCGCATCTCCGTGTCTTTGGGTTCGGTCTGCTCCTGGCGGCAGACACCACCGACGCCTTCCGCGTCCGTAATCAGGAAAATCGTCTTCTTCTGCGCCCACAGAGGGCCGAGGAGGCACATCAGGAACGTCAGCCATCGCATACCGATCATTGATAGCACCGCGGCGGCGCCGTATCCAGGGCCCCCGGACTCCCAGCGCCGGGAAGTCCCCGCAGGACGCCCGACCGTCACTGATATGCTATAGCCCATGATCGGATGCAATATGAAATCCATTGTGACGGTCATCTTCTGCGCTACCGTGGCGGCGCAGGAAACCACCCACCAACACCCGGCCTCCGCGCCGGTTCCGCTCCAGCCGCTCGCACAGCAGGTGCGCCAGCTCGAAGAGGCCATGAACTACCTGGGGCAGCCCTTCGGATCGGCCGATCTGCGGGGCATTCATGAAGCCATCGCCAAGCCGGACGAGGCCGCGGCGGTGCACGCCCTCCAATCGATCCTGGACGCGCACGTCCTCCTCACGGTGGACATCAACCCCGAAAGCCGTGTGAAAGTCGAAGAAGGCGCGGCGAAACCGGAATTGGTCGAGGCCGGCACGCGCCTCTTTCTGGTGAAGATCGTCAACAACGGGAATGTGCGCGCGCCGCTCGTTGTGCAGAGTCCGAACAGCGGCGATGTGTATGTCCGCTCCAACGGGAATCCGGCGCCGCCCATCCAGCTTTCCCCGCAGGAGTCCAAGGAGCGCTGGGCCAACATCTCGCTCTACCAACGCCCGCCGATGCGAGCCCGCCTATCCGGTTTGGCCCTGGAGTACGCCATTCTCGAAGTCTACAGCCGCGACGCCGGACAGCGCTCGGCGAAGATCAGCCTCAATGTCGGGCAGGGCTCGCAGGACATCGGGTTCCGCAACGATGTGACGGTTCTATTTAATGCTCTGCCGGCCCGGCGCATCACGCTGCGCGTCAAGGATGAGAAAGGCAGGCCTACCATGGCGTCTTTCATCATCAAAGATCGCCTCGACCGGACGTACCCCTTGCCCTCGAAGCGACTGGCGCCCGACTTTTTCTTTCAGCCCCAGGTCTACCGCGCCGACGGCGAGTCGGTACAGCTTCCCAACGGCTATTACACCTTCGAGTACACCGGCGGACCCGAGTACCTGACACGCACCCGCGAACTTCCCGCGGACTCCAGTGAAATCTCGTTCCAGCTCGAACGCTGGATCGACCCTTCCAGCCTGGGTTGGTTCTCGGGCGACCACCACGTGCACGCAGCGGGGTGTTCCCACTACATGAACCCCACCGAAGGTGTCCAGCCCGAAGATATGATGCGCCAGATTCTGGGCGAGCATCTGAACATCGCGAGCGTGCTCACGTGGGGTCCGGATTACTATTACCAGAAACAGTTTTTCTCGGGCAAAGACCATGCGCTGTCCAAGGCCGACCAGTTGATGCACTACGACCTGGAGGTTTCCGGCTTCCCTTCCAGTCATGCCGGCCACATCGTCCTGCTCAACCTGAAACAGCAGGACTACCCCGGGACGAAGGGAATCGACGACTGGCCCAGCTGGGACCTGCCGATTTTCCGCTGGGCGAAGTCTCAAGGAGCCATCGTCGGGTTTGCGCACTCGGGTTGGGGCTTGCAGGTCTCCGGTCAGGAGCTGCCGTCCAACCAGATGCCTGCCTTCGACGGGATCGGCGCCAACGAGTACATCGTGGATGTGACTCATCCCAATGTCGTGGATTTCATTTCGGCGGTGGATACTCCCTACGTGTGGGAGCTGAACATTTGGTATCACACATTGAACGTGGGCTTCCGGACCAGGATCGCCGGCGAGACCGATTTCCCGTGTATCTATGACGGCAAGGTCGGGCTGGGGCGGACATACGCACAGTTGGACGGCGCCCTGAGCTACGAAGGCTGGTTGCGCGGGCTGCAGGCAGGCCGCAGTTATGTGTCCGATGGCAAAACCCACCTGATGGATTTCAAGGTGAACGGAATCCAGGCGGGCGTGGGCGGCACCTCCGGAGAAGTGCGCCTGAACACGGGCGCTGACGTGACAGTGACGCTCAAGGCGGCGGCCTACCTTCCTGTGAAGCCGAACGAGGCGGTTCGCGCACGGAGCTACGACAACCAGCCCTACTGGGACGTGGAACGGGCGCGCATCGGCGACACGCGCGATGTGGCCGTGGAAATCGTGGTCAACGGCAAAGCCGCCGGCCGCCAGACCATCACCGCCAATGGCAAGGTGCAAGACCTGAAGTTCCAAGTTCCCGTGAAAGAAAGCAGTTGGATTGCAGCGCGAATCTTGCCCGCCGCTCATACCAACCCGGTGTTTGCGCTGGTTGGGGGGAAACCTGTGCGGGCGTCGCGAGCCAGCGCGGAATGGTGCTTGAACGCCGTGAATCAGTGTTGGACTCAGAAGGCGCCTCGCATCAGGCCGGGCGAATTAGCCGAGGCGAAGCAGGCATACGATCACGCTCGCGAAGTGTACCGCCGCTTGATCAGCGAAAGCGTTGGGCAGTAAGACGGGTTGCGCCGCGCCGGATTCCCGGGATGTCCGCTCCCCTACTGCGCGAACCGCAAATGCCGCTTCAGGAATGCGAACGTCCCCACGCCGTGGATGGTGTGCGGCCCCTGAAAGAACTCGATGTCCGTCCGGTCCGGAATCCCCATCCTGTCGTAGAAGCGGCGCACCTTCGCGTACTCGTATGCGACCCATTCGTCCGGGGCGACGCCGTCTTCGTGGCCTCGCTCCACCATGAAGGGACGCGGCGCCATGAGATTCGCCAGGTCGGAGTAATTCACGATGTTCGCGAAGTTGTATTCGAGCATGTCGTACTCTTGCGTCAGGAGGTAGCTGTAGCGCGCATCGACGCTGGTGTTCTTCCAGACCCACTCGTTAAAATCGGCCGAGCAGATGGACAGGGCGTATCCATCCAGCAATGGGGGGACCCGCACCGCGGTCTTGCCGCCGTACGAGAGCCCATAGAATCCGATTCTTGCGCCATCGACAAAGGGCAGGCTGCCGAGCCATTCGAGCAGGCGCTGATGCTGCCCGAGAATGAACGAGAATAACGACAGCTTGAGGGGATGAGCCTTGCGCTGGATCTGGCGAAAGCGCTCCCCGCCGATGTACGGGTTCTGCGGCGCGAAAGTGACGAAGCCCTCCTCGGCCAGCCGCACGGCGAAGCGGTGGTAGTACGGCGAGTCGATGCCGGGATCGGCGGCATCCCGCGGGCGCCCTTCCAGCCCGTGCTGGCAGACCACCACCGGCCGGCGCTCGCCGGCGCGGATATCCTTCGGGACGAGGAGAATGCCATAAGCGAAGACTCCCGGCCAGACGTCCAGCATGACCTCATATCCGCGATACTTCGGCTGATCGTAGAGGAGCCGCGTGCGCGGATTCGCCGGAACGCTCGGGTCGGGAAGCCGGCCGATCACCTCGTTCCAGATGTATTCCCGTAACGGCTGAGTCGATTGCTTCCAGGCCGGGAGCGAGGAGGAGTCGGCCGCGGACCAGAACGCGATGCGCTTCCCTTCGGAAGCGCGAATCAGGGCCTGCGTATGGGCGGCCATTTGATCGAACTGACGGCGGAGCCGGGGCGCGGGATCGAAATCGGTGCGCCGGTCGCGCGGAGCCGGGCCCGGGGACTGCTGGTTCCGGACCCGGATGCCCAACCCGCCCAGCAGCGCGGTCAAAGCCGGCGCCGAACCCGGCGGCCCGGTTCCATCCCCGCTGGCGATGAACCGGAGGCGTTCGGATGCGTGCAGCGAGTCGAAGAAAGGCCGCGCGCGATCTACTTCGCCGCGCACTCCACTCAGGGGCGGAGTGACGATAGCGCCGGGAGCGGCGCCGTTGCGCTGCGCCGTGGCCGCCGGCGGACCAGCCACTTCCGGCATTCGGGCGGCTTCCACGATGAGGCTCCGCGGCGCAATCAGGCGGGCGATTTCGGCATCGCCGAATTCGCGCAGCAGGCCCCAGAGATCGCGGTAAATCGGCTCCTTCCACACCTCCTGGCGCGATTGGACGTAACCGCTGACCAGTGCCCCGCCGATGCGCGTGTCGAGCGCGGCCGCGTAGAGGGCCAGCAGCCCGCCCTCGCCGTAGCCCGCGACCCCGATCGGAACGGAGCGCGCCGCGTTCCCGGCGGCGAACCAGTCCACCGCGGCCAGGATCTTCTGCACCTCGTACCCAATGATGTGCCGCCCCGTCTCGTAAGCCATGCGGTAGATCCATTCGCGGTGAGGTTGGTTGGTCATCTTGATGCCGGGAATGCCGGACCACGTGTCCCGGCGATCGATCAGCACCGGGATCACTACCTGGCATCCGTTCTCCGCCAGGCGGCGCGCGAACTGCGACGCGGGATCCACTCCGGGCGCCAGCCCGGTAAGCATCTCGGGGGACCAGCCCGCGTCCGGAACCGCCACGATTCGGGCCAGCGGCGGTGTTTCGGGATCGAGCAGCAGCCCCTCCGCCGTGAGGTCGTCGAAAACCGGCCAGCGGACGGCATACACCCGATATCCCGCGCCCGCCGCGATTTCGGCCGGCCGGGACGTGGTCGCATCCAGTTCCATGGCGCTCACGGGCACGCGCGGATCGACCGCGCCGATCATCTCCCGAAACCGCTTCCGGTTCGCAGAGGTATCGCTGCCCCACAGAGCCGCGCGCCCGCCGGCGGCGGCTTCCGTTTCGCGATCCAGGAACGCATGGATCGCTTCCACCATGGAAGCGGCCGGATCGCCTGCGATCGTCAGGGGATTGGTGCCCGGGAGCGGCGTCTGCGCGCCGCCGGCCGGCGAAAACAGAAGGCAGATCACGGCCGTCAAAAGCAGCCGGCGATGCTTTCGCATTTCTATCATCCCGGCTAATCATGATAATCTCCCCGAGGGGTGACCTCATGCAGCGCCGAAACTTTCTGATGGCTACGGCAGCAGCCCAGGTGGGAATCCTGGGAGCCAACGACCGGATCCGCGCCGGGATCATAGGAGCGGGCGGGCGCGGCCGGTACCTGATCGGACAGTTCAAAGAGGTCGGGGCGGAGGTGGCCGCCGTCTGCGATGTGTACGAGCCCAATCTTCGGGCCGGGACGAAGGAGGCATCGAGCGGCGCCAGGCCGTTTCGCGACTATCGCAGACTGCTTGACGAAAAGAGCCTCGATGCCGTGATCGTCGCCACGCCGGATCACTGGCACGCGCGCATGGTGATCGACGCGGTCGAGGCCGGCAAGGACGTGTATGTCGAAAAGCCCTTGGCGCACCAGATCGACGAGGGCTTCCAGATCATCGAGGCGGTGCAGCGCACGCGCCGGATTGTCCAGGTGGGCACTCAGCGCCGCAGCGCCGAGTTGTTCCTCGAAGCCAGGAAGATTATGGAGAGCGCGCGAACCGGTGAAATCCGCCTGGTGACGGCCGCCTGGTACAACAACCAGTCCTCCCTGAACCAGCGGCAGCTTGAGGGGGATCTGGATTGGAAGCAGTGGCTCGGAACCGCGCCCAGCCGGCCCGTGGATCCGTTGCGTTTCTTCAATTGGTATTGGTTCTGGGATTATTCGGGCGGCCTGCTGGTGGGACAGGCGGCGCACATTATCGACTGCATCCAGTGGTTCATGAATTCGACGCAGCCGGGTGCTGTGACGTGCACCGGAAACAGGCCGGAGCTGTCCGGCACCGAAGTTCCGGAAACAGCCACCATTACGGTCGAATATCCCGAGAACTACCTGGCGGTTTTCACCTTGGGATACCGGGCGATGCGCTACAACGCATTCAACGATCAGATCAAGCAGTTCCACGGCAACAAGGCGCGGTTCGATGTGGGCCGCGAATCTTACGCGCTGTACCCGGAAAGCAGCGCGCTCGAGATGACGCCCAGCACGCAGAGGAAATCCCCGGGCAGCTTCAATTTCTCCACCATGAGCCACATCCGCAATTTCCTGGAATGCGTCGCCAGCCGCAAGCAACCGAATGCGCCCGTGGAAGCCGGGCAGGCGACCAATATCGTGCTCTCGATGGCCATGCAGTCGTACCGCACCGGGCGGCGGCTCCGGTGGAACGCGCAGGCGCGCCGCGTCGAATCCTGAGGGGAAACGAAGAGCAGGTCTTATTCAGTTCTCGGTCGGCGTCTTTTCAATTTTGTCGATGACCAGGATGTCGACATCGCCCTTTTTCGGCTCCAGCTTGAGGCCGAGCTGGGATTGGAGTGCGCCGAACAGCGGCTGGGGAGGGTCGCCATCGGGGATGAAGATGGTTTCGTTGCCGCCTGGGCCTGGGCCGGGACCGGGACCGGGGCCTGGACCGGGGCCGGGACCTCGGCCGACCGCGACCATCATCCCGCCGGCGCCGGGTCCGCCGCGGCCGGGTCCTTCATTGGGATCGGGCGCGTAAGTGAGGATAAAGTCGTATTTGGCCGTGAGGGCGGTGTTGTCGATCACGGGGCGGTTCAACTGGCCGGTCAGGCGGTTGGCGAGATCCTGCATGGTCTGCGCGGTGGCGGTGAGGCGGGCGCGGCCGGGCATCATCATCATGAACATACCCGGGCGGGCGGTCATGGCGGCGGGCATCACCGGGAAGCCGTCGGGTCCGATTTTTGGGGGCCCCGGCGGCGGAGGAGGCGGCGGACCGTCGGTGTCGGTGGGGACGGCGGCGGCAGCGGACTCCTTCAGCTTCCCGGCTTTCGCGACCACCAGCGAGTACATGGGCAATTCCTTCTTCTCGCGGTGGAGGGACAACTTGAAGCGCTCGATGAGCAGGTTCTGGAGCATGACCTGCAACTGCTCTTTGGTGGTGTCGGGAGGCATGGTGGCGGCGATATCGAAGCGTTCGGAATCGAGCCAGCCCGGGCCGGTGATCTGGTAATTCTTCACGTTATAGGCCGTCATCAGGAGGTTCTTCAGCGTCATGAACGGGTAGCTGATGCGGCCGGGGTCCTTGGTGCCCGGGCCTCCGCTAGGGCCGCGCATAAAAATGCGGCCCTGGCCGTCGGGCGTGGGCGGCTGCGCGGGCTTGACGGATGCGACTTCGAATGTGAGCGGTTTATCCGGCTCCAGCGTCTGGGCAGATGCCGTCAAGGCGATCGCTGCCGCGGCAAGCATGGCTATACCCATGTGAACTCCTGTTGAAAAAGACACTCTGCTTAATTACACCATTTGGGACGGTCTGGAAGTGCGGAGGAAAGAAGGACCCGTCACGCGCGCACGTACTTGTTGAACCAGTCGATGGTCCGCTGCCAGGCCAGGTCGGCGGCAGCCTTGTTGTAGCGTTCCGGCGTCGCATCGCAATTGAAGCCGTGAACGGCGCCAGGATAGATATAGCCTTCGTGCGGAACGTTCGCTTCTTTCAGGGCCGCATCGTAGGCCGGCCACGTCGCTGCCAGCCGGGTGTCGAGTTCTCCGTGATGGACCAGGACGGCCGCCTTGATCTTCGGAATGTCCTCCTTGGCGGGAACCGCGCCGTAAAACGGGACCGCGGCGCCGATGTCCGCGCCCAGCCGGACCGCCAGAGCATTGGCGATGCCGCCGCCATAACAGAAACCGGTCGCGCCGATTTTGCCTGTGCAGTCGGCTCGCCCTTTCAGCCACCTTGCTGCTGCCACGAAATCCTCGGCCATTTTCTTGCCGTCGACCTTGCTGAAGAGCTGGCCGCCGTGATAGTCGTCGCCGGGGAAACCGCCGAGGGAGGTGAGCCCGTCCGGCGCAAACGCCATGAAATTGGCGAGGGCGAACCGCCGCGCGATGTCTTCGATGTGAGGGTTCAGTCCTCGATTCTCATGGACGACGATAATGCCGGGCAATTTCGCCGGGGTTGCGGCGCGTGTGTCGGCGCTGACCGGCCTGACCAGATATCCCTTGATGCTCCCGTTCCCTTCCGGTGAGGGGACGGTTTCATAGGTGGCCTTGATGCGCTCATCGGTCCTGGACACCTGCTGCCCGAGAGCGTAATTCGGCATCAGCGCCTGGAGAAGGGCCGCCGAGGTCAGGCCGCCGACAGCGAATCGCTGCAAGCCTTCGAGGAAATCACGGCGGTTGATTTCGCCGTGGATAAACAGGTTATAGAGTTGCACCGCTTCCAGCGGTACCTTGGGCCTGGTGGCGTCCATTGGTCAGTTCCTTTCGAAAATATCGCGCCGGCGCGGCGGCTGTTCCATGCTCATTTGCTCTGCCCGGCCTTTTCGGCGACTCGTGCCGCCCGCAGCATGTTCCCCATGGAGTAATTCGCCTCGTGGCATGCGTACTCATACAGCGGCCCCTTGATTCTGGTCATGGCAATCTCGCCCGTCCAGGGTTTGGTGAAGGCCGTGGGATCGTCGAGCGTGAAGCGGTAAATGAGCGTGTCGGGGCCGGTGCGGGTGAATGTCTCCTTCAGGTGGAGGTTCTCGTCGGATCCCCGGTAGTGGGTCTTGGCGGTGAAATTGGTGGTGTCCACGACCAGGGTGTCGCCCTCCCAATGGCCCCTGGAATCGCCCATCCACAGGCGTATGCTCTTGGCGACGTGGGGCCGGCCATCCAACGGGATGATGCGAACGTCGTGGATCATCTCGACGTCGATGGCCACGTATTCGCGGGTCTGGGTGATTTGATAGTTGTTGTTGTACGGTCCGGGAACCATCGGAGGCCCGGCAGTCGGCCAGAGGATGCAACGCACCGGCAGGGCCATATCCTCCGGACCCTTGGGGAGGCCTTGCTGCGCCTGGGCCCTGTCCGCCGCCGCCCGCTGCGCTTCGGGCGTGAGGCCGGGAACTCTCCCGTCCGGCGGATCGACGACGATCGAGGTGCGGCGGGTGGGGAAGATCTTCGTTCCGCGGTCGAACCAGAACTCGTTGTAGGCCTGATTGACGTCGGCCTCGGGAGTCGAGGCGCGGCGGTCCCGGTCGCCGGTTTGCAGCGCCCGCTTCTCGAATTCCGCCGCTTCGTTTTCGGTGAAGAATTCCTTTCCGGCAAGCTCGCGGGGGCGCTCAAAGGGAGTGAGGGTGGCGCTGCTCCAGAATCCTTGCAGGTCGGGGTGGCCGCCTGCGGCGCGCGGCGCGACCCAGGCTTTCCCCGGTCCTTTTGGATTCGCCGCTGCCGGAGGAGTTTGCGCCTGCACGGCACCCGTTAGCGCGAAAAATAGAAACGCCGCGGCACTCCGTCGAATGACAGACAGATGTCTCATACGACCTCCCTAAGCGCTCCGGCGAGTTGGCGGAGGGGCTTGCAGGGCTAAATGGGTCGGTCCCGATTATATCCCAGCAAGCCACGCAAGGCCTGCGAAAGGGTGGGGGAGGAATACGAGCGGGCGGGCTCATGCCAAGTCGCTGCTCACCGCCGTGTATTGGACGGCGTGGGCATGGATCGATCACCCCGAATCCAGATGGCTGTTCAGCAGCTATCGGGAACCGCTCGCCGTCCGCGACAGTTTGAAATGCCGACGCCTGATAGAGTCGGATTGGTATCAGCGTCGGTGGGGCAACCG
>DATJWB010000029.1:0-7857 GCA_035501495.1 Bryobacteraceae bacterium | reverse complement strand
GTTCTACGAGAGTAAACTCGGGATGCTGCTGCAATACCAGCCGATCGCATCCTGTCCCTTGGATCAGATAGACGAGGCCGCTATCCAGACGTTCAAACGCACCGCAGCCGGCAACCATCCCGCAAAGGAAAGCCAGTCTCCCCCGCATCAGTAAACCTCGAACTGGCGACATTGCGGCTCCTACTTCGATTGGCAGGGTGAGGTGGAGAGTTATCGACCGTGTTCCGCGGATTCGGCTGCTGAGTGGCGAACTCGGCCGCGAATTCGTACTGAGCCAGGAGCAGGAAAAACTGTACCTCGGCGCTGCGTCGCCCTTGTTGAACGATATGGGGCGCGCTCATGCTTGATACGGGACTCCGGTTGGAGAAGCGCTGGCGCTGGAATGGCCGCACGTTCACCTCACGCCGGTGGACGGCGCCTGTCTCGGATGGCTGAAGGTTCTGGCGCACCACAGCAAGAATTCGAAGCCGCGGAATGTGCCGCTCACCGGACGCGCGGTGATGGTGTTGAGGAGCCGAGGGCCGGCAAAGAGTGGTTACGTGTTCCATCGCGAGGATGGACATCCGATTTACCAGACTTGGCCTGAACCGGCAGCACAGCGTGTTGCGCACATTGCTAAAATTGCCTCAGGAGTTTGTCCCGCCTTCCTTCCGGCACACTTACGGAACGAGGTTTAGGGGAGGGCGGCGCGGACGCGTTTACGATTATGCGGCTGATGGGGCATTCGAGCGTCAGGGTGTCGCAAAAGTGCGTGCATCCGACACCGGAAACGATGGAGCGAGCCTTAAGCGTCTCGAGGCGCTGAACCTGGCGAGTGAACAGAGCACATGCACGGGTCCCCACAAAAACCCCACAGTCAAAGGAAGCGAAGTTCGGTATATCCAGTTAACTTCCATATTTTCAATTATGCCCGGGTGGCGAAATCGGCAGACGCAAAGGACTTAAAATCCTTTTCACCGCAAGGTGAGTGCGGGTTCAAGTCCCGCCCCGGGCACCACACCTAAAGTAATCCGCCCTACCCTCCGATAGCTCTCTGGATGCCGGCGAAGTGCGGCAGGGAGCTGAAGGCGTATGCCAAGAACACTTAATTTCACAACCAGGCTTCTGATACCGGGCTTTCTGGGGACTTGCGTCTTCAGCGGCGTGGTGCTCTGGACCCAGATTCAGATGCGTGACTATGCATATCGGGTCAAGCAGGAGAACACCAGACACCTGGTGCAGCTCGCGGCCGATACGGTTGCCCGCTATGGAAACACTGCCGCTTCCGGAGCCATGACCCGCGAGGCTGCGCAGAGCGCCGCCTTGGCTGCGGTCCGGGACATGCGCTACGGTTCCGACGGCTATTTCTGGATCAACGATTTGCAGCCCCGCATGGTCATGCATCCCACCACGCCGTCCCTGAACGGAGCCGACCTGGCCGGTTATCGCGATCCCAACGGTCTGCCGCTTTTCCTCAAAATGGTCGAAGTCTGCCGCAATGCCGGCGAGGGCGCGGTCTACTATCAGTGGCCCAAGCCCGGTTCTGACCGGCCGGTTGACAAGATGTCCTATGTCAAGCTCTATTCCCCATGGGACTGGGTCATTGGTTCCGGGATTTACGTCGATGATGTACAGGCAGAAGTGAGAGGCGTGCGGTTCGCGTCCTTCGGATTCATTCTCCTGGCAGCCGGCATCGGTGGCCCGCTCTCGATCCTGGCGTTCTGGCGGCTGAGCCGATCGGTGGAAAGGGCGGCCCAAAGCATTTCCACTGTTTCAGGACGCATCTCGGACACTGCCTTGGGGATTCTGAAAACCAGCCGCTCGATTTCCGCCGGTGCGGCCGAGCAGGCGGAGTCGGTCCAGCGGGTCGGCGAGTCCATTCGGGATTTCGCCTCCGCGGCCTCGGCGGCGGCCGACGAGGCCCGAATGACGGAGTCTCAGATGGAAGAGATGCATGGCGACGTGAAAGAGGGGCTCCAGCACATGGAAGCCATGGCTTCCACCATCAACGACATGGCGGCTTCCTCCCATCAGGTGTCGCGCATCGCCAAAACCATCGGGGAGATCGCGCTTCAAACCAACCTTCTGGCCCTCAATGCTGCAGTGGAGGCGGCTCGCGCCGGCGAGGCGGGAGTAGGGTTTGCCGTGGTCGCGGACGAGGTCCGGGATCTGGCGCACAGGGCTTCACAGGCAGCCGGCGAATCGGCCGCCGAAATCGAAGCCGCTCTTCGAAAGAGTTCGGAGGGCGCGGCTGCGACTCTGGACGTCAAAACCCGGTTCGATGCACTTGTTGAGAAAATCCGCGTTGTGAGTAGCCGCTCCGCCCTCACTTCCGCCACCGCCCGTGACCAAAGCCAGCGCGTATCGCGGATCGAAACCGACCTTCAACGGATGCAGCAAATCGCGCAGAGCAACCTCGGAGGATGCAATGAGACGAGCGACGCCGCCGGAGACTTGGAGACACAGTCCACCGCTCTCTCCAGCCTGGTGGGTCCCCTTCTCAGACTGGTGCGTGGTTCCCGCGCTCCCGATGACCGTCAGCCTGCATGATGCAGAGCGGCCAATCGATCACGCCGGTCCGTCTTACTTCGATGCAATGTAATCGATCAAACATTCGATTTCCGGATCCGTCAGCCATCCGCGGAATGCCGGCATCAGGGTCCCGCCGAATTTCACGCGGACCTTGATGTACTCGCGGCTGGGCTTCATTTTCGCAAGCGGCATCTGTTCCCGCCGGAAAAGCTGATAAAAGCTCGGGCCGAACTTCTTGGACTGAGCCCGGTCGATGTCGTGGCACACCACACAGTGCTCGCGATACAACGCCTGGCCGATCCGGAGGTGATTCTTCTCCCAGGGAACCGGGCGGCGCGTCCCGGGCATCTGCGCACCCGCCGGCAACAGAGCGCTAACCAGAACCGCCGCCGCGCATGCCAGGAGAGTCCTAGACATACGGCCTCAGGCTTCGCCTCTCGACTGAATGTCGGATGCGCCCGCGTGGCGCAGCACCTCGATCGTAGGATTCGGGTCGGCGGCGCGACAGCGGACTCGCAGGCACATCGACCCAGGCTCTATCGGGGGTACCGGGGCGCTCCTGTCTCGCCGCCGGGCGAGACCGCTCTCCCACAGGAACCATCCGAAGGTCGATACAATCGCGCCCAGCATCGTCATTTCGAATGTGATGACGCCCGTCGCCCACAGCGAGAAGATCGGCATCCCCCCGGTCACCAGCCGGTAATCGTGTTGGGTCCACCAGATGAAAGCAGTAGCGAGTGTTCCGAACAGGATTGCGCCCGTCACCGCTACCAGCGACATCCGGCTCGGACGGTCCAAGACGCCACGCGGAAACTCCGCCGGCTCCTCCGAGAACACATCCAGGTCCGCCGGAGCGATGCCGCCCGCGCGCAGGGAGCGGATGGCTGCCGCCGCCCGCTCCTTCTCGCGGAACTCGGCTATCAGGTACAGACTCAATCTTCCTCCTGCGGGTGCGGTTTGAACTCCCAGACGGCGATGATCGGGAACAGCTTCGCGAAAATCATGTAGAGCATGGCCATGGCGGCGAAGGTCGCGGCCGTAATGGCCGCCTCCACCCACGTTGGCGTATAAAAGCCGGACGGCGCGGGCAGCCGCGGATTGGCGAGAGTCGGCACTACGATGATAAATCGCTCGAGCCACATGCCGATGAGCACCGCCACCGAAGCCACGGCAGCGGTCGCGATCGTGCGCAAACGGCGGATTCCCAGAAGCACGAACGGGACTACGAAGTTCAGGAACATCATGCTCCAGAAATACGGCGCGTAGTGCGCGCGCGTGCGTGCCCCGAAGACCGCCATTTCCTTGGGGTCGTTTCCATACCAGACGGTCAGATTCTCGGCCAGTGTGAAGTAGCACCACAGCAGGCTCATGAGCAGCAGCAGCTTGGCCAGCCGGTCGAAATGGTGCTTCGTCAGGTAGACCTGGAGATGCAGCACCTGGCGGAGTATCGCCATCACCAGCACCAGGGCGGCGATCCCGCTGAAGATCGCGCCCGTGACGAAATACGGGCCGAAAATCGTGCTGTGCCACATAGGCGCGATCGCCATGGCAAAATCCCAGGCGACCACCGTGTGCACCGACACCGCCACCGCCAGGATGATGCAAGCCATCAGTTTCATGGCCCGTTCCAGGGCATGCCACTCGCGGTCGCTCCCCGTCCAGCCCAGCGACAAAAGCCGGTAGAGCTTCTGCCTCCACGGCGTGTTGTGCTCGCCGAGTTGCGCGACGTCGGGAATCAAAGGCAGGTACAGGTAAATCACGCTCCCCGTGACATAGGTGACGATCGCGGTCAGGTCCCACAGCAGCGGAGAGCGGAAATTCGGCCACAACAGCCGCGAGTTGGGATAGGGCAGCAGCCAGTAGAAGCGCCAGGCGCGTCCCAGGTGGATGATGGGAAACATGCCGCCGATCATCAGCGCGAAGACCGTGATCGCTTCCGCCGCGCGCGTCACTGGTTTGCGCCACGACGCCCCGGTGAGCCGGAGGATCGCCGAAATCAGCGTTCCCGCGTGCGAGATGCCGATCCAGAAAACAAAATCGACAATGTAGATCCCCCAGAAGACCGGCCTCTGCAGCCCCGTCACACCCATTCCGGAGTGAAGCTGCAAGCCCCACGCCGCCAGCCCCGCGGCGCCGACGACGAACGCAATTGCGGTCGCCACCATGTACCGGCGGCTCACTCGCGAAAGCGGCCGGAAGAGGTCTTCACGAATCTGTCGATAAGGCAGAAGCTCGGGGGCGGGTGACATGCGGGGTCAGCCTTTTTGCAGATAGAACACCTTTGGCCTCGTCCCCAATTCTTCCAGCAGGCGCGTGGCGCGGCCCTCGTTCGCCAGCCGGGAAACCCTGCTGGCAGGGTCGTTCAGATCGCCGAAAACCATCGCCCCGGCCGGGCACGACTGCACGCACGCCGGCTGCACCTCGCCATCCGCCAACGCCCTCTGCTCCGCGGCGGCATCCTGTTTCGCGCGCTTCACCCGCTGGATGCAGAAGCTGCACTTCTCCATCACGCCCGCGGGGCGCACGGCCACATCCGGGTTATGCTGCAACGCCAGCGGCTCCGGCCATTCCGGAGCGAACCAGTTGAAGTATCGCACCGTATAGGGACAGTTGTTGGCGCAGTAGAACGTGCCGACGCACCGGTTGTAGACCTGAACGTTGAGTCCCTCCGGGTTGTGATAGGTCGCGTAGGTGGGACACACCGGCTCGCAGGGCGCCTCGTCGCATTGCTGGCACAGTACCGGCATATATCGGACCTTGATGTCCGGGAATTCGCCCTCAAAGTAGCGGTCGATTCGGATCCAGTGCGCGGTCCGGCCGCGAGCCGCCTGATCGGGAGTGGATACCGGCAGATTATTCTCCGCGTGGCACGCCACCACGCAGGCCTCGCACCCGGTGCAGCGATCCAGATCGATTGCCATTCCCCAGCGATGTTCCATTTTTTCTCCGGAACTACCTCGTCTCGAAACTTTCTTCCCGGTCCCGAGTCGAAAACTGCGTCCATTCGCGCCGGCCGCCCACGCGCTCCAGCCGCACCCGCGTCGCGCCCAGCACAAAAACGCCGGCCGCTCCGTCCCACACCGGCGCCAGGATCGAAATCGGGTTCGCGCCACGGCCCGAGGCGTAGCGCGAATAATGCGAATGCCCATCACCGATCGCCATGCTCACCACGCCCGGGATTGCGCCGGGGTGGACGTACGCCGGCGCCTCAATCGAACCGTATGCCGACTCCACCCGCACCCGGTCGCCGTTGGCCACGCGCCAACGCGCCGCGGTCTGCAGATCGATCTCGACCGGTAATCCCCAGATCGAACTCGATGCCGGGTCCGGCAGTTCCTGGAGCCAGGGCAGATTCGCCCCGCGGCCATCGTGAAATTGCAGGGATGGATACGGCTGAAACAGGAGCGGGTATTGAGCAGGGTCGCCTTCGAACCGCGCCGTCGCGAACTCGGGCGCCTGAACGTTCAGCTTCGGCAATGTGGGCGGAGGCGGTTCCGGCCAGAGTCCGCCTTGCTGCGCCACGTCTTCGAAGGTTGTCCCTGCGGCCAGCAACGGCTCCACCAGGTCCTTGGGCTTCATGGGCCCGTACGAAACCCCGATCTTCGCGGCCAGTTGTGCCAGCGTGGACTCCACGGGCCGCGTATCGTACAGAGGCTCGATGAAGGGCGTGGATACCGCCACGGCCGGCCGCGTCGAAACCGCCGGCACCAGGGCCGATTCGGATTCCAGTTCGTGATGGTCCGGCAGCAGCAGGTCGGCCCACGCGGCCGTGTCGTCCAGAAACTGGCCGAAGGCGACTATGAAGTCCACGCGTGCGAGTGCGTCCGCCACACCTGCCGCGCGCGGTGTCGTATAGATCGGGTTAGCAGCGCCGATCAAGACCACTCGCGCCTGCTGCAGGGCCGCCACCAGCCCGCGGTTCTCCCGGGACCCGAAAGGACCACCCGGCGGGTACACACCGCCAGCCTTGCCGATGTTGCCCAGCATCACGTTGACATAGTGGGACGCCACCATGGCATCCAGCGAATTCGTGTGCGGGACCGGCGCGCCGGCGATCACCAGCGGTGCTTCCGATTCACCCAGTTCGCGCACGATCGGGCGCACTCGCTGCTCGTCGATCCCACAGGCTGCGAGCAGCCGCGCCGGATCCGCCTCCCGGAAGGCCCGCGTCACATCTGGAGGAACCGCCTTGGCGTTCCGCACCAGGCCGGCGTCCAGCAACAAACTCCCGATCGCCGCCAGAAACTGCGGCTCCGTGCCGGGGTGCAGGGGCAGCCAACGGTCAGCCGCGGCCGCGGTAATCGAGAGGCGCGACTCCGCCTGAACCAGCCGGCCACGGATCTGCGGCCGCCCCTGGCGGAAATCGCCGAACTGCCCCGCATAATACACCGGCGACGCCCACCCGCCCAGGAAGTCCGCACCCACCCCCAAAACGTAACGGGCGTTCTTCAGGTCGTAAACCGGCAGTCCTCTCCAGCCGAAAACCGTCTCGGCGGCGCGCCGTTCCACGGCGTGATCTACAATCGAGCTGACCATCGGGTTATACGCACCCAGCGCCGCCATGAAGCGGTCGATGGACTGCGCGCGCGTTCCCGCCCCCCCGCCGGTGACAAAGACGATACGCGTGGGATCCGATCCGCGGACCCTTGCCAGTGCATCTGCCGCCTGTCCGATCGCCTCGTCCCACGACACCGCCGCGAACTGCGCCTGCCCGCGCGGGCCAGTCCTCTTCATGGGGCCCCGCAGCCGATCGGGATGATACAGCGATTGAACGGCCGCCTGTCCACGTGCGCAAAGGCGTCCGCCCGAGACCGGGTCGAGAGGATTGCCTTCGATCTTCTTGATGGCCGCAATTCGCTCGCGAACCTCTTCGCCATTCCGCGTGACTGTGCGCACTCCCTCCATGACGCGCACAATCGTGGCGCAGCCCGCGCCGCAGCCGGCGCAGACCGCGGGGTGCCACTGCTCTTCGCCGGGCACGATCTCGTGCTCCGGGACCAGCAATGGAATCGCCCGGTCCGCGTTACTCCCGCACCCGGCCAGCGCACCCGCCGATGTTGCCGACAAGATCCGGAAAAAATCGCGTCGATCCATCAGTCAGCGATCCTCATGGCGCCGGCGCTCCTGCCGGTACGGATGGGCCTCGCGGGCCCGCAAAAATTCCTGAAAACCCGCCGGTCTTCGGGCGCGATGTGGCGCGGGCATTCGTGCTTGTACCCATGGGCCCGGCCGGCCCACAGAACTCCATGAAACCCTTGCGCCGTCGACGTGGCGCAGGCACTCCTGCCTGCCGCGCCGAGACTCGTCTCGGCGCCTGTTGGTCTGCCATCCAGTTCAATGCTGGCG
>DATJWB010000028.1:0-34183 GCA_035501495.1 Bryobacteraceae bacterium | reverse complement strand
TTCTGCTGGGCCTTGCCGAACCGGGCAACTGGCCGGCCGCCGCCAAAGCCGTCGCAGAGTGGTTCCCAGCCCGCCGGCGCGCGCTGGGAGTGGGCATCTTCAACGCAGGATCCTCGCTCGGTTCCGCGATCGCGCCGCCGGTGGTGAGCTACATCACGCTGAGCTACGGCTGGCGGTCGGCCTTCTACTTTACCGGAAGCCTGGGTTTTCTTTGGCTGGCCGCCTGGCTGGTGCTTTACCAACCGCCGCATCTGAACCGGTGGCTCAGACCGGAGGAGTACGCCGCGATGAAAGACGAGGTCCAGGCTCCCGCCGAAACCGTGGCCGCGTCGGCGGAGCGTGTCAGTTGGACAAGAGTCATTCGCATGCGCGAGTGCTACACCCTGGTTGTGGCACGCTTCTTTACCGACCCGGTGATCTACTTCATGCTCTTCTGGTTTCCCGAATATCTGCGTAAAGAGCGCCACTTCGATCTGGCCATGGTGGGAAGCTACGCCTCGGTTCCGTTCATTGCCGGGGGCATCTCGTACGTGGTCGGGGGCTGGCTCTCCGGTAGACTCATGCGCGCCGGCTGGAGTCTGCCGAAAGCCCGGAAATTCGTGATGCTCCTCGGAGCCGCGGTAATGCCTGCGGCGATGCTGGCGCCCGCGGTCCCTGCCGCCTGGATGGCGATCCTGGCGACCTGTGGAATCACGATTGGCCACGCCTTCTGGACCTCCAATCTGCAGGCGATCCCGACTGACCTGTTCCGGGGCCCGGAGGTGGGGACGGCCACAGGGTTCTCCGGAATGGGTGGCGCGATCGGCGGCATTCTGGCGAACTACGGCACGGGCTGGGTGGTCCAGCACTTCTCGTACGCGCCGGTATTTGCGATGGCCGGCCTGATGCATCCCCTGGCGATCGCGATCGTTTACCGATTGCTGCCCGACCGCCGGTTCGCCCGACGGGTGTGACCTGCCCAGAACATTGCACGGACTCTTGCCTGGGCACCTCACTGCACGAGTTCCGCGATTTCCTGGTATCCCTCCTCACGGGCATAAGTCAGGGCCGTCTTGCCGTGCGCGTCGGAATGCTTTCGGTCCGCGCCCCGTTCCAGCAGCAAGCGGACCAGTGGCAGATTCCCACGCATCGCCGCGTCGATGAGCGGAGTCCGCCCTTCCTCATCGGCAACATCCAATGCGGCGCCGTGATCCAGGAGCGCGCGTGCGAGATCATCGCGGCCATAGGTTGCGGCCGCCAGGAGAGCAGTGCTGCCCAAACGACTGCGAACATTGACATCCGCGCCGCGCGAGAGCAACTCTTCCACGAGTTTGCGGTCCCCGCTGCGGACCGCTTCGAACAGAGGAGTCTCTCCTCCCCCCAGCCGTTCGTCGACCGAGAGCCCGCTGTTCAGCGCTTTCAATACGGCGGCGCGCCGGCCGTCGTTCGATGCCGATTCCAGCACTGTTCCGCTATCCGCCATCGTACGCCCGAACAGCAGCACGGCAAGCAGGACGAGCGGCAGTGCCAGCCATGCCCGGGTCGCAGGCCCAAGGCCGGCGGAGAAACGGCCGCGTTTGCCGTTCCGTGTCGAGGTCGGAAGCGTGATATCGCCGCCTTCCCCGCGGCAAAGCAGTGCCGACCAATACAAGAAGGTGGACGCGGAACCGAAATACATGTAAAGCGGTGCTGGGATGAGTGGAAACACAAGGTAGATCGTCCCCATGATGGTGCCCGACAATACTTTCCGCATCACGAACTGCATGATCCCCGTTCCCGCCAGACTCATCAGGGCCGGATACACCAAGACCAGGAATGCCGGTGGACCGATCTGCCGAGCCATAACTCCCGTCACAGCGCCGCCGGATACGCTGCGGCATAATTGCCGGGAACGCTCGATTCCATCCCTTCCCGAGCGTCCCTCAATCGCCCAAACCACCGGCCAGAGCACGTTTTCACGGAATGACCGCGGCCTCAAGTCGGCCAGGCTGCGAAGCTGCGTGCCCAACAAAGCCGGCATGGCTCGAATAATCGCCGAGACCACCTCGCCCAACGCGGGCTGGAATTGACGGTTGGCCGCGGCCCGCCGCAGCACCAGTGAGCACCCAGCCTTGTACAACTGTGTTGCGAACACTATCCCTGCGAACGTGGCGATTGACAGGAGGGCGATCAGAAGCGGTGCCTGGCCCGGGTACGCCTGATAAGCCAGGTGAGCTGCGGCCCAAGCCGCCGCGACGAGTACTGCTGCCGAAGCCATACAGACTTCCAGCAAGGGGAGAAAGCAATTCCCATGCGCAATGACTACATCTCTGGATTTCCGGATCGGCGTGAGGTCTCCTTCCATGACGGAGCGCAATCGCGCCGCAAAGGTCGCGGCAGAAGGCGGGCGCAAGGCAGGATCTTTCGCCAGTCCGCACATAACCGCGTCCGACACGGCAGCCGGCACCGAAGGATCCCGCTCGCTCGGTGGACGCGGCGCCTCGTGAAGCTGCATCTGTACCAGTTGACGGAAATCTTCGGCCTGGAAGGGGAGCCGGCTGCACAGCATCTCGTAAACGATGGTCGCCAGGCTGTATATGTCGGCGCGATAATCGACTTCCAGTCCCTGGCACTGTTCCGGAGCCATATAGGCCGGTGTTCCGAGCAGCGTCCCCACGGTCGTTTCCAGATGCGACGGGGATGCCATCAGAGAGGGCACCGCCACGGTTTCCTCGGAAACCGCCACTGCGGCCGCAGTGCGCATCATGACGATGGTCTCTTCCTCGGTGGCGGCCGGCCGTGATGGCTTTTCCGCGGCCTGGCCCGTAACCTTGGCGATGCCAAAATCCAGCACCTTCACGTTGTATCCGCCGCGGTGATTGGGCTCGAGCCAGATGTTGCTCGGTTTCAAGTCGCGGTGTACGATGCCCGCCTCGTGCGCCGCGTCCAGTGCCAGTGCGGTCTGATCCACCACGTCCACTATGAAGTTGAAGGAGGGCCGAGGATCGCTTTTCAAATGGGCCGCGAGCGTCTGGCCGTCAAGGTACTCCATCACCATGTAGGCCAGTCCGCCGTCATCCACGTGCGTCACGCCGAAGTCCGTCACGTTGACGACATTGGGGTGGCGTAATCGGCCGGCAGCCTCGGCTTCGCGCTTGAAGCGCTGCGAAAACTCGGCCTCGGCCGCCAGCTTGGGCATAATCACCTTCAGGGCGACGGCCCGCATGGTCCCGAGATGGGTGGCCTGAAAGACAGCACCCATCGCGCCTTTCCCGAGTTGCTTTTCGATCTTATATTTCTGGTCGAGCACCGAGCCCGTCAAGGATTCGAGCTGCATAGCTTCACAGTTTACTGCCGATCTACCGTGCGTTTTTCGGCAGCCTCTGGCGGTCCGCGACGCTCTCAGCCGTCGAACCGATATCCCAGACCACGGAGGTTGCGCAGATACCGCGGGTTGGCGGGGTCGGGCTCGATCTTCCGCCGCAAATTGGCAATGTGGTTATCGACAATCCGCTCGGACGCGAACGTCTCCGGCCCCCAAGCCCCCTCCAGCAGGCGCTCGCGACTCAACACTCGCCCCCGCCCGCGAATGAACAGTGCCAGCAGTTTGAATTCGATGGGAGTCAGCTCCACCACCGCCCCGCCCTTGCGCATCTCGCCGCGCTCGAAATCCACTTCGACGTCTCCGAATCGATAGCGTTCGATCGCCGGCTCGCCTCCCGCGCGGCGCAGCAGAGCCTTGATGCGTGCTCGCAGCTCGCGGGTGCCGAACGGCTTGGTGACGTAATCGTCGGCGCCCAACTCGAATCCCAATACCTTTTCCGCTTCCTGGGTCTTGGCCGTGAGCATCAGGATCGGTGTCCTCAGACCGGACCGGCGGAGTTCCCGGCAGACCTCGAACCCGTCCTTTCCGGTTAGCATGACATCCAACAGAATGAGGTCGAACGATGACTCGCGGGCGCGGCGTGATGCAACCGTGCCATCACCCACCACCTCGACGTCGTATCCTCCATCTTGAGGTCGTCTTCGAGGCCGAGCGCGATTCCCGGCTCATCCTCCACTACCAGGATCCGTGTCATGCCGAAGCTCCGTTACACGGCAGCAGCATCGTAAACGTGCTGCCCGTTCCCGGCCCGCTCTCCACCGTGATGTCTCCTCCGTGGGCGTCCACGATGTGCCGGACCATAGCCAAGCCCACACCCGAACCTTTTACGCTGCCGCCTGCGGCGGCGGTGCCGCGCACGAATTTGCGGAAGATCGCCTTCCGTTCGCCAACTGCGATGCCCGGTCCGCGGTCGCGCACCCGGATCGCTACGTGGTGGCCTTCCACGCCCCACTCCACCCACACGGTGGGAAAGTTCGGCGAGTACTTCAAGGCATTGTCCACCAGGTTCCGCAGCGCCACCGAGATCGCCTCCGGGTCGGCTTCGATACGGCAAGGCGCGGCCGTGCCACTGGTTTCGATGTGCCTGGCGCTGCCCGCGACTTGGGATTCGAACTCGCCCACCACCTGGCGCACCAGGGCGCCGGCCTCCAGCTCCTCGAACCGGTATTGCCGCGCTCCCGCTTCCATTCTGCCGAAGTTTAGAAGCCCTTCCACCAGGCGCTGCAGGCGCGCTGTCTCGCGCACCAGCGTTTCGTAATAGACCTGGCGCCTCTCCTCGCTGGGGACCCTTCCCAAGGCGAGGATCTCGGACAGTTGACGGATCGAAGTCAGGGGCGAGCGGAACTCGTGAGAGACGCCGGAGACAAAGTCCGATTGCATCCGCGAGACCTCCATCTCCCTGCGGATGGCGCGCCCGATGAAATACGTGCCGCTGATGAGGAACAGGACCATCACTGTGGTTCCGAGCAGGAGGTATCGCTGGCGGGCGATAATCCCGGCCTTCGTGAGGCTCTGCACCCCGGTGACATACAAAGTCCAGGGCAACCCGGTCTCGTCGGGCGTGCGGACGGCGGCGCGGTTGTGACCATCCTTGTGCCCGGCCAGAATGCGGCCCTGGCTGTCCACCACGGCGGGCAGAACATCTTTGGCAGCGAAGATCTGCTTCAGATAGGATTCCGGGCGGGTCACCAGCACCGCCCGCCGCTCAGCGCCGCCTCGCCAGATCACGAAGAAAGGCTTGCCATCCGGCCACACGGTGCTCTGTCCGCGAGATCCGGATTCCAGCTTCCGCTGTTCCCATGCCATGGCCGCCGCGTCGGAAAGCGCGATCGAGTCCGCCGGCGGCGATTCCCGCAGGCCGGCGAGCCGGGACGCCTCGCGCCAGTAAAACTCGAACTGTGCCCGGCTCAACTGCCACCGGCCGGCGAGCAGATCCCCCAGGAGCGCGGCCATGCGCGTTTGGATTTCGGCGGCCTGCCGAGGTGTGTCCGCGGCTTCCAACTCGCACTCCGCGTGCCGGCCCACGAGATCGGCCGGAGCGCCTGCTACGCGAACGCCCGTGATGCTCGCCAGTCGTACATACGCGGCACGGCTGTCCTGGCTTCGTCCGGCGTTCCGCAAGACGCGGCTGTAGCGCAACAGGGCGCCGGCTCGGGTGGCCGGGTCTTTCGATTCGGCCAGCCGCCGATACGATTCGGCAGCCTGAAGGAGGTTCCTCTACTGGAATTCGAGGGCTTCGCCTTCGGCGAAGAGGGCCGCCGGTGCTTCGGGCTCGGAGGATGGAAACGGCCGGTAAAGCAGGCGACCGGCCGGTTCGGCGGAGATTCCGTCTTCCGTGAGAAGGAGCAGCAGGCCATCCTCGGGCGCTTCCTCGGGGGACGGGCCGGCTACCGACGCACCCAGGCGGTCGCCGGTCTCGGCCAAGGTGCGCTTCAAGGTGGCTGCGGTCTGGTCGGCGGCTTGTTCCAACCGGTCCTGGGCCTGCTTGGCTTCCACAATCCGCTCCTGGTCGAGCAGCTTGAACCCCGACCACGCGACTGCCGAAACGGATACCACGGTGAGCAGAACCAGAATGAGTAGCAAACTGCGAGGCGGTTTGAGCCACGCTTTCATAGGTGGCGAAAAGTGGTAGGCACGGGCAGATTCGAACTGCCGACCTGTCGCTTAGGAGGCGACCGCTCTATCCATCTGAGCTACGTGCCCACGTCGATGATTCCCATTGTATAACGCGCCGGTGGCCGTCCCGGTTCACGGCAGGCGTTCGGCATCGTAAAGAGCCCGCGTGTGCCGAACCGAAGACCAGATCAACATCAGGCCCATTCCTACGATCCCCACTGTCCCTCCAACATCGAACAACAGGAATTTCCGCCCGAAGATCGCCACCACTGGCCGCCAGAAAAGCGCCAGGTTACCGACGCACAGCAGCAGCCGCAGTTCGGTGGGGCCGAAACTCCAGAACGACAGGTGGAAAGAACCGATCGTGTAGGTGGTCAGGTACACCTCGATGGAAAGCAGAAAATAGGCGATCAGCAGGCCCAGAGCGATGTAAGGGCTCATATAGCTGGATAGGGCCAGGCCGCCCATCAGGAAGAACGTGCCGATGGCATCGGTGATGTGATCCACGTAGAAGCCATAGCGCGGCCGCAGGCGGTTTCGCACCCGGGCCAGAGTGCCGTCCAGGCTGTCCCCGAACCAGTTCACCGCCAAAGCTACGATTACTCCCAGGAGAGCATTGCGGTTTTGGCTCGCCGCCCAGTAGCACGCGCCCGCTGCGAACATCGCCACGAAGCCCAGAAGAGTCAGGTGGTCGGAATTTACCCACGCGGGCATGCGGCAGGCCAGCCAGATGAGGGTCTTCTTCTCGATCGACGCCAAGAAGCTGAGTTGTTTCCGCTCAGCCTCGCGGAATGCTTCGGCAGGCACGCGCCTACTCCACCATCTGCGGATGCGAGAACAGGAAATGATCGAAGTAATAGTGCATTAACAGCACGCTGAGCACGACCACGAAGTAGCTCTGGTCGGACGAGAGCGGGGTCAACGCCCGCACCGCCAGCGTCAACAGGACGATGACGCCGGTGGCGCCCAGGAAGCAGGCATAGTAGGCCGTCATACTGTTACGGCGCACCAGGCGGCGTACCAGCCCGTTTTCGATCTCGCCGCGCTCATCGCGCAACCGGTTGATCAGCCACAACAGGAACAGATATTGGAACGAGTGCCAGGTGTTGTAGCCCTGGAACAGGACGTCCAGATTCGAGCCCAGCGGCAGGCAGAAGGAGACCACGGTCGTAATCCCGATGAGAAGCGTCTTTGGAACGCTCACCCTGCCGACCCGAAACTCGGCTGCCGTTTTAACGATCCAGGCCACCAGAAAGAAGGCGAAGATCACGCCCGCAACCCACGGCAGCGGCAGACGTCGGGCGAACTCGGGATACGGCAGAACCACGCCGCCCACCCGGAACTGCATCAGCGAGAGCTTATATAAACCGATCGGGTAGAGGCCCGTCAGAATCAGCCCATAGTCCACGAACCGCGACCATTGCTGCTCCGCGTACGACGTGCGCGCGCGGTAACAATCGGTCAGGTACATGATCTGGTGCAGGACATGCAACGATGCCCACGAGAAGAAGAACGTGATCAGAAATCGATAGTGGTAGACACCGAGATACAGCACGATGGCGGGGAGCACGAACGCCGCCGAAGCATACCACCGGTGACGCGAGCGGAACTTACCGTCCAGGAAGGTGAAGGTGATGGTGGAAAACAGGTGCGGTCCGCCGATGAGCAGGGCCACGGTGATGTTGATCAGGTCGATGGCCTGCTGCGGTCGCATCAGGCCGGTAATCTGCGCGATCCACGCCACCAGGAAGGGCAGCGGCACGAGCGCCGCGCTGAGGATGATGAGAGGCAGGTCCCAGGACGGCTTGTAAATCCACCCGGGCACCCTGCGGGAAACCAGCATCGGGGCTTGAGCAATTGCCGCCATAGCGAAATCATACGCTACCCGGCGCGGGGGAGCAACGGATCGGGGCTCGCTCCGCTCACCCGCTCGGGTTTGGGGGTTGCGGATTGGGGCTTGGGGACTAGCGGGGGAACTGGCACGCGACTGACCGTATCAGGGCGAAACAGCCTTCCCGCCATCTCTAGCCGAGGGACGCGGCCCATGTCCCAAATCAAAACCCCAACCCCAGTCCCTACCCCCCAAACCCGCGAGCGCAGCGAGCCCGTTTTCTTGCTTGAATTTGTTCCGTAATCGACATAGCATGAAAGTCAAAGGATCAGCTTTTCAGATGAGACTGTCTTTTGCCATTTCAATTCTCGTAGCCGCCAGCTTCGTGGCATACGCCGAGTCCCCCCGCATCACGGCGGTCGATCCGCAGAACGGAAAGGTTGGGGACGTCATCACGATCACTGGGGAAAACCTGCAAAAGGACTCGGTTGCCAAGGTCTACCTGACTGATGGCACGAACGACATTCAGGTCGATGCCATCACCGAGCAGACGGCTACTTCGATCAAATTCAAGATTCCAGACAAGGCCAAGCCGGGGAGGCTGGCCCTGATGTTTCTGACGGCTGGAAAGGCCGGCCAGTTGATGGAGCAGCCTTACAAAATAACTATCGACGAACCTTAGGCGACTCGCAGCCAGTCGCCGCCCCAGTCGTGATACCATCACCCCATCGGGTGATGCGACGCGTCGTTTCAATCCTACGGCCAGCCTGCTTTCTGACGTTTGCCCTGCCCGCGATTAGCGCCACGCCCGTCACCTTCAGCCAGCAGATAGGTCCACTCGTCTATCAGAACTGCTCCCCGTGCCACAGGCCGGGCGAGGCCGCGCCCTTCTCTCTCCTCAGCTACGAAGACGTCAAAAAACACGCCGCCCAAATCGCCGAAGTGACCAAACGACGGTACATGCCACCCTGGCTTCCCGAGCCCGGCCACGGCGAGTTTGCCGACGAGCGACGTTTGAGCGACGCTCAAATCCAGCTAATCCAGGACTGGGTGAAACAAGGCACGCCCCTGGGGCCGAGCGACAAAACGCCGCAGCCTCCTACGTTCCGCGACGAATGGCAGCTTGGCACCCCTGACCTGGTGTTGCGCGTCACACAGCCCTACCAACTCGCCGCCGACGGCCAGGAGATCTTCTGGAATTTCATTCTCCCTGTCCCCATCACCACCACACGTTGGGTGAAAGCCATCGAGGTGCGGCCGGGGAATCCGCGGGTTTTTCATCATGCCAATGTGATCCTGGATCGCTCGCGCTCTTCGCGGCGCCAGGAAGCCGTCCCGGGCGCCGGCTTCCCAGGGATGGATCTGGCCGTCGAAGAGGAGACCTTCGATCCGGACGGCCACTTTCTCTCGTGGAAGCCCGGGAGCCCACCCGTGGTCGAGCCCGAAGGCATGGCTTGGCGCGCCGACCCTGGAATGGACCTTCTGCTGAACGTGCATCTCCGGCCCACGGGCAAGCCGGAGACGGTCACCCCGATGATCGGTCTCTATTTCACCAGCCAGCCGCAGCGGAAGTTTCCGATGCTGCTACAGTTGGAGCACGACTCCACGATCGATATTCCGCCCGGCGCCACGGACTTTCAGGTCTCGGACGACGTTCGCCTGCCCCTGAGCGTGAACTTGCTGGCCGTTTATCCCCACGCACACTACCTCGGCAAGTTGCTGGAAGGCTACGCGACGCTGCCCGACGGCACGCGGAAATGGCTCATCCGAATTCCCGATTGGGACCTCAACTGGCAAGGTGTCTACCGCCTGAAAGAACCTCTGCTCCTGCCCAAGGACACTGTGGTCTCCATGCGTTACCACTATGACAACTCCACGGACAATGTGCGCAACCCCAACGCCCCCCCTCGAGAGGTGAAGGGCGGCAACCAGGCCACCGACGAGATGGGCCACCTCTGGCTGCAGGTGCTGCCGGTGGGCGATGGCGATCAACGCGCCGTGTTGCAGGAAGCCTTCATGCGGCAGCGGCTCGAAAAGGACCCGGCCGATTTCAATGCCAATTATGGCCTGGGAGACTCGCTGCTCACAAAGGGAGACGCGGCAGGCGCGATCCCCTATTTCCAGACGGCGTTTCAAGCTAATCCCCGGAGCGTGGTGGCCGCTACCGAACTGGGAGTGGCGTTGTTTGCCGCGTCCAAGCTGGCCGAAGCCGAGGAACAGTTCAAATCGGCGCTGGCGATCGCTCCGGATTATGCGGACGCGCGCTTCGACCTCGCCAGCGTACACGCTGCCCGGGGCCAATACGAGGACGCCGTGAACGAATTCCAGCAGGTGCTCGAGGAGCGTCCCGACGACAGTAAGACCAGAGAGCACCTGGGCGACGCGCTGTATCTGTGGGGAGACGATTTCGCGAAAGCCGGTAACCCGGAGCAAGCGCTCGCGCGATACCGTGCCGTCCTGCAATACCGCCCGCCGGGCGCCGAGTTACTCACCAAGACGGCCCTCATGCTCGCCCGCCTCGGGCGGCTTTCCGAAGCGCAGAGCGAACTGGAGGCAGCCCTGAAAATCGCCCCGGACTTCCAGCCGGCGAAACAGATGCTGCAGGATGTGCTGCGTCACAAGTAGCGGCCGGGCGGCCCTTACTTCTCTGCGATCGTCACCAGGCGGTCCGCTCTTACATCATTCAACACCTGCACGGTCCCGCTGGGCCATCGGATCTCGATCTTCGGGACCGTTTCCAGGCTTCCCAATCCGAAGTGCAAGGGCGCGTCCACCGATGAAGCATAGCCTGCCGTCGTGCTCATCTCCGCGAACTGGTTGCCGGCACGCACCCGCGCGCCGATGCCGTCTCGATTCGATTTCGTGCCGGTGAGCCGCAGGTCGATCCAGTGCTGAGGCTGAGGACTCGTATTCCGCCACAATTCCGCGGCGCTGCCCAAAGCCGACACAACCGCATCGATGCGGCCGTCGCCGTCAAAATCGGCAAACGCCGCGCCGCGATGCGCTTTTACCGACGCCAAACCGGCCTCCTCGGAAACATCGCGAAAAACACCCCCGGCGTTGACGAAAACGCTGTCCTTTTCCAGATACACTGCCGGCTCGAACTGGTCCACGCGGTCGTTTACGTGCGAGTTGGCGGTGAACAGATCCTTCCATCCGTCATTGTTGAAATCAAAAAGTCCCAGGCCCCATCCACTGTGCCTCACCACCAACTGTCCCAGCTGCGATGAGTGGGTAGCATCGGCGAAGTTCCCTTTGCCGATGTTCCGGAAGACGGGGAAAGTCTCGCCGGCCAAGGCGGTGACAAAGAGGTCGGGCAGGCCGTCGTTGTCGTAGTCTTTGAACTCCACCCCCATACTCGCGACCGCCTTACCGTCATCCCGCAATGCCGTTCCAGCGAGCAGTGCCGCCTCGCCGAAGGTTCCGTTCCCGAGGTTATGGAACAGGAAATTCGGCATGTTGTCGTTGGTGACGAAGACGTCGGGGAAACCATCCTGGTCGTAATCGGCGAACGCCACGCTCATGCCCCGGCCGGCGTACTTCGCCAGGCCGGCGCGCGCCGTCACATCTTCGAAAATGCCGTCGCCGCGGTTGCGATATAGCGTGGAAGCCAGACCTTCGAAATACTTCGGGTGGCAATAGATGCGAATTCCGCGCGCGGCATCGCCGCAGAAACGGTCATAAGCCGGCGACCACCTGGCATAGTGAACAACCCACAGATCCAGTTTGCCGTCGCGGTCGTAATCGAACCATCCTGCGGCGACCGCCCATTCACCGCTCTTGATTCCGGCCTTCTCCGTCACATCCTCGAATCGCCCGCCGCCCAGATTGTGGTACAGAGTGTTGCGATTTACGCCCGCCACAAAGAGGTCCGGGCGGCCGTCGTTGTCGTAGTCGGCGGCGGCCGCTCCCATCGAATAACCTGCGCCCATCACTCCGGCCTGCCCGGTCACGTCGGTGAACTTCCAGCCGCCATCATTGTGATACAGGCGGTTCCAATACTTGGGCGACGACTTTTCGAGGGAGGGCAGCTCGGCGCCATTGGTGAAGTAGATGTCCGGACGCCCGTCGCCATCGTAATCGAAGACCGCGATTCCCCCCGGCATGGTCTCGATCAGGTGTTTGCGATCGGTCGGGCTGTTCTCCAGAACAAATGAGATGCCGGCTTCGGCGGCGATCTCACGAAAGCGGATGGGAGGCGGCGGAGCGGACGGTGCGGCCGCCAGCAGGAACGCAGTCAGGAGGCAGATCCAACGGTGTTTATTTCCCCGGTGGACTGATCTGAGCATCACGCGCCGCCTCATCCTTTTGTTCCTGGTTCCGCTTTACGATCTCCTGATATTCTTGCATCGCGGCGCGCGCTTTTTCCGCCTGCCCGGCGGCACGATAGGCCGAGGACAACTGGTAATGCAAGCTGCCGTCGTCATCCAGATCCAACGCCTTTTGAAGATGCGGGATGGCTTCCGCGCTCTTTCCCAAACGTGAGAGTGCCAGGCCAATGGAGGCCTCGGCGGCGCGCAGAGTGGGATCGGCCGCCAGCGCCGCGCGCAGGTAGGGAATCGCTGCTTCGGGCTGTTCCAACCGTACCAGGCAGTCTCCGGCGATGAAGTTCAGCTCGGCGGATCGCGGATCTGTCTGGAGCAGGGCCGAGGCTTCATCGAGCGCCGATTTGTAATCCGCGGCCATGAACAGCGACACGGCAATCTCACGCTTGATCCCCGGGTTGCCAGGCGCCAGCGCCAGCGCGCTGCGCCACTCCTGCAAAGACTCCAGATGACGTCTCTGGGCGCGCGCGATTTCAGCCTTTAACCGGTGCTGTTCAACGGATTCCGGCAACTGGCCCAGGCGGAAGAACGCCTGCAGCGCCAGTTCATTGGCTGCCTTGGCCTGCCAGAAAAGAGCCTCTGCCGAGGGAGCCGCCGAGTGTGCGGACGCGGTCAGCGCTACATCATGCCCCGCGAGAAACTCACACTCGGCGGGATGGGCATGACAGTCGGCGGCGGGCAATGCGGCTTCGCGTGCGTCTTCGTCGGCGGCCCACTCCGCGTGGCCGGTCTTACGATAGATCTCGGCCAGAGCGGTGTGAATCCCGTGTAGCTTCGGCAACTGCTTCAGGACCTCGCGATAGAGCAGGAACGCGCTCGCGTACTGCCGGCGCTGCACGCGAGTGTCGGCCAACAGTGCTGACACGAACGGCGAAGCTTGAGCGGTTTTCTGAAGGCGCTCGAAGGCGCTGCCGGCGAGTCCCTGATAGCTCGTCCCAAGGCCATACCAAGCCTGTGGGTCGTCCGGCGCCAGAGCCGAAAGCTCGCGAAACTGCGCGGCTGCCTGTTCGAACCGTCCGGCATCCAGAAACACACTGGCCAGCATGCCACGCGCATCGCGATTCTGAGGATCGAGCGCTACCACTTTTTCGAGCGGCGCCTGCGCCGGCTTGGGGTCGTGCAGCGCCAGCCGCGCTTCCGCCAGCGAAAGCAGCGCCGGCACCAGGTTCGGCTGCGCCTTCAGCACGGCTTCGAAGTGCGGAATCGACTCGTTCTCGCGCCCCGCCATATGTTCGGCGAGCGCCAGATTCATCAGCATTCCGGTGTTGCCGGGGAGTCCCTGCACCAACTTCTGGTACAGGGGGATGGCCTCTTCGTACTTGCCGGCTGCCATCAATTCCTTGGCACGCTGCGACTCCTGTGCCTGCTCTTCGGTTTGCGCCACGAGTGCCGCGGCCCCAAAAACTGCCGCCGCCAAATAAAAAAGGGCGAGCCGCAGTGCGGTCCGCCCTCCGAATCGAATTGGCCCGGCTACCATTGCAATCGTAAAGCGAAGCGTATCTGACGCTCGCCGAACGAACTGCGTACGCTCAGGAAATTGGCGCCTCCGCTGCCCACGTTGGTACTCGCAAAACCGCTGAAATGCGAGGTGTTGGGGAAGTTGTAGAATTCCGCGCGGAATTGCAGCTTCACCTGTTCCTTGATGGGAAACTCCCGGGTGATATTCAAATCGGTATTCCACACGCCGGGATTGCGCAGAATGTCGCGTCCCGTACTGCCGAAGGTATTGATCGTTGGCACCGAAGCGAATGCGCTGATGTCGTAGTAGCGCGTCCCCGGACCGACGGCCCCGATCTTGTTGACCGGGCCAACCTGGTTGGCCGTCTGCGTGTTATCCGGCGCGTTCAACGCCTGCGTATCGGTGACCGTAGTTGGAGTGCCGGTGTAAGCGGACAGAATACCGTTCACCTGCCAGCCGCCGACGATCTTGGCAGGCACTCCCGACTTCGCCAACATCTTGCCCTTCCCAACGGGTAATTCATAGACCCAGCCGATATTCAAGACGTGCGCACGATCGAAGCCCGCTGTGGCGCGATTGCGCTGGAAGACCGGCGCCCAGTTCCAACCCACGCTCGCCCAGCCGTCGTCGTCGGTGTAGTCGATGCTGTGAGAGTAGGTATAAGCCGCCTTGATGAGCAGGCCGTTCGCGAACGAGCGATTCGCCGCCACCTGCAGCGAATGATAGTTGGAACTCAGATAGCCGTCCCACATCTGCGTCGCAACCGTACGGCCGTATTTCAGGTTGTACGGAAGGTTGGCGACAGTGGAACCCGGATATCCGGCGTTGATGTCGTAGTCGGCGAGCAGGTGCGTGGACTTGGAGCCGACATATCCCACTGACATGATCACGCTTTGCGGGAGTTTACGCTCCACCGTGAAGTTCCACGACTGCTCGTACCCGCGGTGGATCAGCCCGCCGTACGGGCTGCGCTCGGCCACCGTACCCGGCAGTGTAACCACGCCGGTCGAGAGATCGGGGCCGACGGTGTTAGGCACGCCCTTCTCGATCGTGCCGGGGCCGAATGGAGTCGATACCGGCGCGAAATTGTTTGGCGCCACGTAGGAGGTATCCACCACGATCGGATACCAGCCGCGCAACGGGCGAGAGAACGGAATCGGGTCGTAGTTGATGCCGTAGCCGGTGCGGATGACCATTTTTTCGCCGAGCCGGTATGCGAGCCCGACACGCGGCGCGAACAGCTTTTTGCTGGTCGTGATGCCGACGTTGTCCGGGTTGCCGCCGCGCCCGCCGAGGTATACAAGGTTGGTATTGTAGTCGTACCGCTCGATGCCTTTGCCCGCGCGCGTCATCAGGGGATAGTACTCGTAGCGAAGGCCGATGTTGATGGTGAGATTCCGGCTGACCTGCCAGCGGTCCCGCGCGTACCAGCCGAACTGCCACTCGCGCCCGGTTGCCAGAATATACTCGAGGCTCTTGTCGGACGAGGTGTCCAACCCCAGCAGGAAGGTCGCGTAACCGTTGTACTGGTTCGACGCCGGGCCGCCATTCAGCGCTGTGGGCCCGCCGCCGAATCCCAGATACCCGCGCGGGCCGTTGCCAATCTCAGGCTGCCAATGGTTGAGGTGATGCCGCACCAGGTCGAAGCCGAATCGAAATTCGTGAGCGCCGCGCGAGTAGGTGAGGTTGTCGCTGTGGGTGTAGCTCTCCTCCACGCGCTGCAGGGGCATCCAGTTGGGAACGCCGAAGCCGGTATAGCTGCCGGGACCGATATCGGGGAAACCGCTCTGCAGAGGGTCCGGACCGTTGGTGTTGGGGATGCCGAACTGCAAACCGTAATTCGTTCCAAAATCGTTGGGGGTAACGTGCTGGCCCTGTCGCTCGTAGCCTATGACACCATCGAGAATCAGGTGTGGCGAGAATACGTGTGTGTGGCCGATCGTCCCCACCTGGATCAAGGTGTGACCCAGACCGGGATCGGAGCCGCCCAAGCCGGGTCCGCCTGCGATTCCAAAGACCGCGGTCCCGCCGGAGGTCGCCCACATGCGGCCATAGTGGCCCCACACGGATTCCTTGTCGTTCACCGTGAAGTTGATCTTGGTGTCAAAGTAATTCTTGCTGAGGATCGGTCCGCCGCTCGCGGTGTAATTGTTCAACGTCCCGCCGCCGGCTACGTTCGGGGCCGGAAAGTACGACTGCAGCTTGAGGGCGATGGGGTCGAGCCGGTCCGACGGAATCTTGTTTCCCGGGAAGGGTGTGCGGCCGGTGCCGTCGGGGTTGCCGGTATTCGGGTCGTAGATGATTGTGGAATACGCGCTGAAGTCGCCGACGCGCTGATCCGCGGTGGGCACCGAGTAGAATCCGGGAGAGCCCTGGCGCTGGCGAGTGCCGTCGTAGCTGAGGAAGTAGAATAGCCGGTTCTTGCGAATCGGCCCGCCGACGGTGGCGCCGAAATTGTTATAGATGCTCAGGGGTTTGAGAGTGCCGGCGGCCTGGAAAAAGTTGCGGGCCTTCAGGTGCTGATCGTCGTGGAACTCGAAGGCGCTCCCGTGGATCTGGTTCGTCCCCGACTTGGTGATCAGAGTAATCGCCGCCGTGCCTGCCATGCCTTGCTCCGCGTCGGCGGCGCTGGTTGTGACATTGACCTCTTCCACGGTTTCCGCGGGAGAAACATAGCCAACGTGGTGCGGCAGCCAGACGTTGACGCTGGCGGCGCCATCGATGCGGGTGACGATGTTATTCCGATTGCCGCCGTTGATGTTGGTCGTCAGGGCGCGCTGCGGCGTGTCGGTAATCGAATTCTGAAAGGCGGTGGGCATCGCGCCCGGAACCAGGTTCAGAAGGGTCTGATAGTTGCGATATCCGGACTCGGGCAGGCCGACCACCTCCTTCGAGTTGATCTCGGCGTGCGTGTCCGACTTGTCGGTTTGCAGAAGCGCGGCGGTTGCCTCCACGGAAACCGATTCGCTGAGTTGGCCGACTTCCATTTTCATGTCCACGCGGCCCACGGTATTGGGCGTGACCTCAAAATCCGTTTGCGCATAGGTCCGGAAACCCTTGGCCACGACTTTCAGGTCATATCGGCCGGGCAACACATTCACAAACGAAAAACGCCCGCCAACGTCCGTTGTCGCTTCCCTCGATGTGCCGGTCTCCCGGCTGGTCAGAGTTATCGTAGCGTCAGGTACGACCGCGTCCGATTGGTCCGTAATCGTGCCGACCACGGATCCATACAAGACCTGCGCATTGATCGGGGGAGTAGCAATCCCACAAAACAGCGCGATCAGAAGCGCGGCCAGCAAACACGAAACTATGGCGTTGAACTTCAGTTCTGAAGGCATCTTTCCCCTCTCACCCTTCGGAACGGCAGAGTTAGACGAGCTTGATAGATTAGAGTCTTTATAAGGTGTTCGCGATCGAAAGTCAAGGAAAAAGGACCGACTGCCGTTCAATTAACCAGATTGCAATCGATCCCCCGTCAAACGGCAGGCCGGGCCTTCCCACCGGCCCGCGCCCGATCGCCCAGCGCCGTCACAATTCGGGCCTCATTTTATAATCGAAGCGTCATGCGCCGGAGCACTATCTCGGGCTCTCTGTTGACGTTGTTTCTCTATGACGTGGGTGATGCCATCCGGCTCGACGAGTTGCGCAAGACCCTCGGTGTTCCTCCCCCTGGCCGCGAGCCGCCGTTCCGCCAACCTGCCCCCGAATACGTGCAGTTCGCCAAGCCGCCCGTGGTCGAGTCGCTACCCCCGATCGCGGTCAGGGAGGGTTGCAAATTCGGCGTTCGACTGACGTATTACGACTACGGAGTCGTCACCATCCAACTGGAGCTCCCCTTCGACGGCACTTGGGAAGACGTGATCGCACTCACCGCCCGCTGGATGAACGCACCCGAACTGGAGCAGAGAGCCGCCGCCGCCGTCCGCGACCGGCTGGTTGGGGCCGGCAGTGCGATCGTCAACGCCTACCGGGAGCACCTTACCGAGGACTACTCGATTGTTCACCTGCGCACCGTCCGTGATGATTCCGGCGTGGTCCTCACAGCGCGGCAACTCATTGAGCATTGCCCCGACTACATCGCGCAGATCGTCCGCGGCGAAACGGCGGTCTTCTCTGCGACCGAGCAGGCGGAGATCCTGGAATCGCGAATGTCGTATTACCAGGAGGACCTGCTGGTGGTGGGCTGGTCGGCAGCGCTGGTGTACGACACGCCCGAGGGCGCCGCCCCCACGATCCGGCTCCTGGAGTACGCCAATACGCAGTTGCTGGAGTTCCGGCACTATGACGGCGTGTTGACGGCGTTGCTCAGCGAGGTCTACCGAAAACTGGAGCGCGGCGGCATCCTGGCGCGCTGGAGGATGGCGCGGGATGCCGAGCGTGTGAGCACGATCCGGCTGGACGTCCGCGAGTTGACCGAGCAGGTGGACAACTCGATCAAGTTCCTGAGCGATATGTTCGCGGCGCGACTCTACCGGATGGCCGCCGCCAAGATCGGCGTCCCGGACTACCGGACACTGGTGGAACAGAAACTCGAGAGCGTGGGCGAATTGTACAGCTTCATGATGGATCGGTTCTACCAGGGCCGGGCATTTGCGCTGGAGTTGATGGTAGTGATCATTCTGGTGATCGAACTGGTGTTTCTGTTCCGAGGGATACACTGAGTGGCGCCATCGCCGGAACGTAAGCCGGCTCGGGAGTCTTTTCCGGAGCGAAGACGAACCACCCCGCAATGGCCGCGGCGATCAGGGCCGTGGCTCCCATCAGAAACGCCGTGGAGTACCCGAATCTCCCAGCCACCGCTCCCGCGGCGAGCGAACTGACTCCTACGAACAAATCGAACGATCCGGTGAGCACACCCAACGCAGATCCGCGGTCTCCGGCGGGGGTCCTGCGCACCACTGTCGATGCCACCGACGACCACGGAAACGAGAGCCCCAATCCCAGCACCCCAGCGCCGATCACTGCCATCGTAGGCGACGGCCCCGGGGCAATCACCAACAGACCGATCGCCATGGCCACCAGTCCGCCGAAAAATGTGATGCTCGGGCGGATGCGGTCGGGCAGACCGCCCAGGAAGAAGCGCGACAGCAGGATCACCGTGGCATACGCCGTGTATGCCGCAGGGCCCGAGTTTCCGTGACCCGCCAGGTGCAGGATCAGAAATCCCGCGACTACCGGGTAGTGCACATTTACCAATCCCACCGCCAGACCCGATGCCACGAGTCTGCCGGAGAGCCACCGCCTTCCTCGCGCGTGTGCCGCGGGCTTATAGTCCTCCGCCACTTGGAAGACCAGCACCAGGGCCACGACCGACGCGATCACCTGCATCAGCGCCGCCCGGTCGAATGAGCCGAGCCATTGGCCCACCAGAGGCCCGGCGGCGGTTCCTCCCCAGATGCCACAACTGATGTACCCGAGCGCCTGTCCGCTGCGGCGGACACCCGCGACTTCCACAGCCCAGGCAGCAGCGCCGGTGTACAGGAACGCCTCCCCGAATCCCTGGAGAGCGCGGCCCATGTAGATGGCCGCCAGGCCCAGCGGCAACAGGCAAACGGTGGCCGCAAGCGCGCAACTCGTCAGACCCGTCAGAAACGCGGCCTTGCGGCCCTTGCGATCCGCCATAGGGCCCGAGGCAAAGCGGCTCCCCAGTGAAACGAACGAGAAGATCCCGATCGCGAGGCCCACGGTTTGATCGGAGCCGCCCAAGTCGTGACGCACGTGAGGCGCCAATGCCGGCAGCACCGTTCCCTCGCCCAAAAATCCCAGAAAAGTGGCTACGATCAGCAGCCAGAAACGGCTGCCGAACCCAGTCGGAAATAACCCCATTGTTTCTAATTGTACGTGAACGCGAAGGCGCAGCCCACAGAGGGTGCGCGACATGAGAATGAGTGATTTGCCGAAACGCCTGCCAATCCAACGAATCCTGGCGTAGAAGTACTGCAGCAGAAGCCGCGACCCTGAGTTCGACTTTGTCCACGCCTACATATGCGTCCGCGGTGCATTCGGGCGCACGGGAAGGGAGCGGTATCCTACGATTCATGCATCACGACCTGCCGCGTAAGCTGGGCCTGATCGACTCGCTGGCGATCATCATGGGAATCGTCATCGGCGGCGGCATTTTTCTGGTGCCCAACCTGGTGGCGCGAAACCTGGGGTCTGTTCCCGCGATCCTGGGGGTGTGGACTTTCGCCGGCGTGGTCTCATTCTTCGGTGGACTCGCCTGCGCGGAACTGGGCACCGCCTTCCCATCTACCGGCGGTCAATACGTGTTTCTCCGGGAAGCCTACGGCCCCCTGGCCGGATTCCTGTGCGGGTGGTCGATGTTCACGGTGGTGCGCACGGCGCAGGTAGCCTGGCTCGCGGTCGTATTCGCGTTGTACGTGTCGTATTTTATTCCTCTGGGAGCGGTGGCATCGAAGGCCCTTGGGGTGGCGATGATCGCGCTGGTCGCCGCCGTGAATTATCGGGGCGTGCAGGCCGGCGCGATCGTCCAGAAGAGCTTCACCTTTGCGAAGCTGGCCGGCCTGATGATCATCGTCGCGAGCGCTTTCCTGTGGAGCGGGCATATCGTTCCGCAGACGAACCCGACCGCCGCGGCATTCTCCCTAAGCAACTTCGGCGTCGCGCTGATCGGCTGCCTGATGGCGTACGATGGCTGGGTGCAGGTGAGCTTCGTCGCCGGGGAAATTCAGAATCCCAAGCGCAACATCCTGCTCTCGCTGGCCCTCGGCTGCGCCGCGGTCATCGTGGTGTACCTGTTAACGAACCTGGCCTATCTGCGTGTCCTGCCGATTCCCGAGATCGCGGCCAGCGAACATGTCGGAGCGACGGCTGCGGAACGGGTGCTGGGCCCGGCTGGCGGTACGCTGGTCTCCGTCATTATCCTGGTCTCCATCCTCGGCGGGATGAACGGCTGCTTCCTGACCAGCCCTCGCGTTTACTTCGCGCAGGCGGAGGACGGGCTGTTCTTCCACCAGTTTGCCCGGGTGCAGCCGCGCTTTCAAACGCCGGGATTTGCCATCCTGGCACAGGCCGCGTGGTCCTCCGTGTTGGTCGTGACCGGGTCCTATGAAGCACTGATGGATTACGCCCTGTGCGCCATCTGGCTGTTTTACGGCCTGATGGTCGCAGCCGTGATCGTGCTCCGCCGCAGACGGCCGGATGTACCCAGGCCTTACCACATGTGGGGCTATCCGGCCACTCCGCTGATTTTCGTGGGCATTACCGCCTGGTTCCTGGTGAACATGCTGGTCACTCGCCCCATGCCCACGTTCGCGGGCTTGGGACTGGTTCTAGTGGGAATCCCGATCTTTTCTTTCTGGGCTCCCCGACAGAAAAAACTGAACACACAGTAATGGTGACCGGCAGTACCAGAACTTGTGATTTTCGAGTTGCCCGGCCTACTGGAATTGTGGCCTAATCTATAAATATTGGGTATGCCGACGGAAGCGAACCTTCCGCAACCGAAGCTCTTCGAGCCGAGCCCGCACCTTACCGATGCGGTGAATCGGAACATCGTGCAATCCGAAATGGAGGGCGGCGTCCACCTGCGTGACGTTTTGCCCGGCACGATTCTCGAAGTGGAAACCGAAAACCGCGCCTACAGGATCCGTTACGAGGGATGCGGCCGCGCGTTCATTTCGGGGCACCCGGTGTTTTGTCCGGAGCCGACCCTGGTGACCATTCACGGATCCACCTGGGGCGGCTCGATGATCAAGAGCGACTACATCGGACGCGGCATGCACTTGGAATTCGCCCACCCCACGTACCTGCCGATTACCACCTCGATGATTGTGCAGGTCCGCGCGGAGGCGGTTGCAGCCAGGTAGAAGGGCACTGGCGGCCGACTTCTATTTCTCCAGTTTCTTCGCCAGTTCCGGATGCCCGTATTGACGGGCAAGATCGGCGGCTGTCTTTCCATCCCTGGTCTTTCGCGCCGGGTCGGCGCCGGCGGCCAGGAGCCTGGCTGCCATCTCGCTGCTGCCCCGCGCCGCGGCGGAGTGCAGCGGTGTGGCCTCCAGAAACTCCACCGGATCCGGGGCGGCGCCGTGGGCGAGCAGCAGATCGAGCAGCTCAAGGCTGCCGCTTTCCACGGCTGAATGCAGCGGCGACACGCGAATCGCATTCCGAGACGGGCGGTTCACATCGGCACCGGCATCCACCAGCATGCGCGCAATCCCGAGATGGCCGAAGAATACGGCCAGGCCGAGCGCCGTAAATCCGTCACTCGAATACGCCTTAGCCAGCCCTTGATCGTGGTGCAGCAGTTGGGCCGCCCGGTCGTGGTGTCCCAGAGCGCAGGCTTCAAAGAAATCGGGCTCCCGGCTGCCCAAGACGACCTGCGCCAGCTCGGGATGCCGTGTGTAGGCCGCCCACAGCGCCGCTGTGGCGCCCTCCGGGTTCCGCGCTTGAGACAATCCGGGATCGGCGGCCAGCAGCGCGCGGACCTGTGGTCCGTCGCCTTTCCGAATCGCATCGAACAGTTGGGCGCCGAGGTCGGGGGTGACCCGGGCAAACATCAGGGTCAACAGTGATATCAGGCTCATGACCGCATTGTGGCGGACGCCGGAGCGGATGTCTTATCAGGACTTGCTTTTTTTCGGGCGGCGGTGGGTGGCACTCCGAATGACTGGCGGAACAGCGTGGTGAACGAGGGCGCGCTTTGAAATCCTACCGCGCCACAGATCTCCGTGACGGTCAATTCCGTGGTCTCGAGCAGTCTGCGGGCCTGCGCCAGGCGCAGCTCGTTCCGATACTGATGCGGGGTCATGCCAAACGCCGTAGTGAACGCGCGATGGAAGTGGTATGGCGAGAGACAGGACTGGCGGGCGATCTCTCCGAGGCTCCAGTCGCTCCCCGGCTGTGCGTGCAGCAGCTCCTGGCCGCGGCGGACGCGGCGGTACAGTTCCTCGCGGGTAGCGGGGCGGCGCGCCGGCATCATGCCGGCACGGCGGCGCAGATCGCGATCGAGCAGAACGAGGTCGCGCGCCAGCAGCAGATACTGCTCGTCCAGCCACAAGCTGCCGGCTTCGGGAGCGGCAGCGATCGACTGCATACGCGGAAGGATGCGCTCATCCCGCGGATGTAAATGCCCCAGGAATGGCACGCGGGCCGGCTCGGGATCGATCGCCTGGCTCCCCAGCGAAGCCCGCACGGATTCCGCAAAGCCGCGCTGGAAGAACACGCAGAGAGTGGCCACCGGCGCCCGCGCATCGATGTCCATGGAGTACGGCTCTCCATCCTGCAAGACCAGGAACGAATCGCGATCCACCACCAGGTCGCGGCTGCCGCTCCTCCACGCGACCGTTCCCGTGACTACCGACTTGATCGAGAGCGGCCCTTCGAAACCCGTCACGACGTGCCGGCGCGAGCGCGCGCGCAGCAGGGAGTTGTGGGTACCCAGAGGCGCCGACAGATTGGCTGGTAGCGGCCGCTGCCACTGCATCCCTCTGAGTCTACTGCAAGGCGGGTGGTGTTGTGGCGCGGACACTCGTGTCTGCCGTGCCCCGACTCATCGGGGCACTTGTCGGGCGTATACAGCGATTCTCAGCTCTCGCGCAACAGATCCGCGGGAACCGCTCGTGATGCCCGGAGGGAAGGCGCGAGCGAAGCGCCAATGCCTGCCAGCAGTTCCACAACAGCCACGCCGCTCAGGACTAGCGGGTCGGCTGCACCGACGCCGTAGAGTTGCGACTTCCAGAGCGGACTCAGCAGCAGGAAAATCACCAGTCCCGCGCCAGTGCCGCCCGCGGCAAGGCGAACTCCGTATCCGACGATCAGCCTGCGGATCTCCGTCCCGCTCGCTCCCAAGGCCGCACGGATGGCCATCTCGCGCGATCGCTCTGACGCGCGGAACGCCACGATGCCGTATATCCCGACCGCCGTCAACAGGAGCGCCAGGACACCGAATGTACCCACGAGCCGGATCCCGCCGCGCCGGCTTTCGAGCGCGCGCTCCACCACGAGATCGAGCGGCCTCACGCTGACTCGCTGGATCCGCGGATCCTGGTCAGCAACCGTTTTAGAGATTGCCTGGGCCAGCCCGGCACCGTCGCCGCGTGTGCGGATGACATACCCCGCTCCATCCCCTCCTACTTGCGACGTCGAGAGGAAGATCTCCGGGACCGGCTCGCGCTCCAGGCTGGACTGGTGCGTGTCGCCGACGACCCCCACGATCTCCCAAGCCACGCCCGCCGGGTTGAGATCGCTGACCCAACGAATGTCCAGCAGGGTGCCGGGAGCGTGCCGGTCCGCAAGATAGGCGCGGGCGAAGGCCTGGTTCACGATGGCCACCCGGTGACGGCCAGGCTGATCGTCCCGCCAGGAGAAGTCGCGGCCCTCGATCAGGGGAATGCTCATCGCGCCAAAGTAACCGGGGGTAGCGGAGTTCACCCACGCCTTGGGACGTTGTGGGAGCGGAAGGTTGGCGCCCCAAATCTGAAATGTCCCGCCCGGCCCCATCGACCCGCCGCGCAGGGGCAGGCGCGCCACGGCGCCGGCGCGCTCCACGCCAGGCACCGTGGCCAGCTTCTCCGCCAACTCGCGGTGAAATGCGATCTCCTTCAGAGTCGAGTCGTAACGCTTTTCCGGCAGGCCGATTCCGAATTGCAGGACATGCGCGGTTTCGACTCCGGGGCTGACGGAGAGCAGATGCAGGAAACTGCGCAAAAGCAATCCCGCGCTGAGCAGGAGCACTACGCTCAGCGCTACCTGAGTGGCCACCAGTGAGCCGCGGAAGAGGCCGCGCGATCCACGCGCGCTTTGCCGGCCCCGGGCTTTGATCAGCCCTGACGGGCTCGAAGTATGGAGCCACACGGTTGGGACGCCGGCCAGCAATATCGTGAGTGCGGCGGCGAGAAGCACGGCGATGGCAAAGGCGCTACGATCCAGCCGGAGAGGCTCGGTCTGCCCTGCACCCGGCACGAATTCGGGGACCACGCGCAGCACCAGCTCCGCGGTTGCCAGACCGGCCGCGGCGCCGCCCATGCTCAGTGCAGCGCCTTCGGCCAGAAACTGGCGGGCGATCCGCGCCGTGCTCGCGCCCAGAGATGCGCGAATGGCCGTTTCGTGAGCCCGCGCGAGGCATTTCGCCAGCAACAGTCCCGACACGTTGGCGCACGCAATTGCAAGCAGCAGCACCGCGGCCGAGAGAAGCAGCAGCAGGGGTTCGCGGCGATTGCCGGTGATGGCCTCCGCAAGCGGCTGAAGACCGGCGCTGCGCCCGCGGTTCGTCGCGGGAAACTCGGCGGCGAGCCCCGCGGCGGCCGCTTCCAGCTCCGCCTGTGCCACCGGTAGCGTAACGCCCGGCCGGATACGGGCGACTGCGGATTGGGATCCCAGCCGTGCGCAACAGTAATCTTTGTGGCTGAGCGGAATGAAGGCGTCGGGCACCACGCGGTCCATCGGGTACTCGAAGCCCGGCGGCATCAACCCGATGACGGTGTAGGGCTCCTCGTTGAGGAAGATCTTGCGGCCGACGATGGAAGGATCGGCGGAGAAGAGGCTGCGCCAGAGGCGGTCGGTCAGCAGGATGAGGTGGGCCTCGGCCAATTCCTCGTCTTCCCGAAACGTGCGGCCGACCGCCGGCGGCACTGCCAGCACGCGAAAGAACTCCGCCATCACCATCCCGGTCTGGATCACGGTTACCGGGTCGCGATCGCCGACGGTCAGGCCGAACGAGCGCGGCTGGTAGGCGGCCATGGCTTCGAAAGCGGAGGTGCGGGCACGCCAGTCCAGGAGGTTGCCCTCCGCGACGCCGCGAGACTGACGGTCCACTGTGGTTTCGAAGAGGGCCACCAGGCGCTGCGGCTCGGGATACGGAAGCGGTTTCAGGAGCAAAGTGTGGATGGCGGAGAAGGCGCCGGTGTTAGCGCCCGTTCCGAGCGCCAGAATCAGGATCGTGCAGATAGCGAACCCGGGGGCATGGCGCAGCGTCCGTGCGGCAAGGCGGAGATCCGAAAACATCCGTGTGACCAATATAGCTTGACGGCTGCAGCTCGCCACTGTCCGGGCATCTATTACAATAGAGAGTGCATGTCCAGATCGCTGTGTTTTGCCGTCGCGGCAACCCTGCTTTTCGCCGCGTCCAGCCTTCCCCAGAACGCCAAGAAGTCGGCCCTCGACAAACCCACGCTGGAAGCGTACATCCGCCACCTCTACGTCCTGGATTCCCGCATCTCGGTTCAAATCGCCGACCCGAAACCCTCCGCCGATCTTCCGGGCTTCCAGGAAGTTTCCGTGCGCGCATCGCTCGGTCCGCAATCCCAGGAGTTCAAGTTCCTGGTGTCCAAAGACGGGCAGAAGATCCTTCAGGCAAACGTCTACGACGTCAACAACAACCCCTTCAAGAATGATCTCGACCGTCTCAAGACCGATCTTGCTCCCAACATCGGGACCCCCGGCGCGCCTGTCGTGCTGGTGGAGTTCAGCGATTTCCAATGCCCCTATTGCGCGCAAGAGGCGACGATGCTGCGGCAGAATCTGTTGGCGAGCTATCCCAAGCAGGTGCGGCTCTATTTCAAGACCTTTCCGCTCGACCAGCATCCGTGGGCCAAACCCGCCGCGATCGCCGGCCACTGCATCAATCGCCAGAAGGCCGACCTCTTCTGGGAGTATCACGACTGGATCTTCGCCCAGCAGAACCAGATCACTCTGGAGAATCTGAAAGACAAGATTATGGAGTGGGCCAAAGGCAAAAGCGACTTGGACGCACTGCAACTCACCTCGTGCATGGATTCACAGGCGACCGTAGGCGACGTCGAAAAGGCCACTGCCGAGGGACACGCCCTCGAGATTAATTCCACCCCCACACTGTTCGTGAATGGCCGCCGCATCGCACAGACGATCGACTGGACCAACCTCCGAACGGTGATCGACAACGAAATCGAGTATCAGAAGACCGCCAAGAACGCGGGTGAGGATTGCGGCTGTTCGCTGGAGCTGAATATTCCGGGAGCGCCTCAGCAGAAGACCCTGCCCATGGCGGCGCCGCCCAAGAAAAACTAGCTCGCCGGGGAGCCACCCGAGCACCGAGATTTGCTTATGAGATTGCTGCCTCTGTACTGCGCCGCCTCGCTGGTAGCCCTGGGCGCAACCGCGACGATCGATTCCGGCCTCTACCGGGACGACGTCAAGTTCCTGGCTTCCGAGGAAATGCGGGGCCGGGCGACGGGCTCGCCCGAGTTGGAAAAAGCAGCCGGCTACATCGCCCGGAAATTCAAGGAATTCGGACTGAAACGGGTGGATGGCAAAAGCTACTACCAGGCATTTCCGGTCACCACCAGCGCGACAATGGGCAAGAACAATCATTTTCGCTTCACCGAGAACAACCACGCCGTCTCGCTCACCTGCCCCGACGATTTCCTGCCCTTCCATTTCTCTCCGTCGGCGAAGGTCTCCGCCGCGGTGGTCTTTGTGGGATACGGCATTACGGCGCCCGAATACCACTACGACGACTACGCCGGTATCGACGTCAAAGGCAAGCTGGTACTGGTTCTCCGGCACGAGCCCCAGGAGTTCGACGAACACAGCGTTTTTGCGGGACGCAACTATACCAGCCATTCCAAGTTCACCAGCAAGGCCAGTAACGCGAAGATCCATGGCGCGGCGGGAGTAATCCTGATCAACGACAGAGGCAACCACCCCGGTGAGCCCGATCAACTCGAGAAGTTCGGCAGCGAGGAAGGGCCCGAGGATGTGGGCATCGCCTTCCTGCAATTGAAGGCGGAACGCGTGGCAGGCTGGTTCGCCTCCGCGGGCAAGAAGCTGGAGACGGTGGAAACGGACATCGACAAGGACTTGAAGCCGGAGTCCTTTGCCTTCCCGGATTCGCTCCGGGTTACCGAGGAGTTGGATCTCAAGCGTGAGATCAAAACGGTTCACAATGTGGCCGGCTACCTGCCGGGTGAAAGCGACGAATACGTCGTGATCGGGGCGCACTACGATCACCTGGGCCTGGGAGGGCAGTATTCGCTCGCTCCGAGCATGACCGGAACGGTTCATCCGGGCGCTGACGACAACGCGTCAGGGACTGCCGGAGTAATCGAGTTGGCGCGCTGGTTCGCGCACCAGCCGAAACAGAAGCGCGGCATCCTGTTCCTGACTTTCGCGGGCGAAGAATTGGGCTTGCTGGGCTCGGCTTATTACGTGGCCCACCCCGAGCTTCCTTTGGACCGGGCAGTGGCCATGCTCAACATGGACATGATCGGGCGCGTGCGCGACGGGAAGATCTACATTGGCGGCTCCGCCAGCGGATCGACATTCCGGGCAATGCTCGACCGCATCACGCCCCAGTATCCGCTCAAGATCGACTATTCGGACATGGGAGAGGCGGGCGGCAGCGACCACATGTCCTTCACCATCGGCCGCGTACCGGCTCTGTTCTTCTTCTCGGGCCTGCACAGCGATTATCACAAGCCGAGCGACACGTGGGACAAGATCAATGCGCCGGATGCCGCCAAGGTGCTGGAGTTGGTGGCGGGAGTCGCTGAGAGCCTGCGGGAGAGCCCCGAACGGCCGCAGTTTATACGAGTGGCGCCGCCCTCCGGGCACGGCGATGGCACGGCAGGTCCGGTGACCTCGTCGTCAGGTTCCGGCTATGGCCCGTATTTCGGCTCCGTGCCCGACTTCGGTGAAGGCATCAAGGGCGTTAAATTCGCGGACGTTCGGGACGGCTCCCCCGCGGCCAAGGCGGGCTTCAAAGCAGGCGACATCATGGTGGAGTTCGACGGCAAGCCGATCCAGAACCTCTACGACTTCACCTACGCCTTGCAAGCGAAGAAGCCCGGCGACGAAGTTCGCGTCAAAGTCGTGCGCGACGGCAAGCCGGTAGAAGCAACCGTGGGGCTCACGAAGCGCCAGTAGCGCAGGCCGTCAGCACTTCGTGCGGCGACGCCGTGCCGGTGCCCTTCTTCATAATCGTGATCGACGAGACCAGGTTGCCGAACTCCGCCGCGGCAATCGGATCGCCCGTAACTTTCAGCGTGAGTGCCGCTCCGGCCGAAAAGCTGTCCCCCGCGCCGCAAATATCGACCGGGTTCCCGATGCGCCGCGCCCACACTACTTCGGCACTTTCCCCGGTAACGACCACGGCGCCGTTGGCTCCACAGGTGATCACCAGGACCGGCGACTCCGTCCGCCTCCGGAATTCGCGGCAATCGAAGCGTCCAATTGCTCGCCTGGAGGCGGCCCGGATTTCCGCCGAATTCCCCTTCACAATCACGCCACGAAACTGTTCCGCGCGCATGCGCGAGTCCACCCAGACCACGGTTTTGGGTAAGGCCCGGGAGATCCGCGCGAGTGCCGCTCGCACGGCGGGCGTCACCACGCCGCCCGCCTCTGTCTCGGCCTGGTCCGATACCAGGATGACATCGAAATCGGGCGCAGCCTCTTCCAGCCGGCGGACCACCTCGCGATCCAGTTCCTCTGGCGCCGGCCTGGTATTCACGAAATCAAGTCTCGGGAGATCCTCCACACCGGTCTGGCAGTTGATCAGCTTGGTGTAGGTGAAGGTGCAGACCTCGTCCGAACTCACCAGCAACCGGCCATCGATGCCCCTGGCTTCCAGTGCGCGATCCAACTCATACCCGAAGCCGTCGGTCCCCAGCAGTCCGAGGACCGACACGCGAGCCCCTAAAGCCGCTACATTATTCGCCACCGTCCCGGCGGCGCCCGGCGTTGTCTCGGTGGCAATCACGCCCACGCGCGGAATTCCAGTTTCGCGGGAAGGATCGGCCAGCGCGGGGTCATAGCGACACCAGCGGTCCAGGCACACGTCTCCCACCACCAGCACGCGCAGCTTGGGGAATACGGACAGAATCTCGGCGTGGGTCATCGGGCTCGCTCGCGCAACAGGCGCCAGAGCGCCGGCAGGGTGGCACGGTGGTCGCCCGCGAAGTAAAAACTCTCCCCGCCATCGGCCACAGTGCGGACCAGGATCGTTTTGTGCGGCCGGAAATAGTAGCCGGGATCAGTCTTCGGCAACTCGTGGCGGTGGTCGCCGCGGATCGGCACCAGGTCGAATACCGCCGTCGTGAAGTGGCGAATCGTCCGGCCGTCTTGCCGCGCCGCGTTGCGCGCCATGGCCAGCGCTTTCAAATAGACCTCCGGCCCCATGATGGCCGAACCGAAGTTCAGCAGCACCCCGCCTTCGAGGCGCTCCACGGTCCGGGCGAAGATCAGGAAATCGCGATAACTGGCCGCGCCCAGGGCCGCGCCGTCACAGTTGGGATGCTCGTGGATGATGTCGTAGCCGATCCCCACATGAACCGTGACGGGTACGCGGCACCGGTAGGCGGCGGCGAACACGGAAAGAGCGCGATACGGAAAATCGCTTTCGCCGATCCTGCGGCCGACGTTCTCGCCCAGTCCCAGCGATCGTCCGGCGGCCTCGCGGATCCAGTCGTTCAATTCCCCGGTCTCGCGCCACAGGCCGAACTCGCCGGTGCGGATGTAGCGGTCCACGCTCTCCGTGGTCGCCCCGATGCGCGCCAGCTCGTAATCGTGGATGGCTGCGGCGCCGTTGACCGCGATGTGGTCGATCCACCCGGACTCCAGCAGGTCGATCATGTGGCGATTTACGCCCGCGCGGAGGACATGCGCCCCCATCATCAGGATGCGGGCCGCCCCGGAGGCGCGGGCCTGTGCGGCGCGGTCCGCAACCGCAGCCAAATCCGGGTGAGAAAACGGTGGCGCCGGATCGTCGAGCGCCAGCCAGCGGTCGAGGTGCAGATCGTGTTGCCGCTCCGCCAGAGGCTTCACCTCCAGGCGCGAGCGGTCGAAGATTTCGTATTGGCTCATGATGGAAGTGGGGCGGTCGATGGCCTTTCCTGTGTTGGCGGCGCGAACAGCGTCTCCAACAGGTGCTCGTGAGAAAGGTAATTGGGAATGATGTAGTCTGCACCCACGCCGATGAGCCGCTGCCGCTTCCATTCGTCCACCACCACGCATTCGGGCTCGTCGGTCGCGACCCCTACGGTGACGCCGCCTACGCGCCGCACTTCCTCGATCTCCACGTACCCATCGCCGAATCCCAACAACTGATTGCCTCGCACGTCCGTCAGCGCCAGGATGCGCTGTACCAGGATGCGCTTGGAGAAGCTGCGATAGTCGTCGAGCGCGCCATACACGCCGCCGTCGAAGTAACGGGCGATGTCCAGCAGGCCGGCCTCCTCTTTCAGGTAGATTTCATCCGTGCCGCTGGCCAGGTACATCGAGAGGCCGCGCGCGGACAGGGCCTCGAGCAGCGGCCGGGCGCCCGGAACGAGGTACCGGTCCGGTGAACACTGTCCGGCACGGAGCTCCTCCAGGCGGCTGCGGATTACCTGCGCGAGCAGTTCCAGATAGCGTTGCTTGTACTGTAGAGGATCGAGGGGGCTGCCGCCGCGCCGTTTGACTTCCTCGGAGAGCGCGATCATCTGGTAGATGGTCTCCTCTCCAGTCAGCCGCCAGACGAACGTTTCCACGACCTCGCGAAGCTGCTCTTCTGTCTCGCCGGTCTTCAGGTCGGCGAGCACTTCGACCATCATCGGCACCATGACACGCATCCAGCCGGTCCGGATGAGCGACAGGCTGCCATCGAAGTCGAAGAGCACGATTCGGGCGTTGGCCGCCGAGGCTTCGGGGTGCAAGGATTCCATGGAAAGAACCATTCGACCAGACAGGGGCGTCCCGGCGCAACCGCGTGCCGGATGGGGCCCAGCCTTGCGGCGGCCCCAATTTGGGCTCAGATTGATGGCAGACGCCGGCGCAGTTCATCGAAGAGGTTCAACAGGAGGGTTGCATGCACCCTAGCCGGCTCCTGCATCGCCCACGGCGGTATGTCGAGATTCCAAAGGGCATTGTTCGTAGGCCGGCAGAGCAGCGCCGACCGACCACTGCCGGGGTTTCTCCGGGACGAACGAGTGACGATCGGCGGTGTAGGGGACGGTCACGGGTTGTCGGAATGCGGATTCATCTTCGCGATGCCCTGGTGACTCGGCGCAAGGCACCCCGCTTCGTGCGGTCCGCCGCTGGTCTCCCCGGAACCGAAGCGGCGATCGAGGCGGTCGAGCGTGCCGGGGGCGTTCCTCCACCTACCAAACCGGACTCGCCGGCGGCGGTTTCGGGCTGACGCACGCCAATTTCGTGCTCGCGTCACCAGGGATACTCTTGCGCACGTCATCTATCCCGGCGGCGTGAGTAAGGATGATTGTTTCGCCCGGGCAAAGTCCGACCGGGGCTCATCGTTAGTTATCCACTTTCGTTATCCACTTTGGTCATAACCCTTGGGATATTGTGCGGCCCGGGAACCACTTGCATAGTGGCAAAAAGGAATCTCGTGAGCACTCAGTCGATATCTCTGTCCCCACCGGGCCGTGCGCCGTGGATCATCAGCGGGCGCGAGGATCTTACCTGGTTCATCGGCTCCTCGCTGGTCAGCTATGCCGTGCTCGCCCTGATGGCCGCGGGCTTCCCGGTAACCCCGCTGTACATCATCTGGCTCTTCGGGATCGACGGGCCGCACATCCTGGCCACCGCCACCCGCACGTACCTCGACCGCAACGAACGCAGAAGGCTCGGATCGCTGCTATGGGTGGTGGTGCCGGCCATGCTCGTGGGACCGATCATGGTAGCGGCTGGTGCGCGCGAGCTTTTCTATATACTCGCGATTTCCTGGCTGCACTTTCATATCGCCAAGCAGCATTTCGGGTTTGTCGCGCTCTACAAGCACAAGGCCCGCGAACGTTCGGATTTCCGGTTGGACCGATGGTTCCTGCTGGTCTCCCTGATGCTGCCGTTCGCCCGCCTGATCGTCAAGGGCGAAACCAACCTCTACTCCCTGGCCTGGGTCAGCACCGTCGATACGGTGCTGGTTGCGTTGTACGGGCTCGCGGCTCTGGGGTTCATCGGGCGCCAGATACAGAAGTGGACGTCAGGCGTACCTTTGAATCCGCCGAAGCTTCTGCTGTTTGCCGTGGTGGTGCCGCTCCAATGGCTGACGTTCGGTTATGCGGCCACCACCGGGTCCGACGGGCTGATTCGCGCGGGCATCGTGCTGGGGCTGTTCCACAGCTTTCAATATCACCGGCTGATGTGGTTTCACAATCAGAATCATTACGCCGACCCGAAATTTGGAGAGGGCGCGGGTTTGGCCGCAACCCTGGCCCGCAGGTTTGTCTACTACTTCGCCGCGGCGCTGCTGTTGAATTTCGTGGTGGATGCCGTGCCGACCTACTGGGCTCTCAATCCGGTGCTGAAGGCCGCGCCGTGGGGCATCGCCTTCACACACTACATTCTGGATTCGAAAATCTGGCGTGTACGCGGCAACAAGGATCTCGCCGCCGCGCTCCGGTTGAGCTGAAAGCCGGCCGCTCACCGCGCCGCCGCGATTTTCCGCAGGAACGAGGCCATGGCATCGGTCAGCGCCATCAACTGCGCCACGCGCTCCTCGGCCGCTGCCATCGCCAGAAAGTGGTCAGGAAACCCGGGCGAGGACGGCATTCGGCACAGCCGTTTCTCCTGCGCCAGCAATTCGAAGTATTTGCACAGCGGCGACCAATACTTTTCCGGGACATCCAGACCCCGCGCCCGCCGCTTCCATTTCGCATCCGGCCATAAAAATCCCGGGTTCGGAAAGTGCAATCCGATCTCATCGTCCGATGGCTTCAAACCGTCGCGGAACTCTGCCGGAATCTCTTCCTCCAGGAGTTCTTTCAATCGTCGCGGCCGGCTTGCGAGCCGCTCCTGAAGACACCATCGCATGCGATCGAAGACCGATTCCGCCGGCCACTTCGAAAAGCGCTGCAAGCCTCCGAGATATGCAAATGAGGCATCCGGGTACACGAACGCGTTTAACCGGACGCGCACCGCGTCCAGATAATCTGCCGGCAAAATGTATTTCCGCCCGTCGAAAAGTTGAATGTGGGGCGGCCCGAACGCTCCCCATTCGCCATTGTCGAGAGCCTGGGCATAGCTCCAGAATCCGAAACGCTCCCGGTACTGCGCAGTGGTCTGCGAACCATGCGTCGGATGGCCGGGCTTGGTGATCTCGACAGGACCCCAACCCTTCTCGCCCCGATTCTCGAGGGCGCATCCCGCGGAAGGATCCAGAAACAGAAAGAAGGGACGCCCCGCGTCCACCGGGAGCTTATACCAGCTATGGGCCTGCGTCAAATACCGGATGAAGCGCTCGCTCTTCCCCCACGAAGGCACCGGCAGCGTCCTGACAATGTCTTCGTACGTGACGGATTCGTATGGCTGGGACATTCACCTATTTCCAGAGATTGAGGCCGACCAAAGCGCAGGTCATGCGGCAGGACGTGGCGCGGGCACTCCGGTCTGCCGCGCCCCGACTCATCGGGGCGCTTGTCCGTCTTGTATAGTGCCAGGGCGCGGTGAGGGCCTTCGAGACTCAAATGAAGTGCCCAAGTTGGCATTCTCCGCCAACATCCTTCCCGAAAAGACGACGGGGACCGGCCTCGCGTTCTCTTGCCGGAAAACGCGCCACCGGTCCCCCTGATTCTTGATACGTCGTCGAATTCTACCAGCGCGGTTCGCGGCGTCCGCCGCCGCCGCCAGGTCCGCCGGGACGGCGTCCGCCGCCACCGCCTCCGCCGGGACGCCCGCCG
>DATJWB010000027.1:0-7287 GCA_035501495.1 Bryobacteraceae bacterium | reverse complement strand
TGGGTGATGGGGCGGAGCGTGCCGCTGCGCGTGTGGGGACCAACGGGGACCAGCGAGATGATGGCCCATTTGCAAAAGGCCTACGCTTTCGACGTGCACACGCGGCGCGACGTGGATGAACAATTGCCGGGGCAGGGAGCGGTAATTCAGGCCCACGATATCGAGCAGGGCGTGGTCTATGAACGGGACGGCGTGAAGGTGACTGCGTTCACAGTGGACCATGGAGTGGTGAAACCCGCGCTCGGATACCGGGTGGATTTTGCGGGACACTCCGTGGCGCTCTCCGGCGACACGCGCTATTCCGAGAACCTGATCCGCTTCGCGCAGGGCGCCGACGTATTGATCCACGAGGTGCTGGACCTGGAGTCTTACGGCGCGGCGGACAAAATCTACTCTCCGAAGCAGATTCAGAAGGTGATCGACCACCATACTACGGCGGAGCAGGCGGGCGTCCTCTTTTCGCGCGTAAAGCCGAGGCTCGCCGTGTACTCGCACATCGTGCCGCCCGATGCACCCAACCTGATCGCCGCAACGCGAAAGAACTATGCGGGGCCGCTGGAAGTGGGCGAAGACCTGATGAGCATAGACATCGGCGAGCGCATCGAGGTGCATCACCCGCCGCACTGACTCTGACCTGACTCGGCGGGCGGATTACGTTCACTCGATGTGGACCGGCACGACGTTGCTCCTGCCAGCTCGATTGGAAACGCAGACCTCGTAGTCGCCTGGAGCGAGAGTGGGGGGAATGACGAGGTGGAGAACGTTATATCCCCGCGGCAGCGTCACATCCAGAGATAGGGTCCCAAACCAGACGGTATTCTCCGGCAAAAAACCTGAGCCGATGATCCAGAACTTCTGCCCGGGATGAAATCTGAGCTCCCTGGATTCTTGCGGGTTTATTCCGGCGACTCTGATGATTTGAAGCGGGACAGGGGGGCGCACTTCCAACTGAACCGTATTACTCGCACCCCGAGCGTTTTCAACCGTCACTGGAAAAGTGCCAGGAGTCATATCCACGGGCACGTAAAAGCGCAGGAGCCGGCCGTTTTCAGCCGAAACCTGCAAGGAGCGCGTGCCGATGCGGACCGTGTTCTCGGAGAGAAACCCGCCTCCCATCAAAGCCACAGACCCGCCGGCAGGGGCGTAGGGAGGAACGTGAGACATCGGGCCTGCGAATGTAGATGTGGTTCGTCCGTTGACCGCAACGATGGAGGGGGGCGGAAGCGGAGCCTGGACCACCACCTCCGGCGAAATGATCCTAAAGGTTTCTCCCCCGTCAGCCGTGGCAACCACATCGCTTCGTTCGTCGTGGTCGTAGACAGTCCACCCGTTCGAGTCGTCGAAAAAGCTCACGTCCCTGAGACCGCCATGGAGCGGAACCCCGCCCGCGAGGGCAGGCGAGGTGACGCGGTCCCCAGAATGGATTTTCAGCGGCTGCTTGTACGCAACGAGAACGGACCAAACAATGTGTCCGCCCACAAATGAGGGGCTGGCATGATAGGCGTCAAAACTCGAGATGCGCCAGGAGTTGCCGCCGTCCTCGGTGGCGCAGGTGAAGACCTGGAACTCGTAGCCGGAGATTTGCCGCCGGGCAACGAGCAGTCCATGGAGGGAATCTCTGAATCGGAACTCAGTCAAATAAGGGTCCCTGACATATGGGTCGGGAACGGCGAGCGGAGGCACGGGCACCTTTACCACGCGCCAGTGGACGCCGCCATCCAGAGTGGCCCAAAGGTTTTCGAGCTCCGGAACAGGAATTCCGTCCGGCTTTTCAGGGCCGCCGATCATCCATCCCTGCTGGGGGGAAATAAATTGGAGCGGACCCGCGCCAGGGGGTTCCGGCAGTTGCTCCCAAGTCCCGCCGCCATCATCCGTTGCGAAAAGAGCGAATCTCCGGCTGTTCATGAGCGCCCATCGCCATACAAGCCACCCGTGACTGGGGTCAGTGAAAAACACTTGAACCGGCCACGAGTACTCGGGAGGCGAAAATGCAGGCGACTTCAGCAGAGTGCTTCGCCAGGTCTTTCCTCCGTCGTCGGTAGAGAGAAGGTATGAAGGCACATCCTCTTCCCCTGTCCGCAGGCCCTGGGCGAGAATCCAGCCATGGGCGGGATCGAGAAAGTAAACAACTTCAGCTCCGCCCGGAGGCATGTGCGGAGGCGTAATCTCCCGCCAGCTCTGGCCGTTGGTGTCGGTCCAATAGAGGTGCGGGCTAAGGCAATTCGAGCCACCGGGAGATCCAGCAGCTGCCTCCTCGACCACGGCCCATCCCGTTCCGGGCGCTACGAGCTCCGCCCGGCGAAGGTGCGTAGTGCAGACCGAACGACCAGAAAGATGGGATTGCGCGAACGCACGCGCGGGAACCAGAAGAGCGATTACGAGGATTATATGTCGCGCCAACTATTATTGCCTCTCAAGTTGCCGTTCCTTCTAGCACTACGATGCTGATACCCGCTCGTCCGTCTCCCAGACCGCCCGGCGGAAGTCGAAAGTGCCAAAATGGACCCGAGGAATCGGCAGTTTCCATCGCCCAGCTGCTGAGCAGGTGATTGGACTTCACGGACTAGCCGTACAATCAGCGTGTGCCCATTCGACTGATCGCGATTGATATAGACGGGACGCTGCTGGACAGCCGGGGGCAAGTGCCGGAAGCGAACCAGCGGGCGATCGCCGCGGCGGTGGAGCGCGGGATTGAAGTCGCCCTGGTGACGGGGCGGCGGTACACCTTCGCCATGCCCGTGGCGGAGCGCATCCCGGCGCCGCTCACGATGATCGTGAACAACGGGGCGGTGGTGCGGTCAAAGCAGGGGGAGACGTTTGCGCGGCAGTTGCTGGATCGCGGGAGCGCGCGGCGGGTGCTCGAGGCAACGGCGGATTTCCGGATGGGCGCGCTCGTGCTGTTCGACCGGCCGAAGGAGAACCAGATCGTGTTCGAACGTCTGGACTGGGCCGACCCGTCACGCACAGACTACTGGCGGCGCAACCGCGAATACCTTACGGAGATCCCGCACTTGGAGGACTGCCTGATCGAAGATCCCATCCAGGTGATGTACACGGGCGGGGTGGCCGACATGCGGCGGCTTGCCGAGCGGCTGGCGGGCTCTGGATTTGCCGGCGAATATTCGGTGCAGATGACCGAATACGAAGCCAAGAACTTTACGCTGCTCGACGTGCTGCACCCGGCCGTGTCAAAGGGCGCGGCGCTTCGCGGCTGGACGGAGCGGCAGGGTTACACGAGAGCGGAAGTGCTGGCCATTGGCGACAACCTGAATGACCGGGAAATGCTGGAATTCGCGGGGGTGCCGGTGGTGATGGGAAATAGTGTTGGCGAGGTGCGCTCGAACGGATGGCACATCACGGGAACGAACGACGAAGCGGGAGTGGCGCAGGCGATCGAGCGGTTCGCACTCGGGTAGCCGGCGCGCCGATCATTCATAGACCCGTCAAACAAGGAATCACTGCGGAGGGTTGTTCGGATTGACGGGCGGAGTAACTATGGGCGGGGTGGTTACGGGTGGAGTAGCACCAGGCAGCAGGCTTCCGGGGGCCTGTGGCACCAACCCTCCCGCAGCCGCGGCCTCTTCCGCAGGGTCCCAGATAAATTCCCACTCGCGATATTTTCCGTAGCCCTTATAGAAGCGGACGGACTTGCGGTCCACCTTACTGCCGATGCCTATCAGTTGTCCGCCAAAGACGGCGCCACTGGTCGTGCTGGCCCCTTGATCAGCCTGCTTCGGCGCTTCCGGAGCGGGCGGCAGGGGCGTGTCGGTAGCATCTCCGGGATTGACGGGGGGTGCGTCGCCGGTGGCGGGCTGCTGCCCCGGGGGCTGGACTTGCGCGGCCGTTGCGGGTGGCGTAGGGGTCGCGGGCTGCGTTGTCGCCGATTGACCGCCAAACAAATTGGTCTGGCCCGTTGCGGGCTGAGTGCCGGGAGTTCCCGGAACGCCGGCCTGAAGCGGAATCAACCCGATCGGGAGCTTTCGCGTCAGGCTGCCGATGACTTGCCCGCCCGGGCCGACGTAGATGTAACGCCAGCTACCGTCGCCCTCGTTCATGGGGTCTTTGTATTCCTTGCGGAGGAAGTGGAGGTTGCCGGGATTTTTCGAAAAATCCTCGACGCTGCGGGGAAACCGTCCGTACTTGCGGTAATAGAGGCGGATGGCGCGCACATATTGCTCGCCGCGCCAGGCCATCTCCGTTTCCTTCTGCCGGCGGCCCTGGGTGACGAGGCGCGGCAACGACACCAACGCGGCGATGAGCATGGCCGCGGCCATAAACACGACGAGCAGCAGAACGGTGCCTGCTTCACCCCTCCTCCGAAGCTGGCGGGCGGCGCTCATCGCTGCAGAGAATCTCCTTGTGGAGAGGAGGCCTGGCCTTCCATGGTAAGCCGGGCGCGGCGGCTGGTGCTGACCTCTTCCACATCGGCCCAAGCGGTGGAGAGCGTGACAACGCGATACTTTCCCTGCAGGGTCTGTCCCTCGACAGCGATAAAAACTTCTTCGCCATTGGTGAAGAAGCCACTGCGCTTTTTCGTGGCGATGTCGTCCGAGAAGCCGTAGTACTTGAAGGGAACAACCAGTGCGGGCGGGGGCGGCGGTTCGTCCGGACCTTTCGGCGGCGGGACTCTCGGATCTTTCTTGGGCGGCGGGGGTGGCGGCAGTTCGGAGGTAAAGATGTCGCGCCCCGTCGGCTTGTATTCGAGTTTGCGAAGGCGTTCGATGCGGTCGAGGTGCAGAGCGGGATTGTCGACGGCGATGGCCTGGTAGGAATCCGAAGCGGCCGAACTTGTACCCACGGCGAGTTGGGGACCGCCCACGAAAGCGTAAAAGACGGCGGCGGCAAGCACGACGCCCAGGACGATCAGAACCGAGACTTTGAACCGCTCGCTCATTCTCCCGCCATCAGCTCCTGAAATACGTGCGCATGATCAGATCCAGCCGCGCCCCGCGTTCGTGTCCGGCATTGAGCGACATGGCATCGATCAGGTAGAGGTTCTTGGAGCGTTCGAGTCCGTTGATGAATTTTACCAGCGAAGAGTAATCGCCCTCCACCACGGCATTCACCTGAACCTCGAGAATGCCTTCCTTGTCGGTGGGCTTCTGCTTGAAAGAGACAGCGCCAGCGGGAAGGCCGGCCGCGGCGGTGATTTTTCCAAGGTCCGCTTCGATGGTGGAGTAGCCGGTGGAAGCAACGAGCAGGGTGTTGCCGAGAAACTCGACGCAATCCTTGCGAACGTCGGGCAGTTGCTGGCGGATCCTCTGGGCGCGGTGAACGTCTTCAGCCATCTTGCGGTCTTCCGCCTGGAGGCGCTCGATGGCTTTCTGTCCGGTTTCCGGCTGCTCGGACTCGTAGCGCCAAACCAGGGCAAACAGCCCGGCATCGAGCAGCAACAGCACGCCGAGGACGCGAACCACCCAGCGCTTTACGTTCTCAATCGGACGGGTCATTGCCCGCCTCCGGCGGCCGCGCCCTTCGGCGCGGCCAAGGTGGCGTGGTAGTCGGCTTCGAGATCCAATAGCACAACGTCGTTCTCTTCGTTGTTCCTGGCCGGCCGGCTCTCGGCGACGAGCTGGAGCGCGGAGAATTCCGGCGCCTCCTCGATAGCCTTGAGAAATTCGAGCTTGCTCTTGTCGCTGAGGGCGCCGACGCGCATCTTCACGCGGAGGTGGTCGCCGGAGAGAGCGGGAGAGATGGTGAGAATGCGGACGCCGCGAGGCAGTCGATGCTCGAGGTCCAGGAAAAATTGAGTCCAGGGAAAACTGCGCTCGTCGATGATCGCGTTGAGGAAGGCGGCCTGCTGGGTGACCAGACGCGTGGAGGAATCGGCGAAGAACTGGTCCAACTCGCCGCGCTCGGCGCGCAATTCGGCGATATCGGAGCGGAGCCGGTCGATCTCCACGCGCCGCTGGCTGGTCACCGCGCGAACGTGCACCACGGTGACGCAGAGCCAGACGCAGAGAATGAGCGCGGGCACGCCGACAGCGGCGGCTGCGGAGAAGAACCGCCGGTGGCCTGCGACCGGGGAACTGGCGAGATTCAGACGCGTGCGAATGGCCTGCTTCCTCCCTGACAGCTCGAAACCTGAATCATGCTGGATCGGCCCAGAAGGAGCCCAGACGGAATTGTCCGTGCTACTGCTGTGCGTGCAGCATCCAGCCTACGGCAGCTTCCATCACCCGGTCCACCTGGGCGCGCTCCTCGCCAGCCAGCCGCCCTTCCACCGCGGCGGACGCGACGACAGGCAGCACCTTGCAGTGCAGCCCGCTTTCGAGCTGGCTGCGGAACTCCTCGGTGCTGGAACCAAAACCAGCCAGCCGCACTTCGGCAACGGGCTCGCCCCAGGTGTCCTGAAAATAGGCCACGGAAGGATAAACCTCATCCAGCAGATTCTGGGGAGCGATCGCGTCGGCGGAAAGATGGAGCGCAGTGCAGCGGTATACGGCTACCACGCCCGACCGCACAATGGCGGTGGTGAGGGTATTCCCGACCAGGCGGGCGAGAAGCGCCGGCCGCGAATCGTCCACCAGCGGCAGTGCCGCGAGCGTGGAGCTGAGCACAACCCCCGCGCGCCGGTTCCTGGACTCGAGCAGTTCTTCGTACTGGCGGATAATTTTCTGGCGGGCAATCGCGGCGAGCACGTGGATGGAACCCGCCGGAGACGATGGGGGGCCGGACGGTTGCAGGGCATAGGAGACGCTCGACTCATCGGTCTCAAACGGCACGCTCTTGCGCAGTCGGAAGCGCAGCAGGGGAACTGCTTCGGCAGCGCTTTTCGGGAACGCCTCGAACTGGAGGAGAAAGACGCGAACAACCTCGTCCGGGATGACGAGGGCAAACTCGGACCCGCGGTCGCCGATGCGTTCCAGCACACGGTCGAGGGAATTGCCGACGGCGGCAGCGTCGGCCAGGTTCAATTCCACCGGAGATGGCGCCACCGCGCCGGGTGGGAGAGATTCAAACGCGTGGCTTTCAAAGGCGCGCCTGCCTCTGCCGGCCAGCCTGGCGGCGGCGACACCTGCGGCGCTGATTTCGCAGACCAGATGAGGGTGCGGAAAATCTTCCATCCAGCGAAGCAGACGGGTGAACGGGCCCGGGGAACGCGGCTCGGCGACGAGCGTGGGCTGGCTAGTCAATGAAGGTCACCTTATTGATCTCGCGCAGCGTGGTGAGCCCGGAGCGGACGCGCGCCAGCGCCGAATCGCGCAGAAACGTCATGCCCTCGTCGCGCGCGGCGCGCTTGATTTCGCTGGTGGGCCGGCGGTCCACGATCATCTCGCGGATGTG
>DATJWB010000026.1:0-14477 GCA_035501495.1 Bryobacteraceae bacterium | reverse complement strand
GGCTCTACCGTCCCGGGTTCGCTGAAGTGCAGCCAAAGCTGCCCAACGCACCGCCAGTCGATTCCGACATACGCGGCACCTTGCCAAAATCGAGGCCGGAATCGACCGGCGCGTGCGCGACGCCAAGCTGGCCGCTTAAACGTGACTCAAAGACCAAAACTTTCAAGATCAAGAACTCTAGTGCGCCGCGGCGGCTTCGATCGCCTCATCGGCGCTCGGACCGTAGATCGAGGGAACCTTCGCGCCCATGGGCCGCAGATAGGCGGAAAGCTGGCCGCGATGGTGGATTCCATGCGACATATTGAGGCTCAAGTAGGTGATGGCCGGGTGGGTCCAGGTCGCGAACGTGATGTCTTGGGCCAGTTTGGCCCCAGGCAGGTCGGCTATCTGGGCCATCAGCCCCGGTACGGTCTCCTGGTAGAATGCCAGCACCTCCCCAGGCGTCTTGAACTCCTGCTGTTTCCACTCGAAGGCCCCGTTGATCACGCCGCGAAGGAAGAAGGCGTCGGCCAGTGCTATGTGCGAAGCCAGCTCCAGGCCGGTCATGCACTTCTCGCTCGGTTTGTAGTTGCAGGTATCCGCCGGAACGGCGGCCAGTACTTTACACGTGGTGGCATACTCGCGCTGGAGTTGCGGGAGAATGTAATCGCATAGTCCTTTGGCAGTCTCTTCAGTCATAGTCTGAGCATAGTGCGAGAGTTCGCGGGGGTCAAATCGGCGCGATCTCCTTCTGCGGACGAGGGCCTGTCAAAGCATTCGTTGTGTCGCCGAAATCACATTCCGCCGTAGGACGATATCGAAGCTCCGCGAAAAAGAGATTGTACGTTAACCCCGCGGCGATATACTGTCGGACCAGGGAGAAATCCATGTCTCTGGGACGAAAAGTGGCAGCGGAGTATGTCGGCACATTTTGGCTGGTATTCGGGGGCTGCGGAAGCGCGGTCCTCGCCGCCGGTCTGGAAAAGGTAGGGATCGGCTACCTTGGCGTAGCTCTGGCGTTCGGATTGACGGTGATGACCATGGCCTTTGCCATCGGACACATTTCCGGGTGTCATTTGAATCCGGCGGTATCCGTCGGGCTGCTGGTGGCGAAGCGATTTCCCGCCTCCGACCTGATCGGCTATGTGGTGGCGCAGGTGGCCGGCGCGATCACCGCCGCGGGTGTCCTGTACGTGATCGCAAGCGGCAAGGCCGGCTTCGACCTCGCGGGAGGATTCGCCTCCAACGGGTACGCCGAACATTCGCCACAAGGCTATTCCATGATGGCTTGCCTGGTGGCGGAGGTCGTGCTGACCTTCATGTTCCTGGTGATCATACTGGGGGCCACGGACCAACGCGCGCCGGCGGGCTTCGCGCCCATCGCGATCGGTCTGGGGCTCACGCTGATTCACCTGGTCGGGATTCCGGTGACCAACCTTTCGGTGAATCCCGCGCGCAGCACGGGGCCGGCCTTGTTTGCGGGTGGATGGGCCATCCAACAGCTCTGGCTCTTCTGGGTGGCGCCCCTCGTGGGCGCGGCGATCGCCGGCGTCGCGTACCCGGCGATCGCGGGCGAGCCGGAGCCGGTCCGAAAGGCCGCGGCAGCGTAGCCCCCGGCCTGTTACTCGTACCGCAAAGCGATCAGCGGATCGACCTTGCTGGCGCGCCGCGCGGGAATGTAGCAGGCTGCCAGGGTCACCGCCAGCATCATCGCCGCCATCGCGACAAATGTCGCGGCGTCCACCGAACTGACGCCGAACAGCAGGCCGCTCAACGTTCGCGTCAAAGCGAACGCGCCCAGCGCTCCGATCAGGATCCCGGCCATCGCCAACCGTACCCCCGCCGCGCTGACCAGCCGCACCACGTCCAGCGATTGCGCTCCCAGCGCCATGCGCACGCCGATTTCGTTGGTGCGCTGTTCCACCAGGTACGAGATCACGCCGTAGATCCCGAGCGCCGCGAGCAGCAGCGATACGGAAGAAAACAGCGTCAGCAGGAGCGTGAGAAAACGCGGACGGGAACGCGCGGAGACCATTACTTCGTCCATCGTCCGTACTTGGGAGACAGGAAGGGCGCGATCCAGCCCGCGAATCTCGGCGCGGATGGCGCTTGCCAGGGAGGATGGATCGCCCTTCGTGCGCACCACCAGGTACTCGTTGCGAACCGGCGACTGGTGGTACGGAATGAAGAGCTCGGTTCCAGCGGGCTTGTCGAGTCCGGCGTTCTTCATGTCCGCGACCACGCCGACGATCGTGCGCCATGGGGAATCGGGGCCGCCGGTCTTCACGCGATGTCCCAGCGCACTCTCGTGCGGCCAAAACGTTTTCGCCATGGTCTGATTGACGGCCACCACGGGCGGCGCGCTGGCGCCATCCGATTCGCTCAGTAAGCGGCCTTCCACCAGCCGGGCGCCCATCGCTTCAAAGTACCTGCCGCCCACGAAGTTCCAGTAGTCGATATTCTGAATCGGCCCGTTCGGCACGGGGACGAAGTTCTCGATGGCGGTGTCGTTGGCGAGGAGCGGGGTTTCCGGCGGAAGCGCGCTTCCAAGCGATGCCGAAATCACCCCGGGCAGCGTGTTGGCGCGTTCTTCGAGGGACTGGAAGAAGCCGCCGATGGCGGGTGGATCCTTGTAGGCCGAGGTCGGCAGAGAAAGCCGCATGGTGAGCAGGTGATCCGGGTCGAAACCGGCATTCACCTCCTGGAGTTTCCAGAACGCCTTCACCATCAGTCCCGACCCGATCAGGAGAATCAGAGCGAGGGCCAGTTCGACCGTAACCAGGACGGCGCGGAAGCGGCTGGCAGCCACGGCACTCGTGGTCCGGCCGGCCGCGGCCTTCAACGTGTCGTACAGCGAGGAAGGCTTCATGTGCAGGATGGGTGCGAGTCCGAACGCAATGCCCGTGGCCACCGACACGGTCAACGTGAAGAGCAGCACCTGCCAGTCGATGTCGATTTCGCCTGCCCGCGGGATGCTGCCGGCATTGGTGGCCACCAGCAGCCGCAGACTGCCGAACGCCAGGAGCGTGCCCAGCGCGGCGCCCGTGAGTGAGAGCAGGATCCCTTCGACCACAAACTGCCGGAGCAGCCGTAAAATCCCGGCGCCGATGGCGGCCCGCACGGCGATTTCCCGGCGCCGCGCCTCCGACCGCGCCAGCAGCAGGTTGGCGACATTCACGCACGCGATCAGAAGCACGCACACCACCGCGCCCAGCAGCACCAGCATGGTTTTCCGCACCGTGTGGACCACTTCATCCTGAAAGCCAGCCAGCACAATGGGATGGAACTTGGGGCTGAACGGGTGCATTTTCTGACCGAGTGTGTCCAGCGAGTGTTGGGCATAGCGTAGCATTTCGGCATCGGCTTGCCCCATCGAAACGCCCGGCCGCAGGCGGCCCACTACGCTCAGAAAGTGACTGCCGCGACCGCCCGGTTTGGAGGGGTCGATCTGCAGAGGCACCCAAATCTCCGCGGGATTCAGATCGCCGGGGGGAAAGGCAAACGCGGACGGCATCACGCCGATCACCACGCACGGATTGCCATTGAGCCGGATATCGCGGCCGAGAATGCCCGGATCGCCCCCAAAAGCGCGCTGCCAGAGGCCGTACGAGAGCACCGCGGTGAGCGGTTGGTTGGGACGGTCATCGTCGGGGGTCAGGAGGCGCCCCTTGACAGGTGTGATCCCCAGCATGGACAGCATGCCGCCGGTGACAAATGAAGCCTGGGCGCGAACCGGTTCGCTCGTCCCAGCGAGGTTCACGCCCGTATTGGCCCAGGCTTCGAGGGCATCCCATGAATTGGTGTCCCGCTGCAGGTCCAGCAATTCCGGCGGAGAGACCGCGAAATGATGCAGGCCGCCGTTGGGGAAGGTGGGGAACTCGGTGAAGACGCGGACCATGCGCCTGGCATTTTCATACGGCAGCGAGCGCAGCAGCACTGCATTCACCACGCTGAAAATGGCGGTGGTGGCGCCGATTCCCAGCGCCAGGCAGGCCACGGCGGCGGCTGTAAAACCGGGGTTCTTGGCCAGCATCCGGATGCCGTAGCGGACGTTTTGCGAAAGCGCTCCCATGGTGTTAACCTCCGTAAACTCGGTTAGACGGGCAAGCCGCGGATTCGTGTTGGCGGATCAGCGGTGCCCCTGTGCCGCTTCGGGAATCTCCGCACCGAAGATCTCCACGGCCAGTGTATTCAGACTGTTGGTCATGCGATCGGCCTCCACATTCGTCAATGCGTAGCGGTCTTCCCTGGGATCGCCCACTTCCACCAGGGCCTGATAGTCTTCGCGCAGGTCGGGCAATTCCGCCGGCGTCAGATCGGCTCCGCGCAGCACGGCTGCCAAATAATAGAGCGTCACGTCCACATGGCTGGCAAACGTGCGAAATTCCTGGCGGGGAGGAACCGGCCGGCTCCGCACCAGGCCCGCCTCCAGCGACATGGCCGCGTGGATGAAGCGGTGTGAGTTGGCGAGCACGCGCTGGAGCGCGGCCACGCGCTCCGCGGAGATTCCGGGTTCCGCGGCCAGCCGCGTCACCGAGGCTTCGGCATTCGATCGACCCAGCCGGGCGGCCTGCCGGGTGCGGTCCCGTTCCCCCGCCAACGGCCGCTCGGGAAACAGGTAAGAATCCCGCACGGCCTGAAAATACAGGCGGTATGCATCCAGCATGCGGGCGATCGCTTCGGGCGCCTGGGCGCGCTCCCAGGTGGGCCAAACCTGATACGCACCCAGGGCGATGATGCTCCCCACCAGGGTGCTCAAGCCGCGCGCGGCGATCACCGGGCCCGGCGCGATCCCCGTCATGGCGAACAACATCACCACCAGGCCCGTAAGATTGATGGCGAAGATGCCGTAATTGGCTGGTCCGAAGCAGCGAAGCAGAAAGGTGAACAGTCCGATCAAAGCTACCGCGATACCGCCCAATGGCGAGACCACATGGAGCAAGGCGGTGGATACGGCCAAACCGATCAGCGTTCCGACGGCCCGCAGCACACCGCGGATGAAGGTGGTGGTGAAATCGGGCCGCAGCACGATCGGGACGGTCATGGGAATCCAGTAGGGCCTCGGCCAACTCACCCAATGCGCCAACATCTCCGCGAGGATCAGCGACGCCGCCAGGCGAACGGCGTGACGGAACACTGCCGAGTCGAGGTGCAGATTGGCCCGCAGGACCGCCCGGACGCCCACCAGCCGGAGACTCCAGGGATTCGATTTTTCCTGCCGGTCGAACTGCAGGCTGCCGGCGGGCGAAACGTGCAGCGCCAACTCCAGCGCCGAACGGAGTTGCCCGGCGAGCGCGTCCGCCTGCCAGCGGGCGTCGCGCAACATTCCCGCGTAGCCCGACTGGTGCGCCCAATGCCGGAGCATGACCGACAGGGCCCGTAGTTCCTCGAACTCGCGCGGATGGAGATGGGCGGGCGCCAGTTCGCGGGCTACGAGCGACTCGCCCACCGTGGTCAGCACATGTTCCGCGATCCCCAGAATGCGGTCCAGCATGGCGGCATCTTCTCCGGCTGCGGACTCGCGGCCGATTCGAACGCGCAGGCGCGCGAGCGCGAGAATCGACAGGCGGATACGCTCGGCCTGGCTCAGCAGGGCGAGACAGCGCTCCGCCTCGATCGAGCGGGACCCACTCAGAGCCGCCAGGACGGTCTGCGCCTGCGTGATACCCGCGCTCGCAGGAGGCGCGTCCATGACCTTCGGATCGGCCGTTGCCGCCTTGGCGAGCTCGAGGTAAAGCCGGCCAAGAACGCGGCGCTCCGGCAGGTATCCGCGGAACGGCCAGAAGGCTAACGCCAGCAGGGTTTGGAGCAAGCCTCCGCCCAGAGCCGCAAGGCCCGAAGCGGCGGCCTGCTCAGGTGTCATCGACTGCGCCAGGAATACGATCAGCGTCACCAGCGTGACGTTGGCGATGTCGGTGGCCTCGGTTCCCAGCGCGACCATCATTCCCGCGGTGAAGCCGCAAAGTCCGATCAGCGGCGCCGCGAGCGCCTGGTGCTGCCCCGCAACCCCGCCTGCCACCACCGCCAGCGCGCAGCACACGCTGGCACCCAACATGCGCCGCAGCCGGTGGCGATACGGGTCGGTCCCGTCCGAAAAGGCGACGTTGAGTGCGCCGGTAGCCCCGACCAGCCCGCTCGAGATATGCCCCGCCGCCACGCCGATGGCCAGCGGCACGGTCACTCCGGCCGCGTTGCGCAGCGCCACCCACGGAGCCACCTTCGCGGATTCATAGCGAATGACGCCGCGCCAGAAAGGGACACGCTCCGGGGCTGGGCTCGGGGTCATTGTATCCAGGATAGCGGGGGCCTTGGAGTCGCGGTCCTAGTACCGAATCTCTGCCTCCCGGCCGCTGAGCGGAGGCGTCGCTGCTAGAATCGATGCGGACGATCTATGCCTCCTCACAATCCGCATCACACCAATCACCCGCATCACCCTCATGCCAATCAGTGGAACGGCCCTCAGCCCGCGCCGCGCGCTCTTTGGGCGTTGGTCCATGCCAATTTTCCACAAACGCGGTTCGACGGAATCTATAACCAGCGCAATATTGCCGGAACCAATACACCCTCGCTGCATGCCGAAGGACGTGCTTTGGACATCGGCCTGAGCGCGAGCAAGCCGACGGAAAAGACCATCGGCGACGGCCTCTTTCAGGCATTCATCGACGTGGCCGCTGAAATGGGCGTTGAAGAAGTCATCTGGAACCGCCGGATCTGGTCCACACGCAATCCGCACATTCACGCGTACCATGGGCATAGCCCGCACACGGATCATGTTCACGTGGGCTTTACGAGAGCCGCGAGCCAGCGAACCAGTTTTCCCAATTCGCTGCAGGTCAAGATCGGCCAGTTGCGCACCGGGCTCGAGGACCTGAGCAAGGCGTTCAGCAATGTGGGCTAGAGCGGCATGGGTCCTCAAGCGCGCCCTCGTTCTGACAGCCGCAGCCGCGGCCATCCAGGCACAAACGCCCAACCCAAAGCCCGACAGCATCTACACCAGCCTGTCCGAACACGACTGCAAATTGCTCAGCGTGCAGGAGGAAGGCGCGAACTCGGCTCAGCGGTGTCCAGGAACCGGCGGCTTTTCCGTTCTCGTCCTCGACTCCGATTCGCGGCAGTCCATCACGCTGGTATCCGCGGATGGAAGGAAGCACCCGCTCCGCTTCTGGGATGTCATTACGCACAGCTTCTCGAGCCTCGGACCCAAGGCCGAATGGCGCGTCAGCGGAGCCCCGCCACGGCCTATCGCCCTGATCGTTCGCGTGAATGCAAACGAAGATGCCGATAGCGCGGCTGTGACGTCGTACCTCGCCGTGGCCAAGATCACGCCATCGGAGGTTTGCGTGGTTGCCAGGATCCGGCCATCCGCGGATGCGAACACCAAAGCGCGCGAAGCGGCGGACAAGGCTGCCGGGGCAACCTGTCTGAAACCGATGGAATAGGCAGTTGCCGTTTCGGCAGCGTGCCGCCCTGAGGTGTAGACTCTGTCTATGGTCTTCACCAAGCGCCTCCGCGAAGGCGTCCGCCGTGGAGAGATCACGTGCAGCGTCCGCATCTGGACACGCGCGCATGTGAAAGTGGGCGGCCGTTACAAAATGGACGAAGGCGCGATTGAAGTGGATTCCATCGAACCGATCGGCCTTCCGGATATCACTACCGAATTGGCACGGGCGTCAGGATTCCTCGGCGTTGTCGATCTGCTCAAGGTGGCGAATCATGGCCGCGGCAGCAGGATTTATCTGGTACGGTTTCATTACGTGCGACCGCGTACCAGGCGCAAGTCGTGATCGCCGGTTCCTTGGTTCTGAATGTGGACCCCATCGCAGCCTCGTGGACTGGTAGCCCAGATGTTTTATGTGGCCTCCCTGGTCCTAGGTATCCCGTCGGCGCTTTTGTTTGTGGTTTCGACGTGGGGATCCGTGCAGCTTCACTTTTCGGCGTCGCCGAAGGCTACCTCCGGGCCACCGACTGGTAATTCGATCATCGACGGACTGACGGCGGGCGCAACCTTGCTCGCCCAGGGCTTTTCATTCGCGGGTAACGCCGCCGGGTGGGTGTTGACAGGCGCTGCCGTTGCGTCGTTTGTCCTCACCGCGGCCGCCGCCATTTTGTTCATGACCTCCCGAGGCCTGAATGCGCTCAGCGCTTGGGCGCGAGTCCTGGGAATTGTATTGGCGCTGGCGCCTCTGTTGTCTTCCATCCTGCTGGTTACCTCAGTCCGAAGGCCGCTGCCAATCGCTCTGGGGGCGGGCGGCGCGCTCCTCGCCGGTTACACGATATGGGTGTTGGGCTGGCGTTTCGCCTGATACCGATCTCCACCAATATCGGACCCTTTACTCTGTTAATCTATTCTTTATGACCCGCCGAGAATGGTTGCAAACCACCGCTCTTTCGGCCTGTGCGCCCGGCGCCTGCGCGGCAGGACTGTCACACGACTGCTGCACGCTGCCGGAGATGCCTCCGGGCGCGGCGCGCATCGAGCCCGGCCTGGTCGTCATAGACCTGGCCCGCACCCCTGAACTCGTCCAGACGGGCGGTGCTGTCAAAGTGGTAGACTCCGCCCGCAAGCTTCAGATACTGATCGCCCACCCCGCCAGGAACCAGTTCGTAGCGCTGGATCAGAAGTGCACGCACGGGGGCGGCCCGCTGACGTATGTCCACCGTCACCAGCATCTGTACTGCACCTGCTGGGGACACGCGAAGTTCGCGCTGGATGGCACCGTATTGCGGTGGCCGAACTCGCAGAAACCGCGTCCGCTGCGCGCTCACGCCGTGGAGCGGCGCGGCGGGCTTCTGCAAGTTCACGTGGAGGATTTAGCGTGATTCCTGCGTTCCTTCTATTGAGCAGCGCCGCGCTCGCCCTCGCCCAGCCGCCCGAGTTCGTCACGATACCCGCCGGCTCGTTCATTATGGGATGCGAATCGGCTCTGCCGTGCTCGAAGACCCTCCCGAAAAAGCTGGTAACCATTGAGCGTCCGTTCCAGCTTTCCAAATACGAGGTGACGGTCGGACAGTTTCGAGCCTTCGTGAAAGCCACCGGATATGTCACCGACGCGGAAAAGGCCGGTGACGCTCGAACCTGGCGATCACCCGGCTTTACGCTCTCCAAACGCCAGCCGGTGGTTTTCATGACCCTCAACGACGCTGCCGCGTACTGTAGTTTCATCGGCGCACGTGTCCCGTTCGAAGCCGAGTGGGAGTATGCCGCGCGTGCCGGGTCGGCCACTCATCACTATTGGGGTGAAGAGATTGACGGCCGGTATCTTTGGTATTTCGATAACACCGACGAGCGTCCCATGCCGGTCGGACGGAAGCTGCCCAACGCGTGGGGCTTGTTCGATATGGAGGGCAACGCCATGGAGTGGGTTCGCGACGCCGGTCCGCACTCCAGCATCACGCGCGCCGGCGCAGGCTCTCTGCGCGGCGGATCGTACGCCATGTGTCCGGAGCCGTATCCGCCGAGCCAAGGTATCCGGCAACGGTTCATCTGGCTGGGCCCCACATTCCCCGGCTCCGAAAACAGCAACTTTCGTCGTGACGAGCGGCGCTTCGATTTCGGCATTCGCTGCGCCAGGTGACCGGCAGTCCGGCCGGCACCGACCGGCCTGGGGCCCTCACGACTCCACGATCCCGCGATGGAGAGCGGCCACGGCCGCCTGCGTCCGGTCGCTCACGTTCAGGCGGCTCAGCACGATGTTCACGTGCCATTTGACGGTACCCTCCGTGATGCCCAGATGGGCGGCAATCTGCTTGTTGCTGAGGCCTTTGACGATGAGCCGCAGGATGTCGAGCTCGCGCGGGCTCAACTCCGAGCCCGGGAGCCGCTCCGACAGGCTCTTCAGCACCGGCGGCGGCAGATAACGAACACCCGCGTGCACGCTGCGGATGGCTTCGAGCAGTTCGTCGTGGGCCATGCCTTTCAGCAGATACGCCTGCGCGCCCGCGCTCAGGGCGCGGTGAATGTCTTCGTCTCCCTGATACGTGGTCAGCACGAGAATGCCCGCTTCCGGATTGATGGCGCGGATGGCGCGAATGGCCTCCACACCACCCATTCCCGGCATGCGCAGATCCATGAGCACGATGTCCGGCTGATGCTTCCGAAACAGCGAGACGGCTTCCCGGCCGTCGGCCGCCTGCGCGACTACGGTCATATCCTGCTGCCCGCTGATAATGGCGGCCAGGCCGTGGCACACCACTGGATGATCGTCGGCCACCAGCACTGTAATCGTCGCGGGCTTGCTCATATCCGCATCCTCTCCGTCTCCTCCCGCAAATGACGTGCGCCCAGGGGAAGCCGCGCCACTACGGCCGTGCCCCCTCCCGGGCTGCTGTGTAACTGAAAACTGCCGCCTAATTGCTCCATGCGCTCGCGCATTCCCAGAATCCCGTAGTGGCCGCGGCTTTCCAGGTCCCGGCTCGCGGGAGTGAACCCGCGGCCATCGTCCACCACCTCCAGGCGCAACTCCGCCGCCTCGAAGCACACGCGAATGCTGATCTGGCGCGACGCCGAATGCGTCACCGCGTTGCGAACCGCCTCCCGCGCCACCAGGAACAGACTGCGCGCGGTTCCGGAGTCCAGATGCACCGGCGATCCGGCCAGTTCCACCCGGACGGGAACGTTCTGCTCGCTCGAAAGCTGCCTCACGAGGTCGCGCAGCATACCGGCCAGTTCGCCTTCGAGCTCGGCGTGCCGCAAGTCCCACACAGCCTGCCGGGCTTCATCGAGCGTCAGGCGGATGTGCACGCGCGCCTGGTCGAGCAGTTCCTTCATTCTGCCCGCACCGTTCGCCGGGAAGCCCGCCGCAGCCTCGAGCAGGGTGGAGACGCCCACGCATCCCTGGATAACGGTATCGTGCATTTCTCGAGCCAGCCGCGTCCGCTCCGAGAGCAGCACAGCGTATCGCGCCCGCGTCTGCCGCGCGTAAATCCGAAGCCCGATCCACACGCAGGCACCGGCCAGAGTGGCGCACAATCCATAGAACCACGGCGTTTGATAGAAGTGCGGGCTCCATACGAAGGAGACCGAGGTCTCCGACTGGCCCCGCGGCTCCGCGCTGTCGGTGGCCACCACCCGAAACCGATACCGTCCGGGCGGCAGATTGGTGTAATGTGCTACGCGGTCGGGCGAGCCCTGCGACCAGGTCTCGTCAAATCTCTCCAGCCGGTATTGAAAGCGCGTCCGTTCGGGCGACAGCAGGCTGCACGCCGTGTAATGGATCTCCAGTTTTCCGTGCCCGGGGCGAATCCGGATCTCGCCGTCCAGCGGCACAGGCTGATCGTCGGCAGTCATCGCATCAATCAGCACGGGAGCCGGCAGGGTCTTCCGGGACAGGCTCGGATCGATGCGCACGGCGCCCTTCACACTGGGAAACCAGATTTCGCCCGAGGACGTGAGGCAGCCGGCCGAACCGAACCCGCCATTCATCTGCGTGGATTCAAGTCCTTCCGCCGTACCGTAGGCCACTCCGGCAATGATGCCGGCCGGCCCCTGACCGGCATCGCCGGCCAAGCCATCGGCAATCCGGTTCAACTCGTCCAGGCTGGCGGAGAACACTCCGGCAGGTCCGCTCCACCAGAGGTTGCGACGGCCGTCCTCGAGAATCCGATAGACGGTGTTGCTCAACAAACCCTGGTGAGTGGTGAAGCGGTTCAGTTTACCATTCGCGAACCGGAACAGGCCGCCGCCGCGCGTCCCGACCCACAGGGTGTGGCCCGAATCCTCCAGCAGCGCCCAGATCCTCTCGCCGGCCAACGGCGCGAATGCCGGGTCCGTAACGAAATGGCCCTCGTGGATGCGATTCAATCCCGCGTCGGTACCCACCAGAAGATCGCCGCGGGGATCTTCGGCCAGGACACGCACGCTCCCGTAAGTCAGCCCGTCCTCAATGTAGTAATTGTGAAACTGGTGCCCGTCCCACCGGCTCAGGCCGCTGCCGAGGGCGATCCAAAGGTCTCCCTTGCGATCCTCGTAGAACTCACGGACGCTGTCATTGCGCAGCCCGTCTCGCGTGGTGAGGTGTGTAAAAGTCCCGCCCGCCACCCGGATGAGCCCATCCAGGCCGGTGCCGATCCACAGCACGCCCTTGCGGTCTTCGTAGACGGTTCGCGCGCGCGCATCGGCCAGCGATTCCGGCAAGCGGAAAGGAGTGATCCTGCCGCGCACCTTGCGGTAAATCTGGCCGGTGATGGTGGTGATCCACAGGACCCCGTCGCGTCCTTCGTAGATCGTAGAGACGTTGTCTTCTTCCAAGCCGTCGTTCGAAGTGAGCGTTTCGACAACGCTTTTGTTCAGCCGGAGCAGTCCGTCCTGAGTGCCCACCCAGAGATTCTGCTCGCGATCTTCGAAGATCGCGGAGATGGTATTGTCGGGCAGCACATGAGACGAACGATAAAGGTTCACACTTTGCGGGCCAACCCGTACGAGGCCGGCGCCCACAGTGCCGATCCACAGGTTGCCTTCGTGGTCTTCGCACATTGCAAGCGCGCGGATACCGGCGAGGCGTGGATCCTGCCGGAACTCGCCCTGTTCGAGGCGGCGAATCCCCACCGCGGTGGACAGCCACACTTCGGCCGAGGTGCGGGCGTGCACCGACCGGAGGGCGGAAAGCGCGCGGTTTCCAGGCTGGACACGTCGCACCACCCCGCCTTCCACGGTCAGCAGCCCAATGCCCGCCGCGACCCAGATCTTTCCTTCGCGGTCCTGGCTGATATCGGTGATAGCCGCAATGGGGATCTCGCCCTGGCCGTCGAGCCTTTGCAAGCGGCCGCCCGAGAGGCGGAAGAACCCGCGGTCGGTGCCGACCCACAAGATTCCTTGGCGGTCCTCATACAGCGCGCGGACGAATCCGTTGGTCAGACCTTCGGCGGCGCCAAAGGCCCGGAAGGCGTGGTTGCGGTACTGGAGCAGTCCGCCTCCTTCCAGCCCGATCCAGAGGCCGCCGTCTTTGGACGGGCAGAGGGCCAGAATGCTGTCGTCGCGGAAGGCGGGCGTGTTGGACCGGTCAAAGGCAAAGAAACGGGAGCCATCGAAGCGAACCAGTCCGCCAGGGCTGCCGATCCAGAGGTAGCCGTCCGGGGTCTGCGAAATCGCGCGGATGGCGTTCTGCGGGAGGCCGTCCTGAACGCGCCAGACGCGGTGGCTGTATTCGCGCGCCAGCGGGTCGGAGCGGAGACTCTCAGCGAGCGCTGGAAGGCACACGGCGAGGGCCACGACCAGGTGGAAGACGTGGCGGCTGGGCGGCCACGACAGCATCGGTTGTAGTCTATCGCATCGCGCGCGATGTGGTGCAGACGCCACGGCCCGTTTTCATGGGCCATGCCGCCCCTCGTGTCCAGGCCACTCGGATCGAGAAGGCAGTGGGGGCGAAAAAAAATCGAGTTTGCCGATTGACAAACGTATCGTTCGATACATACTACCCCTACAACAAGCTCCAATAGGACCGTTTTTGCTCGGCAGGCCGACTCGGCAAGGCCCGGCCATGGGGTTAATCCTGTAGCCCGCCGTGGGACGAGCGTCTGGAGGGGACTGCCCACGAGGGGCCGCGGGCGTCTTCGGTTGGATCGAAGCTTAAAGAGGTAAGAAAGCAATGCGGTGTAGCATTCGCACTATTTTCGCCGGCTTGGTTGCGGCCCTGTCCAAGTTCGCCCCTTCGGCACTGGCGCAGATCACGGTCGGCACGGTGACGGACGGGTCCAATCGTCGCCGTGCCGAAGCTCAACACCGACACGCTCAATCCCGACGTTCCGAAGCGACGCTTGTTGCATCTCCGGCTCCTCACCTCCGCCACGCGGGGCTCGACATCCCAATCGCCGCAGCATAGCTCCCGCGTGGCCTCCTGGCGTGCGACCCTCCGCGCCCTCGTGATAGTCTGAGTTGATCATGCGTAGACGTGCGTTCCTTCGGATGGCGACCGCGGCCGCCGTGGGGCCGATGCGCGGTCTCGCCCAGCGCCGCGACGCGACTGATGCCGTGACGCTCGACGTGGCGGCGCGTGCCTACCGCGTCCAGCCCGGCGGCAGCATCCAGGCGGCGCTCGAGGCGGCCGCGAAGGATCCGGTCAACAAGATCGTCTACGTCCACGCCGGGACCTATCGCCCGGCGGCGAACGGGCAGGCGCTGATCTGGTTCAACGGGCGGCACGACGGCATCACGCTCGAAGCGGTCGGCGAGGTGGTGCTGACCGCCGCCAACCCAGCGATCGCCGATAACAAGGCGCCAAGCTTCCCGGCGGTCGTCAATCACGTGGTCTATTTCGGCGACGGCATATCGACGAAGACCGTGCTGCGCGGTTTCCGCATCACCGGCGCGAACAACTACACCACCGGCACCGGCAAGCGCTCGCCAATCGAATCCGATGACGTGCCGAAGACGCCGTTCTTCTATCTCGATGGCGGCGGCATCAAGATCTATGCGCGCGCCTATCCGACCATAGAGTGCGTCGAGGTGGTCGGAAACTACACCAGCCCATGCGGCGCCGGCGTTTCCGTCGAGCACCTCGGCC
>DATJWB010000025.1:0-15625 GCA_035501495.1 Bryobacteraceae bacterium | reverse complement strand
TGTTCTTGAGACGTGATGGCGGGCATGCCGTGTGATCGAGTCGCCGGAATGCAGGCAGAATTGTCTGAAGTACCGAGTACGCCCAGAGTTCGCCGCTTTGCTTGGGATTTCGGCAGGTCTTCACTTTTGTGTCGCGCACCCACGCCGATTTGCGGATCATCAGCACTTGGCGCATCCTGGAAAGAACTGCACTCAGCCCGTCGCAGATCGAGCCTCTGTCGGCCACTGCCCCTGTAAGCCTGTCATTAAGCTCTAACGACCACCACGTAGAACCTGTGTCCGCACCATGGGACAGCCGCGTGTCAGAGGGTAGAACTGTCTCCAGCAGGAGTCTATGCCGCATACGGCCGAAATCGAGAGACGCGCATCCGCTGGCGTTTGCGCGACGCACTGCCCGTATTGTTCACTGCAATGCGGGATGCATCTGCGCGCCGAGGACGGGGACACGTGGACCGTGCGGGAACGCGACTTCCCCACGAACCGTGGCGGCCTGTGCCAGAAAGGATGGACAGCGGCCGAACTGCTGGCGCATCCGGACCGCTTGCGGAGCCCCCTGGTCCGCGACCGCAAGCACGATCCTCTTCGTCCGGCAACCTGGGATACCGCGCTCGATCGGGTGGTAGCCGCGATTGGCCGTACGCAGAAGTCGTACGGCAAGGATGCCGTTGGAGTCTTTGGCGGCGGAAGTCTCACTAACGAGAAGGCCTACCTGCTGGGTAAGTTCGCGCGTGTAGCGCTGGGGACATCGCGGATCGATTACAACGGCCGTTTCTGTATGTCGTCGGCCGCGACCGCATCGATAAAAGCATTTGGCTTGGATCGCGGCCTGCCGTTCCCACTGGCCGACATCGCCCACGCGGAAACCATCCTTCTGGTGGGCAGCAACCTGGCGGAGACCATGCCGCCGGTGATGCAGTATTTTGTCGAGCAGAAACGCCGGGGCGGAACTCTGATCGTGGTGGATCCGAGGGCGACGCTGACCAGCGCGTCGGCGACGCTGCATCTGCAGATCACGCCTGGAACGGACGGCGCCTTGGCTAACGGCCTGCTCCACATCGCTATCCAGGAAGGGTACATCGACGCCGCTTTCATCGCCGCGCGCACCACGGATTTCGATGCGGCGCGCCAGGTGGCGTCGAGTTATTGGCCGGCGCGCGTCGAGCGCATCACGGGGATCCGGAACGCGACCTGCATCGCGCGGCCCAACTCCTGGGAACGGCCGCCACCGCGATGATCCTGACTGCGCGCGGACCCGAGCAGCAGAGCCACGGCGTAAACCACGTGCTGGCCTTCATCAACCTGGCGCTCGCTCTCGGGAAGGCGGGCAGGGCCTGTTGCGGCTACGGCTGCCTCACGGGCCAGGGCAATGGCCAAGGTGGACGCGAGCATGGGCAGAAGGCGGACCAGTTGCCGGGATACCGGCGGCTGGACAATCCGGAGCATCGGGCACATATGGCAAAGGTGTGGGGCATTGCGGAGAAGGACCTGCCGGCGCCGGGGCAGTCGGCTTACGAAATGTTGAGTACGCTGGGCACCGATGGCGGAGTGCGGGCGCTGCTGGTGTTCGGTTCCAATCCGGCGATCTCCGCGCCGCGCGCCGCGCATATCGGGAAGCAGTTGGAGGCGCTCGATTTCCTGATGGTGGCGGATTTTTTCCTATCCGAGACGGCGGAACGCGCCGACGTGGTACTGCCCTCGGCACAGTGGGCCGAAGAGGAAGGCACGACGACCAACCTGGAAGGCCGCGTCCTGTACCGGCAACGTGCGATGCCGCCGCCGGCGGGCGTACGCACCGACCTGGAGGTGCTGCGCTCGCCGCGCGGCTGGGATTCGGCGACAAGTTCGCATCGGAGCCGGCGGCTGTTTTCCAGGAACTCGGCCGCGCATCGGCGGGCGGAGCCGCCGATTATGCGGGTATCACCTACGAGCGTATCCAGCGCGAAAACGGTGTCTTCTGGCCGTGCCCCGACGAGCAGCATCCGGGAACTCCGCGAATGTTTCTTGACCGTTTCGCGACCGCCGATGGCCGGGCGCGATTTCATGCCGTGAAATTCCAGCCCCCGGCCGAGGAGCCGGATCGCGAATACCCGCTGTACCTGACGACAGGGCGGTTGTTGGCACACTATCAGTCGGGCACACAGACGCGGCGGGTGGCATCGTTGGTGCGGGCGGCGCCGGAAGCGGCCGTACAGATTCATCCGTCCATGGCGTTGACGTACGGTGTCCGTGAAGGAGACCGGGTCCGATTGACGACGCGGCGCGGCACTGCGTCAGTCCGCGCGCAACTGAACCCCGGCATGCGGTTGGATACCCTGTTCGTCCCTTTCCATTTTGGCGGGAACGGGTGCGTCAATCTGCTCACGAACCCTGCGCTCGATCCATCTTCCGGCATGCCGGAGTTCAAAGTGTGCGCCGTTCGCCTCGAGAAGGAAGACCCATGTTAGAAAAGCCGACGTTTATCCAAGGACTATTTGCATTCCGGGGCTGCGGACTTGCAAGTCCGACTTTCCTGCAGCCTCACGCCACTTACCTGGTGCCGCCGGACAAGCGCGCGCAGACCATCTATTTCCGCGCCGGCAATGCCGCGGGCGAAATGATCTACCTGGTGCTGCGGCGGAACGGGCAGACGATGCGGTACTTCCCGGTCGGCGCCAGAGGGGCGATCCATGTGCCCCTGGCGGTGGTTGAGGATCTTCCTCCGGAAAGCCGGATCGAGATCCTGGTGGCGGCTCCGGAAGGCCTGGAGTCGTCGGTTGTGGTGGATGTAGGGCTGATGGAGATTGCATGATGGCGGAAAAACGCAAGCTGGTAGTCATCGGGAACGGTATGGCCGGCGCCCGCACGGTGGAAGATATCCTGGCACGCGATGGCGGTGCGCAGTTCGAGATCACAATGTTCGGGGATGAACCGACGGGGAACTACAACCGCATCCTTCTCTCGAACGTGTTGAACGGGTCGGCCCAGGAAGACGAGATCTTTCTGAATCCGCTGGAGTGGTACCGCGAGAACAACATCCGGCTGCTGGCGGGTACGCGTGCGGCGGGAATTCTTCGCCGGGCGAGGCTGGTCTACGCGGAGGACGGAACGCCGGAGCCGTACGACAAGTTGATCATCGCCACCGGCAGCCGGCCGTTTGTGCCACCGATGGAGGGCACCACCATGGCCGACGGCAGCTTCAAGCCGGGCGTGTTTGTCTTCCGGACACTCGAAGATTGCCGGCGCATCACGGCTTACGCGCAGGGCAGGACCAGCGCCGCGGTGATTGGCGGCGGGCTGTTGGGACTGGAAGCGGCACGCGGGCTGCAGAACTTCGGGCTGGAGGTAAATGTCGTACACCTGGGCGGTCACCTGATGCAGCAACAACTGGACCCGATCGCGGGGGGCATCCTCAAAGCCAGCATGGAGAACCTCGGAGTGAAGGTTCTGTTGAAGAAGAACACTACCGCCATTCTGGGTCAGGACCGCGTGCTCGGGTTGCGCTTTGCCGACGGACACACGCTGGAATGCGACATGGTGGTGATTTCAGCCGGCATCAAGGCCAACTGGGAGATCGCCGCCGGATGCGGGCTGCCGATCGAGCGCGGGATCCTGGTGGACGACCAGATGCGCACCGAGGACCGCGACATCTATGCGGTGGGCGAATGCGCCCAGCACCGCGGGCAGACGTACGGCCTGGTGGCGCCCCAGTGGGAGCAGGCCAAAGTGCTGGCCGATCACATCACCGGAAAAAACGTTCACGCGGCGTACCACGGGTCCAAGATTGCTACCAAGCTCAAAGTGATGGGCGTGGAGGTGGCATCGATGGGGATCGTCGAGCCGAGCGACCGTGAGGACGAAGTGGTGCAATTCTCGGAGCCCAAACGGGGGACGTACAAGAAGCTGATCATACGCGAAGGCCGGCTGGTGGGCGGCATTTTGTTGGGCGATCTCAGCAAGGCGGCCTACCTGATGCAGGCATTCGACCGCAATACTCCCCTGCCCGAAGAGCGGTTGCGGCTGTTATTCGACATCGGCGATCCGCCCAAACAGGTGACCTTTGCGGAGATGAATGCGGCCACGCAGATCTGCAACTGTAACGGCGTGAGCAAGGGCGCGATCGTGGCCTGCGTCCAAAGCGGCAAGCGCAGCGCCAGGGCGGTGATGGATGCGACGCGCGCCGGCATGGGCTGCGGCTCGTGCAAATCGATGGTCAATGAAATCGTGCAGTGGGCCTGTGGAGGAGAGACGGAAGAGGATCCTTCCGTGCATTACTACGTCCCCGGTGTGCCGCTGACCAAGCCGGAATTGATCCGCGCCATTCGTGAGCGCAATCTCCGCTCGGTTTCCGCGGTGTTCGATTACCTGGCCGGCGGGAAGGAAGATGCCGCGAGCAAACCAGGCCTGGCTTCGCTGCTGAAGACGCTATGGCACGAGGAGTACGAGGACGAGCGCGATGCCCGCTTCATCAATGAACGCGTGCATGCCAACATCCAGAAGGATGGAACGTTCTCAGTCGTTCCGCAAATTCCCGGAGGGGTGACCAGTCCGGAGCAGTTGCGGCGGATCGCCGATGTGGCGGAGAAGTACCGCGTGCCGTTGGTGAAGCTGACTGGAGGACAGCGAATCGACCTGTTGGGGATCCGGAAGGACGATCTGCCCAAAGTCTGGGCCGACCTCGACATGCCTTCCGGCTATGCATACGGCAAGAGCTATCGCACCTGCAAGAGCTGCGTCGGGTCGGACTTCTGCCGGTTCGGACTGGGCGACAGCATTTCGCTGGCGCTCAAGATCGAAGCGGAATTCCAGGGGTTCGACAGTCCGCACAAGATGAAGCTGGCCACCGCGGGATGCCCTCGGAACTGTTCGGAGGCGATGGTGAAAGACCTGGGCGCGGTGGCGGTGGAAGGCGGGAAGTGGGAAATCTATATCGGCGGCGCCGCCGGATCGTCAGTCCGCAAAGGCGACGTCTTGTGCACGGTGGATAGTCACGCGGACGTTTTGCGATATATGGGCCGGTTCATTCAGTATTATCGCGAGAACGCCAAGTACCTGGAGCGGACGCACGGATTCGTCCAGCGGACGGGAATCGACAGGATTCGCGCCGTGGTGGTGGAGGATAGCGAAGGGATTGCGGAGCGGCTCGATCGGGAGATCGCGGCTGCGAAGGCCGCTTACAAGGATCCCTGGAAGGAAGCGGTGGAGGCGCAGGCGGGCAACGAATTCTCATCTCTGCTGCCGGTGCTGTCATGACCCGAGCCATGGCGGAATGGAAGCTTGGTCCTCTCAGCGCGATTCCCCCGGGCGAGGGACGCAATTTCGATCTTCGCGGCACCAGGATCGCCGTGTTCCGAACTCGCTCCTGCGGTGTCTTCGCGGTGCAGGCGGAGTGCCCGCATCGCGGTGGCCCGCTGGCCGACGGTCTGTTCGGAGGGACCGCGCTGATCTGTCCCCTGCATGCATGGAAGTTCGACGTCTCCACGGGAGACGCATTGTTCGGCGACTGCGGAATCAAGACCTATCCGGCCCGCGTAGACGACACAGGACAGATCGTGCTGAGCATCGAAAAGGAATAACGCCCGCCACGCTTCGTGAGCATCGCCCGGGAATCCACGTCGACCCGCCCAGGATACGCATGACCATTTGCCATAAAGCGACCCAAATCAGGCTGCTCGATTTCCGCAGCGTCCCCATGCGGGCCTTCCACATGTCGTGGCTCGCATTCTTTCTGTGCTTTTTCGGCTGGTTCGGTCTGGCCCCGCTGATGCCGATGATCCGCGGCGAATTGCACCTGAGCAAGCAACAGGTGGGCAATTCGATGATTGCGTCAGTGGCCATCACTATCCTGGTGCGCTTGCTCGTGGGGTGGTTGTGCGACCGGATCGGCCCGCGTCGCACCTACACATGGCTTCTGATATTGGGATCGCTCCCGGTGATGGGGGTTGGGCTCGCCCACGACTTCACCTCGTTCCTGCTCTTCCGGCTGGCGATCGGCGGCATCGGTGCGTCCTTTGTGATCACGCAGTACCACACCTCGGTGATGTTCGCTCCGAATATCGTAGGCACGGCCAACGCCGCCTCGGCGGGTTGGGGCAATCTCGGCGGAGGCGTCACACAGATCGCGATGCCACTGCTGGTCGGCGCGTTCCTGAGCCTGGGAGTCGGACCCTGGTGGGGCTGGCGTTTGGCCATGATGACGGCCGGCGTCGCACTGCTGCTAACCGGCGTCGCCTATTATTTCCTCACCCGGGACACGCCTGACGGCGACTTCAGCGAGTTACGCAAGAAGGGCGAGAGCGCCGGATATGCGCGTTCCTCGGGAGCGTTCGCCGCAGCCTGCCGGGACCGCCGCGTTTGGGCACTCGCCCTGCTCTATGCCGCTTCCTTCGGGATCGAACTGACCATAGACAATGTGGCGGCGCTCTATTTCACCGACTATTTCCGCCTCGGCCTCGCAATGGCGGGCATTGTGGCCGGCAGCTTCGGCGCGATGAACCTGTTCGCTCGCGCATTGGGCGGAATTGCCAGCGATCGCTGCAATCTCCGCTGGGGATTGCGCGGGCGCGTGCGATTGCTCCGCTTCACCATTTGCGCGGAGGGGCTGGCCTTGGTCCTGTTCTCGCAGATGCGCTGGCTGCCGCTGGCGATCGGCAGCATGATGTTGACCGGCTTGTTCGTGAAGATGTCCAACGGAGCCAACTACGCCGTGGTGCCATACATGAACAAACGGGCCCTGGGAGCCGTGGCAGGCATTGTGGGGGCCGGCGGAAATCTGGGCGCGGTGCTCGCGGGATTTTTGTTCAAGACGCCGGGCCTGACGTATCCGGAAGCCCTCGAAATCCTCGGCTTCATCGTGGCGGCCTGCTCCATGCTGACTTTCGCCGTGCATTTCCCGGAGGACGGCGGAATCGTCGAAGCGCGGCCGGCGGCCCAGCCCTGGCCGAGGTTGGAGTCGATTCTTCGATGAACTGGTATGATCCGAAAACACTGCGCGATTAGACTCTGGAAATGACGGCGCCAGGGTCAAGATTGAGGTGGCGATGGCGAATGCGGCGCAACCGATCAACTGCCTGCACTCGCTCATGCCGGCAAGGGAAGATCAATTCGCCGGCCGGTCGATTCGAATTTGCGAAATGCGTTGTAAGTCATTATAATCAAATGAACAGGGCCACCCTAGCTCAGTTGGTAGAGCGGCTGATTCGTAATCAGCAGGTCGCCGGTTCAACCCCGGCGGGTGGCTCCATGCAACAGCTTACATTGTGACTTTTTCTTAGTCGCATCATCAACGCGGGACGTCAGGAATCTGTCGACTTCACTCGTGGTATCACTCACCACGTGTTGCAGGTTTCTGTCGAGCGATTGCACTACCTCGACCACAGTCTTGCCATTGACGGGTTCCTCCCGCTCCAACACCTGATCCCAGACGTTCCGGTTGGTCTTCAGCTCCACCAATTCCACATGCAGTGAAATCTTCGTTCGAATTGAGGCGCCATCAACTTCGTCGAATTCCTCGATATTGCCGCGCAACAGGTAATCGCCGCTGACCGAACTGCCTGACTCCAGCACACGCTGATACTGTCCCGAGTTCCGCAGCGCCCGTATCAGCGCGTTGCGGACCATCGTTCCGGGCTGCTCCATCCATCGATGGTACTCATAGGCGCCTACCTCGTTGGGTCCGGTTCGATACCGAATCCTGCCGTCCTGCAAGGCTTCCGGAGTCGAAATGTTGCCCACCAGGAGAATGAGGCCGCCGGGCTTGCTCTCGGTTGTCGCCGGCGCTCCCGGCCCCAGAGTGTAGTAATGAACCGGTTTCGTCGCGATGCACCCGGCGTCCGCGAAGCACGCCGCGATCGCCAGAAATAGTGAACCGGTGGAACGCATCATTTGCGGACGTCTCCTGGTTTGCGGTCAGGCACCCTGATCCCGCGGATCAGGCTGGCTGGAGATTGCATGAGGGTTTCCGTCAGTGTGCGCAGATTCTCGCTGGTCATACGAAGGTTGTCCAGCAGGTCGTCGACGTTGTCGGAATTCCGATTCAGGATTTGATTTAATTGGCTGAGCAATGCGGTCGATTTGGCCAATGTATCGCGCAGGCCGGTCACCGCGGCACGAACGTCCGGCCGGTTCTCCATCAGCGTGGAATCCACATGTCCCAGTGTGTCGTTGGCGCGAGCCGTGGTGGCATTGAGAGAATCCAGCAGCGGTCCGAGCCGGGCCGAGAGGTCCTGGACATTGGTGAGGGTCGCGGCGACTTTGGGACGTGTCTCAGCCAGCATACCGTTCAGATTGTCCAGCGAAGCGTTCGCCTTAGGCCGGATCTCGGTTACCATCCGATCGACACCGTTCAACGTTCCGGCGATCCTGGCGCGATTCTGATCGTTGAGCAAATCGTTGGCCCGCGACAGCGTGACCTGCAAGGCGTCCAGATTCTGATTGAGCTTCTGCAGCGCCCTCTGCACGTCGGGCATCATAGCCTGGGCAGCGTCTCCCAACTGAGGCAGACCGAAAGCCTCTGCCGAGAGGAGGTCCGAACCCGGCGGAGCAAGAGGCGCGCGTTCGCCGCCGGTGGTGATCTCGATATAGTTGTCGGTCAACGGGCCCAGAGTCGAGATTTTGGCGACGCTATCGGTTTTCAGGGGCGCATCCCGTTTCACGGTGATGTCGATTTCGATTCGCGTCGAATTCCCCGGATCCACGCGGACCCTTTGCACCTTGCCTACCAGCATGCCGCCAAACCGCACGGGCGCGCCTGCCTGGACTCCTCCCGCGAATTTGAAGTAGGCTTGATGGCGCACGGTTTCGCCACCCAGCCCGCCTGAGACTACGGCAATCGCGCCTAGCAGCAGGGCTCCCGCGACCAGGACAAAAAGCCCCACCAGAGTTCGCTCGCGCACGGCGTCCATCCGGCTTACCCGATCCCTTCCGTGTAGATTCGCATGTGGTCCACCGCATCATCCTGCGTGGAATCGGCAACGCGATCCAGAAACTGGCGCACCCTAGGCTCCTTGCTGTTTCTCACGTCTTCGACCGGCCCCATTGCCGCGATGTTGCCACGATCGATCAAAACGATCCGGTCGGCAATCAGGAAAGCACTCGCCAGTTCGTGCGTTACCACCACCATGGTGAGGCTGTAAGCCTTTTTCAGGCTGAGTATGAGGTCGTCGATTCCGGCTGCCGTGATTGGATCGAGACCCGCCGATGGCTCGTCGAAGAACAGAATCTCCGGGTCGAGCGCCATGGCCCTGGCAAAGGCTGCGCGCTTCCGCATGCCTCCGCTGAGCTGCGCGGGGCTGTAGTCTTCGAATCCGCTCAAGCCGACCTGCTCCAGTTTGATCCGCACCATCACATCGATCGTGCTTCGTTCCAGCGTAGTGTGTTCGAGGAGAGGCAACGCGATGTTCTCGCCTACCGACAGTGAGCCGATCAATGCACCGCCCTGGAAGGCCAAGCCGATGCGCTTGCGAATGGCGTCCAACTCGCGAGCGGTTGCCGTGGAAAGCCCCAGGTCTTTGATCCGCACCTCGCCGGACGAAGGCTTCTCGAGGCCCACCAGCGTCCGCAACATGGTGCTTTTCCCGGAGCCGGAGCCGCCGATCACAACCATCGTTTCACCGCGCCGCACATCGAACGTCAGGCCATGCAGGACTTCACGGTCACCAAAGCGAACCCGCAGGTCGCGCGCCGAGATCACCGGATCCTGAGAGTCTGAGTACGCCACGTGGCCTAGTTGCCTCCCCGCGACAGATAGAACAGGCCCGTAGAGATCAGGTCGATCACGATGACCAGCAGGATGGATATGACGACAGCCGACGTGGTGGACCGCCCGACCTCTTCCGCGCCGGCGCCGGTTGCGAACCCCTCATGACAGCCCACCGCGGTGATCACCGCGCCGAAAACCAGACTCTTGACGACGCCGTTGGTGATATCGCGGAGAAGCAGGGCATCGCGCGTCGCAAGCAGATAGCCTCCGAATGTGTAACCGCCGCCGATCACGCCAAACAGGCAACCGCCCAAGATCCCCATCAGGTCCGCCAGGATGGCGAGCGACGGCAGCATGACGGCCATGGCGATGAATTCAGAGGCGCCAATTCCCTGGTAATGGAGATCGCCACCAGGCTTGCCACCAGCTGCATCGCTCCCAACCGCTGCAGTTGGTAAGCGCCCTGCAAGGCTATGATGACACCGACGAAGAAGCTGATCAATGTGACAATCGGGATGGCGTTGACGCCGGCGCCCATCGCCTCGTGGATCGCCCGCTGCAGCATGCGGCTGCGTTTCAAGGGAGACCGGATGAGCTGCCGGAGAGCGTCAGCGGAAACTTCAGCCAGGCCGCCTACGTAGGCGATGCCTCGTTCTGTTGTGGCGCCGACGCCTTCTACCCACCGCATCACGGTATCCCTAATGCCTCCTGCTCGGTCTGAAACACCTGAAAAATCCGAACCACATGGGTGAGCCGGAAGACCTCTTGCACGGCGGGGCTCAGCCCAAACAGCACGAACTCCTTCTTCAGATGCCGCGATCGGTTCAGCACTTCGACCAGGGTGGCTATTCCGGAGCTGTCGATGTAGCGGATCGCTTCCAGGTTGAGCGCCAGCCTTCCCACCGTAGGCAGGTTTTCAAGGAGAGTGCGGCGAAGCAGCGGAGACGTGCCGAGGTCCACTTCTCCATCCACTTCCACCACCTTCACCGCTCCCACCTCACGAACGGAGATCTTCACGTTGTCTTCCTCAACCGTTTGCTGGCCACAAAGCGATTTCCTTGCGGGGATTCTTCGTAAGAGCACTTGTCCATCACCTGCCTGATAATGTGGGTCCCCAGGCCTCCCGGCTGATCGCAGCCAATTTCGCGGGCACATATTTTTGACTTGTCCGGCGCGTCGCCGTTATCCAACAACATGATTTCCAGTCCTTCCGCACTCTCGCGGCACTCCAACTGGATCAAGCAATCAGTACGATTGTGATAAGCGTGCCGGATGACATTAGTCAGGGCTTCGTCCACCGCCAGGGCAATTGCCCGACAGTCGGATTCCTCCCAACCTATTACAGCGGCGACAGCACCCACGGCGCAGCGAACCACGCGCAAGTACCGCGGATCGCTCGGCACGCTGAACCTGATTTCGAGCCGCGGACTGTCGCCCATACTCAACTCACAATTGCGCGCCGTTCGAGCGCCAGCACGGTTTCGTCATCCGCGGCAGGCGCCGTTCCGCGGAACATGGCTACGGCCGCCAGCAGCCCCTTGCCGGCTGCCACGGCGGACTCCCTGGGCAGATTTCGAGCCATCGAGAGCAAGCGATCCAGTCCCAACTGCGTGCCGGATCGATCGTGGGCCTCGCTGACGCCGTCGGTGTAGAGCAGCAGGAGATCCCGGGGCTCCAATTGTATCGCGGTCTGGCTATAGGAGGTTCCGGCAATGATCCCCAGGGGAAGGTCGACAATCTCTTTGCTGAGCGGGGTCGATTCGAGCAAAAAGCTCCACTCCCCGGTAGCCGAGCGGTACCACAGCGGAGGCATATGCCCGGCATTGGTAAAGAGCAGCTCGCCGGTGGTTGAATTAAAGCTGGCAACGAAAGCCGTGGCAAACGAGGTGTGGTCCGCGCCCTTCAGGAACCGGTCATTCAATTGGCGAATCAGGATCGATTGGTCCCAGCGGTCTACGTGCCGCCGAAGAGCATCCCGCAACCGGGCGGCGGCAACGCTGACCCCTTCCCCGTGACCTGCAACATCCGCGAGAACTACGCGAGCCATCAGCCCCGCGCTGCAAGCGGAAATGTAATAGACATCACCGCCGTCCATGGAAGGAGCGAGCGGCTGGCAGGAAATCCAGCCCGTCAATCCCGGCAACTCCGCCACACAAGCCGCCCGATGATTGCCGCCGCACACTTCCTGACAGGCAACCTTGCGAACCTCATCCGCCCGGGCCTCACCAATCAGCACCTGACTCACCCTGACATTGTTGAGCATCGGACACCCTCAACGGATTCAAAAATGGTTCGGACTTTTTTCGGTTGCTATCCCAGGCCGTTGATTACTTGACCAGCGCGTCAGCTGCATTGGCCGCCAGAATCCATTTGGCGGCGACGCTGATGGTGTATTCGTCCTCAAACCACAGGAATCCGAAGTCGTCGATGCACTCCGGGAAGTCCGGCTGGATGAGGATGTACCCCGGAATCATGCCGCCGGGAATGAACGTTCCATCGGCGCGGTTGTTTCCGTAGGCCTTCATCTTCGAAACCGTTCCCACCGAGGAAATGTACGAAGTGCTCGACACCGGATGCGTTCCCAACAGGTAGTTGGCGGCCCGCAGCGTGTAGTCCGTGCCGACGATCTCGGGGAATGCTTTGTGCAGGAAGTACATCCGCACGCCGAGTTCGGCCACCGAGGCCGAGCCGCCCCAGGTACGGAGGCTGGGCGGAACTCCGAACGGAGTCTTGGCCAGGTCGGCATCCAACCCGACGACGTAGTCTTTGACCACCTCTTCGAGCTGCTTGTGGAACTCCGCGTCCATGTAGGGCAAGGCGCGAACGGCGATCCAGCCGTTGAATCCGAACCGCTGCTTGATGGTGGGGAACAGCTCCAGGACACGCTTCTTATATGGTTCGGCGCCATTGGTAGTGATCAACAGCTCCACGGCGGCGTTCCAGTCCATCGCCCCTCCCATTCCCGCAGGAACGAATCCGCCCTCCCGGCCTTGAGGCATCGGGGTCGGATTCGCGTGCTCCTCGTTCCACAGCCTGACGGCGGTGTCCAGGCACTCCTTTGCGAGCGGGTCGTCCCAACCCTTGAGCACGCGCGACGCCGCGGCGAGCGCTGCAGTGGCGCCGTATTGCAGTCCTGCGTTCTTGGTGGTGAAGGCCCACCGGTCGTCCGGCTTACCCGAGAAGTTTCCGTCCACCTCGTTGGGCCCGAGCTTCGCCGAGTAGATTCGGCCGTCGGTATTCGATGCGGCGTCACCCAAGTGCGTGTACCCGCGCAGGTTGGGCTCGATGATCCCCATGATCGGATGGCCGATGGCCTTGATCTGGGCGAGCACCTGCAGAATCCCGTGCTTGACCTGCTGCACCGCATCCGGGACCCCGTCGGGCCGGTGCATCTCCACCTCGCGGGCCGTCTCGTCCACCGAAAGCTGGTCCCACTTCAGGTCGAACTCCTGGTAGGCCAGGGCCAGGTCCTGAATTACGGAATACTGACTCGGGGCGATGTTGTCGTAGTCGCCGGCATCAAACCAACCGCCCACGTTCAGTCCGGGGATGTGCTCGCCCGGCTTGTATGGCGAATCGAGGTTCGGGCCCATACGGTACCCGTCGAAGTGCTGCGTGTTGGGCGGCGCCTGGCGGGCATCGTCCAGGTGCGAAACGCCGTGCCAGAGCCGGTAGCCTTCCCGCACCGAGACGTGGTCCATCTCGACGGCGAGGAAGCCGTCCAGGCTCGATTGCCACGTCCGGCTGTAAACGTCCCTGGCGATGGGGAACAGGTCGGTCTTCTGGCCGGCGTATTCGATCACGTACAGGCCGGGCTCTTTGACCAAAGAGAAATCGAACTTCGCGTAGGTGTAGCGCAGCCACGGCCTGGGAGTGGAAAGCGGCCCCTCGAACACCTGCCGGTAAGAGCCGTCCTCGCCCAGGCGGAGCACCTTCGCGGTCTTGGGCGCGTCGAATTTCGGGTCCAGTTCGATCACCGCGACCTTCGGGAAATTGGGCGCGTAACCCGCCTGGCTGTGCGCCACCACCGGCGGTCGAGTCCAGTTCGGGATCACGTCCGGGTGGATGTGCCAGACCACCGCGCCTTCGGTCTTGCCCGAAGGAATCAGCGTGCGCAACACGAACCAGCCGTTCTGGGCGCGGTTACGGCCGTCATAGAGAGACAGCGGCCCGTTCTCGGAACTGATGCTGATGCGATACTGCGGATCTTCCGCCGCCAGCGTAATTCTATTGCCGGTGACGAACGGAAGCGGCTGCGTATAGCCCTTGTCTTTGTCCCATTGCTCCTGATACGGGAGTTTCTTCGGATCGTCGGGCGACGGGAGCACCTTCTGCATGGGGTCCTGCGGACTGCGCGGCATCATCCCGAATGTGTTGCCGTCTACCGCAAAGCTCTTGCCGACGTAGATCGACGGCAGGAACTCGAGATTGAAACCGGCGCGGCCGGCCAGTTTCTCCGGCAGCGGCTTCTCGAGGTCAATGCTCACCCGCACGCCGCCCGGTTCGGCAGCGACTTCGAGGCGATAGTTCATCTCGTAACTGGGAAACGACAGTTGCGCTGTGAGGCGGTTGTGTTCTTTGTCCACCTGCTGGCCGTTCAGTTTCGCCACCAGGTCCCACTGCTCGGGAGTGGGCACCAGGCGCACATCACCGTTGGTCGCGATGCGCTGCCCATGAAGGATCATCTCCATGGCGGTCTTCTTCTCGTCGACGAAGACCGGGTGGAAGGTGTCTTTATAGAGAATGACGCTGAAGCCCTGTGTATTCAGGTAGCCGTTATCGGTTACCTGCATCAGGAAATCGCCGCCGCTGACCGGCAGAGTCAGAAACAGGGCGAGAAGGACGCTTTGACGTTGTCTGGACATTGAGGTACGCACCTTTGACCGGCTAGAGTATCAGATCCACCTCACCTCGAATTTCACACAAGATGATGCCGGCCGGAGCGACAGTAATCTCGTGCGGCGCCCGGCGAGTGTCGCGCAGTTCAGCCAGCGGAACGGGGGAACCACGCGACGGGAGCCAAATTCACTTGCAGTCCTTTCCAGCGCACAGGTTCTTACTAAAGAACGGCATCACGTGATTCTGGAAGCGGACGGCCACCGCGCTGGTGTGCGTGCCTTGATAGACCTCGAAGGTATTGGCAATCCCGTAGGTGTCGAGGACCTCATGCAGCTTGCCCGCGTCGATGCGCAGACCGTCCTGGTCGCCCACATCGACGGCAATCGCCCCGTACTGGCGCAGGTTGCCAATGTACTGATCGACGAACGCCAGCGGAGCGTTGGCCGTCCATTTCGCGATGACATCCGGCTGCGCGACGCCGTTCTTGGTAGGCAGATCGACATACAGCGGCGGGTTCTTCGGGTCAGGCGACCAGGCCGCGGCGGAAGCCAGCATGGCGCGAAGCCCCCACGGCAGGTTGGCCGAATCCGCGGGCGTCTTCACGGCCTCGAGCGCCTTTTCCATTTCCGGATTGGGCGGGCGGTTTCCCATGGGCGACAGGCAGCACGGGCTCATGATGTACAGGCTGCCGAAGACGTCCGGGTGTTTCATGCCGATGCGGCTGGCGCCGTAGCCTCCCATGGAATGGCCGGCCAGCCCCCGGCTGCTTCGTTTCGCGATAGTTCGGTAGTGAGCATCGATGTAGGCAACTACGTCGTGTGAGATGAACTGCTCGAAGTCGCCGGTCGTGATGGAACTCGAATACATCGACCCATTGTGCACTGTCTTCGAGTCCGGCAGCACCACGATCATCTCCTGAGCCCCTTGTGCGAAGGCTCCCTCGATGGTCTGCGGCACATGGATTTCTTTGGTCCACTGCTCGGCGCCGATCGAGTAGCCGTGCAGCGCATAGACGACGGGATAACGCCGGTTCCCGGTGGCATAGCCGGGCGGCAGGAAGACGATGACATCGCGGTCCACGGCATCGCCTTCCAGATTCCCTTCGAGCGC
>DATJWB010000024.1:0-75401 GCA_035501495.1 Bryobacteraceae bacterium | reverse complement strand
CCACTCAATGTAATAGGCGCCGCGGTACTTGCCTTTCAGTGCCCGAAAGAGAGCGTAGTCTTCCAGCCAAGATGCCTGCGCCGAGCAGAATTCTTCATACTCACGCAGCAGATCGCCGCGCTTCACTCGTCGGAAGCGGTTCCATGCTTTTTGGAGAATTATTTCCTTGAACGGGATTACTGAGTCGTAGTCGACGGCCCCGGCAGCGAATTGACCGTGGCAGTCTCCTGGATCCAGCAAACCCTCCGCGTGCAGCGACTGCGGACTGATCATCAGGACATTCCCAGCAAATGACGACAATGGCTGATACGGCGAGTTTCCGTATCCAGTCGGCCCCAACGGAAGTGCCTGCCACCATCTTTGGCCGGCATCATGCAGCCGGTCGATCCACGCAAACGCCTCCGGCCCCAGGTCACCGATGCCGTAAGGCGAGGGCAGCGACGTGACATGGAGCAACAAGCCCGATGCCCGGTACTCGGGCGGAAATGGGGATGCCTTTTGCCGTCCGTCGCTGTTACTCATTTTTCCCCCGGAGCATGATCACTTGTCCCCCCGCCTTGGAGAAGTTTCTAAATCGTCGGCCGCGCGCGTCAGGCGGCGTATTTCTACAGCACGGGACATGGTTCCGCCTTCCAAATCTCAGCCGCGTATTGGGCAATGGTACGGTCGCTCGAAAACTTGCCACTGCTGGCGACATTCAGGATCGCTTTCTGCGCCCATGCGCCGGACTCCGAATATAGTGCGCCGAGCCGGTCCTGCGCCTGGCAATACGATGTCAAATCGGCCAGGTGCATGTAATAATCACCACGTGTCAGAAGCACATCTCGCAGCGGGTCGAAAATCCCAGGCTCGCTCCGATTGAAGTGTCCGGAAAAAATAAGATCGAGTGCCGCCTTGGTTTCTGGCTCATTCTGGTAGTGCCAATACGGGCTGTACCAGCCTCTGCCGCCCTCCACCTGTTCGACAGTCAGACCGAACAGAAACAGATTGTCTTCTCCGGCCTCCTCCGCCATCTCGATCGTCGCGCCATCCCGCGTTCCGACCGTGAGCGCTCCATTCATCATGAACTTCATGTTGCTGGTGCCGCTCGCCTCAAAGCCCGCCGTAGAAATCTGGTTGGAGACATCGCTCGCGGGAATCAACTTCTCCGCTAGTGAAACGTTGTATTCGGGAAGAAAGATGATATTGATGCGGCCGCGAGTGACCGGGTCGGAATCGATCGTCTCAGCCAGGTTGTTGATGAACTTGATGATCAGCTTCGCCAAACGGTACGCCGGGGCGGCTTTGCCGGCGAAGAAGTACGTGCGTGGGACCACCTCCAGGTTCGGGTTCTCCCGCAGCCGGTTGTATTGGACAATGATCCGCAGCGCATTCAGCAGTTGCCTCTTGTATTCATGAATCCGCTTGACCTGGCAGTCGAACACCGTTTGCGGGTCCACAATTCGCCCCGACGTAGCTTTGAGCCAGTTCGCAAACCGCGATTTGGCCTGTGCCTTCGATGCCAAAAAGGCATTGCGGAACGCCGGATCGCCGGCGAGCGGCTTCACCTTCGCGAGCTCTCCCAGGTCGGTAATCCACCCCTCGCCGATGGCTCCGGTGATGACGCTTGCCAGCCCCGGATTGGCCTGCAGCAGCCATCGCCGCGGTGTCACTCCATTGGTTTTGTTGTTGAAGCGCTCCGGGAACATCTCCGCGAGATCTTTCACCGTGGAGGTCCGCAACAGCTTCGAATGGACTGCCGCAACGCCGTTGGTGCTGTGCGAACCCACAATCGCCAGGTTGGCCATTCGGATCTTCCGTTCCGCACCATCCTCAACCAGGCTCATGCGTTCCACTCGGCCCTCATCGCCGGGGAAACGCTTGCGGACGTCCTCCAGGAGCCTCCGGTTGATTTCGTAAATGATCTCCAGTTGCCTCGGCACCAGTACCTCAAACCCCTCCACCGGCCACTTCTCCAAAGCCTCCGGCAGCAGCGTGTGATTGGTATATGCCAATGTCCTCCTGGTGAGGCTCCATGCGTCCTCCCACGTCAAATGAGCATCATCCAGCAAAACTCGCATCAGCTCGGCGACCGCGATGGCAGGATGTGTGTCGTTCATCTGCATCGCCACCTTCTCGGGCAACCTGTCCCAATCGTTGTGCAGCCGCCGAAACCGCCTTACGATATCAGCCACCGAACAAGCGACCAGGAAGTATTCCTGCACGAACCGCAGGCGACGGCCCATGGTGGTCGAGTCATCCGGGTACAACACACGGGTAAGCGATTCCGCTTCCAGCGTCTCGCCGAGAGCTCCGATGAAGTCTCCACTCCCGAACTCCTGAAAATCGAAATAGTCCGGCGCCGCCGCGGCCCACAACCGCAAAGTATTTATAGTCTTCCCACCGTAGCCCACCACGGGACGATCGAATGGAATCCCGTACAGGCTCGATGGCCGGTCAACGACTACTTCAAATTGACCGCCCCGAACCTGGATCGAGCAATTCAGCTTGACCTCCACTTTTTCGGTCGGACGCGCAATTTCCCACGGGTCGCATTCGCGAAGCCAGTTATCAGCGTTTTCCTTTTGCCAGCCGTTCACCATCGACTGCTTGAACATGCCGTACTCATATCTCAGGCCGTAACCCGTCGCGGGTAGCTGCATGGTGGCCATGGAGTCCAGAAAGCACGCGGCCAGACGGCCCAGTCCGCCATTGCCGAGACCGGCATCGGGCTCTTCTTCAATCAGATTGAGCCAGTCGATTCCCTTTTCTCTCGTGGCTTGCTGTACCAGAGGATCCAGAAGTAAGTTGGTTATGTTATTCGCCGTGGAACGTCCGATCAGAAACTCCATCGAAAGATAATATATCCGCTTTGGATTTCTTCGCTCGTAGGTCTTCTTGGTCAGCACCCAACGTTGCGCGAGAATGTCGCGGATAGAATGGGAAAGCGCCTCGAAGCGTTCCCGCGCCGTTGCTACTTCCGCGTCAATCGCTCTGTCAAATATCAGATGCCGCTCGTAAAATGCATTCTCTGTTCCGACGAAGGGTATAGGCCCGCAGCCATACTGTCGCAGCAGCGGCGAAGCCGGCAACGAGCCGTTCGTAGGCTGCGGCACTTTCGATGAGATCGTCTCAATGGGATGTCTTGAAGTCATTTGATGTTCTCCTTATGGTTCGGTCTCAATGTCAATTCGGGCGCGTGTCAGCCGGTAACTTTACCCCCAGCCGCGCGGCAACGGCTTCGAGTCCCTCTGAGGATTGAGAGACAGGGAAGCCGTGCTCCCGCCATGCCTTGAGTCCGCCCTCCAGCACCCACACCTTGTTGACTCCTATGCGTCTCAAACCCACCGCCACCCGGGCGCTTATCGCGTCGCTGCCGGAAGGACAATACAGAATGATCTCGACGTCATCGGGAACAGCGATTTGTGCGGCCTTCCGCAACTCTGAGGGATCCAGCACGAAAGCGCCTGGAATGCCCTCCACGCTCTCACTTCCGCTGTCGTCTCCTTCGAAGCTCGTCAGATCGACCACGGCGATCCTCCTGTCGGATTTCAGTTTGCGCGCGAGCATCGGAGGGCTGATGTGGCGCTGCCGTAGCTCGAGGATCATTCGCACCAGAGTCAGTCCCCTCCAGCCGGCATAAAGGACGATCGGAACCGCAATCGCGATACCGAGCGCGGTTCCACAATGCTGAACCCAACGAATTGCGATCTCCAATTGGTTTGCGAAGACGTAGCCCAGCCCTCCATAGCAGGCTGACCAAAGCAAGCTGCCTATGGCGTCGAGCGCCAGGAAACGCGCGAGAGGCACTCGTTCCGCACCGGCAAGTGGCGGCATCACGGCATCCAGTCCGGGAATAAACTTAGCCGCACACATAACCGGGAGACCATATCGGTGGAGTTTTTGTCGTGCGTCCTTGGAGCAGCCCTGCGGGTCCGCAGTGAACCGGCAGATCAGCCGCATAGCCTTGGAACCCCACTTGCGGCCAATCCAATACCATGCCCCATCGCCTCCCAGGCAACCCAACACACCCAATAAAAGAATGATCGTCGGGCTCATTACTCCACGGGCCGCGAGCGCGCCTGCGGCCATCAGAAAAACGACGGAAGGGATAGGCAAGCCGAGTTGTTGGGCAAGAACCGCAAGAAAGAGCCCGCTATAGGTCAGTTGTAAGAGAGTGCTCACGATTGGACTCCAGTTGAAATATCCGGCATTCGCCCGCTACTCGCGATGAGCACTACCACGGACCGTGCGCCAACACGATATGCACCCTCAGGAACTGATTCCTCGGCATGCCATTCGCAAATCTCATGCGGCGGATCGAGCGCGGTATCGATCCATCGGCGCCACGGCTTGGTACCGCCGCTCAGTGCCGGAAGCTCGAAATCGAGAGGTTCCCAATACGCATTCAGAATGATGTGCGCCGACACCGCTTCGTTTTTGGCTTCCCCGCCGATTGCAATGCTGTGCGAGAAAGGCGACCAGTCCGGCTGATTGGGTTTCACGCCATGCCAGGCGGCTTTCGTCTCGCTCAGGACCTGCCGTAGGCTCGCGCGCCGTTGTTCATGGTCCACATCGCGCATCAGACGCCGTTCGATCAGCAACCTCACGAACCGGAGGACATCGGCATGCTTGCACAGCAGATTCCAGTCGAACCAGCTCGTCTCATCGTCCTGGCAATAGGCGTTGTTGTTGCCGCGCTGGGTGCGCCTCACCTCATCGCCCATGACAAACATCGGTACGCCGCCGGATAACATTAAGACTGTGAAGAAGTTCTTCACCTGCCGGTTGCGGAGCCTGTCGATTTCCGGATCGTCCGTCGGGCCTTCGAAGCCGCAGTTCCAGCTTCGGTTCTCGTCACATCCGTCCCCGTTGTTCTCGCCATTTTGCTCGTTGTGCTTACGGTTATAGGAGACGACGTCGTTAAGCGTAAATCCGTCGTGGCACGCAACGAAATTGATGCTCTCCTCAAGTTCGCGCTCTTTCCAACCGTAGATGCTCGGGCTGCCGAGCAAACGGTCGGCAGCGTGCGCCACCGAGTCATTCGCGCCGCGGAAGAAATCGCGGATGTCGTCGCGAAACCGGTCGTTCCACTCCTTCCAACTGTCGCCTGCAAAGTTGCCGACCTGATAGAGCCCCGCCGCATCCCATGCCTCCGCGATCATTTTGGTGCCCGCAAGAGCCGGATCGGACTCGATGTCCCAAAGCACTGGAGGATTCGACATGACAGCACCGGAGGAATCACGCGACAGGATAGAAGCCAGATCGAAGCGGAAGCCATCCACGTGCATCTCCTGTACCCAGTACCGTAGACTGTCCAGAATCATGCGCCGGACAACCGGATGATTCGCATTGAGCGTGTTTCCGGTGCCGGTGAAGTTCGCGTACCGTGAGCGATCTTCGGATAAAACGTAGTAAGTGGGATTATCCAGGCCGCGGAAGCACTGCGTCGGCCCATCGTGTCCGTCTTCCGCGGTGTGATTGAAGACCACGTCAAGAATCAGTTCGATACCGGCCCGGTGCAGCGCCTTCACCATATCCCGAAATTCATCCACTGCCCCCAACGGCTCCTGGCACGAGCTGTAGGCCTGGTGCGGCGCAAAGAACGAGACCGGTGAGTAGCCCCAGTAGTTCGTCCGGCCGAGAGGCGCATCCTGAGAATCGAATTGAAAAACGGGAAGCAACTCGACCGCGGTGATCCCCAGTTGCTGAAGGTAGGGGATCTTCTGCGCCAATCCGGCGTAAGTGCCGCGTTTCGATTCCCTCAGCCCGGAGTTCGGGTGCGCGGTAAAACCACGCACATGCATCTCGTAGATGATGGTCCGGGTCCAGAGTCGCTTTAGGGGCAGATCGCCTTCCCAATCGTACATCTGCGGGTCAGTAACCACGCTTTTCATTGCGGTCGCCGCGGTGTCTCCCTGCATGCGCGCCGCATCGCGGCTATAGTTCTTCGGCACGACAACCGCGCGACCATATGGGTCCAGTAGCAGCTTGGAAGGGTCGAACCTCAGACCCCGATCTGGCTCGAACGGGCCGAACGCCCGGAATCCGTAGATCTGGCCTGCTTGCACCCCGGGTACGAACAGGTGCCAATAGTGGTAGGTGCGGTTCAGACAAGGATTGATTGGAATGACGCGCGAAGGACAAGCGTCGTCCAACCGATCGAAAAACAGCAGGTCGATTCTACTGGCATTCCGGGAAAAGACTGAGAAGTTTGCGCCGCCGGGTGCCAGCGTCGCGCCTATTGGCATGCTGCGGCCAGTCGTCGGCGCGGCAAGTGGAGATTGCATAGCGGTCTGCTGTTGAGATCGGATCATGAAACTGGCAATTGGCTAAGGAGCACTCAGCGAGCCACTGTTGCGGCGACATGAAATCAAGTACTTAAGATTATCCTGGCCGAATCTGCTGCGGCGCCCGCGGCACGTGCCGACACACATGCCGATGTCGCGGGCACGATACGGCAGGTTAGCGCCTTAAAGATCAGATGCCTGCGTTGTGGTGAAACATATGGCCGTGTCGTAGCGTGTGGCATCCTGGAAGGCGACGCGGCGCGTCCGTAATCTGCCGGTGGCGGCGAAATGTGCACCAGTTTGGCGATCGAGAAGAGCCATTGCTAGCACAATAATCGAGAGGTCGGGGCGCGCGTAGTTCGCAGACCAGGGAAGGGTTTTGTCGGCCATTGAATCTGTGAGGCCGGCGAGAAACTCGGCGGACGTATGGTACACAACGCGCCAGCTGGACGCGGGCTTTCTTCCCCAATGCCCGTACAATGTGACTCTTTCCGATGCAGCTCCAGCCGACCATAATCAGGTTGTTGCGCCGATGAAATCGCCGGTGGCAGTTCCTCGATCTGCAGGCGGTCAAAGGCTTTTGTGATCGAACTTACAGTCGTACCCCTCCAAGGTCTTGGCTGTCGGCAACGCGAGGTTCCCGGAATCTGCCGCGCGACGGCGCGTTCACGTCGCGTGTCGGCCTGCGCGTCCCAATAGCAGGTCTAGGAGGTGCAGGCGAGAGAGCTTCTCTTTCTCCGCGCTGGCAGCAACTCGCCCAGCGGATACGCCTTCCAAATCCTCAGCGTCGTGCAGCGGCTCAGACATCGGTCACGTTGAGGGGATGCCGCCCTCGTCGCTTTCATCGTGGATCGCTGCTTCTTCCATAGCGCCCATACTCCGTCGTGGAGCGAATGGATCGGGAGACTAGAGAGGTATATCGTCGAGTTGGTCCTGCGCCTTGGCTCGTAGCGATTCCCATCCGGAGCGGGGACATGCTTGCGCCGCCGGGATCCGCTCCACCGCCAACCAGGAGAAGCGCGGTAACGGGTGGCGCCCTGTAATGCGCGCGCCAGATCCTCGCCATGATACGTGGCCAGCAGGCCCAGCACGCGTGCGGGCTTCATCTTTGCCACGAGCCTGGTACCGGCAAGTTCGTCAAGGATGGCCCGAACTCCGCAAAGAAGCTGTTTCAGCAACTCATATTTCTGATGGTGATCGCGTCCGGAGCTTGACGCCTACGGGTGCGCGACAGATCGTGCGGTTGCCGCAGGGCAACCAGGACCGAAGTGTTGGAAGCGATCCAGCGCGAGACGCTGTCCAGTGCGGAGTTGGGCTTTGAAAGCAGTTCAGCGCCGCTAGTGTCCCGGTTCCACCCCGTACTCACCATTAGCGGTCTGGTCCCGCTGGTCCGCCAAAATGGCAGCGTCGCCGGCCGCGCTAACACTCCGAGGCTAGGGACGTCGCCCCCCGTATGGGGGCGTGGATCGAAACAATGTAGGCTGGCGGCGTGATCAAGCCTCCAAAAAGGTGGAACAGCCTCCAAATGCTCGGCTGCGGTAACTGGGTCGACCCGACAAATGCTCTCACGGTTTTGAGGGGAACCCGCCTCCGCATTCTGATTCTCCATTTCCATTGATTCCACTTAAGCCTCCGATCTTCCCGAGCACTCCCATAGCCGGCAGCAGCGGCGGCCAGATGCGTGCATCGTTCGACTCTGAGGCCTTAGGGAAGTAGCGCCGGGCATGCGCCTTGTTCTGGAGCACAGATACCTCGAGCGCAACTTCGCTACCGGCCTTCGTTAGGACGATAAGGTTGAGGCAACCGCGACCGGCGAATCTGAGGCGGCACGGATCAGCTGGCCGGTTGCCAGTATCAGGGTGGCTCCCTCGGATCTCGCCAGCTGCGCGGCGGTCTTCCTCTCGCAAATGTACGACCGCAGGTGCTGCCAATTAAAGGGTCGCCAACAGGACGGTCAATGCGCTTCGAGGCAGCGCGCGTGTGTCGGAAGGCCCGGACGCCGCATAAACTACTCAGCGCTTCGTCGGCGATCCTCCTCTTTTCCAGTTGCCGTTTGGCCCATTCGTGCCCGTTCAGGCACAACTTCGTGCTCCACGGAGCATAGCTGGCCCCTGGCCCCGCGAGCGCAGCGAGCATCTTGACTTGCCGCTAGCTTTTCGCGTTACTGGAATTGTGCCTGAGCTTCCGGAAGTCGAGACTGTCGCCCGTTCGATTGCGCCGCTGGTGGGGCGGCAAATCGTGTCGGCGGAGTTTCGCGCGACGCGGGTGCTGCGGGGAGGGGATCCCGACCGCATGTCGGCGCGCCTTCAGGGGACGCGGATCGCGGCGGTCAAGCGGCACGGTAAGTTCATCCTGGTGTCCATGGAGGGGGGCGGGTACCTCGTCATCCATCTGGGGATGACGGGCCGGCTGCTCCTGGGCGGCGCGGCCGGTAAGCACACACACGCGATCCTGACCCTGGATCGCGGCGTGCTGCTGTACGACGACACGCGCCAGTTTGGGGCGCTCGAGTTCCACGAAGAGTTTCCCCGCCGGGTGGCGAAACTGGGCCCCGAGCCGCTGGAAGTGAGTTTCGAGGAATTCGCCCGCGCTCTCAAACGGCGAAAAACACGGGTCAAGGCACTCTTGCTGAACCAGAGTTTCCTGCGCGGGCTGGGCAATATCTACGCGGATGAAGCCTTGTTTCGCGCGGGAATCCACCCTTTGGCGATCGCCTCGCGTTTGCGGGGAGATCGTCCGCGGCGGCTGTTTGATGCGATTGCCGCGGTACTGTCGGAGGCCATCGCGGCGGGCGGCTCTTCGATCTCCGATTACGTGGATGCGGAAGGCCGTAAGGGCTTCTTTCAGATGAGCCATCGGGTTTACCAGCGGACCGGGGAGCCGTGTGTAATCTGCGGGACGCCCATCCGGCGGCTGCTGGTAGCCCAGCGATCCTCTCACTTCTGTCCCAAGTGCCAGAAACGTTAGCTCCGATACGGTTGAAACCGAAAGACTCGAAGTGCCGTCCTTTGTAGTGCAACGGCACCCTGCGTCGCGCTAGAGTTATGAATAAGGGACACTTGAGTGCCGGGAATCTCGGCTTCAAAAGTTGAGGGTTGGCTATTTTTTGCGAGATTACATGAGGAGATTCTGACGTGAGACGCATCTGCCGTTACCTTCCGGTTTTTCTGCTGCTCTTCGGCATCCAGTTTGCCCACGCCCAGAGCGGCTTTGACATCAATATCGGGTTTGGCTCATCCCAGGACAAAGCATCATCACCGGTGGATCTGAACTCGCAGACGTTGGCGCCGTGTTCCGTGACCGGCGGCACCGTCTGTCAAAGCCCGAGTTCTCTGAGTGGGTTCTTTTTAGGGTTCGGTGGAAACCTGATGCTTTGGAAGCGCTTCGGTGTGGGCGCTGCCTATTCCCTGCAACCCGCCAAGTCGGATTACCTGGTTTTACAGACGGAGAGCGCGAGCGCTGGTGTACCCGGTGTGAAGATACAGTCGCGGGTCGGCTTTTACGACTTTAACGGCATCTTCCAACCGGTGAACGAGAAGAAAGTGGCGGTGCAGTTGATCGGCGGAATTGGAGGGGCAAACACCAAGTTCTACGAAAACCAGACGAGCAGCGGTTCGGTCCTCGGGAATTCGAACTTCTCCCAATACATCCAAAGTGCCAATCATTTTCAGGTGCACGGGGGAGTAGGCGTTCAGTTTTACCTGACCGACCACGTTTTTATCCGGCCTGAGGTCCAGGTCCGTTACGTAACCAGTTTCGACCAATTCGGCCGAAATGTCGTGACGTCGGAGATGGTATGGCTCGGTTACAGCTTTGGCGACCGGCCGTAGCCCTCGGGCCATCGAGAATTCCAAAGGACCCGCTGCTTCCGCGGGTCCTCCGCCCTTAACGCCTCAAATAAGCGTCATCTCCCCGCTTCCAATCGTCGCGTGGAGGCGAGAACACGTCCACCGCAACGCAATCTTCCAGAACTTCCACCGCGTGCGGCGCGTTCGGCGGAATGGCGAGCACGCCGCCTGCACGCACGATCTCCTCGCGTCCCTCGATGAAAAACTTCAACGCACCGCGCTCGACCATGGTGACCTGCTCATTGATGTGGCTGTGTTCCGCGACGGTGGCGCCCTTCTGCATCTCCAGCCGCGCGATGGTCATGTGCGCGCTGTGGATCGCCCGGCGCGTAATCCGCGCGTTCATCTGCTCCCGCTCCAGCCTGTCCCAATCGTATAGTTCCATGCAGGGTATTCTAGCGCGCCGGCGCGGCAGCCTCGAAAACCCCTTCTCTACCACCGGCACTGTGTACGCCCGAAAAGCGTCCCGAAGAGTCGGGACGCGGCAGGCAGGAGTGCCTGCGCCAAATCGCCGGCGCAAGATACAATGTAACTGCGCATGAAAGGTGTCGTTCTCGCTGGTGGCACGGGTAGCAGACTTTTCCCGCTGACCAAGATTACCAATAAGCACCTGTTACCCATCTATGACCGGCCGATGATCTATTACCCGATCCAGACTCTTGTGGACGCGGGTATCCAGGACATCATGATCGTCACGGGAGGGCGAAACTCGGGCGATTTTCTGCGTCTTCTTGCCAACGGCAAGCAGTTCGGGCTGAAGCACATCAATTACACCTACCAGGAAGGCGAGGGCGGTATTGCCGACGCCCTGGCGCTGGCCGAACACTTTGCCGACGGCCAGAAGATCTGCGTGGTGCTGGGCGACAACATCATCGAGCGGGATATCTCGGAGGCCGCCGAGCTGTTTCGCCGGCAGCCGGAAGGCGCCCACATTCTGCTTAAGGAAGTCCAGGACGCCGAACGCTTCGGCGTGGCGGAAGTGCATGACGGAAGAATCGTGGGGATTGAGGAGAAGCCGCAGCGGCCCAAGTCCAATTACGCGGTGACCGGCATCTACATGTACGACGCCAGCGTCTTCGATAAGATCAAGACGCTGGTGCCGTCGAAGCGCGGGGAACTGGAAATCACGGACGTCAACAACGCCTATATCCGGGAAGGGACGATGGCATTCTCGTTTCTTGACGGGTGGTGGACGGATGCCGGAACGTTCGAGTCCCTGCTGCGCGCGGCGAACCTGGTGGCACAATCGCGTTCGAGAGAAGGAGCGATGGGAGCGTGATGGCGGGGGAGACGGCCATGGAGAGGGTGCGCGCGGAACTGGCTTCCGCGGGTGACCTCCACTTGGCGCTTCCCGAATGCAGCCTGGGCATCGGCGCGGTGATCGCCTCGCCGGACTCGCCGCACCTGATTGCCGGGGTGCGGGTGGAAGCTCTGAAGCTGCATCCGGACGACCGCGGATACTTCCTCGAGGTGCAACGCATGGGTCAGGGATTGGCGGCGTCGTTTCCGGCCGAAACGAGCCAGGTTTCGGCGGCCCTGAGTTACCCCGGAACGGTCAAGGCGTTTCATTATCACCTGCACCAGACCGATTGCTGGACACCCGTGATGGGCATGTTTCAGGTGGCTCTGGTGGACTTGCGGATCGGCTCGGTGACGTTCGGCCAGCGCAACACGATGTACCTCGGCGCGCTGCGCCCGTGGCAGGTTTTGATTCCCCCCGGTGTGGGACACGGGTACAAAGTGATCGGCAGCGAAGCCGCCCTGCTGGTGTACATGACGGACCGTTTCTACAATCCGCGGGATGAAGGCCGCATTTCGTATAACCATCCCTCGATTCACTACGACTGGGAGACCCAGAAGAAGTAACCGGGGGTGGATTCCCGGCCCTCTCACTCTATGAAGATTCTTGTTACTGGCGGCGCGGGCTTCATTGGATCGGCCTTCATTCGTCTGGCAATTGGCGAGACCGATCACCACGTACTCAATCTGGACAAACTGACTTACGCCGGAAACCTGGAGAACCTGGCGGCAGTGGACAAGTCCGAGCGGTATCGTTTCGTGCACGGCGACATCTGTAACGGCCAATTGGTGGAATCGCTCGTCGAAAGCAGCCGTCCGGACGCGATCGTGCATTTCGCCGCCGAGTCACACGTGGATCGCAGCATTCTGTCGCCGGAACCGGTGATCCAGACGAATCTGCGCGGCACATTCACGCTGCTCGAGGCGGCGCGGAGGCTCGGCGTCGGACGGTTTGTGCACGTCTCCACGGACGAGGTATACGGCAGCGTGGCTGCGCCGCGGGAGGCCAGCGAGGAGTCTCCGCTCAATCCCAGCAGCCCGTATTCGGCTTCCAAGGCCGGGTCCGACCTTCTGGCGCGTTCCTATTTCGTCACCTACCGGGTGCCGGTGGTGATCACCCGGGCGTCCAATAATTACGGTCCGTACCAGTTTCCGGAGAAACTGATTCCGCTGATGATTACCAACGCGCTGGAGAACCGCTCCTTGCCGGTTTACGGCGACGGCATGCAGGTTCGCGACTGGTTATATGTGGACGACCATTGCCGGGGCCTCTTATCGGTACTGGCGAAGGGCCGCGGCGGCGAGATATACAATATCGGGGGGAATCGTTCCCTGCCGAACCTCGAGGTGGTGCGGCAGGTGCTGTCACTCACTCAAAGGCCGGAATCTCTGATCGAGTACGTTCCCGACCGCCCGGGTCATGACCGCAGATATGCGCTGTCCAGCGGGAAAGTGATGCAAGAGACAGGCTGGCGGCCGGTGGTGGACTTCGAACAGGGGCTGGCGAAGACGGTGGATTGGTATCGGGCAAACAAAGAGTGGGTAGCCCGCGTGCGCAGTGGCGACTATCGAACCTACTACGAGCAGAACTACGCGCATCGATGAGCGAAACGTGGTTTGGCGGCGGCCAAAAAGCGCCCCGATGAGTCGGGGCCCGGCAGGCAGGAGTGCCTGCGCCACCGTTGATTTATGCGCGTAGCGATTGAGGCGGCTGCGCTCGCTCTCACGAGCGGCGGCCTGGCGCGGTATACCGCGGAACTGAGCGTGGCCCTGGCGCGTGAGTTCCCGGAGGACGAGTACTTTCTGGTGTCGGACCAGCCGTTTCGCATGCCGGACGTGGGGCCCGCGAACCTCCAGCGGGGTGGCGGCCCGCGCGGCGCCGTCGAGCGCCGCTGGTGGCTCTGGGGGCTTCCGCAGGAGTTGACGCGGCTCGGCGCCGACGTGGTGCACGGCCCGGATTTCGCGGTTCCGTATCTCGCTCGCTGCCCGTCGGTCCTGACCCTGCACGATTTGTCTCCCTGGATGTATCCAGGATGGCATCATGCCGCGCAGCGAGTCAGAGGGCGGACTCCGGTGTTGTTAGAACTAGGCATCGCAACCATGGTCATTACTCCGAGTGAGTCGGTCCGGAAGCAGGCGATCGAGCGGTTTCGGCTGCGTCCCGACCGCGTGGTGGCGATCCCGGAGGCTGCGGCGCCGTGGATGAGGCCGATCGGCGTGGAAACGAGCGGACGGCCCCCGTATTTCCTGTTTGTCGGGACCCTGGAGCCTCGCAAGAACCTGCCTGCGCTGCTCACGGCCTGGCGCGAGGTGCGGCGGCAATACCCGGTTGACCTGGTGCTGGCGGGGCGGCGGCGCGCCGATTTTGCTCCTCTTCCGGAGGAGCCCGGGCTTCGCGTGCTGGGCGAGGTGCCGGACGAATCGCTGCCGGAGTTGTACTCGGGCGCTCTGGCATTCGTCTACCCTTCGCTGTATGAGGGATTCGGCCTGCCTGTGCTGGAAGCCATGCAGTGCGGCGCCGCGGTGATTGCCTCGAGCGCGGTTGCCGAGGCCGGGGGCGATGCGGCGATGTATGCCGATGGCGAAGTGCCCCTGGCGCGGGCCATGTGCGAGGCGGCCGCCCGCCCCGAATGCCTCCCCGCATGGCGTGACCGATCGCTGGCGCATGCCAGGAGCTTTTCCTGGGAACGCACGGCTGGTTTGACGCACGAGGTTTACCTGGAGGCTCGCAAGCGCTTTGGAGAATAGCAGCCGGCCGTCTGCGTTGTTGCTGGCGCCGGAGGCTCCTTACCCTCTGGCAGGCGGCGGAGCCTTGCGCACAGCGTCGCTGCTGCAATACCTGGCGCGGTCCTACGAGGTGGATCTGATCGTCTTCCGCCAGCCTGGCGCCGAGGATCCCGCGGCGCATATGCCGCGAGGCCTGGTGCGGCGCGTGGCCGTCATCGGTCTGCCGCGAAACGGCCGCGGCGTGGCGGCGCGCGCGCTGCGCAATGCCGCCCGGGTGGCGCGCGGTGTGCCTCCCCTGGTGGACCGCTTCGCCGGGTTCGCGAGTTCTATCGAAGACGCGCTGGCGGGCACGCACTATGACCTCGGCATCATCGAGCACTTCTGGTGCGCGCCTTACTGGAGCCAATTGTCGGGGAGTTGTGCACGCACGGTGCTGGATTTGCACAACGTCGAATCCACGCTGCACGAGCGGTTGTCGGCTGTGGAGGGAAGTCCGGCGGGGCTGGCGCATCGCGTGTTTCGGCAGGCTTCCCTGGAACTGGAGCGCGAGTGGCTGCCGCGGTTTTCCCAGGTCTTGGCGGCTTCGGAACGGGATGCGGAGCAGGCCCGCGCGATCGCGCCGGGAGCGAATATCGCGGTTTACCCGAACGCGATTCCGTCCACGCCTCTTCCCGAGCCGGGGAACGAAGAGGTGATCGTGTTTTCGGGGAACATGGAGTACCACCCCAACCGGTCGGCCGTGCGATTCTTTCGCCGAGAGATCTGGCCTGCATTGCGGGAGCGCTGGCCCGGACTGGTGTGGCGCCTGGTGGGTAGAAATCCATCCGCGGTGCGACAATTTACATCCGGCGATCCTCGGATCGAGGTACAAGGTCAAGTGGACGATGCGGTTCGGGAACTGGCGCGCGCCAAACTGGCGGTGGTGCCGCTACTGGCGGGCAGCGGTACCCGGTTGAAAGTTCTGGAGGCCTGGGCTGCCGGATTGCCGGTAGTTTCTACACCAGTGGGCGCCGAGGGGCTGCCAATACGTGACGGAGAGAACATTTTACTGGCGGAAGGCCCCGGTGAATTCACCGAAGCGGTATCACGGCTGTTAGCGTGCAACGGCCTGAGAAGCAAACTCGGGGCGGCTGGCAGGCTACTGTTAGAAAAGGAGTTTACATGGGAGGCCGCATGGCGCAGGCTGGATTTTTAACACAGCCCAGGGTCACAATGCTCCGCTATACTGGTACGGTTCATGCGTTTTGCCGTTGATGCTCACGCCATCGGCCGCCACCTCACTGGTAACGAGGTATACGTTCGCAGCCTGTTGAACGCATTCGCGGCTCAAGACGGACACTCCGAATTCGTGGCGTATGTATCGGCCGATGATGCGGCACAGCATATCCCGGCGCGCTTCCAGACTCGGCGCATCTCCGCCAATCCGTTTCTGAGGCTCGGCTTCGATCTCGCGATGAAGGTGCGGGCAGACCGTCCTGACCTGCTGCATGTGCAGTATACGGCTCCGCTGGGGTGTTCGGTGCCGGTGGTGGTCAGCGTCCACGACGTGAGTTTTCTGGAGCATCCGGAGTACTTTCCGCGGGAGCGCGCGTGGCAGTTGCAGTGGACCGTGGAGCGCACCGTGCAGCAGGCGGCGAAGATTCTCACCGGCAGCGAGTTCTCCCGGGCGTCGATCCTCAAGGTGTACGGCGACCTGGAAGAGGACAAGGTGGTGGTGGTGCCCAACGCGGCGGCCTCGCAATTCCGGCCGATTTCGCGCGAGGCGGCGGGCGGCGCGGTGCGCGACCGTTTTTCGATCGCCGCGCCATTTCTGCTGGCGGTGGGCGATATCCAGCCGCGGAAAAATCAGGTCGGCCTGATTCGTGCTTTTGCGCGCCTGGTGCGGGCGTACCCGCAACTCAAGCAGAACCTGGTGCTGGCCGGCAAGGAGACCTGGTTCGCGGACCGGGTTCACGAGGCTGCGCGCGAATCGGGCGTCTCGGACCGCATTCAGTTTTTCGGTTTCGTCTCCGACCGCGATCTGCTCGACCTGTATAATGCCTGCGACCTGTTCGTGTTCCCGTCATTTTATGAGGGCTTCGGACTACCGGTTCTGGAAGCCATGGCATGCGGCCGTGCGGTGGTGTGCTCCAACACGTCGGCGCTTCCCGAAGTGGTGGATGGCGCGGCGATCGTGTTTGACCCCTACTCGGTGGATGAGATGGTGCGGGCGCTGGCCGATCTGCTGCTCGATTCGGAACTGCGGCAGCGGATGGAGCGGCTCGGATTGCAGCGCGCGGCGCACTTCAGTTGGCAGAAAACGGCTCAGAGAACTCTCGAGGTTTACCACGAAGTTGCGGAGCGATCGAGCGCGGTAAAGCAGCACACGGGCTCCGCAACGATAGCTCATCGATGACGCTTCCTCCTGTTTTTTCCATGGGACGCGGACACTCGTGTCTGTCCCCAAGACGTGGCGCAGGCACTCGTGCCTGCCGCGTCCCGACTCATCGGGACGCATTTCTCGCTGGCACGAGATTCGGGGGACCTCGGGCGACAACGACACGGTGCGCACCCGACAAGCGTCCCCATGACTGGGGACGCGGCAGGCACGAGTGCCTGCGCCACATCGCCAGCATGGCATTATGGCTCGCGTTTGCCTCTTCCCTGTTTGCACAGACGGGGTTCCCGTTTCAGGATGAAGCGCTAAGGTACAACGTCAATTGGCCGAGTGGATTGAGCCTGGGAGAAGTGACGTTCTCGGCGCGTCACGCCGATTCGGGATGGAGCTTCGCCGCGACCCTGTCGGCCGGGGTTCCGGGCTTCGCGATCTCCGACAAGTACCAGTCCACCGCGACCGCGGAGCTGTGCTCACTCTCTTTGGAACGGACGATCAGCCACGGCGGCAAAAAGACCCAGGAGAAGACCTCCTTCGACCAGCAGAAGGGGACGGCTCATCGCGTCACGGTGTTCCCCAAAGACGGCGGACAGAGCGATCTCGACCTGCCGGCGTGCGCGCGCGATGCACTGACCTTCATTTATTTTACAAGGCGTGAGATGGGACAGGGCAGAATGCCGCCGGCACAGAAGATCTTCCTGGGGTCGGCGTATTCGGTCCGAACGGAGTATACCGGCGCCATGACCATTCCGGTAGGCGACAAACCGACCGTGACCGATCACGTGGTCGCCTACGTGAAAGGCCCGAAGGCCGACTTCCACATCGAACTCTTCTTTGCGCGGGACCCGGCCCGCACGCCGCTCCTCATCCGGATCCCGCTTTCGGCGGCGACCTTCTCGATGGAGCTGGTTCGCTGAAATGCGCGTGGCGTTTTACTCCCCGCTGCCGCCGGCGCGGAGCGGGATCGCGGACTATTCCGAGGCGCTGATCGAATCGCTCAAGCCGCTCACGGATCTCGAGGTGATTTCGAGCCGCGCGGACGAGCGCGCTGCGGCGCCCGCGGATATCGCCCTCTACCAGGTCGGCAACAACGCCTGGCACGACTTCGTTTATGAGGCGGCACTCGGGCGCCCGGGCGTGGTGGCGATGCACGAATCCAATCTCCATCACCTGATAGCCGATATTACGATCAAGCGCGGCGATTGGGACGCCTACGTGCGCGAGTGCGAGTATCAGGGCGGGGCGGCGGCGCGCGAGTTCGCCGAGCGCGTGAGGAAGCTGGAGGTCGGGCCGGATTATGAAGGCCTGCCGATGACGCGGCGCCTGCTGGAGACCGCTCGCGGCGTAGTGGTGCACAGCCATTTCATGGAAGACGAAATGCGCGCCGCGGGGTACAGTGGTCCGATCGCCGTGATTCCCCACGGAGCGTGGATTCCGGAGGCCGACCGCAACGCCTGGAGGCACAAGCTCGGGCTCGACGAGATTACGCCTCTGGCAGGCATCTTCGGATTCCTGAAGCCGTACAAGCGGATTGCGGAATCGCTGCGCGCCTTCCGGCGGCTGGTGCGGCTGGCGCCCAACACGAAGATGATCCTGGTGGGTGAGCCGCACCCGGAGTTTCCGCTGGAGGCGATGATCCGCTCGATGGGGCTCTCGGCCAACGTGCGGGTGCTGGGATTCACTCCGATTGAGGACTTCGTGGGTTACCTGGGCGCCTGCGATATCGTGCTCAATCTACGCTATCCGACGGTGGGGGAAAGCTCCGGCACGCTGCTGCGCGCGCTGGGGTTGGGAAAGGCTGTCCTGGTGTCGGACGTCGGGTCGTTTCAGGAGTTCCCGGACGACGTCTGCCTGAAGGTGCCGGTGGGGGCGGGCGAGGAAGACCTGATCTTCGAGTATCTCAATCTGCTGGTCTCGCGGCCGGAAGTTGCGAAGGCGCTGGGCGCCCGGGCGCGCGCGTACGTGGCGGAGCAGTGCAATTGGGCGGCGGTGGCGCGGCAGTACGTGGAGTTTCTGGAAGCGGTGCGGAAGGGAGCTCCATGGCCGGCCAAACCGAAAGAGGCGCCGCCGACAACGGATGCGCCTGCCCATGCCGCCACGATTACCCGGTCAGAGCCTGAAATGAACACGGCGGATGGCCTGCAAGAGTACCTCACCAGTTGGGCGACGACTCCTCCGTCGCGCAGCTACCTGGAAACGCACCAGACGCGGCTCGTCAAGACGCTGGAGATCACGCCGCCGGGCGGGCCTTGCGACCGCATCCTGGAGATGGGGGCATACCTGCAGATCACTCCCGCGCTCCACACGAAACTCGGCTACGGACAGGTGCGGGGCTGCTATTTCGGCAAGCTGGGACGCATTGACCACAAGGAGGTCACGTCGGACACCGGCGAGACTTTCACTTGCGAGATCGATCACTTCGATGCGGAGAAAGATACGTTCCCTTATGCGGACGGCTGGTTCTCGACGGTGCTGTGCTGCGAGCTGATCGAGCACCTGTTCGAGGACCCCATGCACCTGATGGGGGAAGTGAACCGGATCCTGAAGCCGGGCGGCCACCTCGTTCTGACCACACCGAATGTGGCGGCTTTACGAGGGATTTCGGCGATCCTGCAGGGCTACCATCCGGGATTTTTCCACGCCTACATCCGGCCGGCCGATTCGGGAGACGTGGACGCGCGGCACAATCGCGAATATACGCCGCGTGAGATCCACAGGCTGCTGGAGAACTCGGGCTTCGAAGTGGCACGGCTGGAAACCGGCGAGTTTCTCGATCTTCCCCATCCCGAGTTCGGCTGGGTAATCCACCTGCTGGAACGATACCGGCTGGAAACCGAACTAAGGGGTGACGGCATCTATGCGGTAGGGCGCAAAACGGGGGCGGTGAAAGAGCGCTACCCCGGCTGGCTTTACTCATGAGCACCGACTACGTCGTCTTGCAGGTGAAGCGCATACCGGACCGTGGAGGCGTGCATGCCGAGTTCATCGTCCGCAATCACACGCAGGAAACGTGGCGCGCGTCCGAGGGATTCGGGATCGGCTGTCACGTCTTCGACGCGGACACCGGGACGCTGATTGTGGACGGGCCTCGGGCGCAACCGGAACGCGACGTGAAGCCCAACGAGACCACGACCGTGCGCCTGGATTTCGAACTGCCTCCGGAGGACGGGCGTTACCTGGTGCTGCTGTCTCCGTTGCGCGAGAACGTCTGCTGGTATTACGAGAAGGGCTGGCCATTCGTGGCAGTGGACGCCGCCACGAAAAGCGGCGTCGTGACGCTCGGCCGGGTGCGGATTGCAACGCGCGGCAGCCTGGCGCGCGAACGATTGTGGCGCGGCATGGGACGCGCGGTGGTGTATCCGCTGCAGACGATCTGGCGGAATCGCAGCCTGATCCGGGTGATGGTGCGTCGCGACGTGTTGGGCCGGTACCGCGGCTCGTTCGGCGGATCGTTCTGGACGGTGATGAACCCGCTGCTGCTGATGCTGACCTACTTTTACGTCTTCGGCTTCATCCTGAAGTCGACTTTTCCGGGTGATCCCAGCCGCGAGGGTTTCGCGCTGTATTACCTGGCCGGGATGCTGCCGTGGCTGGCATTCAGCGAGGCGGTGGGGCGCTCGCCTGGTGTTATGCTGGAGCATCGCAATTTCGTGAAGAAGCTGGTATTCGCGGTAGAAACGCTTCCGGTCAACCTCGTTGTTGCCGGGCTGGTCAGCGAGTTGTTCGCCATCCTCCTGTACTGTGTGTTCCTGCTGGTAGTGCGCCGCGGGGTGCCTCCGGCGGTGTTCTGGCTCCCGGTGATGGTCGTTCCACAGTTGCTGTTTACCGCGGGCTTGAGTTGGTTTCTGGCGGCGCTGGGTGTGTTTGTGCGGGACCTCGGGCAAATCCTGGGATACCTGCTGACCATCTGGTTCTTCGCGACGCCCATCTGCTATCCCGAGGACTCGCTGCCGCGGACGCTGTTGCCGCTGGCGCGGAAGAACCCGATCTACATTCTGGTTCGCGGATACCGGGACGTCTTCCTGCACAACCAGGCGCCGCAGTTCGGCTCGCTCTGGAAACTCTGGCTGTTGTCCGCGCTGGTGTTCGTGCTGGGCCACGCCTGGTTCTATAAATTACGGAAATCGTTCGCGGACATTATTTGACGATGCACAAGATCTTTGCGGCATTAGTCGCGTTCGGCCCCTGGGGAGTCCTGGTACTCAGCATATTGGACTCGATCGGGATTCCGCTGCCGAGCGGCGTGGACCTTCTGCTTCTGACGGTCGCGGCGGGAAGCGTGGACGCGCCAGGTCATGCCTATTTCACGGCACTGCTGGCGGTGGCGGGTTCGGTGGGCGGGAACGTCGCGCTGTTTATGGCGGCACGGCACGGGCGCAGGCTGGCCGGAAAGGGCCAGCCATCGCCGGGAAAATTCCAGCGGTGGTTTCAGCGCTACGGACTGATGAGCGTGTTCGTGCCCGCGGTGACTCCGGTGGTCCCGCTGCCGCTCAAAGTGTTCGTGATCTCGGCCGGCGCGCTGCACACGCCGGTCGACCGGTTCGTGGCGGTGATTCTGCTGGCGCGCATCATCCGGTATTTCGGCGAGGCGTGGCTGGGGATTCAGTTGCGCGAAGATGCCAAGGGCTTCCTGATTCGGAACGGCTGGACGATTTGCGGGGTGGCGCTGGGCGCCGCTTTGCTGCTGCTCCTGCTGGTGCGATTGAACGACCGGCGGCGGCAGACGATGGCAAAAGAAGAGACACTGCGGCCGAGCGATCAGGTGGGAATTTGACGTTGCAGGCGGCCGGCCGATTCGGATGTTATCTCCGCCCCAGGAGATAAGCGATCCTTCGTACCAGCCGCCCAGATGAATGGAAGCCGTTGCCGGCTCTCTGATCGTGGGTTCGAACCCAGGCTCCCTGTGGGCCCGAAGGCTTGCGGGGAGGCTCAGATTCCACCTGAAATGCAACGTATCCTGGCCAGGATAAAGCTTGTTGCAGCTTACGCGGTGGGGCGTAAGCCTGTCACTCGAAGTTCAGGGTAGCAGGCGGTCGCCGGCGGCGCAGGCAGCGGCATTCGGGTGCGTGATGGTAATCCGGTCATTTACAGGCAGTTGCGCCGGTGAAAAAAATTCTCAGCGGCTGTGACCGGCATCTGCGGGAGGCCCGTGGGCGATCGAACGCAGGAGCTTTTCGTAGGCGACGGTGACGGCGTCCCAGGAGTAGCGTTCGCGCACGCGATCGAGCGACCGGCGGCGGCGCTCCGCCAACTGATCTTCGGTCATGATCAGCAGCATTTCGATTTTGGCGGCCAAGTCGGCCGGTTCGAACGGAATCCCCGCATCGCCGGCGACCTCCGCGTTTTCGGGTGTGTTCCGGTATAGCACGACGGCGCCGCGGCCCATCGCCTCGATGAGCGCCGGATGCGTGCCGCCGACTTCGGTGGCGTGGATATAGGCGAAGGCGTGCGACCCCAACTCGCGATAGCCCTGGCCGTAGATCGCGCCGGGCATCACGATGCGTGGATCGGAGGTGTCGCGCACCTGCCGGATGTAATCCTGGGCATAAGGGGCGTCGCCGATGAGGGCGAGTTTCATGGGCGTGCGGACTCGCTCGAATGCCTGGCGGACTTCGAGCGGGTGATTCTCGGGTTCCAGGCGGCTGACATAAAGGAGGTAACGGCCGGGCTCCAGCCCGAGTTGCCGGAGGACATCCGTGGTGGCTACCTTGCCGACCTCCGCGCCGTAAGGGATGAAGGTGCTGGTCTTGCCGTAGCGATCGCGGTAGTAGTTCTCGATGGTGCGGGCGTCGGTAATGACCGCGGTCGGGCAGAAGGTGGCCAGCCACTCGGAGACGAGGTACCAGGCTTTGGCGAGGCGGTTCCACTTCTTGCGTTTGCGCTCGATGCCGTCGACGTTCAATGCGACGGGCATGCCGAACAGGCGGGGCCAGAGGGTAAAGATGGCGTTGGCGCCGTTGCAGTAGAGCGCGGCGTCCACGCGGTGAAAGAGAAGGTGGAGGGTGGAGACCAAGGTGTGAGCGAGGGTGTCGAAGTATTTGTGGCGGATGGTGGGCAGGTATTGGAGGCGGACGCCGCGCCAGGCAGTTTCGGGGTGGCGTTCGCGGCAATAGACGGTCACGGTGTGGCCGCGGGCGGCGAGGCGGGTGGAAATCTCTTCGGCGAAGGTTTCAAATCCCCCGTAACTGGCGGGAATGCCTCGCGTTCCTAGGAGGGCGATGCGCATGCGTGGGAGGAGCAGGAAAGGGACATTCTAATTCAGATGCTTCATGCACTGCTATCGGAAGGAACTCGGAAGGGATTTCGACGGTAAGCGTTTGAGCAACCGCACCCGTTTCATGCATCTGGACCATCCAACAAAACCTGGGTGAGGTGAGCACTCAAAAAAATGGCGAATTCAGGCTGCCGCCTGGCAGTGCGGAACTGATAGTCTCCCAAAGGAGGATCTGGCATGGCTTATTGGGTAAAGCGCATTTGCCTGAAGACTGGGGAGGTGGTTACCGAGCGGGAGTTGAAGCCGGATGAGAACTTTTCTCGGGGTGACGCGCCTGTGGTTGGTGACGAGATTTCAGTGACATGTCGTGGCCGAACGTTCCAAGCGAGAGTGGTCTGGGGCAGTTGGGCCGGCAGGGTGCACAGTCCGGAAACGGTGGTGCCCCTGAGAGTTGAGGAAATCTGACTGGCGCTCGTCCGGCGCCGGTGTGAAGTTCCGGGCGTTTCAGCCGATAGGGTTTAAGAGGGCTTATGTCTCGTACCCGGAGCCGAGGTGCAACGGCGACCGGATCGGTTTACGGGCATCGACAGCTTGGAATGAATTCTCACCTTCAGAAGAACCGGATTCGCGGCCTGACCACGAATCCGGCCCATCGTGAGGCGGACGTGCTTCTGACCTGCGGTGCATTGGCCCTGCTCATCGCGAGCTTGGTGCTGGTGGCGATTCTCTCGACGGAAATGCTCTCCGCGGCACGGGGGTACACACAGGGCGAGGCGCCCTGGTCTAAAGGTCAAAAGGACGCCATTGTGCATCTTGCTCAATATGCACGAACCCGTTCCGAAGCCGAACTGTGAACTGTTCACCGCTGCGATCCATTCCGCTGGCCTGCCGGGCCGTGCGGCGGCAAATGGACCTGCCGCATTACGATGCCGCCGCTCTGATTCGGGGCTTCGCGGAAATCGGTATTAATGATGAAGACAGGCCGCGGATGGTCTGGCTTCACCGGCACTTCGGCTGGGAGCGGAACCTCGCCCGGGCGGTCTCGATATGGGTACAAGCGGAAGCGACATCGAGGCTCTGCGAGCGAGCGGAGAACGCCTGGAACAACATGACCAGCAATTAACCTGAACAAATGACTGTCAAGACCGCCCACCTGTGACTCAAAACTCCGAGGGCCGGACAACAGGAACCGATCAAGGCAGCCACTCGCCGGCTTCCCAATCGTTCCTAGGTCTTTGCCGTCTCGGAGCGCGAGAGCGTGCGGGCCATTTTCTTGGGAGCTTGCTTGCTCACGGGAGTGTATTGAAACCAACTGGCCATGTACTCATGGTCTACCCGCTGGCTGGCTTGAATCAGGCGGCGTTTCGCAAGCACCCGCTTCAGGTTTTTCGCCAGGAACCAGAATGCCCGCAGCGAGCTATGCTCCCAGAGAAGGCAGCACAGGACCACGGTCGTGTCGCGGGTAGTGATGGAGAACCAGTTTCGCCGATAGAGGTTGGGGGAAATATTCTTGATGCGCATCAGGAAGCGGTTCTTCACGGAGTGCATGTTGATTTCCGGCGGGAGTGCCCTACGGTTGCCGGGAAGCACCTTGCGGACGTGATACCCGCGCGCGTACGGCGCGTAGAGGCACTTCCAGCCCATCAACTGGGCGCGCCAGGCAACGTCGGCGTCCTCGCGGTAGACGAAGAAATCGGAATCGAAGAATTCGCCGTCGAGCGAGATGTCGTCAATCATCGCGCGGCGATACAGGGCGGCCGCCGCGGTGGCGCCGAAGACGTATTCGTACTGCAGGTAGTGCCCGTTATCGACTTCCTGGCTGCCGCGGTCGAGGTGACGCAGCATGGGGTTGAAGTAGATGCCGGTCGAATCCACGACGGGTTTCTCAGGAATCTCGAAGTGCGCGGTCATGGTCAGCAGTTTCCCGCAAACGGTTCCGATGCGGGAATCGAACTGGCCGGCATCGACGAGCGCCTGAATGAAATTGGGCAGAAGCAGGACGTCGGGATTCAGAGTGAGGACCCAATCTCCGTTGGAGAGTTTGATCGCCTGATTCTGGGCGGCCGCAAACCCGATGTTCTCCTCGTTGTAATAGACCTGGCAGCGATCCTCGAACTGTTCGAGGATGTCGATCGTGCCATCGGTGGAGGCATTGTCCACCACGATCACTTCTTTGTGGCGGTACCTCTGAGCCAGCACCGATTCCAGACAGCGCTTGATAAACCGGCCGCTATTGTAGGTAACGATTGTGACGGAGACAAAGTCGCTGTGCGCCATGAACAAGAACCTGAGAGCCGAACTTTCTAAGCATCCGAATTAGCCTAAATATGGGGGCCCGACACAACTCCGTCTCTCCAGCCGAAGACCGAGCAACGGCCGGCGAGCCGTACGACTTTCCCGTAAACTACCAGGGGCTTCAGGCTCCCAGTCCAAATGGTTTCTGCGAGCATCCGCAGAAGGGCGCCTGTTAAAACCGCCAGACACACAACCCGAAAGGAAAACGGGTTGAAATGTCTGGCTGAATATCTCAGAAGACTACGATACCAATAAAACTGCCGCATCTCTACTGCAATTCTCGCGATCGAGTGCCCACCCGTATGTTTTGAAACGGCCTGCGGGACATAATGCGCAACATATCCCCGGTCGAGCATCCTGCGGCAGAAGTCTACATCTTCGAACCAGAGGGGAAAGAAACCTTCGTCGAAGCCGCCGAGTTCCTGCCAGACGTCGCGGCGCACCATGAAGAAAGCGCCGGCTGGCTGCTGGACCGCGCAAGGCGCAGAGCAGTCGAGATCCAAGGCCCGGTAACGCCGGTTCACGGGATTGCGCGGCCACAGGCGATTCAGCAGTAAAGCTTCTAAAATCAATGCGGGCGGAGTCGGGAGGCGCCGCACCATGAATCCTGTTTGGGGGTCGCCATCAAGCCCCAGCAGCCGGCCGCCAGCCGCACCGGCGCGAGGTAAATCGCAAGCGCGACGCAGAGACTCGAGTCCGGATTGAATCACCGCATCGGGATTCAGCAACAGGATGTAAGTTGAGTTCAAGGCCAGGAAACCCTGATTGACGGCAGCCGCGAAGCCGCGATTCGACGGATTTGCGATCAAACGTACACCGCGGCGCGCGATCTCTGTCTTGGTGCCATCTGTGGATGCGTTGTCCACGACCACGACTTCGGCGCCGGTTGCAATGGCGGCATCCAGGCAAGCCCCGATTTCGGTTTCCGAATTGTAGGTGACGATCACGATGCCGATCGCGGACATGCTTACTTCGCTCCGCCGCCGGTGAGGTGGAAATAGAGGCTCCAGTAGCGGTCGAAACCGGTCGACTGCTGCAGAGTGCGAATGGTCTTTTCGTTGGAGCGAAGTCTAGGTAGTAGTCCTGAGTCGAAAGGCCCAGCGAGTTTCCGCGCACCAGGAAAACTCTGAATGCCCTGCCACTTTCCACGCAGCCACGCCCACCCGGCGCCATGGCGGAATGCCAGGCCTCCCCACAGCAGATGCGCCACGGCGATTGGCCAGCAGCATCGCCAGAGGAGACCGCCGGAATAGTGGCGGGCCAGGAGCAGCACCTGGTTGCGGGAGATTCGGCGAACCGTCTCGGGATGCCAGCGGCCAAGGGTGGCGCTGCCACGATGCCAGGCTACGGCCGAGGGGACATAGCGGCCGTCGAGTTGGTGCGCGGCGCAACGGAGGCCGAAGTCCACATCCTCGAGATAAGATTCGAACGATTCTTCGAGAAGACCCACGATGCGGAACAGTTCGGCGCGGAAAAGAACGGCGGTCCAAGGCGGCGAGGTTATGGTGCGGGGCGCGTCGAAATCGGGACCATCGGGACGGGCGCTGCCGGCGCGCCACGCCGTTCCGCCGCGGCAGACCACGTCGAACGTGCCGTCGATCATGCGGCTGCCGGATTCGCCCGCGTAGCTCAAGATCTTCCCCGAGGCAAACCATCCGCCCGCTGCCGAAAGGGCGGCAAAGTAGTCGGGCGCCAGTTCGACATCGCTGTTGAGGACGGCGATCCAGCCGGTGCGGCTTTCGCGAATTCCACGATTCACCGCTGCGGCGAAACCGGCGTTGCGGCCCATGGGGATGACGCGGGCGCCATGTTGCCGGGCGAGATCGGGCGCCCCATCTTCGGATCCGTTGTCTACCACCAGAAGTTCGCTGGCGCGCTCGGTCTGCGCTTCGAGAGAGAGCAGCAGGCGTTCCAGAAGGTCCCTGCCGTTCCATACCGGCACGATCGCGGTGATGCTCATCGGAAAAAGCGCTTCTTCAGCAGGAAGGCGAGGTTCTGAAACCCATCACGCCAGGGGTTGAGTTTGGTTTCTCCGGAACGCGACGAGTATTGAATGGAGATTTCGCCGAACCGGATCCGGGAACTGCGGATGGCTTCAATCTTGATCTCTTCGGAGAAGGCCATGCCGTCGGCTATGAGTTTCATCTCCTTGAGAATCGCGCGGCGGAGGACCCACATTCCGGACTGCGAGTCGCGCACCCAGCGAAAGAAGAGAATGGACATGGCCATGGAAAGGATCAGATTGCCGAACTTGTTTTTGAGGCTCATGGCGCGGGGGTCGCGGACCGGGAAGCGGGAGGCGTTGAGAAAATCGATCTCGAGGTGGCGGAAGGCTTCGATGAGGTAGGAGAGGGCGTCCACGGGATAGCTGTGATCGCCATCGAGAGTGACGATCACATCGCTGGTGGCGGCGGCAAAGCCGCGTTTGTACGCTCGGCCGTAGCCGCGCACTTCCTCGCGAATGACTTTGGCGCCCAGGGAGGCCGCCACATCGGCGGTGCGGTCGGTGGAGTTGTTGTCCACCACGATGACCTCGTCCACGAAGTCGGGCATGGCGTTGAGGACCTTTTCGATGCCCTGCTCCTCGTTGAGGCACGGGATGATGACGGTGATGGACTGACCCTTATACATCGGGGGTGTGGCGCAGGCGCTCCTGCCTGCCGCGTCCCGACTCATCGGGACGCTTGTTCGCCGCCGCCGATGCAGGGCCGGCGCAGAAATCTGCGGTATGCGCGTCATTGGCGCGCAACCGAAAAGTCTCGGCATGAGTGCCGAGACGGCAGACACGAGTGTCCGCGCCACCGCGCCACATCTCCGACTTTTCAGGCCGGCCGTGCGTCTTTAAGAGGTACGGTTCCATCTTCGGGCACATTGATATCATGATAAGAATGAAACGGCTGCTCTTTCTTCTGAGCTGTTCCGGCATGCTGTTGTGCGGCGCGGAACTGGCGGGCGTGCGCACGGTGTACGTCCTGCCCATGCCGCACGGGCTCGACCAGTTCCTGGCGAACCGGCTGACCAATGAGCACACGTTCCAGGTGGTGACCGACCCGAAACTCGCGGACGCGGTCTTTACCGACCATATCGGCGAAGCCTTCCAGGCGCAGATGGACGCCATGTATCCGCCACCGCCATCCGAAAAGCCCGCCAAGGTGGAAGAAAAGGACAAAGACGACGCGAAGAGTAAGAAGGGCCGGAAGAACGACGATTCGAACATGGTAGGCATGCTGACGGACCCGGTGAACAAGCTCTCCAACCCGGCACTCAGCGGGGGATTCGGGCGCGCCAAGGGCACCGTGTTTCTGGTGGATGCGAAATCGCACCAGGTGGTATGGTCGGTATTCGACCCGCCCAAAGGCACCAGCGATACCGATCTCGACCGCGCCGCTTCCGACATTGTCAGCCGCATCAAGAAAGACCTGAATCCAAAGACCAGGAACTAAGCGCTTCCGCCACACGCCAGCTCCCGCTTTTTCCTCACCAGTTCGTCATAGCCCCGCACCAGCTTGCTGGTGATGGCGGCCATGTCCCAGTTCGCTTCGACTTCGGCACGCGCGCGGCAGGCCATCCCGGCGGCAGCCGGCGGATCGTCGAAGAGTTTCAAGACGCGGTCCGCAAACCCGGCGGGGTCGTCCGACAGCGCGCAGAATTCGCCGTCCTGGCGGGCAAGGCCTTCGGCTCCCACCACGGTCGAGACTACCGGAATTCCCGCCGCGAAGGCTTCCAGAAGCTTGACCCGCACACCCGATCCGCTGAGAATCGGGCAAACGAAAACGGCATAACGGCCCAAGGGGTCGCGGACATCGTCCACATATCCCAACATCTGCAGGGCGCCGGAAAAATCGGCATACGCGTGCGCGGGGGGAGGGTCCGAGCCGGCGATCACCAGCCTGGCCTTCGGCTGCTGCGCGAGGATGCACGGCAGCACTTCGCGAACGAACCAGTCCATGGCAATGCGGTTGGGGTCGTGCCGGAAACTGCCGACGAACAGCATGGTGAACGGTTCGCGGCCGGAGTTGCGGAACTCATATCGGGAACTGATGATTCCGGCACGCAGGCCGGCCTGGAGCCTGGGCGCCAGGTTGGGCGAGAACGACAGCAGGTAATCGCGATTTGCCGGGGTGCACACCTGCACCTGGTCGCAGGCGGGCAGGGTGCGCAGTTCGTAGCGCAGCGCGCGCAGGTACTCCATGCGCGCCTTCAACTCGGGCACGAGGCCGGTGTGGTGGCCCAATCCGCGGCCGACGGACTGAAAGTAGACATCGTGCTCGAACAGCGCGCTGGCGATGCGGCGATAGTCGCCGCGATATTGCGCCATTGGCGTGTATTCGAGTTGCAGAACGTCGATGCGGCGGGTATAGAGCTGGCGGTGGATGAGCCACTCCAGGTCTTCGTTGAAGAACTCGCGCACGGCGTGCGGCCGGAGCGAGCCCATGCCGCGATCGTCCTCGCTGGGCCGGACGATCCATTCCACGGAGGCGCAGAACTCGCGCAGCTCTTCGTTGTCCTTCTCCTGCCACGGGTATTCCAGGAGTTCGATGACGTGCACGTCGGCCAGCCTGGCGAGTTCGCGCAGCGTCTGGTACATGAAGACGCCGCCGCCGTGCACCGGAGGGCAAATCGGGTACGGGGAAACGAAGAGCACGCTCAGTCGTTCGGGGGCCAGCTCCATGGGAGCGAAGCGATCGCGATAGTAGCCCCCCAAGGGCCGCGCGAAGGCTTCGGTGTCGCTCACGCGCGCGAGAGTGCGGGCGCGCCATCGCGAGCGGACCGCGCGCGGGAGGCGAAGGAACGCCCTCCAGAGCGCGGCCACGTTGGGACGCAGGGGGACATCGCCGAAGATCACGCTGAGGATAGCGCCGGCGTAGGTGAAGAAGAAGTGGGAGGCGAGCCGCGGCCACTCGTGGATGTTCTTCCAGCACCACAAGACGAAGTTCTTTTTCAGGGCGGCCTGAATCTGGTCTTCGCGAAATCGTTTGCCGATGGTGCCGCGGTGCTCGTGATAGACCTTGCTGTGGGGCTGATACAGCACCTTCCAGCCGCGTTTCCAGGCCATGAAGCCGAGGTCGGTATCTTCCAGGTAAAAGGGTTCCAGGAGGCGGTCGAAGCCGCCGAACTCGAGGAACTTCCGGCGGTCGAAGGCGCAGGATCCACCCCCGCCGTAGAAGCAGGGATAGAGCTCCTGGATGGTGGAGTCGATGCGGTGGCGCACGCGCAGGCCGCCATCCTGCCACCAGGCCTGCGTGAGTCCGGTCTCTTCGCGAATCTTGTTCGGATCACTGAAGAAGATCTGACAGGAGACCGCGAAGACTTCGGGGTCGCGGAAGCCTTCGAGCAGCGGCGCGAGGAAATCGGGCTCCACGCGCATGTCGCTGTTCAGCAGGACGACGATGTCGTTCTTCGCGGCGCGGAAGCCGGCATTCGATCCGCCGCCGAATCCCAGGTTGGTGGGCAGGGAGAGCAGCCGCACGGATGGGAAAGTCTTCGAGACGAAGTCGGCGCTGCCATCGGTAGAGCCGTTATCCACGACGATGACTTCGTTGCCGGGATGGCCTTCTAGGGCTTCGATTACCGAGGGCAGGTATTTTTCGAGCAGGTCTTTGCCGTTCCAGTTGGGAATGACCACGCTGGCGGAGTCCGATCTGGCCGGTTGGGGGGCGCTCCGGTTCTTGGGACCCAAGCGGAAGCATGCGCTACAGAGGTCCGTGAGCGCCAGGACTACGATGCTGATCAGCATCAGCGCGGGCGAGATCACGAGCAGCGGGAGCGCCTTCAGGAATCGTTTCAGGAAGGCCATGTCAACCGAGAGGCAAGACCGGTCCCACGCCGATCTTGCGGCCCAGCTTCATCCAGCGCGAGGCGCGGAAAAGTTCCACCTGGCGGGCAAGCTCATCCGCCTCCTCTTGCGCGCGGCGCGCCCAGGCGGTGCGCTCCTCGAGCTGCTTCTCCGTGGCATGCAAGGCGTCCACGGCGGCAGCCAGGTGGGCGGTCTGTTTTTGAATCTCGGCGGTCAGGTTGGTCTCCACGTCCCGGGCCCATTGTGTTTTGGCGCGGATATCTTCTTCGAGCGCGCGGACCTTGGCGTCGTAATCGTCAGCCACTTTGCGGGCGGCTTCCTGCTCGCGGGTGAATTCTTCCTGCAGTTGCACGATGCGCGCGCCCCGTTCCTCGAGCTCGCGGTTGAGCGATTCGGCCCAGCGGTTGCTCTTTTCCAAAGACTCTTTTTGCTCGCGAAACTGCGACACCAGGGCCTGGTGCTCTTCGAGCGCCTTGTGGAGCCATTCATCCTTGGCGGCCAGCTCGTGCTCCAGCAGCGCGATGTGACGCTCGCGCTCGCGCAGCACGTTGGCGGCGCGCGGCACGTAGACGAACGTCGGATTGCCCAGTTGCGGGCGGTGCGCACAGACGGCGACGAAAAAGTGTGAGTCGTCGGGCGCGGGCTCTCCGGAGTCCACCCGCACCTCCACGGTGTTTCCCACGTCTTCCGGCTGAAAGGTGACGCCTTCGACGTGGTTCTCCAGAAACATCGAGACGTACGGAAAGAAGGCCCTCAGCTCGGACTGAAATTCGGCGAAATCGAACTCGTGGACGTGGAAGGGGTTCACGCCTTCGGGTCCTCGGGATTCGGTGTAGTAGAGCTTGTTGGGCGTGGAGACAATGAACTGGCCGCTGGAGGCGAGCACGCGGCGTGCTTCGATCAGGAATTCGCGCCACTGCTCCAGGTGCTCGATGACTTCGAAGGCCACGATGAGGTGGAAGCTGCCATCGGGATGCGGCAGAGTCGTGCACGAGCCCTGTTCGAAGCGCAGATTGGGAAGGCGATAGTGGTCGCGCGCAAACCCGACGGCATCCCAGGAGCGGTCGAGGCCAATGACCAATTCGGCCGCATGCGCCAACTCCGCAGACCCGTAACCCGCGCCACAGCCGGCATCCAGCACCCGCTTGCCGCGCGCCAGGCGGGAGGCAAACGTGTAGCGGGCCAGGTGCTCGTTCATCAGGTCCACGTCCACCTGGCCCGGAATGACGCGCTCGCCGGTGAACTCAGACAATGCGCTTCTCCAACACCGGTGGGGGCTCGGCAGACTCCGCCTGAGAGCCCGGGCCCATCAACGGAGAGTTCACTTCCACGCGGCACGGCAGGTGGATGTATCCATAGATCTCGTCTTCGGTGCGCGCCATCTGCAGCGCCACCGCATTATCGATCCAGTCGCACATCTGGTAGCCGGCCAGGGTGCCGTTGGCAATCGCCGGAGAGAAGGAGAACGAGGCCGGGTAGAGCTCTGGCAATTCGAGATGGAAATCCACAGTGAAGATATCGCCGCTCTGCATGGGAGGCAGTTCGCGGCCCTCGCGCGCGGTGTTGGTGCCCGAGAAATCCATGCCCAATTGATTGCGCAGCATGAATCCCACCATCGGCAGGGGCACGTCCTCCTTGGCGCGCACGCTGATGCGGACCACGATATTCGAGCACGGTTGCAGGAGGTGGACGGGCCGCCCGCGCTCGTCGAATATGGCAATGCCGATCACTTCGGCGCGGCCGTCGCCGAAGCGGTGATCAATGTTGGGAATCGTCTCGACGATTTCGGGCGCGCGGATGGGGCCGGTAGTGCGCCGCGGCTCGCGCGGTCCGGCCTTGAGCCTCAGGTAGGTGGAATCCTTCTGCGTCATCGCCGCGAGGTATTTGGCGATGATGCGTTCCGGCTCTCCGACCTCCACCACTCTGCCGCGGTCGAGCCACAAGACACGGTCGCCGATGGCTTTCACATCGCTGACGGCGTGGGAAACGAACAAAATGGTGACTCCGCGAGAGCGCAATTCGTGCACCTTGCGCATACAGCGTTGGCGGAAATAGATGTCGCCCACGGCCAGGGCTTCGTCCACCAGGAGGATGTCAGGATCGACGTGGATTGCCACGGCGAAAGCCAGACGCACGACCATGCCGCTCGAGTAGGTTTTGACCGGCTGGTTGATGAAAGGGCCGATTTCGGCGAATTCCTCGATGTCCTTGTACCGCTGCTCGATCTGGCGGGTGGTGAACCCCAGGATCGATCCGTTCAGGTAAACGTTGTCCCGGCCGCTGAATTCAGGGTTGAAGCCGGCTCCCAATTCGAGCAGGGCGGAGACTCGTCCGCCTACTGTAACGGTGCCAACCGTCGGCTGCAGAATGCCTGCCACGATCTGCAGCAGGGTGCTCTTTCCGGATCCGTTCTCTCCGACCACGCAGAACGTCTCCCCGCGTTTGACGGCAAAGTTGAGATCGTGCAGCGCCCAGAAGTCGCGATGGCGTTTGAGGCGATTCAGGGACAGCAATTCCTTGAGCCGGTCGCCCGGCGAGTCGTAGATCGCGTAACTCTTGGAGACACCCTGGAATTCTACAGCGTTCACGATGGAAGAAGATACACCAGTGTAACGGAAGTTGCGTAGGGAGTGCGATTGGAAGGAGGAACGGGAAAATCAAAAGGGTGGCCGCCGGCCCCTCCTGGAATAGTGCGTGGTGCGAATCGGAAAGACCGCAGTATAAACCGCGACGCCTGGTGAGGATCCTTTGCGGATCGCTCTGCGGCGCGTCAAGACTCGCAACCGGTCAGCGAGGAAAACCGGAAGCCACCCCAACTGTGGACTGGTTCTATGTATTTCCTCCTTTGATGAATCCCCGATGAGGGGACGCATTTGCCTTTTCCGGAGAAAGAGGCCCGGAGAGCATCAACTACTGCCTCCACTCACAATATGCTCCTGCTGGACCTCGAATGTCAAGAGCGCCGGGAAAATTGTCATGGATCACCCAAAGGGGTGAGGAGGGTCTCGACCGGAAGGCGGGGCGGCGGTAAATTAGTCGGTAGGGTATGCGCAAGTACTTTCTGGCGTTGGCGCTTCTGACGGCCACAGCCTGGGCGGCAAATCTCCGGCTGTATCTGAAGGACGGCAGCTTTCACGTGGTTCGCGAATACAAAGTGGAATCGGACCGCGTGCGCTTCTACAGTGTGGAGCGCAGCGAATGGGAAGAGATGCCGTTGAGCCTGATCGACCTGAAGCGTACGGAGACCGAGATTGCCGAACGGCAGGCGGAGCTGGACAAGGACGCCAAAGTCATCTCGGAGGAGGAGAAGGCGGAGCGCGATCTGCAAAGGCAGGTGTCGCGCATTCCTCAGGATCCCGGCGTCTATTGGGTGGACGGCAAGGAAACCAAGGTGATCAAAGCGGCGGAAGCCAGCGTCCACACCAACAAGGGCAGGTCGGTGCTGTCGAAGCTGGCGCCGATCCCGGCGGTGTCGGGAAAGGGAACCCTGGAAGTGGCCGGACTTCACTCGCAGAATGTATTCACCAATCCCGAGCAGGAGTTCTTCATGCAGCTCTCCGAAACGGAGCGCTTCGGCATGGTGAAGCTCACTCCAAAGGGCACGGTGCGGATTGTCGAGAACCTGACGTTCGTCCCGGTAACCAAGGAGACCATCGAGGAGCCGATTCTGGTGGAGACCTTCCAGCAGCAACTGGCGAGCGGCGGGCTCTATAAGGTCTGGCCTAAAGAGCCACTCGAGCCGGGGGAATATGCGGTGGTGGAGTACACCGAGGGAAAGCTGAATATCCAGGTCTTCGATTTCGCAATCGTTAAAGGCAAGTAGGAGGCGCGGCCCTCACTCCGCGGGCGCGTAGTAGCCCAGGCGCCAGTGGGCGCGAAGTTTGGGAAGACCGCGCGGAGGGACCACCTGCACCAGCACCTTGTGATAGCGCCCATCGCGCTGCTGATTCTTGGGCGTGTACCCGAGAATATAGCGGTTTCGCAGGTCGATCCCGATCTTCACCGCGATATCGGGGAGTTCGGCAGGGTTGGCCTCATACATACGCCCGCCGGTCTCCTCCGCAATGTGGGAGAGGAGCGCGGGGCCGCCTGCCTCTTCCACGGTCGTCCCGCCGCCAAAGACACCGATCGCATAGATCAGGGTATCGCTTTCCCGCACCACACTCTGTAATTCCGCGGGCGTATACCGGCTGTGATTGTCGCCTCCATCGGAGATTACCAGCAGGGCCTTCTTGTTCATCTTGGACTTTTTCATTTCGTGGAGGGCCAGGTAGATGGCGTCCAGCAATGCGGTGGAGCCCTTGGATCGCGAGAAGATCAACTGGTTTTCAATGACGCCGGTGTCGCTGGTCAACGGCACCTCGAGCCGCGGAGAATTGTCGAACTCCACCAGGAAGAACTGGTCTTCGGGATTGGCCGTCCGGAAGAACTCCTTAGCCGCCAGCCGCGAGCGGTTCAGCTTGGCGCCCATGCTGCCGCTGGTGTCGAACACCAGCCCCACGGCAACCGGCTCGTCGTCCATGGCGAAATGGCTGATGACCTGCTCCACACGGTCGTCGAAAACGCGGAAGTTGTCCCTTTCGAGGCCGGAGACCGGACGATTCAGCGGGTCGTTCACGCTTACCGGCACGAGCACCAGGGAGGTGTCCACCCGCAGAGTGGCCTCCCGCGAGCCGGAGGGCGCTTTCGGGGCAGGCTTTTCGCGGGGTTGAATGGCGATTTGACCACGGAAAGCCAGAGGAAGGGCGACCGCCAATGCCAATACCAGCGGGATGCGCGGGCGCGAACTCATAACCTCTCCCGTCGGTATTGTACTCCGGCGCCGCGATTGTAGGATAGGCATGTGGAGCCGGGCAATGTAGACGCCCGCCTGGTGCAGCGCCTGCACGCGTAATAGCCGCCGGCCTGCTTAGCGTCCCGTGGACCCTCGCGCCGCGCTCAGCATGTTTGCCATCGCGTAATTCCCTTCGTGACAGGCGTACTCGTAGAGAGGACCTGCGGCCCTGCTCATGACGAGTTCGCCAGTCCAGGGCTTCGTGAAGGCAGTCGGATCGTCCACGGTGAACCGGTAGAGGATGGTATCAGGGCCGGTGCGCGTGAGGCGTTCGATGAGGTGCAGATTCTGATCCGCACCTCGAAAGCTGGTCTTGTCGGTGAAGTTGGTCGTGTCCACGACGAGCGTCTCGCCTTCCCAGTGGCCTCGCGAGTCCCCCTTCCATTGGCGTATGCCCGGGTCGGGATGGGGCCGGCCATCCACGGTGATGATGCGAACATCGTGAATCATCTCGACGTAGATCGCCACCGTGTCGGCGGTTTGAATGATCTGATAGTTGTTGTTGTAGGGGCCGGGAACCATGGGCGGCCCGGCCGTCGGCCAGAGGAGGCAGCGTACCGGCAAACTCAGCTCCTCGGGGCCGGCAGGAGGATGTCGCTGGACCTCGGCGCGCGCCGCCGCCGCTTGCTGCGCCTGTGGCGTCAGGGGTGGGATCCGGCCGTCAGGAGGGTCGATCACCACGGAGGTTCGCCGCGTCGGAAAGAGCTTCAGCCCGCGCTCGAACCAGGCTTCGTTGTATGCGAGCGCGACATCCTCGTCGGCGGTTGAGCCGCGGCGGTCGCGATTGCTTGCGGCGAGTTGCCGTTTTTCGAATTCCGCCGCTTCGGTCTCGGTGAGGAACTCCTTTCCGGCAAGGTCTCTGGGTCTCTCAAATGGAGTCAGGGTGGCGTTGGTCCACAATCCCTGAAGGTCCGGGTGTCCACCCGGCAGCCGGGGGGCCGTCCACGGCTTTGCCGGACCCTGCCGGTTCCCCGCAGTCCGCGGAGTTTGCGCCTCTGCCATGACGCCCAGCGTGAAAAAGAGAACCACCAGCCCTTCCACTCGGGACACCACCGGACACGGATATCGCATACGACCTCCTAAAAAAGCGCGGAGCGTTGATCGTCGTGCTTCTCATTCTAGACTGTCCAGAAGCCAACCGCCGCGGAGGACCTCCGATCCGCGCTAGCGATCCGGCAGCGCGAAAGCGAACAGTCCGCTGCCTGCCGCGATGGCCACCTGCTGGCGCCCGTTCACCAGGTAGCTTACGGGGTTCGCGAAGATCGGCGCGCCCGTTCCGTAATGCCATAGCGGCTTGCCGCTGGCCGCATCGAGCGCGTAGAACATCCCTTCGCTCGATCCGCCGAACACCACGCCGCCCGCCGTCGCCATCAGGCCTGCCCACGGTGGAGACTTCAGAGGGAATTCCCATGCCACCCGACCGCTGGCGTGTTCCAGCGCCCGGATCGATCCGGTTGGTTCTATCTTCGGCACGCCCGACGGGTTTCCGCCGCTGAACCACTGGCCTGGGACGTAAGGCTCCCTCCTCTTTGCGAAGATCGCGGGCTCTTCCCGCACCGCCACGTAAAACAATCCGGTCAACGGACTGAAGCTCGGGCTGAACCAGTTCGTCACGCCATGGAACCCCGGGTAGACCATCGTGCCCTCGTCCGACGGCTCCCTGTTTGGCAAACGCACTGGCCGGCCCTGGTCGTCCAGCCCCGATGCCCAGGTTTGCTTGCCGTACTGTACCCCGCGGATGAACGCGCCCGTCACGCGGTCCAGAACGTAGTAGAACCCGTTGCGATTGGCCACCAACACCAGCTTGCGATCGCCATCGTCCACGAGCACCGGCACGTGCGCCGAGTCCCAATCGTTTACGTCGTGAGGCGTGAATTGAAAATGCCAGCGGAGTTTCCCGGTGTCTGCATCCAGGGCCACGATGGAGCAGGTGTACAGGTTGTCGCCCCGCCGCGCATCCCCGTTGTAGTCCGGTCCGGGATTGCCGACCCCCCAGTACACGGTGCGCAGCGCGGGATCGTACGAACCCGTGATCCACGTCGAGCCGCCACCCGTCTTCCAACTGTCGCCGGCCCACGAATCGTTCCCGGGCTCTCCCGGTCCCGGTATGGTCCAGAAGCGCCACACCTGCCGCCCCGACCTTGCATCGTATGCGTCGATAAAGCCGCGGATGCCGTACTCGCCTCCGGCGATCCCAACGACTACCTTGTCGTCGAACGCCAGCGGGGCCACCGTGATGGCATAGCCCGACTGGTAATCCGCCACCACCCGGTCCCATCGCAGCTTTCCGGTCTCGAGATCGATGGCCAGGAGGTGTGCGTCGAGGGTGCCCACAAACAAGAGGTCACCCAAAACCGCCAGGCCCCGATTGGCCGCCCCGCAGCAGGCGTGCAGGTCGGGCGGCGGCCGCCGCGAGAAACGCCAGACCGGTCGGCCCGTTCTCCCGTCCAACGCCACCACTTCTCCGCCTGGCTCGGTGATATAGAGGATGCCGCCGATCACGATCGGTGAGGTCGAGAACTTTCCCGGCTGCTGAATCTGATAGGTCCACGCGGCTTGCAGACGGCCAACGTTCGCGGGGGTAATCTCTGACAGCGGAGAATATCGCTGGCCGTTGTAGTTTCGCGAATAGGTCAGCCAGTTGCCCGGCTCGCGGTCGTCGTGGCGAATGCGCTCCGGGGCGACCTGTGCCCAGGCCAGCAACGGGGCGGCCAATGTCAGGACTCTGAGCAGTCTCATCGCACTCCTCTCAGGCTCTCCAGGTATTGGACCAGTTCCTGGAGCTCGCTCTCCGAGAAAACGCTGCCGTACGAGGGCATGGCGGTCTTGCCCCACTGTTTGCGCACCTCCCGCACTTCATCCTTCAGAAACGATCGGATGCGGCCGTCGCCATCGCGAATCTGAATCGAGAACGGGTCTTCGTTCAAACGGCTCCCGACAATCCGGTCGCCGTTTCGCGCGGTCACTTCCACGAGGACATAGTTATCGGGGATGTTGATGGTCCAGCGATAGCCTTGGAAGCTGTCGTATAGCGCCTTCTGCGGCTCTACTACGGCTTGCCGGAGCCACTGCGGCTGCCGCATGCGGCCGATATCGCTGAGGTCGGGCGCAGAGGTGCCGCCCTCTCCGTTCACGCGGTGACACGTCAGGCATTTGCCTTTGCCGCGGAAGAGTTCCGCACCCCCCTCGAGCCCACCCGCAGCCGGGCTGTTGCTGGTACGCAATCCGAGAACATAGAGAGCCAACTGGCGCAAAGGTTGGTCCGCAACCGTCTCGGCGGCGAGCGCCGGCATCTCGGTGCCGGGAATTCCACGCCGCAGCAGCACGATCAGCGACTCCGCATCGTTGGCGCGCTGGAGCGCCGCCACCCGCAACGCCGGCCCGCGGCTGCCTTCCCCCGACGGACCGTGGCACCCCGAGCAGTGCGCGACATACAACTCCCGCGGCGTCTGGCCGGAAAGTGCCGCACAGACGATCACCCCTAAAACCCATCGCATCACGCCAAGATTCTATCTCAGTCGAACCTGAGCCGAGGGTGGCAGCCGCCGGGTCCCAGGAACTGAATTAGACTGGTTCGGAGGTCTCATGCTCCGGCTACGATCCATCCTCCTGATCGTTCTGTTCGCCACCTTCGCCCGCGCGCAGTCCAGTCTTGCGATCGTCGAAAAGAAGGCCGGGAAAGTGGGATTCTACACCGTGGATGGCCGCCGGACCGGCGAGGTGCAGGTGGGCGCTTATCCGCACGAGATGGCCTTCTCGCCGGACCATCGCTTTCTGTACGTCTCCGACAACGGCATGCTCTGGATGACGGATAAGGGCGAGGGCGGGAACTCCATCACGATCGTCGACGTCGAGGCGCGCCGAAAGGTGGGGACAATCGACTTGGGCAACCTCCGGCGGCCCCACGGGATTGCGGTGCTTCCCGAGACCGGCGAGATCGTGGTGACGATCGAGAATCCTTTCGGTCTGCTGCGGATCAATCCCCAGACTCGTTCGGTGGTCCGGAAATATGCAGTTGGCGGCGATAGCCCGCACATGGTCACCCTGGGGCCCGGCAACCGGACGGCCTGGGTCAGCGACTCCGGGTCGGGCGCCGTGACGGTGATCGATCTGAAGACCGGCGTTGTAGAGGCGTCTGTCCCAACCGGCAAGAACCCGCAGGGCAGTGCTTTGAGTCCGGACGGAAAGCTCATCTTCGTGACCAACAACGAAGGCGGTTCGATCTCCATCATCAACACCGAATCGCACAAAATCGAGGTTGAAGAAGGCCCCAATAATTCCAACTCCGGCGCCTTCCTGCGCAAAGCCGGCCACGTCCGCAACCAATACTTCTGGCACCCCTTCTTCGACTTCAACAGTTCCGCCGATTCCGCTGATTTCGAGATTGAACTCCGTCTCCCGCGCGAATACAAAGCCACCACCAGCCTTCCCCAAACCGAGAGGATCGAGGGCAACGAACGCGTCATCACCGGCAAGTCCGTGCGCCCCACCTTCGCCCTCACCCTGGTCTACGACCGCGACTGAAACGTCCAGACCGTCACCGTCGGCGCCGTTCAACTGCAGTTGTTCCTCACGCCACAGTTCCAACCCGACGCACCATCGGTCATCGACGAATTCCGCTCCGTGTACGGCCTTCTCTCCGAGCGCTTCGGCGCTCCGCAAAGCGGATATTTCGGTGTGGTCGAAGCTCGCTCCAAGGAAGGCAACGGCTGGCACTTTCAGTCCAATCAGATCGTCGTAGCCGCCGGATGGCCCCGCGTCTTCTCCGTGAACGGCAACCGCCCCCACGCCAGCCTCGGCCACGAGATCGCCCATCTCTGGACCAACGGTTCCGGACCCGCCGCCCACTTCCTCCAGGAGGGCTGGGCCACCTACGCCGAAACCTTCACCCTCGCCAAGGAATTCGGACCCGCCTCCGTTAAAGACTTCTGGAAATATCAGGCCGCCGATTACTTCCGTCAGTTCGACGGCAAGGCCGGCATCGTCGACGACCCCGACAACACCGGCATCGCCTATCCCAAAGGCGCCTGGATCTTCCGCATGCTCGAAGATGCCCTGGGCGCCGCCCCCTTCCAGGCCGCCATCGCCGAGTTCTCCCGCCGCTCGCTCTCTCAGCCCTCCGGCTGGGAAGTGCTCGCCGAATGCGCCCAGCACAACGCCCCACCCAACTTCGACGCCGTCGCCTTCCTCCGCCCCTGGATCGAAGAGAAGCGCGCCCCCCACCTCACCGCCGAGGCCAACGGCGCAACCCTCATCATCCGTCAGGAAGCGCCCTACTTCTCACTCCCCGTCACCGTCGTCGTCGCCACCCCCTCCGGCGCCGAACGTCGCCGCATCTGGCTCCAGGGCGCCGAAACCACCGTCCCCTTCTCCACCACCATCTCCAACCCCGCCACTCGACCCCGACGACCAACTCCTCCTGCGCAAGTAACAGTCCCCGTCCGCCGGTCCCCCTCTTGCGTCCTCCGCTCCCTCCGCGCGCCAACCACACCAACGTCTCCACTCCACCAGCTGTCACCACACAACCCAATCTCAGTTTTCTCTCCGCGCTGAACTCCGCGCCTCCGCGTCTCTGCGGTGAAAACCTCGTCTCTCCCGCCCCTCCATCTTGAGACACTCGATACATGCGCCTCTTCTCCACCTTCCTCCTCGCGCTCGCCGCTACCGCTCCCGCCAAGCCGCTGCCCGTCGCCGTCCTCGTCTCCGCCGACATGGAATGGCGCGCCGTCAAACCCCTCTACCCCGACGCCACCTTCCTCCAATCCCCCTACGGCGAATACTTCTTCACCACCATCCACCACACCCGCGTTCTTTTCTTCCACGGAGGATGGGGCAAGGTCGCCGCCGCCGGTTCCACCCAATACCTCATCGACCGCTTCCAACCCGCCCGCCTCATCAACCTCGGCACCTGCGGCGGCGTCGAAGGCCGCATCCAGCGCTTCGATATTGTCGCCCCCGACAAACTCGTCATCTACGACATCGCCGAAGCCATGGGCGACTCGCAGGAGGCCATCGACCACTACACCACCACCATCCCCGTGCCCGCCGCCCTCCCCGCCTCCATCCGCCGCGCCACCCTCTACTCCGCCGATCGCGACCTCACCCCTTCACTCCTCCGCGACATCGACCGCCGCTTCCATCCCGTCGCCGTCGATTGGGAATCCGGCGCCATCTCCTGGGTCGCCCACCGCAACCGCACCCCGCTCCTCATCCTCCGCGGTGTCAGCGACCTCGTCAGCCCCGACAACGGCGAAGCCCAGGGCAACCTCGACCTTTTCGCCGCCAACGCCGCCCGCGTCATGCAAAACTTGGTGAAGGGTCTCCCTGCCTGGCTGGCAGCTTTCTGATCACCATGTCCCCACTCCACTCCCAATTCGGCAACATCGACATCTACTTGTTCGATCAGATCCTCCGCGGCCGCATCGCTCCCGGTATGCGCATCTTCGACGCCGGCTGTGGCCACGGCCGCAACCTCGTCTACCTCCTCCGCGAAGGCTACGAAATCTTCGCCACCGATCCCGACCCCCTGGCCGTCGCCGCCACCCGCGCCCTCGCCGCCCATCTCGCCCCCGCGCTCCCCGCCGCCAACTTCCACCACGAGCCAGTCGAAGACTCGTCCTTTCCCGATGCCTTCGCCGGCGTCGTCATCAGCAGCGCCGTCCTCCACTTCGCCCGCGACGATGCCCATTTCGCCGCCATGCTCCGCGGATCCTGGCGCATCCTCCAACCCGGCGGCCTCTTCTTCTGCCGCCTCGCCTCCGATATCGGCATCGCCGAACAGGTCACCCGCATCCATGGCCAGCGTTTCCACCTGCCCGACGGCTCCGAGCGCTACCTCGTCACCGAAGCCATGCTCCACCACTACACCCGCGAACTCGGCGGCCAGTGGCTCGACCCGCTCAAAACCACGGTCGTTGAGAATCAGCGGTCCATGACCACGTGGGTCTTGCGCAAGCTTCGCTGACCTGCCTCCTTCGCGCGCAGTTTCACCATCCGTCCGATCAGTTTCACCGGCACCGCCGCATCCAGCGGGAGTGGAGGGCGAGATTCGCACGGGCAGCGGCCCGGCGCGGGTATTTCTGACCGCGGACGGAAAGACGCTGGTTTATAATCTCCAGGCGGGAGAGGCTATGGGATTCGCGGACCTCGCCACCCGCAAGGAGACCACCAGGATTCCGCTGCCCGGGCAGCCCCTCTCCGTTTCGCTGTCGAGGGATGGAAAGACGGCGTACCTGGGCATTCAAGACAAGGACAAAGTCGTGGTGGTGTCGATCCCCGAGCGGAGAATCATCCGGGTGTTCAACACGCCCGCAGGGACGGGCCCGGATACAGTCGAGCCGATTTAGCGCGGGATCGAACGGCAGGTTCCGGAACGTGATGTCCTCTACTTCGGTGAACGAACATGTGCCAATGCTCTGGGGCAATACCCACGGAACTATCTCGGCGACCCCCGTGTCCTCCGCGATCAGCACCGTTAAGCGACGGGGCGCAGGCACTTCTGCCGACGCTTATTGGTCGCCTCGAAGTCCTGTGCCCGCGATAACACTACACGCCCGCCAGGCGTCCCCAGAGTGTTAACGCGGCAGGCACGAGTACCCGCGCCACATCTATGTATGAATTCCCAGCGATTCCCACATCGCCTTCAGCGCGCGGAACGGCCGTGGGTCGCTCAGCGGCTTGCGATCCATCTTATTCCCCGCATACGCCAGCGTCGTGCGCGCGTCCATGTCGATGAAGACCCACGACAACCCGCCTCCGCCCGAAAAAATCGTATTGGGATTCGGCAACTCCAGCGCGAGCAGCGGCCCCGGAAGATGGAATCCCATGCCCCACCGTGCCGGAGGCAGGTTCCTCATCAACAAATCCGGCCCTGCGATCTGCTGCTCTAGTGCCTTGCGGCATCCCGCCTCCGACAGGAACCGCTTTTCCTTCGCGACGCCGCCGTTCGCCAGAATGCGGTGAATTTCCGCTACCGAGCGTGCGTTGCCGTGGCCGTTCACCGCCGGAATCTCGGCGGCGCGCCAGGCTCGCGTCCGCGTGCTCGCCGCGGGATCGAACGGCAGGTTGCGGAACGTGATGTCCTCGACCTCGGTGAACGAATATGTGCCAATGCTCTGGGGCAATACCCACGGAACTATCTCGGCGACTCGCGCGTCCTCGGAGGCGGGCAGGCCGATGTGGAAGTCGGCGCCCAAAGGCTCCGTGATCTCCTCACGGAACACGGTGCCGAGTGACTTTCCCGTAATGCGCCGCACCACCTCACCGACGAGGAACCCGAACGTGGCAACGTGGTAGCCCGAAGCGGTGCCAGGTTCCCACAACGGCGCCTGCGCGGCGAGCAGCGACGTCATCTTTTCCCAGTCAAAAAGGTCCTCCGGCTGGATCCGCTCCCGCCATCCGGAAAGCCCGGACGTGTGGCTCATCAGTTGGCTGACTTGGATTCGCTCTTTTCCGTTCGCGGCGAATTCCGGCCAGTACCGGGCGACCGGCGCATCGAAGTCCAACTCGCCGCGGTCGGCGATGAGCAGCGCGGTGAGGGCCGTCATGGTCTTGGTCGTCGAAAAGACATTGAGGATGGTGTCCCTCTCCCAGGGCCGGGTTTTCGCCCCGTCGGCGAAGCCGCCCCACAAATCGACCACGGTTTCCCCCTCCACCGTGACGCAACACGAAGCCCCTACGTCCGCGCCGCTCGCAAGATTCTCCGCTAAAGCAGCGCGCACCCGATCGAACCGGTCGCACACGAACCCCTGGACAGTCTTTTCCGGCATAGAGTCTCTCTCTTCCCCGCGTAGTGGATTGATGTGGCGCAGGCACGACCCGCAAAGAGGTCTACGACGCGCCGGATCTATGTTCGCTTCTCAATCCTACAGAGAAACTCGTTGAAAAAACAGTCTGTTTTTTCAATATGCCGGGTTGCTATACTGAAATCGGAAGCGAAGCTCTTCCTCGCAAAAGACCCTCTGTCAGTACGCCCCGCGCGCATCCCGCTTCCGGTACTCCAATAGACATCCTCAGCGGCGCCCGCTATCCTGAGGATCGCCCGCCCGGCCAACTGCCCGTCGTAGCTGCGCCCATCCTGTGCGGCCCGGCGGATCGTCCCCTGCAATTCCGGGAGCACGGCCCGGGCCCGGGCGCCCATCTGTCCCAGCGCCTCGGCGCACTCGCCGGTTCCCGTGAGGTTGAAGTCCCAATTCAGCCGTGAAGAGTGGTGCCAACCCGTATGCATCCCGTCCACCAACATCGGGACCAGCCCGGGAGTGCGGGGCGCGATGCGGCTCAGATGAATCGCCGCCCACCAGGCGCCGGTGCGGACGCGTCCTGGAGCACCCGCGTGAGAATCACCGCGGACCGGCCATCCGCGATGTATGCGGGCAACCACTTCACTGCCAGCAACCGCGTCGCCTCGTTGCGGTCGTACACCGCCGCCTCCAGCAGCGAGACCATATCAAAACTCGAATACGGAAGGACCTGGAAGAGCATCCAGGAGTAGTCCTCCCACGGCCTCTTGATGTAATCCTGGTCATCGAGGAATGAGCATCGCCGTGAAGAGCACGTCCCCGCGCCCATTTGCAGGTTGCCGCGTAGGCGATCGAGAAATTGTCTTCCGAAGAAATGCCCGCTCCGGCTGGTCTTGGCCACTGCCCGGGCGAACCAGGCCGCGGCGATCAGAAATGTCCGATCACTCCGCCATATATGGTGAGTCCAGTCGCCGGGCTGTGGTTGAGCCGCAGCCCAACTCCAATACGATCCTTACTGCCGGATTTGGCGATGTCCTGCCCGACACTCACCGCCCGGCTGATCGCCGACACATCATCGCTGTGCAGTTTATACCAGGCCAGTGGATTGTTGGGTGCGGCGCTGATGTCGCCGGCCACGGTCTGAAGCCCATCGGCCCCGGAGTGGAAAATGGGCTCGAGTTCCCATGGATAGGGGAGGAGATTGTCCCCATAACCAAAACTCACGCCGCCGGAGTTCTGGGACCAGTTCGCGGATGCCCCGAACCGGAAACCGCGATAGACCAGTCCCAGGTCGGTATTGCCATTACTGGGGTTGGCGCCCAGCGTCAGCGAAAAGCGCCGCACGCTGAGAAAGGCCTCGGCATTTCCTCCGTAGTTGTATGCCAGGCCTGTCCGGAAGTTCCCAACCGTATACGCCAGGTTCACCTTGCTGGTGTTGGCATCGAGCGCGAGCATCCAAAGCTCCAACTGGAGCCTCGGGGGAAGCAGTCCGTATTTAATATCGAATTTGTCACCCATTTCATGGCCCTCGAGATCAGGAAGGCGGCCTCAGGCCGCCACCCATCTGTACGTAGTCCGCAGCCCGCCGGATGTCCCCGCCCGGCAAAACGTCCCGGCAATGGTACTGTTACCCCGATGCCGCGGGCGCGGCCAGCACTGAGTGTTATAATTATTTCGGACCTAATTCTCCGTTATGCCGAGGCGTCTCGGCCGGAAGCTGATGCTTTCGATCACGGTGATCGTCATCATCGTGGCGGCCGTTTCCGGGTTAGTCAACGTCAAAACCGAAGAACGCCAGCTCCTCAACACCATTATTCGTGGCGCGGACCAGCTCTCCAAAGGCATCACCAGCGCCACCTGGCACGCCATGCTGGACGATCACCGCGAGGCCGCCTACGAGGTGATGGCCACCATCGCTTCCAGGCAGGGCATCGATCGTATCCGCATGTTTAATCGCGGCGGCCAACTGGTGTTTTCCACCAACGCCGAAGATACCCGCTCCGTCCCCGCCCTGCCGGACCTTTCCTCCCACGTCCGGGTACGCCCCGGCCGCCTGGAGATGCTGACCCCGATCTACAACGAGAGATCCTGCAGCCAGGCCGAATGCCATGCTCATCCGGCCGGCGTGAAGGTGCTCGGCGTCCTGGACCTCGCCCTCAACCTCGAGCCGGTCGATCACGAGGTCGCGAACCTGAAGTACCGGGTGCTCCTCGTCACCGGAGTCGAGATCACCCTCATCAGCCTGTTCATCATCTACTTCACGCGCCGCTTCCTGGGCCGCCCGATCGAGAAGCTGATTCAGGCGTGCAAGGCAGTAAGCCAGATGGAGCTCGACCAGCCCCTGGGCATTGTCCATAGCAGCGAAGAGCTCGACGAACTGGCCCGCACGTTTGACGTCATGCGCGACCGCCTGCGCACCGCTGTTGCCGAAATCAACCAGTTCACCCAGAACCTGGAAACCAAGGTCGAGGAGCGCACCGAGCAGCTCAAAGTCGCGCAGAAGAAGTTACAGCAAACCGACCGCCTCGCCTCGCTCGGCCAGCTCTCCGCCAGTGTCGCGCATGAGATCAACAATCCCATTTCCGGCGTGCTCAACCTGTCCATGCTCCTGCAGCGTATGCTGAAGGATGATGGCGTTCCACCCAATCGCATCGAAGAATTCCGAAAGTATCTGTCGCAGGTGACCAGCGAGACTTCGCGCGTGGGTCGAATCGTCTCCGACCTGCTGGCCTTCTCGCGCCGCTCCAAGCCGCAGCGGGTACCCACCGACTTGAACAAGATCGTTCGCATGACGCTGTCGCTCTCGCAGCACAAGATGAAGCTGAACAATGTGCTGGTGGAAACCAGCCTCTCCGAGAGCCTGCCCGCCGCCCAATGCGATGCCTCCCAGATTCAGCAGGTGGTCTTGAACCTGTTGCTCAACGCCGCCGAAGCCACCCAGGCCAAGCGCGAGCGGCGGGTGATGGTCGCGACCGCGCCCGGCCGCGGCGAAGTTGTGCTCACAGTGTCGGACAACGGCGAGGGAATACCGCCCGAGAACCTCACCAAAGTCTTCGATCCGTTCTTTACCACCAAGTCGGAAGGCAAAGGCGTCGGTTTGGGGCTGGCGGTTTCGTATGGCATTATCCAGGCCCACGGGGGCGACATCGAGGTGAAGAGCCAGGTGGGTGAAGGTACCACGTTCACCGTGACGCTGCCGCTGGAGCAGCTTCCGCAGCCGGCCGTCTCCCCGCCCCTGGAGCTGGCCCGGAAGGGATGAAGTATTTCTACGTGGGTGCCGCGCCGGACGTCGATGGCCAGGTGCTCACGGCTGTCCGGGAACGGATGGCCCGCGAATTTCGCGTGCCGGTACGGGAGTTGGAGTTGCCTCGGATCGAGTTTGCGCTGGACCCCGGCCGCCGCCAGTACGGGTCGATCCCCGTGCTGGAAATGCTGGCCCGTGTTTGCCCGGCGGACGGCCTGAAGCTGTTGGCGGTAACTGAAGGCGACCTGTTCATTCCGGTGCTGACCTTCGTGTACGGGCATGCCCAGCTGGGCGGCCAGGTCGCGGTGATGTCTTTGGCCCGCTTGCGCCAGGAGTTCTACGGCCTTCCGCCCGATCGCGAGACGTTCATCGAGCGGGCGCTCAAAGAGGCGCTGCACGAGGCCGGTCATACGTTCGGATTGGTGCATTGCGCGGATCGCAGTTGTGCCATGACCTTGGGGACGAACATCCGCCAGGTCGATGCCAAGCGGGCGGCCTTCTGCGCGTCGTGCGCCGCGTATTTACAGAGACGCAACCGTGAGGGAGCGTTGCGTTTAAGGGAGTCCTGATTTATGAAAACCCACTGGCAGATCCTGGTGGTGGACGACGAAGAGGTGATGTGCGAGTCGCTCGCGGCCTGGTTGCGCGAGGATGGATACCAGGTGGATACCGCCGCCTCCGGGCGCGAGGCCGTCGAGAAGGCGCGCGAGCGCGACTACGCCATCTACTTCGTCGATCTGAAGATGCCCGGCGGCATGGACGGGATCGAGACTATGATGCAGGTCCGCCGCCTGCATCCCGATGCTTCCATTATCATCATTACGGCCTACGCCACTGTGGACACCGCCATCACCGCGATGAAAGAAGGCGCCCAGGAGTACATCGTCAAGCCGTGCAACCCCGAAGAGATCTCCCTGCTCGTCAACCGCATCATTAAGGTGAAGAACCTGCAACGTGAGAACACCATCCTGCGCAAAAAGCTGTCGCGCCAATACTCGTTTCACGACGTGATCAGCAAGAACTCCAAGATGCGGGACGTTCTGCGCCTGGCGCAGGAGATTTCGGGCCTCCGCAGCACGGTCCTGATCCAGGGGGAAAGCGGCACCGGAAAGGAGATGGTCGCGCGCGCCATCCACCAGGCCGGGGATCGGGCCGCGAAGCCTTTCGTCGCGGTCTCCTGCGCCGCGCTCGCCGAGACTCTCCTGGAGTCGGAGCTGTTCGGCCATGAAAAAGGCGCGTTCACCGGCGCCAGCCAGCAGAAGCCCGGCAAGTTCGAAATGGCCGACGGCGGCACCATCTTCCTCGACGAGATCGGCGACATTTCGTCCAAGCTCCAGGTGGATCTCCTGCGCGTGCTGCAGGAACGCTGCTTTTATCGGGTGGGCGGCTCGGAGGAGGTCCGCATCGATTGCCGCGTGATTGCCGCCACGCATGTGAATCTCCAGGAAGCCGTTGCCGCCGGGACTTTCCGCGACGATCTGTTCTATCGCCTCAACGTGATTCAAATCCGTATCCCGCCGCTTCGCGACCGGCGCGAGGATATTCCTCTCCTGGCGCGCCATTTCCTCGAGCGGCTCTCGCACGAACTCGGCAAAGAGGTGGGTGACCTATCGGAAGGCGCGCTCCAAGTCCTGATAGACTATAACTGGCCCGGCAATGTTCGCGAGCTGGAGAATGCCCTGGAGCGGGCCATCGTCACCTGCCGCGGCAGAGAACTGACCGAGGAGAACTTCTCGTTCCTCGTGGAAAACAGCCGCGGACCGCGGCGCCTCGAGATTCCCGCCGGAATGTCTCTCGCCGAAATGGAAAAGCTGCTGATTGTCGAAACCCTCCAGCGGGCCAACGGCAACATCAAGGAATCCGCCGCCATCCTCGGAATCGACCGCTCCACGCTGTACGAAAAGATCAAGAAGTACGAAATCCCGCGTTAAGCTGTGCGGCCAGGGCCTCAGCCTGTGGCGGGCTTTCGTCCACCTCTTTTCCCGATGTCGCTCCGAAAGTGCATCCCCTCAAACCGGATCTTCGCGACTCCCGCATACGCCCGTTCCACCGCTTTCCCGAGATCGCTCCCCGACGCCGTCACCCCCAGCACCCTTCCGCCCGCCGTCTCCAGCCCGCCTGACCCAATCCTCGTCCCCGCCTGGAAAACGGTCGCTCCCACCGCTTCCGCCTCCTCGATCCCCCTGATTGTTTTCCCGGCCTCGAACTTTCCCGGATATCCTCCCGATGCCATCACCACGCACACACTCGGTTCGGCCCGCCAGTCCAGTTCGACGTCCCCCATCTCGCCGGCCGCGGCGGCAGCCAGCGCCGGCACGAAATCCGAAAGCATCCGGTGCATCAGCGGTTGGGTCTCCGGATCTCCCAGCCGGACATTGAACTCCAGAACTTTCGGCCCGGACTCGGTCATCATCAGCCCCGCGTAAAGGAATCCCGTGAAGCCGGTCGCCTCCACTGTCGGGTAAATCACCCGCTCCAGAATCTCGCGTGTCTGTGCCGCGGTGAGGAGCGAGCCGTCGCAGTACGCCCCCATGCCTCCGGTATTCGGACCGAGATCGCCGTCGAAAACCGCCTTGTGGTCCTGGCTCGGTTGCAGCGGAATCGCGTCCCGCCCGTCGCACAGCGCGATGAAGCTGATCTCGGTTCCGCGCAGAAACTCCTCCACGACGATCCGTCCGGTCAGCGGACCTCCGGCGGCCAGCGCGGCCTCGGCCTCCACCCGGTCGTGCGCGATGGTCACGCCCTTTCCGGCGGCCAGCCCGTCGGCTTTGAGCACCAGCGGAAATCCGAACCGATCCAGAACCTTGCGGGCTTCGTCCGGAGAGTCCACGGTGGCGAAGCCGGCGGTCGGAATGCCACTTTGCCTCATAAAGGACTTGGCGAATGCTTTGCTCCCCTCCAGCCGCGCCGCTTCCCGGTCCGGTCCCACGATGGGCCATCCCCGAGCCCGGAACCGGTCCACGATGCCTTCTACCAGCGGCGCCTCCGGCCCCACTACGGTGAGGTCCGGCCGCAGTTCCTCCGCCTGTTCGAGCGGTACGCACTTTCCGATCCGCGCCATGCCTGGATTACCGGGACTCGCGATCACCTCGACGCCCTTCGATTGCGCGATCTTCCAGCACAGGGCATGTTCCCGCCCCCCGCCGCCAATGACCAGGATCTTCATGTCACTGAATATCGTAACCCGTCACCCGGGTGCTTACCGCTTTGGGGATTTCGGTGCCACTCCAGCCGAAACCGCTCTCCCTGAGAAGGTAGTGATAGACGAGACGAGATCTCCCCGGCCCCGCGAGCGCAAGGAGCATCGCCCGTGTCGCTACAATGGTACCGATGCCCTCTCCGTACGACGTCGTGGTTATCGGCGCCGGTCACGCCGGGTGCGAAGCCGCCCGGGCCTGTGCGCGCATGGGCGCCCGCACGGCAATGATCACCATGAACCTCGATCTCATCGCCCAGATGTCCTGCAATCCCGCCATTGGCGGCATTGCCAAAGGCCACCTGGTCCGCGAGATCGACGCGTTGGGCGGGGTGATGGCGGAGGTGGCGGATGCCGTGGGGATCCAGTTCCGGCTCCTGAACACCAGCCGGGGGCCGGCAGTGTGGTCTCCCCGCGCACAGATGGACAAAAAGGTGTATCGCGTGCGGATGCGCGAGGTGCTCGAAAGGGAGCCCAACCTCCGCATCATGCAAGCCGAGGTCGCCGGCCTGCGCATCGCCGATGGCAGTGTCGCCGGTGTGGAGCTTCGCGACGGCCGGAGCATCTTGGCACCGGCGGTAGTGGTCACCACCGGGACGTTTCTCAACGGGCTCGCCCATGTCGGCGAAGCACGGTATAGCTGCGGCCGCAACGGCGAGGCGCCTTCCCAACTGCTTGGCGATCAACTCCGCAGCCTGGGTTTGGCGTGGACCCGCCTCAAGACCGGCACTCCGCCCCGGCTCGACGGGCGCACCATCGATTGGAGCCGGTTCGAACCGCAGCCGGGAGACGCCAAGCCGACGCCGTTCTCCTTTCTGACCGACCGGATCGACCGTCCCCAGGTTCAATGCCATATCGGCTATACCACAGAAGCCACTCGCCGGATCCTGGCCGAGGCGATTCCCCGGTCGCCGCTCTACAGCGGGCAGATCGAGGGTATCGGGCCCCGCTACTGCCCCTCGATCGAAGACAAGATCGTTAAATTCCCGGACAAGCTGCGTCACCAGATTTTTCTCGAACCGGAAGGCCTCGACACCAACGAGGTGTACGTGAACGGGATGTCCACGAGCATGCCCATCGACGTGCAGGCTGCCATGGTCGCGTCCGTACCGGGGTTGGAGGACGCCGAGATGATCCGGCCCGGGTACGCCATTGAATATGATGCGATCGATCCGCGGGAACTCGACCACACTCTCGCCGTGAAGTCCATCTCCGGCCTCTATCTGGCCGGCCAGATCAACGGCACGTCCGGGTACGAGGAGGCCGGATGCCAGGGACTGGTCGCCGGGATGAATGCCGCCTGCCGCCTGGCCGGGAAGGACCCTGTCATCGTCCAACGGACCGAGGGCTACACCGGGATCCTGATCGACGACCTGATCTCGAAGGGGGCCGACGAGCCGTACCGGATGTTCACCTCTCGGGCGGAGTACCGGCTGCACCTTCGGATCGATAACGCCGATGCGCGCCTCACCCCCATCGGGCGGCGCGCCGGGTTGGTGACCGATCATCGGTGGGACGTCTTCACGCGGAAGCAGCAGCAACGGGAGCGCCTGGTGCGGGCATTGGAGGGGCATCGGAACAGCGCCTGGCTCAAGCGCCCCGAGTCGTCCATCGCGGGGCTCTCCGGCTGGATTCGAGAGATACTGGGGGAAGATCCGCTCTGCGGCGTGCTGGCCACAGTCGAAACGGAGACCAAGTACAGCGGCTATATCCTCCAGCAGGAGCGGCAGATGGAGCGGATGAAGGATGCCGGCAGGCGCCCGATTCCCGCGGAATTCGCGTTCGCCGGGATCCCGGGCCTGTCACGGGAGATTCAGGACAAGCTGAACCGCGTCCGTCCCACGACGCTCGACCAGGCTTCCCGGATTCCGGGAGTCACCCCTGCCGCCATCGCCATCCTCGACTGCTACCTGAGCCTCAGTCGTGTTTCCTGAGCTGCTGCGGGATCGCCTGGCCAGCATCGTGGAGCTTTCTCCGAAACAGGTGGAGCTGCTGGAACGCCACTATGAACGGATGGTCCGCTGGAACCGGGTCTTGAACCTGACGTCGATTGACCGGTTGGAGGAGGTGGTCGAGCGCCACTACTGTGAGTCCTTGTTCTTGGCGCGCCGACTGCCGGAGTCCGGTGGAAAGATCGTGGACATCGGGTCTGGTGCCGGATTCCCCGGTTTTCCGGTGGCGGTATTGCGGCCCGAGTGTTCGGTGGCGTTGATCGAGTCGCATCAGCGCAAGGCGGTATTCCTGAAGGAATCCGCGCGCGAGGTGTCGAACTGCCGGGTTATTGCGAAGCGTGCCGAGGAGGTGATGGAGCGGTTCGATTGGGCGATCTCCCGGGCGGTCAGCTACCGCGATCTGGGAAAATTGTCGCGGCTTGCCGATCGAGCGATGCTCTTGACGGGCGCCGAGGAGCCGCCAAGGGGGTTGGGGTTCCAATGGCAGTCGCCGACTCCTCTTCCGTGGGGAAAGGGCCGATTCCTGCGGATCTCTTCCGAAGTTGCTTGTTTCACGTGAAACAAGGCGGCACGCCAGTGTTGTTTCACGTGAAACAGGCGGATTCGGTTTGTTTCACGTGAAACAGCGCCGGATTCGGCCGCCCCATTTTAGTCCGACTTCATGCTAGTATGGCCGCTTGAGCAGAGTTCTCGCGATTGCCAACCAAAAAGGCGGCGTCGGCAAAACCACTACCGCCATCAATCTGGCTGCCGCATTGGCCGCCAACGACCTCCAAGTCCTCGTCATCGATTCCGACCCTCAAGGGAATGCCACCACCGGCCTCGGAATCGCTAAACAGGGCGATCGCCCCAGCTTGTACCATGTCATCCTCGGAGACGCCAGCGCCCAGGACGCTATCACTCCGACCGCCTTCGACGGCCTCCACCTGATCTCCGCCGACAAGAACCTGGTCGGCGCCAACCTGGAATTAGTGGATATCCAGGATCGCGAATCCCGCCTTCGGCACCGCATCGCGTCCATCCGCAACCGCTACCAGTTCATCGTCATCGACTGCCCGCCGGCCCTCGACCTCCTCACCTTGAACGCGCTCATCGCCGCCGATTCCGTCCTGGTGCCCATCCAGTGCGAGTTTTTTGCCCTGGAAGGAATTTCCGAACTCATGGACACGATCGACCGCATCGTCGAGTCCTTCCGGCACCCCCTGCGCGTTGAAGGCATCCTCCTCACCATGTTCGACGACCGTACCAATCTCACCCGGCAGGTCGCGGCCGACCTGAAAGAGTTCTTCCACGACCAGGTCTTCCGGACCGTGATTCCGCGAAGCATCCGGCTGGCGGAAGCACCCAGCTTCGGCAAGCCGATCCTGAGCTACGATCCCCGATCGCGGGGCGCCGAAAGCTACATCCAACTCGCGAAGGAGATTCTGGATCATGAACAAGCCCGACCAACCGCGCAAAGCGCTCGGTAGGGGCATCAGCACGCTGTTGCCGACACGGTCCGCGCCGCCAATCCACCCCCCGCCTGCTCCCGAGCATGACGAAACTCCGCTCACCCTCGCCGCCGACCGCATCGACCCGAACCCCCTCCAGCCGCGCCGCGTCTTCGATCCCGCCCGCCTCGAGGAGTTGGCGCAGTCCATCCGGTCCAACGGCATCATCCAGCCTCTGGTTGTTCGCAAAGCCGGCGAGCGCTATCAGTTGGTCGCGGGGGAGCGCCGCTGGCGCGCTGCCCGCCTTGCGGGTCTCGAACAAGTCCCCGTGGTGGTCCGGGAAATCCCCGACGACCACCTCCTCGAGATCACCCTCATCGAGAACATCCAACGCGAGGACCTCAACCCGATCGAGACCGCCGTGGCTCTTGCCCGGATGACACAGGAACTGGGCCTCAGTCCCGAGGACATCGGCCGGAGGACGGGCAAGGACCGGACGACCATCAGCAACTTTACCCGGCTCCTCCAGCTCCCGACCGATCTGCAGCAGCTTGTGGCCGACCGTGCCCTCTCCGCCGGACACGCACGCTGCCTGCTCACTCTGCCCAACTGGGATATGGCCCGTTCCGTCGCGACGCGGGCGGTGGCCCATGCGTGGTCCGTTCGCGAGACCGAGCGTGTCACTCAAAAAATGCTGGAAGGCCGGAAACTGAAAGAAGCGGAAGAAACCGTGGACCCGAATGTCAAAGCCGCCCTGCAGGAGATGCAGCGCGTGCTGGGCACCCGGGTCCGGATTGTGGAAGGAGCGAGGAAACGCGGCAAAATCGAAATCGAGTATTACTCCCAGGAGGATCTCGACCGTATTTATGCCGTCATTGTGGGGGAGCCGTGAGCGAAAACCGATCGGGACCATGGTACGAGAAGCTGCCGGAGCTGGGTGACGACGCCGATTTTGCGGCCATGCGCACCCTGATGGCCGACTCCGGTTACACCAATCCAGGCATCCGGGAGCGGTTGCGCATCGACAGCATCGCTAACTACTGCGCGCCCCCGGAAGGCGGCCGCCAGATCCGCGACGCCTTCGATGCCCTGGTCGCGCTGTTCTTCGACTGCGCCTACGTGGAGGAAGAGAAACTGAAGGCCGCCTTGCCGGAAGGCGCTGTCGGCGTACTCGACCGGTTGGGGATGCTGGTCCGCAATCCGGCCCCGCCGGGAATGCTGTTTGCTTCGGCTGCCATCCTACCGCCCTACGGCGTACTCATCCTCTGCGACCGCGGACAAGGACCGGACGGCTCGCGAGCGCCCTATCCGCCCGACGTGGTCTACCCGCCCGTCTTCGACACCACGGAGCGCTTCATTGCCGCGATTCCCTTCACTCCCTGCGAGGCCATGCTCGACTTGGGGACCGGCACCGGGATGGCGGCGTTGCTCGGGGCGCGAAACGCCGGCCATGTCTGGGCCACCGATATCACGCCTCGCTCGATCCGCTTCACGGAATTCAACCGCCGCCTCGCCGGCATTGAGAACATGTCCGTGGTGATGGGCGACCTCTACGAACCCGTGGCCGGCCTGACCTTCGACCGCATCGTGATTCACCCGCCTTACGTCCCTTCCAAGATCCGGCGCTCCGACCATGTGTTCGCGGTTTCGGGCGAAGACGGCGAACAGATCATCCGCCGCACGGTGGAAGGCCTGCCTACCTATCTCCGGCCGGGAGGGCGGTTCTACTCCCTCCAAATCGCGACCGACCGGGAAGGGGAGGACTTCGAAGAGCGCGTCCGGAAATGGCTCGGGGCAGCCAACGAGAACTTCGACATCGTCACGGCGGTGCACAGCCGCCGTACCCCGGCGGAGTATCTGGCCCACGATGAGACCCGTCTGGTGCAGGAGCGCGAGAACTGGGTGGACCTCTGGGAGCGCACTCACACCCGCTATATGGTGTACGCCACCTTATTAATAGAGCGCCACGATGAGCCGCGGCGGCCGCTCACGCGCCGGGCATACAAGGGAGCGGGATATACAGGCAGGCACCTGGACTGGCTGCTCGAATGGCAGAAGGCGCTCGCCCGCGAGGATCACGTCGAGATGCTCCTGGAATGCCGTCCGGTTGGCCGCCCCGAAAACGAACTCCTGGTGGTTCACCGGCTCCGCGAAGGCGGTTTCCGAAGAGAGGAGTTTCGGCTCGAAATACCCGGCCCGTTCGTTCTCTCTCTGCGCTGCGAAGATTGGCTGGCGCAGCTCATTCCGGATTGCGACGGGAAGCGCACGTGGCGGGAGCTGTTCGAGCACGCCCGGCAGAACCAGATCATCCGCCAAGACGTGCCCATCGAGGAATTCGCCCGGGGCCTCGGCGTCCTGGTGGCGCTGGGCGCGCTCAATCTGGCCACGTAAGCATTCGCCTTACCTCGCGATAGTCCCGCCCGACATACTCTGAGCCGCGGCGCTCCCTGCTTCACACGGCGTTCGCGCCAAAAATCCCACCGGATTTCAGGTCGGATACCGTGATTTCCAACGGAATCATTCGCGGAATGGGTAGTTACAAACCGTCGCGTAAACCCGACCGTTCCGGACCTCAGCAATGGGATGGAAGGGACGTTTACCTTCGGGGTTGATGGCTCCATCCTGACGTCATGTACTGCCGGCACCAACGTCAGTTTTGGTAACAGGACGGAGGTGTCGGCAATTCCGCGGGAGACATTTTAACCAGGGCTCAGGATGCGTAGTCGTGAACGACGCAGCGCCGTAATCGTCTGGCAAACTCGAGGACCAAAACATGAACCAGCAAATGACCGCCGGCACTCGACGTACGTTTTCTCACCGCCGGAGCCGCTCTGGCCGGCCTCTCGGCTTTTCCGAACGCGAAGGCCGACTCACCACAATGCAACAGCCTTGACCGGCAACTCCTCGCCGCCACCCACCGCTCCGTGCCTTGCCACGTTCGGAGCCGACTTTCACAATGCGTCGGCTCCCACGTGGAGATTCACGAAGCCATACGGAAAGGCGATCCCTTGACGATCGTTGGCGCCATTACGGAATCGAACACTCCGGGACTGGTGGGTGAATCCGTGCAAATCGCAGGCAAGGTGATGGGAACTTCGGTGCAAGGTCTGACGGTTACCAGCAGATCGTCCGTTTTTCACCGTGCACTCCTGGTGGTAATCGTGATCATCGCCATCCTCATCGCGCAGTGACGCTTTTCCGGGACGCATGGCCACTTCGTCACCAGGGGCACACGTTACGCCATCGCTCAACCACAGTAAGATGGAGACCTGCCATGAGAATCGCTGTATTGGGTTTGATTGCGTCCGTCGCGGCCTACCCCGCAACACTGGATGGGATCTGGCGAAGCGAAGGTTACGGGTACGTGTACGAGATTTCCGGGCGGCAACTGAAGGCGTTCGAGACCACGGCGACCACCTGCGTCCCGGGATTCACCGCAACGAAGGACGCTGGACCAATCGCCGGGCGCGAGGCGACCTTTCGCACGCGGGACGGCGACGTCCTGTTCATTCGCAGCGGCGATAGCGACGCGCACAAGAGCTTGCACCACGAGGGCGCGGCATCCGACATCCGCATCGACCGGCTGGCGGAACGACCGAAGACCTGCGACCGGCCTCCCGCGGACACGCCGGGGTCCAATTTCGAGGTGTTCGCGCGCACCTGGGCGGAGAACTACATTTCCTTCGAGTTGAAGGGAACGGACTGGGACAAGGTGGTTGCGGAGAATCGGCCGAAGGTCACACCCCAGACGACCCCCAGCCAACTGTTCGAGATCCTCGCCGGCATGATCAAACCCTTTGGTGATGCGCATACTTCGATCGGCGCGCCAAAACTGAAGCGTGCCTTCTCCGGGATCCGCCCCGGGACGGATCGGGTGATGAAGAGCGGAGAGGACAACTTCCAGAAACACGAAATGGCGCAATTGTTGTCGGTCACGGAGCGGGCATATCTTCATGGGCCTCTGCACAAGTTCTGTAACGGCGTGATTTCGTATGGTCACATCGACGCCGGCACCGGATACCTGAGGATCCTGGCGTTCGGCGGGTATACGAAACGCGACGATTATGCCGGAGGTCTGGCAGCGCTGGAGGCGGCGCTGGATACGATCTTCTCCGACACCTCCCTGAAGTCGCTGGTGATCGATGTGCGCTTGAATTTCGGAGGCGCCGACCCTTACGGCCTGGAGATCGCTGCGCGGCTGGCGAATACGGAATACCTGGCGTACACCAAGGAAGCTGTCGCCAATCCGGGAGAGCGCGCAAAGTGGACACCCGGCGATCCGAGCTGGGTTCGTCCAAGCGCCCGGCCGGGATTTCGCGGCTCCGTGGTGGAGTTGACCGGGCCGCTGACGATCAGCGCCGGCGAGACCTTCACGCAAGCGCTCATGGGCAGGACCCCTCACATCACCCGCGTCGGCGAAAACACGCAGGGCGTATTTTCCGATGTACTGGGCCGGCGCCTTCCCAATGGCTGGCATTTCGGCCTGCCGAACGAGGTGTATCGCACACCGGAGGGACGCACCTTCGATGGTGGAGGAATTCCGCCGGATGTGAACATACCCGTGTTTGCGGATGACGACGTGAAGGCAGGAAGAGATCCCGGCATCGCGAAGGCGCTCGAAATCCTCGCCATGGCAAGTAGCAACCGGGGCAGATAGCCAGGTCCAAAGAAAGCTTGACCGGGCTCCCCAATTGGCCTATGCTTCTATCAAGCATCTATGGGAGCGCGGCGGAGCAACCGTCAGCTCGGAGGACTGGGATGTTGCATCGAGCCCGGCTGAAGATGAGGAGCTTTTGGCGGCGCCGCCAACTGGACCGCGACATTACTGAGGAACTGGCCTTTCATCTCGAGATGCTGGCTCGCGAAGGCTCCCAAGCTCCATCGCGTTTTGGTAACCGTACGGCGATCCAGGAGGCCTGCCGCGAACTGTGGACCCTGGGATCGATCGAGATCTGGTGGCAGGATTTCGTCTACGCCTGGCGCGTGTTGCGTAAGAATCGCGCGTTCACCGCGGTGACGATCACGACTCTCGCCTTGGGGATCGGCGCCAACACCGCGATCTTTAGTGTCATTAACGGCGTGATCCTGCGTTCGCTGCCTTACCCGGACTCCGGCCGATTGGCGATGCTGTGGGCCACCAGCTACAAGGAGCCCTACACCAGCATCCCGAATTACCAGGACTGGAAGAGCCAAAGCAGCGCTTTCCAGCACCTCACTTTCTACAATCGCTGGCCCGTGACGCTGTTCGATCGCTCGGACCGCAGGGCTCCGGAAGACGCGGTTCTCTACGACGTGGCGCCCAATTTCTTCACGACCATGGGCACCGCGCCGCGGATAGGCCGGCCGTTCACCGATGCCGAAGCCGAGCGCGGCGAGCGCGTGGTGGTGGTGAGCGAACCGTTCTGGCGGAGTTACCTTGGCGAATCGGCCGACGTCTCGGACCAGACTGTCGATTTGGACGGAGCGGACTACCGTGTGGTGGGCGTGATGCCCGGCAGCTTTCGATTTCCCTCGAAAGATGCCCAGATCTGGAGACCTGCCGCCGCCAGCCAATGGTGGGCCGACTACAGTCCCCTTCGGCGACGGGTGAGCGCTGTCGTGATCGGGCGACTGCGCCAGGGTGTCACGTTTGAGCAGGCCCGAACCGAGATGCAAACCATCGCCGGACGGTTGGAACTCCAGTATCCGGATACCAACCGCGGATCCAGCATCACGATTGCGCCGCTCGACAGCCAACTCCTCGGCAAGACGGTGCCGGCTCTGCTGATGGTGCTGTTCGGCGCGGTCCTTCTGGTACTGCTGATCGCCTGCGTGAACGTCGCACATCTGCTGATGGCCCGCGGCGAGCGGCGGGTGCGGGAGTTTGCGCTGCGTACGGCGCTGGGAGCGGGACGCCTGCGGCTCATCCGCCAGGTGCTGGCGGAAAGCGTGCTCCTCGCTCTCGGCGGCGCGTGCCTGGGACTGCCGCTGGCCGTTTGGGGAGTGGATGCGCTGGTCGCCATCGGCCCGCGCGATATCCCCCGGCTGGACGAAGTGCGGGTCGATGGGAGCACGCTCCTCTTCACCATGGCGATTGCCCTTCTGACGGGAATTCTGTTCGGAGTCGTTCCTGCCTTCAAGGCGGCGCGCCAGGACTCCGGCGTTGGGCTCGCTACGGGACTCCGGAGCGGTTGGATGGGGCCAGGCTGGCGGAAGCATCGCGGCGTGCTGATCGTTGCGGAAGTCTCCCTGGCAACGGTGCTGCTCACCGGCGCCGGATTGCTGGTGCGGAGTTTTCTTGCGGTGCTCGGTGTCGACCCGGGTGTCCGCTCCCGAAACGTCATTACGATGGAATGGCGGCTGGAACAAGATGAGGATTTTCTGGAGCGGACCATCGCCCGGATTCGCGCCGTCCCCGGAGTAGATGCTGCCGGCGCGATCAACGACATCTTCTTCCCAAACCCGGACGGCCCAAAGGGAGGCGACACTCTCGAGGTTGTGGAGGGTCACGCCCAGGAGGCTCGCGACCAATGGAAGCCTCTGTATGTCACTCCCACCACCGGCAATGTCTTTCAGGCGCTCGGCATTCGTCTTCTGAAAGGGAGATACTTCCTCGAGACCGACACCGCGAAGGCGCCGCTGGCCGTGATCATCAACGAGACCATGGCGCACCGGTTCTGGCCTGGCGAAGATCCGGTCGGCAAACGCTTCAAGGGGTACCCCGGAAGCAAGGATTGGGTTACCGTGATCGGATTGGTTCAAGACGTTCGCAACCTGGGGCTCGAAAGACAGGCCGCCTCGCAGATGTTTGCCGCTCCCAGGCAGTTCAAAAAGCCGGGGCACATCCTGGTGGTCCGCGGGACGCTGCCGCCCACGCAACTCGCCGCCAACGTAAAGGCAGTGGTTCAATCCATGGACAGGCGGGCCGTACTGGGAAAGGTCGCAACACTCGATCAGTTGCTGGACGAGCAGACTTCGCGAAGACGTTTTCAGTCTTACCTGCTGTCGTTGTTCTCCGTCCTCGCCCTGGTGCTCTCCGGCGTCGGAATCTACGGCCTGCTGCATTACTCGGTCGCTCAACGGACTAACGAAATCGGCATCCGCATGGCACTCGGCGCGCGTCCCCGGGACGTGATCAGGATGGTGGCCGGCGAGGGCCTCGCGCTGATGCTTTTCGGGGTCGGATTGGGATCCCTGGCAGCGCTGGCTTTGACGCGGGCGATTTCGAGTCTGCTCTTTGGCGTAAAACCGGCCGACCCGGTCACCTTCGCGGCGGCCGCCCTGCTGCTGGCGGCGGTTGCGATGATCGCGTCTTATGTTCCGGCGCGGCGTGCGACCCGAGTGGATCCGACTAAGGCATTACGGTCCGAATGATATGATTGATTCTCCCGCTTAAGTTCTCGCGACTCGTACCGGACAGGCTGATCCCGTGTTATTTCTTTGCCCTTTACAGGTCTGCGCTTTGTCACTATCCAATGACTCCCCCCGCTCATGAAAATGGGAATATGCCGTCATTGGCATCGTATTGGTCGTCGCCTCATATCTTCTGTTCGTTCCACCTATAGTTGGCGTGGCGGACCAGCCCGACTATGTCCGTATCTCATACCCGGCCGGATTGGCAGCCCCACCAGGGCTCTCTTATCAGCAGCGTTATGGCTGCTGGCTGATTCCCCGCTGGGACCTGGTACCGCCTCGGGATACGCCGGACTTCACTACCGCCGTACTACCGGTCCGCGTCGCGGTTCTTCTGCGCCGAATCCTGTTCACGGGCAGTACGTTTGACATCCGATGGGCCGCGGGAGTGCACCTGGCATTGTTGTGTAGCCTCATTCTGGTCATCCTCAAAAAAGCCAGAACACTGCCAATGGCGGCGTATCTCGCCATCGCTCTGGGAATGGTGGCGGTCTGTACCGATAGCGCGCATCTCGCATATTTCAATAGCCTGTACAGTGAGACTGCGGCCCTGCTTGGAGTGTTTGCCTTTCTCGGTGCGGGACTGGCGGCCGTCATCATCGACGAGCCTTCGCGGCCGCATATGGCCGCGCTGGTGGCGGCGTCGGCGTTCCTGACAGGGAAGTAAAGCACAGAATGCGATCCTCGGATTGGTCGCCGCATGTTGGCTGGTCTGGCTCTTTTGGGGCAAACGCAGGCAGCGCTTTGCATCGATCGTTGCCGCCTCGAGTCTGGCCTGTTTCAGCGGCTACGTGCTGGCGGCCGCCCCGATCCCCGACACGAATCTGTTTAATGCGATTTACTGCAGGGTTCTGCGCAATTCCATGTACCCACAGGCAAGCCTCACCGAGTTAGGACTCAAACCGGAGATCGTCTCCTGGATGGGCAAAATGTATTGGGAAGTGAATATCGACTCGCCCGACCTCTTTCCCGGCAAAGCCTCGACACTCAGGTTGGCAAAGTTCTATCTCCGGCACCCTCTTCTCGATCTCCGAATGACGCAGACCGGCCTCTCGTTCAGCAATGACGTTCCCTATCTGGGCAACTATACGAGCGACTCGGGCGCGCCCTGCATGGCAAGAGCCCGGGCGTTCGTGCAGTATGACATTCTTCGGTCGAAGCTGGCCCGTGTGCCGTTTCTGTTTGCGTTTTTGGCTGCCAACCTGATCGCTTCCTCATCCGGCCGAGTCGGATGACGAGCCTGTTTGCTACTCTGGCGATCATGGCGGCGTGCGCGTTTCTGGTCGGGGCCTTCTACGATACCGAGACGCGCAAACACCTGTTTACCTTCAATCTGCTGTTCGACATGCTGGTGATCGCGGATGTCTCCGCGTGTGCCGTTGTGTTGGGTGGTGTCCGATCAGGCAAGCTGACCGGCGGAATCCCTGCTGGTGGATGGAAGCTGGCAACGGTGCTAATTCTGGCCGTATTCGTGGGCACCGCCGCGCTGCTGTATCGGGCGTACAAGGTATGGCCTTCGAGATCCCACCTGGCCGTTGGCCGGCCGGCTGCACAAAGCAGCAATCAAGCGGGCTCCCCCCAAGCTGGGGCCAACTCCGCGGTAGATGGCAACGTCAATGGGAATTATTACGACGGCTCGGTGACGGCAACGAATGCCGATCCCAATGCCTGGTGGCAAGTGGACCTTGGCGCTTCGAAGCCGATCCATTCCGTGGTGATCTGGAACCGCACGGATTGTTGCATGGAGAGGTTGCAGGATTTCTGGGTATTTATTTGCGATGCGCCATTCCGCTCGGACGAGACCCCGGCAACGCTCGAAGCTGAGTCTGGCGGACGTACAGATCTTCTAGCGCTCGCTTTGGCGGGCGATGGGCAAGGGCAGAGATGGAGGCTGAAACCTTAAGAGGAGCGCTTCTCGGGGAGACCGGCAAAGAGATCGCGAACCTCGATCACGTGTCGTTCGCCCCACAGCTCCAGGGCGAACTCTTCGGACACTCCCCAAATCTCCGCCATCCGTGATCCTTTTCTTCGGACTTCCACTGTCCGCGCATCGGGATTCACGATGAGAAACACTTCGGTGCCGAAATCCAGGCAGAGACTCTGATACGCCTGCAGTTCCAGAACGCTGTTCGACGGCGACAGCACCTCGACAACGATTTCGGGCGCACCGGTCAACGCGGTCTCTTCTAACGCTGCCTGCCAGCGATCGGCACTCGTGACCCCGACGTCCGCGGAACGCTTATCGTTGGTGGCCGCGACCTGGAACGTCATTTCAATCCGCACCGAAGCGTCCTTAAAAAGCTGTTCGAGTACCCGGCAGATCTGCCACTGTGTCTCGCGGTGGGCCGGTCGTGCCAGCGTCATTTCGACAGGTTTTCCTCCGTGCAACTCGTAAGTATCGGGCAGTCCGGCCTGATCGAACTGCTCGATGGCCATGGGAACGGGAGGGCTCACCGTCATACTCGTCATTCCTGATCGCAGCCTACCACCGCGTCGCTTCGATCACCTGATCTCAGATATCCAGATTCTTGACGTCGAGCGCGTTTTCCTCGATGAATTTCCGGCGGCTCTCGACGTCTTCGCCCATCAGGGTCGTGAAGATCTCTTCGCTTTCCACCAGGTCTTCCAGGCGCACCGAGAGCAGCGTGCGCTTTTCGGGATTCATCGTGGTTTCCGCCAACTGCTCGGCGTTCATCTCGCCGAGTCCCTTGTAGCGCTGCACGGAGGCATCTTTCTTGCCTTCGTTCTTCACATACTCGAGCAGATCCGACCAGTTGGTTTGCGTCTCGCGATGCTCGTTCTTCACCACTACGAAGGGCGGGTCGTTGTGGCGAAAGAGCGTTCGCGACAAGGCTCGGAAGCGGCGATACTCGGGCTGCGCGGCTAATGCCAGACTCACTGAGCGCTCCGCATTCGTCGAATCGTGGAACACTACCCCGTAGGCCGAGTGCTCTTCATCGTGACGCATCTCGGGCTTCAGGCCGAGTTTGCCGACGGCTTCGAAAACGGGCGTGAGGTTGGCTTCCACCTGGAAGTCGGCCTTGTTGTCGAGCCGCAGATCGACGTTCGCCAGAATCTCGACGACCCGCGCATCGCGCAGGCGCCGCTCCACTTTATGGAACATCTGCTGATACTCGTCGAGGTTCAGCAGGAAGGTGCGCAGTTCCTGGCCTTCGAGAATCGATTTCGGCCCCGTGCCATTGCCGGTGGAGTGGATTTCCAGGCGCAGGTTCTCGGTGGCCCGGCGCATGATCTCCTTGGTGAATTCCTTCTCGTCCTTGATGTACTTCTCGCTCTTCCCCTTCTTGATGCGGTAGAGCGGCGGCTGCGCGATGAAGACGTGCTCGCGCTGGATGAGCTCCGTCATGTGGCGGAAGAAGAACGTCAGCAGCAGGGTGCGGATGTGCGAGCCGTCCACGTCGGCATCCGTCATGATGATGATCTTGCCGTAGCGGATCTTGGCGGCGTCGAAATCGTCCTTGCCGATGCCCGTGCCGAGCGCCGTAATCATGGCGCGGATTTCCTCGTGGCCGAGCATCTTGTCGTAGCGCGCCTTCTCGACGTTGAGGATCTTGCCCTTCAGCGGCAGGATTGCCTGGAAGCGGCGGTCGCGGCCCTGTTTGGCGGTGCCGCCGGCCGATTCGCCCTCCACCAGGAACAGCTCGCATCGCTGCGGGTCCTTCTCCTGGCAGTCGGCGAGCTTGTGCGGCATGCCTCCGGATTCGAGGGCTCCCTTGCGCCGCGTGAGATCGCGGGCATGGCGCGCGGCCTCGCGCGCGCGGGCGGCGTCGATCGCCTTGCTGACGATCTTCCGGCCGATAGTGGAATTTTTGTCGAAGTACTCGCCCAGCTTCTCGTTCACGAACTGGGTCATGTAGCCGGCGATGTCGCTGTTGAGCTTGCCCTTGGTCTGACCTTCGAACTGCGGCTGCGGGACTTTCACGCTGACCACCGCGGTGAGGCCCTCGCGGACATCGTCGCCGGTAAGATTCTCTTTGACGTCCTTGAAAAGACCCTGCGACTGTCCGAAGCGATTGATCGTGCCGGTGAGAGCGGTCTTGAAGCCGGTGAGGTGCGTGCCGCCATCCACGGTGTTGATGTTGTTGGCGAAACTGGAAACGTTTTCCGAGTAGGTGTCGTTGTACTGGAGCGCCACTTCCATGGTCAACGTGCCCGCGTTATTGGGCAGCTCGCGGTCGGCCTCGAAGTGAATGGGCTTGTCGTGCAGCACCTGCTTGCCCTTATTGAGCAGCTTGATGAACTCGGCGATTCCGCCGGTGTACTGAAATTCGTTGCGCTTGGGCTCGCCGGTGGTGGGGTCGGGCTCGGCGCGTTCATCGGTCAAGGTGATTCTAAGGCCTTTGTTCAGGAACGCCAACTGGCGCAGCCGGGTGGCCAGGGTGTCGTAATTGAACACCGTGACTTCCATGATGGAGGAGTCGGGCTTGAAGGTGACGCGGGTTCCGGTCTTGCGCCCGGCCCTGCCGGTTTTGGTGAGCGGACCTTTCGGAATGCCAAAAGCGTATTCCTGCTGCCAGGTGTAGCTCGGGCCGGAATCACCTTCGGGGCGCCAGATTTCCAGTTCGAGACGCTCGGAAAGAGCGTTGACGCAGCTCACACCGACCCCGTGAAGACCGCCTGATACTTTGTAACTTTTCGAATCGAACTTGCCGCCCGCGTGCAGCTTGGTCATCACCACCTGCGCGGCCGAGACCCCTTCCTCCTCGTGCATGTCCACGGGAATGCCCCGGCCATTGTCGATCACGGTGATGGAATTGTCATCGTGAATGGTGACGCTGACCTCCGTGGCGTAACCGGCCAGAGCCTCATCCACCGAGTTGTCCACTACTTCGTACACCAGGTGGTGCAAGCCCATTTCTCCGGTAGACCCGATATACATGGCCGGCCGTAGACGCACCGCTTCCAATCCTTCCAGCACCTTGATACTGGTCGCATCGTAGACGTTGCCGCCGTTGGTACCCGTGTTCAAATCATTAGCCATATTTTGCCTGTCCTGTGACGCCTGCCGTTCGTCCTTTTTCTTGTCGTCGTCGTCATCGGGCGGCGGAGGTGCCACGAGGTTCCCCATTGCCCTACCTCAAATTCTCATGGGCATGACGACGTAGCGATACTGGTCCGCGACGTTGTCGCCCACCGGGCGCATTTCGCCCGCGCTCTTCTGGTCTTTCAACTCGAAGGATATGTGGTCCTGCGGGATGGCCCGCAGGAAATCGAGCAGGTACTGCGCGTTGAAGCCGATCTCCAGGGTCGGCCCCTGATACTCGGTATTGACGCTCTCTTCGCTTTCCCCCATCTCCACCGAGGAAGAGAAGACCTTCACCTCGCCTTCGGCAAACTGCACGCGGATGGCGCGAGACCGCTCGTCGGCAAACTGTGCGACACGCTCGATGGCGGACCGGATTTCATCTTTCTGCAGCTTCGCGGAGAACTGGTGATCTTTGGGCAGCACCCGCGGGTAATCCGGGAAGCTGCCGGTGAGCTTGCGGGTAATGAGCAGTCGGTGGCCCACCTGGAAGAACAGATGATTGTCATCGCCCGCAAACTGCACCTTGCCCTCCGGGCCGACATCGTCGGAAAGCTTGACCAGCTCGACCATGGCCTTCTTGGGGACCAGCGCTTGAAACTGCTGATCGACCTCGCCACTATCGGCATTCGAGGCCTGCACGAAAGCGAGGCGATGGCCGTCGGTGGCGACCATGGTGAGCCCTTCGGGGCGAGTCAGCAGCAGCGCGCCGTTCAGCGTGAAGCGCGATTCTTCCATCGAGATGGCGAAGGCCGTGCGGGCAATCATCGACGACAGCGTCTTCACCGGAATCTCCGCAATGCGCTGCGGCATTTGGGGCAATTCCGGAAAGCTGTCGCGCGACATGCCGGCGATGCGCGTCTTGGAGCGGCCCGCCGTAATAGTCGCCCAGTGGTTCTCCAGGAACTTCATGGTGACGTCCCCTTCGGGCAGGAGACGAACGAAATCCAGGAGCTTGCGCGCGGGTACGGTGCCTGCGCCCACCTTCTTGATGCGGGCGGGACAGGAACAGCGGATCCCGAGTTCCAAGTCCGTAGCGGTCAGAATCACGCGGTCTCCCACGGCCTCAAGCAGCACATTCGACAGGATGGGAATTGTGGTCTTTTTCTCCACGACGCCTTGCGAGAGGCTGAGTTCTCGAACCAGTTCGGCTTTGCTGACAACGAATTCCATGGCCACAGCTCCTATTCTTCGCAGGCTGTTTTGATATGCACTATAAGAACCGTATTCATCGGGCCTGTGCAAATGTTGAAGGCTATCTAAATTATACGAAATTCAGCTACTTTTCGCTACTGGAAGTTGCGGAAACCAGGTGCGCCGGGATGGCAAAAACGGGCCTGTCCCCCTTTTTCAACAGTTTTCGACAAGAGCCTTCCGCAGAGCCTTGTGGAAAACTGGATAACCTCATTGTAATGAATCCATTAGACTGTGAAGTAACCTGTTCAAATCAGCGTCATGAGAACGCGTCTGCTCGATCTTGTTTATGGAGTGGATGACGGTGGTATGGTGTTTCCCGCCAAATGCCCGCCCGATCTCGGGCAGCGAGGCTTCGGTCAACTCCTTCACCAGGTACATGGCCACCTGCCGGGGGTAGACGATTTTCTTGGTGTTGCTCTTTTCCTTGAGCTGTGAAGGCTTGATCTGAAAGCGTTCCGCCACCGCGCGCTGAATCGCGTCAATGGTTACGCGGCGGTCCTGGACGTGGACGAGGTGTTTCAACACCTGCTGCGCCATCTGCAGGTGGATGGGGGTTCCGGTGAGCGAGGAGTACGCGATGAGCTTCACCAGCGCCCCTTCGAGTTCCCGCACGTTGGACTTCGTCTTGGAGGCCATGAAGGTCCGGACGTCGTCAGGCAGGGTGACACCTTCCGCCTGAGACTTCTTGTCGAGGATGGCCATCTTGGTCTCGAGGTCGGGCGGTTGGAGATCCGCCAGAAGCCCCCACCCGAAGCGGGAGCGCAGGCGTTCCACCAGGCCGGGAATCTCCTTGGGCGGGGAGTCGCTGGAAATGACGATCTGCTTCTGGTGGTCGTGCAGCTCGTTGAAGGTGTGGAAAAACTCTTCCTGAGTGCGCTCCTTGGTTCCGAGGATCTGGATGTCGTCGATAAGGAGGACATCGGCCTCGCGGTAGCGCTGGTGAAACTGCTGCATGCGGTCGGTGCGGATGCAGGCGATCATCTCGTTCATGAAGCGCTCGCTCGAGGTGTATATCACACGCATGGCGGTGAAGCGGTCCATGAGCTCGCGCCCGATGGCATGCATCAGATGGGTCTTGCCCATGCCCACCCCGCCATAGAGGAAGAGCGGATTGTAACTGCGGGAGGGGTTGGTGGCCACGCTGCGGGCGGCGGCGTGCGCGAACTGGTTGCAGGCGCCCACCACGAAGGTGCCGAACGTAAACTTGGGGTTGAGAGCACTGCCCCCGGACTCGAGTTCAGTTTCCATACCGGTTATGGCCTGGTTGATGGCTCCACGAACCGGCTGGGCCTCATAGCTGACCTGGCGCACGGGGAGATTGAGCGTGCGGATCGCATCGGAGACAATTCCCGCATATTCCGTCTCCAGCCAGGTGCGAGTTTCACGATCCGGAACGGAGACTGTCAGGGTATCGCCGTTCAGACCGGCGAACGAGGTGCCTTTGAGCCAGTTCTGATAACCTTCCTGACTGACGCTCCGTTGCAGGCAGGAAAGGATTTGATCCCAGATATTCATCAGCTTTTACACACTTCGGACCCAGAATTTCCACAACATTTCCACAAATGGTGCGGGGTAGGCAGGCAGCCTGTGTCGGAGTATGAAAACGTGAGGCGCCACCCGGCCGGACGACAGATGGATCCCACCTTGAACAGGTCAACCGAACAGTAGTCTAACACAGCGAAAAGGCTTTCCAACAAGTTTATAACTGATCTATTTTCATAAGTTTATCGGAAATGTTTGACACCGGCGGCGATTCTGGCGGAAAATAGAGTTTTCAGGCGGGCGGGAGTAACTCAGCTGGTAGAGTGCGACCTTGCCAAGGTCGATGTCGCCGGTTCGAATCCGGTCTCCCGCTCCAGAGTTCGGCCCCCCTCGCACCATGATCAAATACCTCCTTCTGTTTTCGTGTGCCGCCGCCGCTTTCGCCCAAGATTATAAGCTCGAACCGATTGCCACGCCGCCGCCCGACGTCCCGGCAGCTTACAGCTCGTTATTGGACAGCAAGGGATACCGGGTTGTGGGGCCATCCGGCCCGTGGTGCGAGATCTGGTTCCGCAAGACGATTCCGACCGGCCCCAAACCCTCCGATCCGTCTGTGGTGCTGCCCATTCGTCAAGGCACCTGGCTGGGGATCATGCGGTTTCCCGGTAAGGGCGCGGATCGGCGGGATCAGCAATTAAAGCCGGGCTTCTACACGATGCGCTACAGCAATTTCCCCGTAGATGGAGCGCACCAGGGCGTCGCACCGCAGCGCGATTTTGCCTTGCTCACGCCAGTGGGGAACGACGCCGACCCAGCAGCCATGCCCGATTTCGACAAACTGGTGGAACAGAGCAAGACTTCCGGCACGGCGCATCCGGCGGTCTTCTCGCTGGAAACCCCCGCCGGGTCCACTTTCCCTGCCCTTACGAAAGAGGGCGACCATGATGTGGTGCTGAATGTGAAGGTTGGGGACCTGCCGTTGGCGATCATCGTGGCCGGCAAAGCGGAAGGGTGATTCTGTTACCTGTTTATCGATAAAATAACAAAGTTCTATATAGGCAGTTGGCGCTCTGCCGATATACTATACGGGAGTAACCGGGTTAACGGTCCGGTTTCGCATTGATTTACGAGCCCCACGAACGCAACACCAAAGTGGGTTTAGAATTGTAGGCAAAGGGTGGTAAAGCTCCCCAGGAAGCCTTGTGGGAGCGCACGGTATGAAAACGTTAGCTTGGTTGTTCGCCTTCGGGTTAGGTGCGACGAGCCCGACGGTGATCACTTTCGACAGCGCCCAGGTAGGGAAGATTCCTCCGGGATGGGTCGTAGCGATGACTAACCGGGGCGGTCCGCCCAAGTGGGAGATTGTGAAAGACCAGTCGGCGCCCACGCAGCCTTACGTCTTCGCCCAGGTTTCGACCGATCGCGATGCGAACCGCTCGCCGCTGGCGATCCTGGACCGGCTGACTCTCAAAGATGGCGATGTCAGCGTACGGATCAAGCCGGTATCCGGCCACGAAGAGGGGGGCGGCCTGGTCTGGCGATACCGCGACCAGAACAACTACTACGTAGTCCGGGCCAATACACTCGAGAGAAATGTGGCGGTGTACCGGGTCGAGAACGGCCAGCGCTCGCAGGTGCTGGCGGTTGCCAAACACGACATCCCGGCGAATGCGTGGAGCATTCTGAAGGTCTCGGTTCGGGGAGACCGCTTTCAGGTGTACGTGGACCACCGGCGCATCCTGCAAGGTCAGGACAGGACGTTTTCCGCACCCGGAGGTGTCGGTCTGTGGACAGTGGGCGACTCGGTCACCTACTTCGACGATTTCCGGGTGTATCCAAGATAACCGCGGCAAGGCTCCGGCAAGCTGACGAACGCGCTGCCACGCGGCTCCGTGAACGGGCATGCAAATGCAGTGGCACTTGCATGGCACGGAGAAAATCGATCCCGAATCCCACCCGGGAATCACGAGTTACCAAGGGACGAAAGCCGACGCACATCGAGGCCGATGCGGGCGCCGCCGGCCAATCCGGCGATCTGCAGGGACTGCCCGGCCGGGACGACGCCGAGAACGAAAGCGTCCGCGAACTGGTGGAGGAAGGCCAGTTTTTCGAAGCCTCCCTGGTGGATGCCGTGGAAAATGCGCCGGACCCGGAAGCGGGACCGCTGCGTCCGCACAAAAGGCGTGAAGACGATGTGCCACCGGAGTACACCGATCAGCCTGCGGACGAGCCAAAGGAGTGACAGCCTGCAACGCGAGCTAAAATCGGAGAGTGAGATCTCCTTTGGGCGCCGCGGTGTTTTTAGCGGCTGGAACACTGGCGGCGGGCGAATACAGTACATACATCGGCGACGCAAATACCTACCATGTGGCCCGCGCGACCGCCGATTCGGCGGGCAACACCTACCTCGCGGGCAGCCGGGACCTGGCGGACTCTACCTCTGAAGCCTTTGTAATGAAGCTGGACGGCACCGGCAAGATCGTCCTCTTCACGACGCTCAGCGGCAAGGGCAGCGACGCGGCCACCGGGCTGGCAATAGACGCGGCTGGAAATATCTATGTAGCGGGCGCGACGACGTCCGCCAATCTCCCGCTGCACAATGCCCTGCAATCCACTCCCGGACCTGGCTTCCTGGTAAAGTACAGTTCGGACGGCACCCAGTTGCTCTATGCGACCTACTTTCCGGCAGCGATCAGCGCCTTGGCGGTCGACTCCCCGGGAAATGCTTACGTTACAGGCACGACCTTCTCGTCCACGTTTCCGGTGACGGCCGGACTGCCGTCGGGTGCGGTCGGTACGGGAGTGGCAGGCGCTTCGGGCGCGTTCATCACGAAGGTCTCGGCCGCCGGAGACCGGATCGTGTATTCCGCGCTGATCGTCGGGCACAGCAAAGACTGCGGCGGGGGCAGCAGTTGCTTCACCAGCTTCCGCAACACGGCCGGCGTCTCGATTGCCGTGGATTCTTCCGGGGCGGCGTATCTGGCGGGCAACACCGACACCAACGATCTGCCGACCACCTCTGGCGCGCTGCTCGCCAAGGGCACCGGCGCGTTCGTCGCCAAAGTGAACGCCGGCGGAACGGCACTGTCCTATCTCACCTACGTCGGGCCCACCTACTATCCGTTCGTACCGTTCACGAACCCGGCGAACACCGCGCACGCGATCGCGGTGGATGCAGGCGGCCACGCATACATCGCAGGCTCGACGTTCGATCCGCAATTCCCGGCAACCCCAGGCGCGTACCAGACGACCTTTCACGGGCCCGCCGACTTGAGCGCACTTCCGGATGCGTTTGTCCTCAAACTGAATCCGACGGGGAGCGGCGCGGTGTGGGGATCGTACCTTGGTGGTGCGGGGACGGACAGCGCCAATGCCGTGGCAGTGGACACACCGGGCAACGTCTGGGTGGCGGGCACCACGGCCTCTTCCGATTTCCCGAATGCGCAGGGGTGGTCGCAGGGCGGCGACTTTGTGGCGGCGTTCAATCCGGCAGGCTCGGCACTGACGTACACGGCGCGGTTCCCGAATGACACCGCGGCGCAGTCGGTGACCGCCGATGCCTCTGGGCTGGCGCACGTGGCTGGGCCCAGCGGGCTGGTGTCTACGATCGTGCCGGGGCAGCCGCCGCCGCCGCGAGTTTTCGGGATTGCGAATGCGGCCGCGGGACCCGCCACGGGCCACATCGTACCTGGCGAGATCATCGCGATCTACGGCCCTCACATCGCCCCTGCGACTGGCGGTGCGGCAAGCGTGCAGGTCTCGATCGGGGGCCAGGACGCTGCAGTACTCTACGCTTCCGGCTCGCAGATCAATGCGGCGGTGCCTTTCGGCGTGGTGGGGCGGCCCACCGCGACGGTGCACGTCGTGAACGCGGGGGCGGCCGGTCCCGATTTTCCGGTGGGGGTTGTAGGCGCGGAGCCCGAGGTGTTTCGAAATCCGGATGGGTATGCAGCAGCGATCAACCAGGATGGCATGGTGAATTCACCGGACCATCCGGCAGCCGGAGGCTCCGTGGTGGCGGTCTGGTTGACGGGAACCGGCTTCCAGCCCGCACTGACTGGGAGTGAAAGGCAGGTCATCGCGGCCGCCCAGAATCTCGATTGCTGCACCGTGACCGTAATGGGCAGCCCGGCCGAGGTGCTGTATGGCGGCACCGCTCCGGGATTAATCGGCGCGGTGAACCAGGTGAACTTTCGAGTTCCGGTGATCGAGTTCTTCGCCGCGCAGGGGTACTTGGAGTTCACGGTTCAGGCCGGCGGTCAAACGTCGCTGCCGGTACGGATCTATGCCGGGCAGTAGTCGTGGCGGACGCATCCTTGCGGTAGCGATGCTCGCGGCTTCGCTGGGGGAGGCAGCGCGCGATCCGTGGATCCGTATCCGCTCGGCGAATTTCGAGCTGTTCACCACGGCCGGGGAATCGGGTGGCCGCGAACTGATCCGCTATTTCGAACAGGTACACAGCTTCTTCCAGCAGGCCTTCGCACTGGACGGCACAGCGCTGCGGCCGGTACGGATCATCTCGTTCCGATCGGACAAGGAGTACCTGCCCTATCGCCCGAGCGAGGTGGCGGACGCCTTCTTCCAACCGGGGCCGGAGCACGATTACATCGTCATGAAGGCCGCGACCATCGACCTCTATCCGATGGCGGCGCACGAGTACACACACCTGCTGCTGCGGCAGACGATGCTGGAAATTCCGCCGTGGCTCAACGAAGGGTTGGCGGAGCTGTATTCCAGCCTGCAGGCGTCGGGGGCGAAGATGGTGGTGGGGCAAGTCATTCCGGGGCGGATGCGGACGCTGGCCCGCGGGCCCTGGATCGATCTGCGGGTGCTGCTTTCCGCGGGGGCGAATTCTCCGCTGTACACCCGCAAAGGGCAAGCGGAGATGTTCTACGCGGAGAGCTGGGCGCTGGTCCACATGCTGACGCTCGACGACCGGTACAGTCCGCGCCTGCGCGTGATGGTGGACGGATTGAGGAATGGCGATTCGGTCGCCGCGTTCGAGAAGGCGTACCGCGTGCCCGTCTCCAAGGTGCAGGCGGATTTGAAAGCGTATTTCGAAGGCCGAGGCGTGCATGCCGCCGTTTTCGACGTGCAGGTACCCGGCGGAGAGGAGAACCCCCGGGTGGAGAGCGAGGCGGCGTTGCCGGCGCGGCTGGCGCTCGCGGAATTGTTGTCGAATGACCGGAGCAAGGCAGACCGCGCGCTGGCGGCCTACGGTGAGCTCTCGCGCGATTACGAGAACCGCTGGGAGGTGGAGCAGGGCTGGGCGGAGTTTCTCGCGCGGGGGCGGCGGAATACCGAAGCGTTGCCGCATTTCGTCCGCGCGGCGGGACTGGGCGCGAACGATGCGCGGATGTATGTGAAGTACGGGCGGGTGCTAAGCATGATGAATCGCGGCGGCGACGCGGTTACCGCGCTGAAGACCGCGGTGGGATTAGATCCAGCGCTGGACGAGGCGCACTTCGAACTGGCGGTGGCCTTGGTGCGCACGGGCGCTGATCGCGACGCCGTGACGGAGTTTCACGCCATCAAACACCTGGGAGTCGAGAACGCCTACCGGTACTTTTATTACCTGGCGGAGGCACACTTCCGGCTGGGCGATCTGGCGCAGGCGCGCCTGCTGGTCGGCAAGGCGCGCGCGCAGACGCACAATCCGGAGGAGAGGGGCGCGCTCAATCGGCTCGAGCAGCAGATCGGGCAGTGACTGAGGTCGCCGTCGGTTCGACCCGGAAAATGGATAAGCTTGTGGCGCGGTTAACACCCTGGGCTGCCGTCTGGGTACTCCTGCCGACGTGGGCAGCGAGACGGGGGGCGCCCAAAAAAAGCGTCCTGAAGAGTCGGGACGCGGCAGCCTCGAAAACCCTTCGCCGCTACCGGCACGGTGCAAGCCCGACATGCGCCCCGATGAGTCGGGGCGCGGCAGCCTCGAAAACCCCTTCGCCAGCATTGAACTGGATGGCAGACCAACAAGCGCCGAGATGAGTCTCGGCGCGGCAGGCAGGAGTGCCTGCGCCACATCGCGGCCCGAAGAACCGGCGGGTTTTCATGAATTTCGGTGGGCCGGCG
>DATJWB010000023.1:0-10602 GCA_035501495.1 Bryobacteraceae bacterium | reverse complement strand
TGAGGTCGAACCCGCCATGCCTGGTGAAGAGCTCGAGCATGTGGTCGAAGAAGCGAATGCCGGTGGAAATATCGTATTTGCCGCGGCCTTCGATCTTGAGGGCTCCCGAGATGCGGGTCTCCCTGGTGTCGCGCTGGAGCTTAGACGTTCTCATACGCTCTGCCTGTGGCGCAGGCACTCCTGCCTGCCGCGTCCCCACTTATGGGGACGCTTTTTCGCGCAAATGTGGAGCCCTTCATTCGCCGAGGTTCGGCGCGACCTTTGATCAAAGCCCGAAAAGCGTCGAGACGAGTCTCGACACGGCAGACACGAGTGTCCGCGCCACACCAATTGGCCGAGCCACGTGTCATGCGAAGACCTCTTCGAGATAGTTGATGTCGTCCACGATCGCGTAGGCGCCTTCGGCCTGGAAAAGAAAGACCAGGTCGAGATAAAGAGGATTGCCCGGCGCAGCGATTCCAATGAACGGGACCTTTGCGGCGCGGGCGCAACGGGCGTCGTCAACCGTGTCGCCGATGTAGTAGGAACCCGGCTCGGCGATTCGCAGAAGGCCCTCGGGGGCCGGCTTGTGATTCTCGACGTCCTCCATGGCGATGATGGGGTCGAAGGTCAGGGTGGCCGCGAAACGATTGAGCGTCAGTTGCGCTTCGGCGCGCGGGCGGCCGGTGAAGATCGCGAGGCGAAAGCGCCCGCTTAATGCTTCGAGGACGCCGGGACGCGCGATCCATCTCTCGCGGAGGATCAGGCCGTCAGGGCCGCTTCCCAGAAAGAGGCGCTGGAACTGCGCTTGTACCGACTCGAAGGGAACGCTCACTCCGGCATTGGTTACCATGTGGTGGGTCAGGCGCCAATCGTCGTTCCAACCGCCCTGGTTTTTGTACTCCTGGATGTGGGCGCGGGTGACGGGCGTGCCGGTGAAGTGCTCGACGGTGCGGGCGATGGTTTCGCGATAAGATTCGGCGACGTCCACGAGGACGCCGTCCATGTCGAAGATCAAGCGCGGCTTACTCATGGGTCCAGATCTCTTCGAGGGCGGCGAGCAGCCTGCGCGTCTGTTCGCGCGTGCCGACAGTCATGCGGACGCATCCGGGCGCCTGGTAGCTCCGATCGCGGACGAGAATGCCGCGCTCGCGGAGGGCATCGCGCACCGGAATGGCGCGTTTGCCGAAGTAGCCGAGGACAAAGTTCGCCGAACTCGGAATATAACGGATGCCGAGCTTTTCGAGGCCGACGCAGAGCAGTTCGCGGGCGGCCAGGACCTCGGCGACGTAGTTCTGAATAAAGGCGGTGTCCTGCACGGCGGCTTCGGCGGCCATGATGGCCAGCGAGTTGACGCTGTAGGGAGACTGCGCCTTGTGCAGCCGCGCGACGTTGGCCTGGTGCGAGAACAGGCATCCCAGACGCATGGCGGCCATTCCGAAGATCTTGGAGAAGGTGCGGCAGACGAACAGGTTCGGCACGCGCTCGATTTCGGTGAGCGCGGTGACGCCCGAGAACTCGTAGTAAGCCTCATCCACCATGACGACAGCTTTCCGGGCTCGATGCAGGATGCGCTCGATGCCCAGCAGCGAGACGCCGGTGCCGGTGGGGTTGTTCGGGTTAGCGAGGATGACGGCGCGGGTCTCCGGTGTGATGGCGTCGAGCAAGGCCTGGAGCGGGAATTCGAGGCCCGGCTCCTGGTGCTCTATTTCGCGGATTTTGGCGCCCGCCACTTCGGCGTAGAAACGATACATGGCATAGGCCGGCTTGAGCAAGAGCACCTCCTGCCCATCGTCCACGTAGGTGTTGATGAAGACCTGGATGGCTTCGTCGGTGCCATTGGTGAAGACGAACTGTTCGGGACGGACGTGGAAGTAGTGGGCGATGGTCTGCTTGGCCTGGCCGTACTCGGGGTAGACGGAGAGGGCGGCCGAATCGAGTTGTTCTTTCAAGGCGGCGATGACGCGCGGCGAACAGCCCACGGTGTTTTCGTTGAAATCCAGGCGCAGTTTGCCGGCGCGGCCCGCAGTGGGGGGCGAGTAGGGATCCATGGCGAGCACGGCGGGCCGGGGCTTGATGGCGCCCTTCGGGAGTTTCGGGGATTTCGTCATGTGGTGTGGGCCCCCGGGAGTTGGCGCGCCTCCACCGAGCGGGCGTGAGCTTCCAGGCCTTCGGCGCGGGCGAGAGTGGTGATCGCGGGGGCGAGGCGCCGCAGGGCTGTCTCGGACAGTTCCTGCACCGAGATCACCTTGAGGTAATCGGTGACGGAGAGGCCGCCGCGGATGCGGGCCGCCCCGCTGGTGGGCAGCACGTGATTCGGGCCGGACGCATAGTCGCCTGCCGCTTCGGGGCTGTGCGGGCCGACGAACACACTGCCGGCGTGTTGGACTTTCGCGAGCATGCTGGAGTCGGGAATGCTAAGGTGTTCCGGGGCGAAGCGGTTGGCCATCTCGAGGGCTTCTTCGAGAGAGCGCACCAGAACGATCGCGGAATTGCGGGCGATGGCCTTTCGGGCAACCGCGGCGGTGGGCAGGCCGGGCAGTTGACGCTCGATCTCTTTCGCGACGGCGGACGCGAGTCGTTGGGAGGTGGTCAGCAGCACGGCGGAGGCATCCACGTCGTGCTCGGCTTGCGCCAGCATGTCGGCCGCGAGATGGCGCGGGTCGCCTTCGGCGGCGACGATCAGGATTTCGGTGGGGCCGGCCACGAAGTCGATCCCGACTTCGCCGGCCAGGAGTTTCTTGGCGGCGGCTACGTAGATATTGCCCGGGCCGACGATGCGGTCGGCGCGCGGCACGGTGCGGGTTCCGAAGGCGAAGGCGGCGATGGCCTGCGCGCCGCCCATTTCGAAGACGGAGGTGATGCCCAGCAGGCCGGCGGTACCGAAGACCTCGGCGACCGGCTTCGGGGAGGCGACACCAATGTTCGGCACGCCGGCGACCTGCGCGGGGACGACGGTCATGAGGAGCGTGGAGGGCAGCGGATATCGGCCGGACGGGATGTACGCGGCCACCGTGTCGAGGGGCCGCACGATCTGGCCGAGGCGCAGGCCGGGATGTTGCTCGGCTGTCCACTCGCGAGGCATCTGCTGTTCGGCATAGGCGCGGATGTTGGCCGCGGCGGTTTCCGCGGCAGAGCGAAACTCCGGCGTGAGCGAGGTGCACGCAGCGCGCAGGTCGGCCTCGGGCACGCGCACGCTTTTGCGCGCGAAGCCATCGAACTTGCGGGCGTACTCGAGCAAGGCACGATCGCCACGGTGTCGTACGTCGTCGAGAATAGGGCGGACGATCTCCTCCGCCTGGGTCAGTTTGGCCGCCTTGCGCGACAGAAGGCGGCCGATGTCTTTGCCTGGGAGAATGCGGATCACGGGACGATCTTGTTCAGCGGGTACTCGACGATTCCCTCGCCGCCCGCCTGTTTCAGTCGTGGAATGATGTCGCGCACGGCCGATTCATCCAGGATGGTGTTGACGGCGAGCCACTCCTCGTCGCTGAGGTGCGAGACGGTGGGCCGCTTGAGCGCCGGGAGCACATTGAGCACCGCCCGCAGGTTGTCCTTGTGGACATTGAGCATGAGCCCGACTTTGCCGAGGGCGTTGATGGCGCCCTGGAGCAGCATGCGAATGTCTTCGAGCTTGCGCCGTTTCTGCTCGTCCTTCCACGAGTCGTGGTTGGCGATCAACTGGGTATTGGATTCGAGCACGGTATCGATGATGGTGAGGTTGTTGGCGCGGAGCGAAGAGCCGGTCTCGGTGACCTCTACGATGGCGTCGGCCAGGACCGGCGGTTTGACTTCGGTAGCGCCCCAACTGAATTCCACCTTGGCGCTGACGCCGTTCGAAGCGAGGTAGCGTTTGGTGGTGGCCACAAGTTCGGTGGCGATGATTTTCCCTTCGAGGTCCTTGACGGAACGGAAGCCGGAAGAGGCGGGCACGGCGAGGACCCAGCGCACTTTGCCGAAGCTTTGCTTGGCGTAGATGAGGTCGGCGACGGCCACCACGTTGGATTCGTTCTCCTCGATCCAGTCGCGGCCGGTGAGCCCGGCGTCGAGGATGCCGTCTTCGACGTAACGCGCCATCTCCTGGGCGCGGATCAGCATGCACTCGATTTCGGGGTCGTCAACGGCGGGGAAGTAGGATCGGCTGCTGGTGGTAATGGCGAAGCCGGCGCGGCGGAAGAGTTCAATGGTGGCGTTCTCGAGGCTTCCTTTGGGAATGCCGAGCTTGAGTTTCACGCCTTCTCTCCGTAGACCGCGGCAGGATCGTAGGCGCGCTCGTCGGAGATGCGCCAGTCGCCGTCTTCGAGGCGCCGGAAGAAGCAGCTCTGATAGCCTTCGTGGCAGACGCCGGGGCCGAGGGCCTCCACTTGCACGAGCACGGCGTCGCGGTCGCAATCGGTGGAGATCGATTTGACGGCGAGGCGGTGGCCGGAGCTTTCGCCTTTCACCCAGAGCTTCCGCCGCGAGCGGCTGTAGAACGTGGCGTATCCTGTCTCAACGGTGCGGCGGAAGGCCTCTTCGTTCATGTATCCGACCATGAGGACGCGGCCGGAAGAGTGGTCCTGGATAACAGCCGTCACCAGACCGTCAGCCTTTTGGAAGTCCAGCTTCATCGCGTGTGCAAATAAAAAGCCCGCCATTACTGCGGCGGGCGTCCTTTCCAATTTCAGGTTGATTGAGATCAGAACGTGGCCCGGCGCACGGAATGATGAAGATGGTGATGATGCGCAGCGGGACGAACTGCCATAAACCTGGAGTATAACATGCGGCGAACGCGCGCCGCTGATTCGTCAGGGCGCGCGATTGTCTCGGACGGTGCTGCTGACGGTCCGGAGGCTGGTCCGGAAGCTGGACCGCCAACCCGCACCCGAGGATATTCACGATTTTCGGATCAGCACGCGTCTGCCGCGAAGGACCGGTCTGCGGAGCGCACGTACCCGGAAGAATCGTTCCGGCCGGGCATCCCCGGGGGTCTCGGCGAACCGGTCCGGGAGGCACTCGCGATGCTCGCCCGATGACATGGAACTATCGTTCCGATTAGCTTTGCTGTAAACAGGAGGGCTAGCTGGCACTGTATACGCCCGACAAGCGCCCCGATGAGTCGGGGCGCGGCAGGCACAAGTGCCCGCCACGTCACAAGGGAGCGGAAAGCGCGGATCTGCTACATCGCGAGCTGAGTGATCTTCCCTGGAATCGGTTCAGCACCTTCGCCGCCAAGCAGCCGTCGATTCAGCGTACCGCCGGCAAACAGGATCTCCTCGATTGCCGCATCCACGGCCTGCCGGGTGAGGACGCCCCCGGAGGAGAACTCGATCTGGAATTGAGCGCAGCGCCGCATCAGCTCCTTAATGAATGCCGCGCTGACGCCTTTCGTGCGCTTGACGATCAGTTCCATGATCTCGTCGGGAACGCTCAGTCCGCGGGCATATACTTTGTGAGTTTCGAGCGGCCCTCCTCGTCGGGCAATGGAAACTCTATTGCCTGGTCGATGCGTCCGGGCCGCGAAACCAACGCCGGTTCGATTTGGTCGGGACGGTTCGTGGTCAGGATGAAGAGCACCTCCGCATCCTCGCGGAGACCGTCGATTTTGTTCAGGAGCGTTTCTTCATAGGGGCCATGCATGTGAGTACGTTCCGGGGCAATCAGATCCACATCCTCGATCACCATGATCGATGGCTGGAGAAACCGCGCCAGCGTGAAATACTCGCCGAGCAAAGCAACCTGTTCGGCGGTGACCAGCAAGGTGGTGTGGTTTGGCACTTTGCGAAGCCAGATAGTGGATGGTGTACGTCTTGCCCGTCCCCGGCGGGCCATAAAACAAGAGCCCCTTCCGCGCCTGAAGCTGCAGAGCTTTGAGCTGGTCCCGCGCTTTGATGAATCCAGCCACATTGTGGTCGAGCATCGCCATGGTTTTGTGAGGCAGGATGACATCTTCGCGTACTTTCGAGAGCCGATGGACTTTGACCATACTGCCGCCGCCCATGGGATGGATCTGTCCTTCGAGTGAGATGACGCGCCCGCGATCGGTTCGGCTTTGGGCCACCTGAAGTTCGAGTTGGCGAAAGAGTTCCTGGGAGACCAGTGCGCCCGGTTCGCCGACCGGCGTTGCAATCTCGACCTGCACGCCGGAGTAGAGTCCAAAGCGGCCCCCCGGCGCCATCAGAATGGCCAGCAGCAGATCGTTTTCGCGCGACAGCCACAATCCGTTTTTCAGGCAGCGCACGGGAGTCGTCTCTCCCACGTCGATCTCGTCGTGCTGAAGCGGACCCGCGTCCAGTGCGAAGGGATTCTGGCCGAGGGCTTGGGCGAGGGTGGGCGGCTCGTGGGGATTTGGCGACACGATCCCGAGCAGCTTCGTCCCGGCCCGGCTTCGCAACAGATCTTCAATTGCGAATTGGACATCCACTCTTGCTGCGATCGGAAACTGGCGGCCCGCCGTCACGATGTCGCCAGGGGGCAGGCCGAAGTGTTTGAGCAGCGTCTTGCGCAGGCGCCCGCCGCCGAAACCGGCATTTCCAATCGAGAAGGCGAGTCCCATCCGCGTTCATTGTTACCGCTTCTTCCGCCTGGCTCGGGGTGCAGGCTCGACCGCGCTTGTATCGGTCTTGGCCGCCGCCCGCGAGGGATCGAGCTTGCTCAGGATCCGGTCGTGGATCCAGTGCTCGTCCCACCACTCGCGCGGGTTCGTCTGCACGCCGTCGATCTGCATGCTGAAGTGCACGTGGACTCCGCCGGCCAGCCCGGTTTCTCCGGCGATGCCCATCTTCTGGCCCTTCTTCACCATGTCCCCGACCTTCACGTCGATCTGCCGCATGTGCCCGTAAATCGATTGCAGCGCATAGCCGTGATCGAGCACGATGCAGTTTCCGTAAATGCCGAGATCCGAAGCCCACACCACGCGGCCGTCGTTGGCGGCGTTTACCGGGGCATTCTGAACGTCGGAAAGATCGTAGCCCAGGTGCACCTGCTGGTCCACCTTCTTGCCGTGATAGATGTAATTGCGGACATCGGCAAAAACCGCCTCTTCCTTGCCGTAGTGGATGAACGGCCCGTTCCAGAGGATCTTCTCCTCGGTCTTGAAACGCAGGTCGGCCATCTGCTGGTTGTTTTTCCGGCGCAATTCTCCGTTGATTTTGAGGAATCGCGACAGCAGGTCGGGCCCCGGCGCCAACTGGCCGGTGGGATCCACCGAGGTCACCAGTTTTTGCATCAAGGCATCGGTCAATTCGAAATCGCGCACGCGAAACTTCTTGGGAAACAGTTTGAATAACGAAAAGCGGCCGACCGCTTCCGTGCCGGCCATGTTGCGCGCATAAACTTCCGGCACGACCTCGGGCGACAGATCCCACGGGTACGCGAACATCGAGAAGCGCTGGTCCGAAGTGCCCGGCAGGGGGAAGCTTCGGAATGTGTACTTGCCGACCTTGGAACCCGCTTCTGTCCACGACCCGCCCGGAGTCAGCACCACCAGTTCCATCCCGCCCTGATTGACGTAATGCTGGAAACCGTCGGCGACCACGCGGGGCGGCGCCAGCACCACATTGAGATCGTACGACGCCGCATCCGTGCTGCCCCGGAAATCGTTCGAAACGGCTTCCACCGTCAGTTTTGCGGGGCCTTCCTTCAATGCCGGCGCCTTGTTCTTTCCGGCTTCGAAGCTCACATTCCGCGGAGACTGGTGGCGGCTCCAGAAGATCCGGCTGGAGCTGGATCGCTCGTCGAACAGAGGATAGCGCGCCCCGCCCTGTTCCAGCCAGGCGCTCACGTGTCGCACGCCGTGCGGGTTGGTCAGGGTCACGGAAACCGGCGTGCTCACGCCAATCACCTTGACCGCGGGATTTACGGTGAGGGCCGTGTGTCCGGACATCACCAGTAGCGAAACAATCGCGATGACCACCAGGAGGGCCGCTGCAATGATGACTTTCACTTTTTTACCCAGGAATCGATCCAATCAATAAACGTTTTATACCAGAGCAGGCTGTTCTGGGGTTTCAATACCCAGTGTCCTTCATCGGGAAAGACCAGCAGCTTGGACGGCACCTTCTGCATCTGCAGGGCCGTGAAAAGCTGCAGCCCCTGCGTGTAGGGCACCCGGAAATCCAGCTCGCCATGGATCACGAGCGTGGGGGTATGGAAATCCTTGACGTAGTGGCTGGGCGACCAGCGGGCGTAATCTTCCGGCTTGTCCCAAGGCGTGCCGCCCATCTCCCAAAGCGGGAACCACAACTCCTCGGTGGCGCCGAACTCGCTGGTCAGATCGTACACACCCGAGTGCGTGATGAGCGCTTTGAAGCGCTGGGTGTGCCCCAGCATCCAATCGACCATGTAGCCGCCGTAGGAACCTCCCGCGGCTACCATGCGGGCAGGGTCAACGTAAGGCAGGGTGATTACCTTGTCGGTCACCGCCATGATGTCGTCGAACGGGCGGCCGCCCCAATCCTGGTTGATCTCGTCGATAAACTTCTGGCCGTACCCCGTGGAACCGCGCGGGTTGGGCATCACCACCACGTAACCGGCGGCGGCGAAGACCTGGGCATTCCAGCGGTACGTCCAGCTATGGCCCCAGTTGCCTTGCGGCCCGCCGTGGATCAGCATCAGGATGGGCCACTTCCGCGCGGGCGTAAACCCGTACGGCTTCACCACAAAGCTCTGAACTCGCGCGCCATCCGCGGTCTCCACCCAGAAATCTTCGAGCGGTGTAAGCTCGCAGGCATTCAGCACGGGGTCGTTGAGGCGCGTCAACGCCACGGCCGGGCCTCCGGAAGACGAAGCGCGATAGATCTCGATGGGGGAGACGCCGGTCTGCTGCGTGTAGACCATGGTCTTGCCGTCGTGCGTCAACTGCATGTCGTCGAGCTCGGTGTCGCCCGCGGCGGCGATCCGCGCGGCGCCGCCATTCACGGAGATCAACTGGATCGCCTGGCGGCCGCGGTCGGCGGTGGTGAAGAACAGGTTTGCCGAATCGGGGGACCAGGTAAAACTGTTCACCCAGCGGTCCAGCGAATCGGTCAGGTTGTTGACCTTGCCGGTGCTTCGTTCGAGCACCATCAGGCGAAACCGGTCACTCTCGTATCCCGCCCGGAATTGCGCGCGCCAGGCGAGGTACTTGCCATCCGGCGAGTAGTGCGGGCTCACGTCCGCGCCAGGGGTGGCGGTGATCCGCCGCGAATCGCCGCCATCGATCGACACTACGTACAGGTCGGAGTTCGTACTGGTGGCTGGCACCGGGTCAACGTTCATCGAGTAGCAGACTTCTTTGCCGTCAGGCGAAATATCGTAGTCGTCGGGGCCGCCCAACGAGAACGGCGGCACTTCGTGCGAGCCCGGGGTCAGGTCCCTGGCCGCGCCGCCGCCAACCGGAACCACCAGCAGGTGGCTGCGCCGCGCGGATTCCCAGGCGTTCCAATGGCGGTAGAGCAGGTCTGTGTAGATTCGCGCCCGGACCTTGCCGGCCTTTTCCGCATCGAGCTTCCTCTGATTGCATGCATTGTCCGGGCCGCAATCCGGATAGACCTCGCTTGTGAAGACCAGGTTCTTGCCGTCGGGAGAGTAGAGCACGCCGTCGGCTTCGGTGGGAAGGCTGGTCACCTGTTTGGCGTTGCCGCCGTCCGGGTCCATCAGCCAGATTTGCGAAGAACCGGAGCGGTCGGAGAGATACGCGATACGCCGCGAATCGGGCGACCAGCGCGCCCGCTGGTTGGCTTCTCCGTCGTGCGTCAGTTGGCGCGGCAGTCCCCCATCGAGCGGCACGCTCCACACCTGCATCGGCTTCTTGTTGGGGGCGACATCGACAGACTGTACGGTGAACGTCACCCACCGGCCGTCGGGAGAGATTTGCGGATCGGCGATCCGTTTCAGCTCCATCATGGCGTTCACGTCGAACGGCCGCTTCTGGGCGGAGAGGATCGCCGGAGAAGCCAGCATGAGGAAGAGCCAGCCGCGCATACATCAGCATTGTAGCGCGCGGTGTATCGCGGGCTTGGTTGGGCGATTCCATCCATGGCCCCGGGATTGCACATTCTCCTTTGGGCAGGCTGTGCCTGACCGGACCTCCCAAGGGGGGAGAAAGAATATGAGAACTATTTTGAAATGCGGAGCCTTTCTGTGTTTCGCCGCGGCGCTCAGCTTTGGCGCCCCGGTGGTCTACAGAGGGCAATTGATGGATGCCGGCTGCTACAACCAGAATCAGTCGCAGTCCGGTGAAAAGTCGTGGGTGCGGTGCGCCCCGCAGGGCTCGACCACCAGCTTCGCGGTTCACACCAATGGGAGAGTGCGGATGCTCGATCAAGCCGGCAACGACAAGGCAGAAGCAGCGTTCCAACACGGCGATTTGAAGCGCGACCGGAATGGCGATATGCCGGTGGTGATCTATGGATCACGCCACGGCAATACGATCATGGTCGAGTCGATTCGCGCCCGCGGCTCGGATACTTCCATCCATTAAAGGTAGTTAAGATTGTGGCGTCCGGAGGCTGAATTGGACTCCGGACGCCACACGGTACCTCGAAAACCCTCGGCCGCCAGCGACACTCTGCACGTCCGGCAGGCATGTACATGCCCGACAAGCGTCCCCATGAGTGGGGACGCGGCAGGCAGGAGTGCCTGCGCCACATCTGCAGCATCTAT